>NZ_JBSKHV010000001.1:0-919679 GCF_057128725.1 Pseudomonas oplopanacis | reverse complement strand
TCGCAAGGTCATCAAGCAGGCGCGATGGCTGTTGCTGCGCAATCCACAGAATCTGAAAACGCCGGAACAGCAGGTTCGCTTGCAAGATTTGTTGGCGGCCAACCAATCGCTGATGACGGTGTATTTGATGAAGGCTGAGCTCAAAACACTCTGGACACCGAGTGCTGCCTGGGCTTGGCGATCGGCCTGGAAGCAATGGCTGCGCCATGCTCATGAAAGCGAAATACCGGCACTGATCCAGTTCGCCAATCGGCTGAAGGCTTACTGGCGAGGCATCGTCAGTCGGGTTCGCTGGCCGATGCACACAGGGCAGTTGGAAGGTATAAACAATCGAATAAAGGTCATCAAACGGATGGCGTACGGTTACCGGGATAGCGAATTCTTTTTCATGAAGATCAAGAGCGTCTTTCCCGGTAATCCGTGAAGAACCTTTTTTTTGCCTGCGATAAAACCTTTTCCATAAAAGCTGTCCAACCGTCGCTAATTGCGAGGTGCGGAGGTTTTTGTGTGGACGTTTCGCGCGCTAAAGCATTCAATCCCCGCCTTTCGTTTATCCCCCTATTTTTGAGGTTTTCGTCATGCGTTTAACACTGCCTGCACTGGTTCTTGGGCTTCTGGTTGCTCAGGGTGCGATGGCTGCCAGTGATGGCACTGCGGCAATCGGCGGCGGTCTGGGTGGCGCTCTGGGTAATGTGGTCGGCCAAAGCATGGGTGGCAGCACCGGCGCAGCGATTGGTGCGGGCGTAGCGGGCGCAGCCGGCAGTGCTGTTGCAGCAAAAAAAGGCCACCGTACTTCCGCTGCCATTGGTGGTGGCGTTGGCGCGGCCGGTGGTTCGGTGATCGGCAATAGCTTGGGTGGCAAGAGCGGTTCCACCATTGGCGCTGGTTTGGGTGGTGCTTTGGGCGGCGGCGTTGGCAGCAACCTGGCCAAAGGTCACAAGCGTCACTGATCCCGTTCGATCCGCATCGAAGAGCCCGGCTAAACGCCGGGCTTTTTCGTTAATGAACGATTCTTTGAGCCAAGCCTCAAAGGTCGTATACCCCCGAAGAACAAGAGGCGTCCCATGACTCCGGTTAACAACGGCAAAAAGTGTAGAAACACCAGCGTTCGAAGTTTGGCGCTGTCTGCGTTTGTGGTTGGACTGTTAGCGGCCCAAGGTGCGATGGCGGCTGGCGACGGCACCGCTGCAGTGGGCGGCGGTCTGGGTGGTGCGTTGGGTAACGTCGTCGGCGGACAGTTGGGCGGCAGCACAGGCGCCGCCATCGGCGCCGGCGTTGGTGGTGCGGCAGGTAGCGCAGTCGGCGCGAGCAAAGGCAATCGCAACGAGGCAGCTATTGGCGGTGGTTTAGGTGCGGCAGGCGGCTCGGTAGTTGGTAACAGCCTCGGCGGCTCGACCGGGTCGACCATCGGCGCGGGCCTTGGTGGTGCCGCGGGTGGTGCAGTCGGGAACAACCTGGGCGACGACGGCAATAATGGCAGTTCACATTCCGGCCACGGAAACGGTCACAAGCATAAGCACAAAAACAAGCATCACTAAGACGCTCTCAAATAGAAACCCGGCCTGGTGCCGGGTTTTTTGTGTCTGTGCTTTCGCATCCGGAACGTTTGGCCACAGGCAGTCTCGAACTTCATACACCCCCCAATATTGCGAGGCATGCCATGACTCCGGAAACCGAAGGCAAGGAACAAAAAGGCCCGAGCGGGCTTCCGTTCATCAACGACCCAGGCAATGAAGATCCGGGTTCACTCATGGACGACGCCACGGTGCCCCTCAACGACTCTGACGACGCGGGCGACGTGGGGAACCTCGAGTACGAAGAAGAGGATGAGGACGTAGATTGATGTGTTCTGTTTGACCGATCGTCTCTCTGATAGAACAAACAACCCCACATCACCCCTCGAACTATCAGGGCCTGCTTTTCAGGCCCTTTGAGAGGTGCTTATGAACGCAGATCCGAAAGACACCGAAATCGACGACACCCCTGAATACCCGCTGCCTTCACCGACCGATTCGTTGAGTCGTGATCAGCGTCCACCGGATGACGATACGGCGGTGGAACAAGTGCCCGCTGATGATGTGAAGCGCGGTGATGTCGAGGCGGACCCTGAAGATCCGGACATTGCGGGTGAGGATTATTCGGGTGAGCCGAGCTGAAAGCCGCTCGTCGATTGTGTTGCACCTTTAAAAAGAGAGTGCTGCCAGATCTGGTATGTACCTTTTTTAAAGGAGATGCGTCATGGTCAGTTCAAAACTCACAGCCCTGACTATTGCGGGGCTGCTGTGTGTTGGCTCGTTGAGTGCGTTTGCTCAATCCAATGGGAATGATGCGCCTGTGGATAAAGGGGGGATGCCTCCGTCGACTGAAATGAATGCCAATTCTGCGGATGGTAATGCGTTGCCGCCTGGGAGTATTAATGGTGGGAATGGGGGTGATGCGAATGGGAGTAGTACTAGCCCGGGGAAGGGGAGTGGGGCGGTGAGTGGTGGGAGCTCGATGGGGAAGGGTGGCGGAGGTGGATCTGGAGAGTCTGGTAGTGCTGCTGATGCCAGCGCCAGCGATGCCGAAGATGAAAAGGGTGGCTAGTTCGAATGCAGTTAAAATATCAAAGCCCAGCTATTTGTTGGGCTTTTTGATAGTCATTGTTTTCAGGCGCCTAGCAATCTATTCGTTACAAGCAGCTATTTTTACACCTGTTCGCTAACGACGCGATCCAGCGTTTTCGGAACTCCAGTTGTAGCTGGATGTTGTTTGTGATGTCGTTTTTCTCAAAGTCAAATATTCTCACTAAGTCTTCATCCTCCGTGGGCCTGCCTAGTTGAAGCTCATACGCGACTAGGCCGGCAGACATTTGCGATGACATGCTCGAAGTATAAACATTGATTTTAGCGCCTTTGCATAAAAATTTTGTAGTCGGGTTATCTGCTCGCATTAGACCAAAGCATTGGAATAGGTCATACCCTTTATATGTTTTCTCTGGGTTACATCTGGTTCGTAGGGTTAATAGCGCTCCCTCGCGCTGGTATTCAATTATAGTGCTGTCCGTGTTGCCATCGGAAAGTGTGGTTATTTCAAATGCTTTCATGAGCACCTTTGGGTTTAGGGTGGTTTTTTTGTATTGACTATTTTTTTATTGATTTTAGCCAACGATGGAAAAAATCGGTTTGCATTTGTGGATCGTTAATAATGTCTTGGTCATCATACTGAAAGATATTGACCAGATCCTTTCTAGACGCTCGGACGCCCAGCTTGTGCTCGTAAGCCATAATTCCA
This sequence comes from Pseudomonas oplopanacis, assembly GCF_057128725.1. Classification (NCBI taxonomy): domain Bacteria; kingdom Pseudomonadati; phylum Pseudomonadota; class Gammaproteobacteria; order Pseudomonadales; family Pseudomonadaceae; genus Pseudomonas; species Pseudomonas oplopanacis. The sequence goes on along the minus strand of NZ_JBSKHV010000001.1, from coordinate 916,406 downwards.
CAGCTCATCTGCGATGACATACTGGAGGGTCGCACGTTTATTTTTGCTCCTTTACATAGGAAGTTAATCTCAGGAAAAAATTTTATTATTTTTCCAAGGCACTCATAAATATCAAGTCCTGAGAATTTTTGTGTTTGACCGCTCTCCAGTGTTATTTGGATGGAGGATGTGTCTTCATCGCAATCGAGTACAGCAATCTGTGATTTGTTATCGATTAAGATAGAAATTTTTTCAATTGTCATTATCGTTTTCTCTGAGGATTTGGTATTGAGTATCCAATATAGCTCCCGTCTTTTTTTAGGGGGGTAACGCCTATAATGTCTCCGGTTTTTACTCTGCTAGGAATAGCTATCTCATCCTCATAGTCGTAAGGAATATCATCAGGGTGTAATTCCTTGTTGACGTCAAGGCCGAAAACCCGTCTGAGGGTGTACATGTAACCATTTTTGGTCCTGTATTTGGTGCCAAAATCTATAGCTATTTCCGGGTCAGTAGATGTGCTTATAAAGTTGCTCGGCGGATTTTTGTTGTCCCAAACATGAAGTAATAAATCATTACTATCTCCTCTACTCAAGAACCCAGTATCAAAGATTTCATCTGGCTTACGCAAATCACCACGATATAGATACTCGCTTTCTCCTGTCGAGGAAGGCAGTGAAGGCTCGCCCTCATAAACCTTAACCTTCCCCGCCGGATCCTCCTCCCCAACCCCCGGCCGTTTACACCCATCCGCCCCAGGACACTCATTCAACCCCAACGGATCAACCCACCCCGTAGGATTCCGCGTGTACTGATACCCGTTCAACCCACCCTTTAACCCACTCGGATCCGGCGTCAAATACCGCCCCACATCCGGGTTGTAATAACGATGCCGGTTGTAATGCAGCCCCGTCTCCGCGTCGAAGTACTGCCCTTGAAACCTCAATGGTTGATCCAGCACCTGATGGGTATCTCGGTTCAGTCGGGTCAGGCGGCCGTAGGCGGTGTATTGCGCGGCCCAGATGATGTCGCCGCTGTAGTCGGTGAGTTCTTGCGGGGTGCCGAGGTGGTCGAGTTGGTAGTAGAACGGGCAGGCCTGGCGGGGGCCTTTGCCGTCGAGCATCGCGAGTGGGCGGAAGGTGCCGGGTTCGTAGAGGTAACTGCGGTGGTGGTCCTGGCTGTGTTCGGCGATGAGGTGGTCGCCTTGCCAGAAAAACTCGGTGGTTTTGCCGTCGACGGTTTTGGCGATGCGGCGGCCGAAGGCGTCGTAGCGGTAGGTCGCGCAGGTGCCGTTGGGCAGCGTGGCGCTGATTAGCCGGTGCTGGCAGTCGTAGCGGTATTCGGTGACGAGTTTTTGCCCGGTGCCGCGGCGCTCGCGTATCAGGTTGCCGAAGGTGTCGTAGTCGAAGTGGCGGTCGCCTTGCATCAACAGGCGATTGCCTTTGACGGCGGTCGGGCCGGGGCGATCCTGCATCAGCAAGTTGCCCGCGGGGTCGTGGGCGAAGCTTTCGGGTTGTTGATCGCGGGAGTGGCGGACGCGGATCAGGCGGTTGAGCGGATCGTATTGGTAGTTGCGTTGGCCGTGGCGGGTGTCCGCGATGGTGTCGAGGTTGCCGTTGGCGCTGTAGGCAAAGTCGCGCCGATAAAGCGATTGCTGATTTTGGCTTACAGCGTGGGCCTTCAGACGACCTTGTTCGTCGTGGTCGTATTGGCTGTGCAACAGCCCTTGCTGGCGCTGCAACTCACGGCCGAATTGATAGGTGTGGCTTGTGAGACGGGTGCCGTTGAGGTCGATGGCTGTCAGTGCACCACCCTTGGTGCGGTGGTAATCGATTTTGCTGTTGTCAGGCAGGCGCAGGTGGTCGAGTCGGCCGCACGCGTCGTAGCCATAGCGCAATGTGGCCCAGCTCTGGTGCTCAGTGATCAGCCTGTTCTGAGTGTCGTATTCGAATACCAGCGGGTGATCGTGGTTGTCGTCGACGCTGACCAAGCGGCCCAGGCTGTCGTAGTGGTATTCGACGTTGATGCCGTCGGGCAGGGTTTTGATCAGCAGGCGACCGGCCGAGTCCCGTTGGTAACGGGTCATCAGTTGCGAGCCGTCATCGCCGAACTCGATTTTTTCCAGCAGATGACCATTGAGGTCGTAGGCATATGCCGTGCGTCGACCGTCAAACCCGACTTCCTGTCGGATCAATCCACCCACCGTGTAGTCCAGTCGATGGTGTTCGCCGGACTCGTTCTCGATTTCGGTCAGCAGCAGCCGTGCGTTGTCATAGCGATAGTGCAGATGCGTACCGTCGGGGTTGATCCGGCGGCTGACCAGGTGCAGGTCATCGTCGTACTCAAAGCGCGTGATTCGCCCCAGTTCATCGCGTTCGGCGGTGATTTTGCCGTAGGCGTTGTAGCTGAAGGCTCGGCTCGCGCCCGTAGGAAGCGTCGTCTGGAGCAGTCGGCCGACGGCGTCCCATTGGTAGTGAGTGACAGCGCCATGTTCATCCTGACGGGAAATCTGCCGTCCGAGAGCGTCGTAGGAAAACCGCCGCTGGCCGCCGTCCGGCAGGGTTTCCTCGATCAGTTGCCCGATAGCATCCCGAATGAACACATGACGGCTGCTGTCCGGATAACGGATCGATGCCAGTCGTCCTTGAGCGTCGTAGTGGTAGTGAGTGATCTGGCCGTCGGGGTCGATGGATTCAGTGACATCGCCCTGAGCATTGCGTTGATATTTCCAGACCGCCTGACCGCGATAGCGTGCATGCAGGAAACCGTTGCGGTATTCGTAGGACGTTGGCTCATCTTCAGGTGGAATCAGCGCAATCAGCCGCCCGAGATCGTCGTAGCGGTATTGAGTAATCGCCCCCAGTGGCCCCTGTTCGGCAATCAGCTGACCCTTGTGGTCATAAGTCTTGAGGTGCTCGGCGCCATCCGCCCCGACCCGGCGCACCAACCGCGCCGTATCGTCATGGACGTAAACTTCCTCGCTGCCATCGACGTTTTTAACCCGCACTGCGCCGTTGTCGTCCCAGGCATAGCGCGTATCCATTTGCGCGAACGTCGCCCAGTGCCTTATGCATCGGGCCGCTTTGCCGGACCGCTCCCACTCCCAAAAGAAACTGGCTCCACCGGCCAGTTGCCGCTGGAGAATCACGTGTCGGTCGTCGTAGTCGTACCGTTCGCTTTCCCCGGCGGCATTGGTCGCTTCGATCAGCCGCTGTCGGGCGTCGTAGCGGTAGGCGATCAGCGTTTGCTCGGTACGCCAGGCGTCATCCGCCGTATCGGCGGGATGAAATGACTGATACTCGACCGCGACGATGTGCCGACGCTCGTAGCGCAACAGCAGTGAACGACCGGCGCCGTTGTCGAGGCGCTGAATGCGATCCTGCCGGTCGCGGGTGATGTGCAGCCGGTTGTTATAGGCATCGCTGATCGCGGTCAGCCGGCCATTGCGAAAGTGATAGAACCGCACGGTCTCGCCAGCGAGGGCGAGTACCAGTTCCTCTGGTTGATCCCCTAAATAAATCGCCGCCCGCGACAGGCTGTTGTGAATGGCCGGGCGTTCCTGGCTGGGCAGCGGAAATGTCGTGCGGCGGTTTTCATGGTCGATCCAGACGACGTGCTCTGCGTCCAGTTCCAGCCGATGCGCCAGCGAATGACTCCAGCCCCAGCCCAGCCCGCAATCGATTTCCACAGCGCTGCTTCGGTACAACCGGGTAAACGCAAACGGCAGCAAACCGTTGAGCGATCCATCGTCCAGGGTCAGCAGCTCTTCGCCGGTGACCATCGACACCGGGCAGCCATTGGTGCAGGTCAGTGGCCCGCAATCGGCACTGTCACCGTTGGGGTTTTTCGCCTGCTCTGAGGCGTCGTCACGCTGTTCGTGCCGGCCCAGGCGGGTCTTGGCTGCGGATTTGTTGCGAGCAATGGCGACCGGGTTGTCCACCAACACAACCGGCGCTGAGCCCGCGCTAATCTGCAACGGCACCGCAGGCGCAGGGTTCAGTGGAGCCGTGCGGATGTTGACCGCGAGAGGTTTGAGTACACCCGCATGGGGCGTCAGATCGGATAGGACGGCCAGACGCAAACCCGCGGCTGCCAGCCACTTACGCGCTCGCTCCGATTTGATTTTGCTCAGCACTTTGACACTGATACCGACCCTAAGTCCTACAGACCCCGTGAAGCGTGCCAACAGGAGTCCGATCAATATCGCTGTACGAATTTCTGCCACAACTTCGGCGATGTGCTGCGGTGGCATCATCCGCAGCCAACTGGTGAACGCCGCCAGATGGATGAACATCAACGGCTCGTCACTCAACACCAGCAACAGATTGGCTATCGATTCAGTCGAGGCCTGCAGCAGCGTTTCAAGTTCGACTTCGGTCAGGTATTCAAGGAGTTTTTCGCTGTTGGCCTGCAGGTCGGTGATCAGCTCGTAAATCTGCTTCACGTCATCCCACAAACCGTTCAGCGACTTTTCGAAACCGAGCCAGTCAGCTTGTTGCAACAGGCCGTAGCGCTTGAGGAATCCGGCTTGCGAGTACTCGGCCCATGAAGCCTCGAATTCAGTCGTCCACTCGTTGCGCAGCCAGTCTTCCAGGCCGTCGATGACGCCTTGATAGGAGGCGTACAGCGCTTTGACATGATCGGTGGAAACATTGGGGAAGAAGGTGATGCGGTAACGTTGACCGCGCTCGCAGTCGGGGATTTCGAGAATGCCGCTGGGGCCGATCTCATGGTTGACCGGATCGCCATAGGTGCCATCAGCGTTCAACGGTTCGAGCATCACCGGCGTATTGCCAATCGGCACGAATCGCGCCGCATCGAACATGTGCACCAGCGTCAACGGGCCGCTGGCCGGGCATGCCCCGACGGTGGAGCTGACAGGCGCAGTGGAATGCTTTGGCGCGGCCAGCCGGACTTCATTGCCGACCTTGAACACCTGCTCGATATCCAGCGCCTTGCCGGTCCAGAAACTCTCCGCCCAGGCGTCGTAGTCGTTGAGGCACAGTCGAAAGTCAGCCAGCACCCCTTCGACATTCGGCTGCTCAGGGTCCATGGCGGCGACCACCAGCAAGCCGATGGCGTTATTCAAGGCCAGTACCTCGTCAGGTACGAACATTCGCAGTCCCTCGCGCAGATCAAATGTGAGCGCGAGACTTTGCTTGGGATCAGCGGGTAAAGAAGTCAGGAAAAGAGGCGTTTTATGTAGGGAAAGTCGCTAAATGACGATCAGCACTTTTTGTAACGGTCGGGCATTGCCCGTTGCTCAATGTCAGCCGCGCTCGCTATGCTGCTGAATCCTTTAATCGATCACGGACCCGGCCACACCTGAGCCGTCTCTGGGATGTCATTAGAAAACGGACCCGATGCGATGAATGCACCGCTCAATCAGTTCGGCCCGATCAAGGCTGTGATTTTCGACATGGACGGCTTGTTGCTGGACACCGAGGGCATTTACACCGAGGTCACGTCGCTGATTGCCGCGCGTTACGGTCGGGTTTTCGACTGGAGCATCAAGCAAAACATCATCGGCCGTGGGGCCGGTGATCTGGCGCGCTATGTGGTCGAGGCGCTCGATCTGCCGATCACCGCCGAAGAGTTCCTGGTGATCCGCGAGCCGTTGATGCGCGAGCGTTTTCCTGCCGCGCTGGCGATGCCGGGCGCTGAGGAATTGGTGCGGCACTTGAAGGCCAACAACATTCCGATTGCAGTCGGCACCAGTTCATCGCGTCAGTCGTTCGGTCAGAAAACCACGTTGCACCGTGACTGGTTTGCGCTGTTCGATTTCGTCGTAACGGCCGATGACCCGGAAGTCGGCGCAGCCAAGCCGGCGCCGGATATTTTCCTCACCGCCGCGCGGCGCCTGGGCGTTGCGCCTGAGGACTGCCTGGTGTTTGAGGATTCGCCGTTTGGCGTCACCGCGGCGAAAGCGGCGGGGATGACCGCGATAGCCATCCCGGACGCGGCCATGGCTGATGAAAAATACGCACATGCCGATGGCATTCTTCGTACGCTGAAGGCGTTCATGCCAAGTGCGTGTGGTTTACCGGCCCTCGAATGGGCTTGAAGTGACAAACAAACAAAAACGCCGACAACCTGTTAAAGGTTGCCGGCGTTTTTGTTTCAATCAAACCGTGGATCAGGCGCCGAAACCACCGTCGATGGTCAGGCTGGCCCCGGTGATGTAACCGGCTTCCGGTCCGACGAGGTAGGCAACGAAGCTGGCGATCTCTTCGGCTTTGCCGTAGCGACCCACTGCCATCAACGGGATCAGGCTTTCCGCGAAGTCACCGTCAGCCGGGTTCATGTCGGTGTCGACCGGGCCGGGCTGCACATTATTGATGGTGATGCCGCGTGGGCCGAGGTCACGGGACAGGCCTTTGGTCAGGCCGACCAGCGCTGCTTTGCTCATGGCGTACGGGCCACCACCGGCGAAGGGCATGCGGTCGGCGTTGGTGCTGCCGATGTTGATGATGCGACCGCCCTCGGTCATGTGTGCGGCGGCGGCCTGGGTGGCGATGAACACGCTGCGTACGTTGATGGCGAGGGTTTGGTCGAAGTCTTCGAGTTTGAAATCTTCCAGTGGCGCAACGGCCAGCACGCCGGCGTTGTTGACCAGGATGTCCAGGCGACCGAAGGCTTTAACCGTGGCGCTCACGGCGTTTCGGATCGCTTCAGCGTCGGCGCTGTCCGCCTTGATGGCCAGGGCTTTGCCGCCGCTGCTGGTGATGCTGTTTTGCAATTCTTCGGCTTTGGCCGTGGAGCTGACGTAGGTGAAGGCAACGGTTGCGCCTTCAGCGGCCAGGCGTTTGACGATGGCTGCGCCGATACCGCGGGAACCGCCTTGAATCAAAGCCACTTTGCCGCTGAGGTTCTGAGTAGTCATAACGATCTCCAAAGTCCCGAGGCGAGATGCCTCGGTTGATGGAGCCTAGTATCGATTGAGGATCAGGCGCTGTGTAGACGGTAATTGCGATAGTCTGTGTAAACCAAAAGTTTATAGTGACGCGTATGGAAACCTTCAGCAGTATCGAATGCTTTGTGCGCAGCGCCGAGGTCGGCAGTTTTGCCGAAGCCGCGCGGCGCTTAAGCCTGACCCCGGCCGCGGTGGGCAAGAGTGTGGCAAAACTCGAAGCACGGCTCGGTGTGCGGCTGTTTCAGCGCAGCACGCGCAGCCTGACGTTGACGGAGGCCGGTCAGTTGTTCCTCGGCGAGGTCAGTTCCAGCCTGCACACGATCCAGAATGCCGTGGCCAATCTGGCGAGCGCCGAAGGCCGACCGGCGGGGACGCTGAAGGTCAGCATGGGCACGGTGTTCGGGCGTTTGTATATCGTGCCGTTGCTGGGGGAGTTTTTGCGGCGCTTTCCGGCGATCAATCCGGACTGGCATTTCGATAACCGTCAGGTCGATTTGATTGCGCAGGGCTTCGATGCGGCCATTGGCGGCGGCTTCGAACTGCCCCAAGGGGTGGTGGCGCGCAAACTGACGCCGGCGCATCGGGTGTTGGTGGCGTCAGCCGGTTATCTGGAGTCGCATGATGCGATCGCCGAGCCCGATGACCTCAAGCATCACGACGGCATCCTGATTCGTTCGCCGCAGACCGGTCGAGTGCGCTCTTGGCAGTTGACCAGTCGCACGCAGCAACACAGTCCGCTGACGTTGAGGGCGCGAATGACCATGAGTGATTCGGAAGCTGCGTGCGCGACGGCGGCCCAGGGACTGGGGATTGCGCTAGTAAGCATGCCGTTCGCCTCGGGGTTTCTGGAGAACGGGAAGCTCCAGCGGGTGCTGCCAGACTGGTATGTCGACGATGGCAATATTTCGATCTATTACGCGGAACACAAACTGTTGCCGGGCAAGACCCGGGCGTTTGTGGATTTCATCATCGAGCAGTTTGCGGAGCAGGGATTGGGGCGCAGGTTTAGTGCGGTTTGAGCCTGGCAGGAAACCGAGGTGCTGCCATCGCGGGCAAGCCCGGCCCACACAGAACTTGTGTGCGAGCCTGCTCGCGAAGATAGACTCACGTTCAACATGGATGGCGCCTGACACGACGCCTTCGCGAGCAGGCTCGCACCCACATTGGGATCTCTACACGGCTCGGGATCAGGCCTTGGACTTGCTGATGATATTCCCGGCATGCAACCCGCATTCTTTCTGCGTCGCCTCTTCCCACCACCAGCGACCTTCGCGCTCATGCTGGTTCGGCAGCACCGGACGGGTGCACGGTTCGCAGCCAATGCTGATGAACCCGCGCTCATGCAGGCTGTTGTAGGGCAGCTCCAGCATGCGGATGTAGCCCCAGATCTCTTCGCTGGTCATTTGCGCCAGCGGATTGAATTTGTACAGGGTGCGTTCCGGGGTGGAGAACGCGGTGTCGATTTCCAGCACGGCGACGGCGCTGCGGGTGCCGGGGCTCTGGTCGCGGCGCTGGCCGGTGGCCCAGGCGGTGACGCCGGACAACTTGCGGCGCAGCGGCTCGATCTTGCGGATGCCGCAGCATTCGCCATGGCCGTCCTTGTAGAAGCTGAACAGGCCTTTTTCCTTCACGAAGGGTTCAAGTTTCGTGTAGTCCGGCGACACCAGTTCGATGTCGATCTTGTAGTGCTCACGCACCTGATCGATGAAGCGGTAGGTTTCTGGGTGCAAACGGCCGGTGTCGAGGCTGAACACTTTGACGTTCTTGTTCAGCTTCCAGGCCATGTCTACCAGCACCACGTCTTCGGCGCCGCTGAAAGATATCCACAGATCATCGCCAAACTCGGCGAACGCGAGTTTCAGGATGTCCTGGGCGGATTTGTTGGCATAGGTCGTGGCGAGTTCCACGACGTCGAACGTTGGGCTCATCAGGGCGGCTTCCTACAGGTCGGTGGCGCTTGGCGCTCTATATGGCTGCGATGGTAACAAAATCCTGCAGCCGCTGGCGCGCCCTCTGCGTTGCGCCGGTCAGCCCGAATCGCTAGAGTTCGGCAGTCTTTTTGCTCGCTCGACTCAATAATCAATACAAATGGGAGTGTCTTGTGGAAATTGCCTGTCTGGATCTTGAAGGTGTACTGGTCCCGGAAATCTGGATCGCTTTCGCCGAAAAAACCGGGATCGAATCGCTCCGGGCCACCACTCGGGACATTCCCGACTACGACGTGCTGATGAAGCAGCGCCTGCGAATCCTCGATGAACACGGCTTGAAACTCGCCGACATCCAGGAAGTGATCGCCACGCTCAAGCCACTCGATGGCGCCATCGAGTTCGTCAACTGGCTGCGCGAGCGCTTTCAAGTGGTGATTCTGTCGGACACGTTCTACGAATTTTCGCAGCCGTTGATGCGCCAGCTGGGCTTCCCGACGTTGCTGTGCCATCGCTTGATTACTGACGATTCCGGTCGGGTGACCAGCTATCAGTTGCGTCAGAAAGATCCCAAGCGTCAGTCGGTTTTGGCCTTCAAGAGCCTTTACTACCGGGTGATCGCGGCGGGGGATTCCTACAACGACACGACAATGCTGGGTGAGGCGGATGCGGGGATTCTGTTCCATGCGCCGGACAACGTGATCCGCGAGTTTCCGCAGTTCCCGGCAGTGCATACGTTTGAGGAGTTGAAGCAGGAGTTCATCAAGGCTTCGAATCGGGCTTTGAGTTTGTAGTCGTCCGGAAGGACGCTTTCGCGAGCAGGCTCGCTCCCACATTGGATTGCATTTCAACTGTGGGAGCGAGCCGGCTCCGGGCGGCGTTCCGACGAAGCTTTTAGAGGTTTTGCAGGGTATCGAGCAGGATTTTGACCTTGGTTATCGATTCCTGATACTCGGCCTGCCACTCGGAGTCAGCGACAATCCCGCCGCCGCCCCAGCAACACACCTGCCCATCCTTGACCAGCAAGCTGCGAATCGCGATGGAGCTGTCCATCTCGCCGCGCACATCCAGATACAGCAATGACCCGCAGTACAATCCGCGCCGGGTCGGCTCGAGCTCGTCAATAATCTGCATCGCGCGAATCTTCGGCGCACCGGTGATCGAGCCTCCGGGGAAGCTGCCGGCGATCAGGTCCAGCGCATCGCGGTCATCCGCCAGTTCACCGGTCACGCTGCTCACCAGGTGATGCACATTCGGATAGCTTTCCAGACTGAACAACTCCGGCACCCGCACCGAACCGATGCGGCAGGTGCGGCCGAGGTCATTGCGCAAAAGGTCGACAATCATCAGGTTTTCCGCGCGATCCTTGGGGCTGGCCAGTAGTTCGGCGGCGTTCGCTGCGTCTTCGGTGGCGGTCAGGCCGCGAGGGCGGGTGCCTTTGATCGGCCGGGTTTCCACCTGCCGTTCGCTGACTTTGACGAAGCGCTCCGGCGACAGGCTCAGTACCGCGCCACCCTCGGGCAGGCTCTGGAACCCGGAAAATGGCGTCGGGCATGCGGCGCGCAACGCAACGTACGCCGCCCATGGATCACCTTGGCACTCAGCCCGGAAGCGCTGGGCGAAGTTGACCTGGTAGCAGTCACCGGCCTGGATGTAGTTCTGAATGCGTTCCAGCGCCTGGCGATATTGGTCGGCGCTCAGGTCGGCACGCATCGGCGCTTTCAATGTGAAAGGTTCAACGGCGTTTGCGGTCGGCTGGCTGAACAGTGTGATCAGACGCTGGCGCTCGCTGTCGATCAACGACGGGTGAAACACCAGTTGACTGGTTTTTACGTGGTGATCGCTGATCAGGGCCCAGTCGTACAAGCCGAAACGCGCGTCGGGGAGTTGCAGGTCGTCCTGCGCCTGGCTCGGCAGGTGTTCCAGGTGCCGACCGAAGTCGTAGCTCAGGTAACCGATCAGGCCGCCGGCGAAGGGCAGTTCATCAGGAACCGCCGCTTCACCGAGGCGTGTCAGATTCTCGCGCAGGCGTTGCAGGAAGTCGCCGCCGCTTTCGTCGGGCAATACAGCCAATTGCTCCAGCGGCCAGGCGCTGAGCAAATCAAAACGGCCGCGCTCTGCGGTCGGCCGACCGCTATCCAGCAGCACGGCGCCGGGGGCATGACGAATCGCCGCGAAGTAGTCGGCGGGGTTGGCGCGATAAGGAAGCGGGTGTACGGAACAGGTCAACATGGGCGGGGCGGGTCAGCCATCGAGGCGGGGTGGCGATTGTAGTCCTCTGCAGGATTTGCTCCTAGAGGGGATGTCGGTGTTGGGTAGATTGGAGGCAGGGTTGGGGGCTGTAGTGGCTGGCAGTCAGTCTTCGCGAGCAGGCTCGCTCCTACAGGGGATCTTCGGTGCGACATAGACCCAGTGTGGGAGCGAGCCTGCTCGCGAAAGGGGCGACTCGGTCTCTGATCAGCCCTCAATCGCCGGAATATGCCCAAACATCTCCTGAACAAACTCCACTCGCTCTTTCACCGTCTCGGTAACTCCGCGAGCCTTCAATTCTTCCAGTCGCGCTTCAACCGCATGCGTACGCAGCGTCAGCCCACAATCGTTGGCGATCTGGATGTTCAACCCCGGCCGGGCATTGAGCTCAAGGATCAACGGGCCTTTTTCCTGGTCCAGCACCATGTCAACGCCGATGTAACCCAACCCACACAGCTCATAACAGCCGGCCGCGAGTTTCATGAAGCCGTCCCAGTAGGGCAGTTGCACGCCATCGACGGCGTTGGTGGTGTCCGGGTGTTTGGTGATGATGTTGTTCAGCCAGGTGCCACGCAATGTTTCCCCGGTCGCGAGGTCGACACCGACGCCGATGGCGCCCTGGTGCAGGTTGGCCTTGCCGCCGGATTGCCGGGTCGGCAGGCGCAGCATGGCCATCACCGGGTAGCCCATCAGCACGATGATGCGAATGTCCGGCACGCCTTCGTAGCTGATGCTCTTGAAGATCTGGTCCGGGATCACCCGGTATTCGATCAGCGCGCGGTCGCGGTGGCCGCCCAGGGAATACAGGCCGGTGAGAATGCTGGAGATGTGGTGCTCAAGCTCTTCGTGGGCGAGGATTTTGCCCGACACCGTGCGATAGCGGCCCTCGAAACGGTCGGCGACCACAATGATGCCGTCGCCGCCCGCGCCCTGGGCCGGTTTGATCACGAAATCGGTGCGGCCGCCGATGATCGAATCGAGGTTGTCGATTTCCTTCTCGGTGGAGATCACGCCATACAGTTCCGGCACGTGAATGCCGGCGGCAATGGCGCGCTCCTTGGTGATGATCTTGTCATCGACAATCGGGTACAGGCTGCGCTTGTTGTACTTGAGCACGTAGTCGGCGTTACGCCGGTTGATGCCCATGATGCCCCGGGCTTCCAGGGCCTTCCAGGTCTTCCAGAAACCGAACATCAGGCGTCAGCCTTCTTCAGGAACGCCTTGAATCGCACCAGTTCGGTCAGGCGGTAGCCGCGATAACGACCCATTGCCAGCATGAAGCCCACCAGGATCAACAGGATCGCCGGGAACGTGAACACGAAGTACACCAGTTCCGGCACGGTCATGATCAAGTGCGCCAGGGACGCCGCGAACAGGGTACCGATCGCCACTTTCATGGCATGTCCCGAACCGCGTTCTTCCCAGGTAATCGACAGGCGTTCGATGGTCATGGTCAAAATCACCATCGGGAACAGCGCCACCGACAACCCGCGTTCCAGGCCGAGTTTATGGCTGAACAGGCTGATGGCCGCGATCAGCACCACCACGAAGGTCAGCACCACCGACAGCCTCGGCAGCATTTGCAGCTTCAGGTGTTCAAGGTAGGAACGCAGCGACAGCCCCAGCGCCGTGATGATCGTAAACAGCACGATGCCGAAGCCGAGCTGGGTTTCGCGGAAGGCGAGGGCGATCAGCACCGGGGTAAAGGTGCCGAGGGTCTGGATGCCGATCAGGTTGCGCAGGATCAGGATCACCAGCACGCCAATCGGGATCATCACCATGATCATGAAGGTCTGCTGGGTTTGCAGCGGCAAGCCGTACAGCGAGTATTCGAGGAAGTTGGCGTCGGTGTTTTCGTCGGTCAGCTTGGCCAGGCGAATGGCGTTCATTTCGCTGTTGTTCAGGCTGAAGGTCACGTTGGCTTTTTTGCCGCCATCGACGGTGATCAGGTTTTCGTCGCCGGTCCACCACAGCAGGCGGTCGGTCGGCAGGCCTTGCTCACCGGTTTCCGGGTTGAAGTACAGCCAGTCAGTGCCATTGAAGCTGCGCAACCACAGTTCAGGCAGTTGCGGCTGGTCGGCCACCAGACGAATGGTGTGGACCTTTTCCACCGGGACGTGGGCGATGGACAAGACCAGCTCGACGATCCTGGCTTTGTTCGCAGTGGACGGGTCGCCGCCCAGCAGCAGTTTCACATTGTCGTCGCTGAGGTTGTTGACTCGCTTGATCGCTTCGCCGACGAAGGTTTCGACGTCGGCCGAGTGCTGGCGGATCGGCGCGAGCAGGGCTTCGGCGGCGACTTTTTCCGCGCCTTCGACAGCGATGCTGTCGCGGAAGGTCGGGCCTTTGACCTTGGATTTTTCGCCGGAGTAACGCTTGGTCAGCACCAGGCGGTAATAAAGGGTCTGATTGCCCTTGGCCCGACGCGCCGACCAGGTGACCTTGCGATTGCCGTCGACCCGGTTCACCGCCACGCCGTAGTTATTGGAAATGAAGCTCTCGTTGAGGCTGACGAAGTCGCGGCTCAGGGGCGGCACGAACATCTGGATCTTGACCGGGTCCTTGGCACTGGCGACGAACTCGACCTTGGCGTCGATGTTCCACAAGTCGTCGGTGGCGTCTTCGGTCACGGGAATGCCGAGCACGAAGATCTGATAGGCCGTAACTGAAATGCCCAGCACCACCAGGATGGCGATCAGCAATTTCAGATGGAGGGTAAGAGAGCGCATTGGAATTACTCTGCGGTATGTACGTCGGTGGCGCAGGCGGGTTTGCCAGCGGCGTATTTAAGACTGGGGTCGACCAGCGCGTCGAAGCGCTTGAGCGCTTCGGAGCCAATCAACAGCGGGTATTGGAAGGCGCTGCGGTCGGTCAGGTTCACTTCGATGCTGCGTAATGCCGAACCCATGCAGATGTCGAGCTCGATCACCGGACGGGCCGTGTACTTCTTGCCTTCATCCGGATCGTAGTCACCGGCCCGGCGCTTGATCTTGCTGACTCGGGCCAGTGGCCGTTCGATCGGGTGCGAATGGGCGGTGTCGATAGCCAGGTAAAAGCGCACCCAGGACTCGCCATTGCGTTTGAAGCGTTTGATGTCGCGGGCACTCAGTGAGGCGGTCTTCGCCCCGGTGTCGAGTTTGGCCGCGACTTCAAGGTCGATGCCGTCCAGGGAGGCGTACTCGTTGAGGCCGTACACCGTCTTTTCCCCCGCCGCGGCAAAACCGGGCAGACACAGTAGATAAAGGAATGTCGGGAAGGGCTTGAGTCTCATAAATCCTGGCGCGCAGCGGTCCGTACGTCGATTCAAGGCCCTGGCATTGCTGCGCAAGCTCCCTCGTATGCCTATCACCTGTTTGTGACAAACAGTGCAGATGTCACAAACAAATGCGGGCGGCATTCTAGCACGGTGGTTTGCTGGCGCCAGCGCTGGCAGGCGGCTATAAACCACTGTGCTGCTTTGTTATGGTGCGGCGGGTTATTAGACGATTGTCGACAATATCGAATTATCCTTTGACTGTGCCGCCTGTTTTCGCTAGTTTTTGCGGCATCAGCTTTCAAGGTGTCGACAATATGTTGGATCAACTGGATCCCCCGCTCATTACCCAAGACGATTCGGAGACACTTTCCGAAAACGTCTTCCGGCGTATTCAGGCGGCCATCGTCAAGGGCGAGATCGCCCCGGGCAGCAAGATCTCCGAGCCAGAGCTGGCGCGCACCTACGGCATCAGCCGCGGGCCGCTGCGCGAGGCGATCCACCGCCTCGAAGGCCAGCGCCTGCTGGTGCGTGTGCCGCATGTCGGGGCACGGGTGGTTTCGCTCAATCATGCCGAGTTGCTGGAACTCTACGAGATCCGTGAATCCCTTGAAGGCATGGCTTGCCGCCTGGCCGCCGAGCGCATGACCCTCGAAGAAATCGACGAACTGCGCCGCGTCCTCGAAACCCATGAGCGTGACGAAGCGTTTCAGGCCGGGCGAGGCTACTACCAGCAGGAAGGCGATTTCGACTTCCACTACCGGATTATCCAGGGCAGCGGCAACCGCACGCTGACTCAAATGCTCTGTGGCGAGCTGTATCAACTGGTGCGCATGTACCGCATCCAGTTTTCCACCGTACCCAATCGCCCGCACCAGGCATTTGCCGAGCACCACAGAATTCTCGATGCCATCGCCGACCGTGACGGTGAGCTGGCCGAGTTGTTGATGCGCCGCCACATCGGCGCCTCCAAACGCAATATCGCCCGTCATTACCAGGACGGCGCTAACCCGACAGCCAAACGAGGTGAGTCATGAGTTTGAACAAGAGCACTCCAGGCCAGCGTTTCCGCGATGCGGTCGCCAGCGAGCATCCATTGCAAGTGGTCGGCGCGATCAACGCCAACCACGCGTTGTTGGCCAAGCGCGCCGGTTTCAAGGCGATTTACCTGTCCGGTGGCGGTGTGGCCGCGGGCTCCCTCGGCGTGCCGGATCTGGGCATCACTGGCCTGGATGACGTGCTGACCGACGTACGTCGCATCACCGACGTCTGCGACCTGCCGCTGCTGGTGGACGTGGACACCGGTTTCGGTTCCTCGGCGTTCAACGTCGCCCGTACCGTGAAATCGATGATCAAGTTCGGCGCTGCCGCCGTTCACATCGAAGACCAGGTCGGCGCCAAGCGTTGCGGCCACCGTCCGAACAAAGAAATCGTTTCGCTGCAGGAAATGGTCGACCGCATTAAAGCCGCGGTGGATGCGCGTACCGATGACAGCTTCGTGATCATGGCGCGTACCGACGCCCTGGCGGTCGAAGGTCTGGAATCTGCCCTGGATCGCGCGGCTGCGTGCATCGAGGCCGGCGCCGACATGATCTTCCCGGAAGCCATCACCGAACTGGACATGTACAAGCTGTTCGCCAACCGTGTGAAAGCGCCGATCCTGGCCAACATCACCGAATTCGGCGCAACGCCGCTGTACACCACCGAGCAACTCGCCGGTGCCGATGTATCGCTGGTGCTGTACCCGCTGTCCGCTTTCCGCGCGATGAACAAAGCCGCGGAAAACGTCTACACCGCCATCCGCCGCGACGGCACGCAGGCGAATGTCATCGACACCATGCAGACCCGCATGGAGCTTTACGATCGCATCGACTACCACACCTTCGAGCAGAAGCTCGATGCGTTGTTCGCCGCGAAGAAGTAAGTCGATTTACTCCCTAACAAATTCAAGAAACTGGAGACAGCAATGGCCGAAGCAAAAGTACTCAGTGGCGCCGGGCTCCGTGGTCAGGTTGCCGGGCAAACTGCACTGTCCACCGTGGGTCAATCGGGCGCTGGCCTGACCTATCGTGGCTACGACGTTCGCGAACTGGCGGCTGACGCGCAGTTCGAAGAAGTTGCCTACCTGCTGCTGTACGGCGAACTGCCGAGCAAAGCGCAACTGGACGCCTACGTCAGCAAGCTGAGCAAGCTGCGTGACCTGCCACAAGCATTGAAAGAAGTACTGGAGCGCATCCCTGCCGACGCCCACCCGATGGACGTGATGCGTACCGGCTGCTCGTTCCTGGGCAACCTGGAGCCGGAGAACAACTTCTCCGAGCAACACGACAAAACCGACCGTCTGCTGGCTGCATTCCCGGCGATCATGACCTACTGGTATCGCTTCAGCCACGACAGCAAGCGCATCAACTGCGTGACTGACGAGCCGACCATCGGCGGTCATTTCCTGCACCTGCTGCACGGCGAGAAGCCGAGCGAGTTGCACGTCAAGGTGATGAACGTTTCGCTGATCCTCTACGCAGAACACGAGTTCAACGCGTCGACCTTCACCGCCCGTGTGTGCGCCTCCACGCTGTCGGATCTGTTCTCCTGCATCACCGCTGCCATCGGTTCGCTGCGCGGTCCACTGCACGGCGGCGCCAACGAAGCGGCAATGGAAATGATCGAGCGCTTCAGCTCGCCGCAAGCGGCGATCGAAGGCACCCTCGGCATGCTCGAGCGCAAAGACAAGATCATGGGCTTCGGTCACGCGATCTACAAAGACAACGATCCGCGCAATGAAGTGATCAAGGGCTGGTCGAAAAAACTCGCTGACGAAGTGGGCGACAAGGTGTTGTTCCCGGTGTCCGAAGCCATCGACAAGACCATGTGGGAGCAAAAGAAACTGTTCCCGAACGCCGACTTCTACCATGCCTCGGCGTACCACTTCATGGGTATCCCGACCAAGTTGTTCACACCGATTTTCGTCTGCTCGCGCCTGACCGGCTGGGCCGCCCACGTGTTCGAACAACGCGCCAACAACCGCATCATCCGCCCGAGCGCCGAGTACACCGGCGTTGAACAGCGCAAGTTCGTGCCAATCGAACAACGCTGAATGGTGGGGGCCTGAGGCCGTTAACTGAAGGAACCGGGAACCCTGTGGGAGCGAGCCTGCTCGCGAAGACGGACTGACATTCAAAACAAATGTCGACTGATACACCGCTTTCGCGAGCAGGCTCGCTCCCACAATGGACCGTGTGAATTTCAGGCCTGGCGCCAGGCCCCACCCTTTGTATTTACCGTGACCCGAGTCCTGACGATGAACACAGAATTTCGCAAACAGCTGCCCGGCAGCCATCTGGATTACTTCGACGTCCGTGCGGCTGTCGAAGCCATTCAACCTGGCGCCTACGACACCCTGCCGTACACCTCCCGCGTGCTGGCGGAAAACCTTGTGCGTCGCTGCGACCCGGCCACGCTCACCGAATCCCTGAAGCAATTTATCGAACGCAAGCGCGACCTCGATTTCCCGTGGTTCCCGGCCCGCGTGGTGTGCCACGACATCCTCGGCCAGACCGCACTGGTCGACCTCGCCGGCCTGCGTGACGCCATCGCCCTGCAAGGCGGCGATCCTGCGCAAGTGAACCCGGTGGTGCCGACACAATTGATCGTCGACCACTCCCTGGCCGTCGAGCGCGGTGGTTTTGATCCGGAGGCGTTCGAGAAGAACCGCGCCATCGAAGACCGCCGCAACGAAGACCGTTTCCACTTCATCAACTGGACCAAGAAGGCGTTCAAGAACGTCGACGTGATTCCGCCAGGCAACGGCATCATGCACCAGATCAACCTGGAGAAAATGTCTCCGGTGATCCAGGTCCGTGACGGCGTGGCGTTCCCCGACACCTGCGTCGGCACCGACAGCCACACCCCGCACGTTGATGCGCTGGGCGTGATCGCCATCGGCGTCGGTGGTCTCGAAGCCGAGAGCGTCATGCTCGGTCGTGCTTCCTGGATGCGCCTGCCAGAAAGCGTCGGCGTCGAACTGACTGGCAAGCTGCAACCGGGCATCACCGCCACCGACATGGTGCTGGCGTTGACCGAATTCCTGCGCAAGCAAAAAGTCGTGGGCGCATGGCTGGAGTTCTTCGGTGAAGGCGCCGCCGCGCTGACCCTCGGCGACCGCGCAACCATCTCCAACATGGCTCCGGAATACGGCGCTACTGCCGCGATGTTCTACATCGACCAGCAGACCATCGACTACCTCAAGCTCACCGGCCGTGAAGACGATCAGGTGCAGTTGGTCGAGCACTACGCCAAGACCACCGGCCTGTGGGCCGACAGCCTGAAGGGCGCGCAATACGAGCGCGGCTTGACCTTCGACCTGTCCACCGTGGTGCGCAACATGGCTGGCCCGAGCAACCCGCACGCCCGTGTAGCGGTTTCCGATCTGGCTGCCAAAGGCATCTCCGGCAAGTGGGATGACGTGCCTGGGCAAATGCCGGATGGCGCCGTGATCATCGCCGCCATCACCAGCTGCACCAACACCAGCAACCCGCGCAACGTGATCGCTGCCGGCCTGCTGGCGCGCAACGCCAACAAGCTCGGCCTGACCCGCAAGCCATGGGTCAAATCGTCCCTGGCACCGGGTTCGAAAACCGTCGCGCTGTACCTGGATGAAGCCGGCCTGACCGACGAACTGGAACAGCTCGGTTTCGGCGTCGTCGCCTTCGCCTGCACCACTTGCAACGGCATGTCCGGTGCACTGGACCCGGTGATCCAGCAAGAGATCATCGATCGTGACCTGTACGCCACTGCCGTGCTGTCCGGTAACCGCAACTTCGACGGCCGGATTCACCCGTACGCCAAGCAAGCGTTCCTCGCTTCGCCGCCACTGGTAGTCGCTTACGCCATCGCCGGGACCATCCGTTTCGACATCGAAAAGGATGTGCTGGCCGTGGTCGATGGCAAGGAAATCCGCCTGAAGGACATCTGGCCGAGCGACGAAGAAATCGACGCCGTGGTCAAGGCCTCGGTGAAGCCGGAGCAGTTCCGTCAGGTCTACATCCCGATGTTCGCCATCCACGAAGACACCGGCCCGAAAGTGGCGCCGCTGTACGACTGGCGCGAGATGAGCACCTACATCCGCCGTCCGCCGTACTGGGAAGGCGCGCTGGCCGGCGCACGTCCGCTCAAGGGCATGCGCCCGTTGGCGGTGCTGCCGGACAACATCACCACCGATCACCTGTCGCCATCGAACGCGATCATGCTCGACAGCGCCGCCGGTGAATACCTGGCGAAAATGGGCCTGCCGGAAGAGGACTTCAACTCTTACGCGACTCACCGTGGTGACCACCTGACCGCGCAGCGCGCGACCTTCGCCAACCCGAAACTGTTCAACGAAATGGTTCTGGAAAACGGCAAGGTCAAGCAGGGTTCGCTGGCGCGTGTCGAGCCGGAAGGCCAGGTCATGCGCATGTGGGAAGCCATCGAAACCTACATGGAACGCAAACAGCCGCTGATCATCATTGCCGGCGCCGACTACGGTCAGGGTTCGTCCCGCGACTGGGCCGCGAAGGGCGTGCGTCTGGCGGGTGTGGAAGCGATTGCCGCCGAAGGTTTCGAGCGCATTCACCGCACCAACCTGGTGGGCATGGGCGTGTTGCCGCTGGAGTTCAAGGCCGGCACCAACCGTCACACCCTGGCCATCGACGGCAGCGAAACCTACGACGTGATCGGCGAGCGCACACCACGCGCCGAGCTGACGCTGGTGATCCATCGCAAGAACGGCGAACGCCTCGATGTGCCGGTGATGTGCCGCCTCGACACCGCCGAAGAAGTGTCGATCTACGAAGCCGGCGGCGTGTTGCAACGCTTTGCCCAGGACTTCCTCGAAGAGTCGGCAGTCGCCGTCTAACACACGCTGTACAGACACGGGACTTCAAGTCCCGTGTCTGTTTTCAAGGTAAGGAGTAACGAACACATGGCTCACGCAGCTCAGATCAAAATCCCTGCCACCTACATGCGTGGCGGCACCAGCAAAGGCGTGTTTTTCAGCCTCAAAGACTTGCCTGAAACGGCACAAATTCCTGGCCCGGCCCGCGACGCTTTGTTGCTGCGCGTGATCGGCAGCCCCGACCCGTACGACAAGCAAATCGACGGCATGGGCGGT
Organism: Pseudomonas oplopanacis; assembly: GCF_057128725.1. NCBI lineage: Bacteria > Pseudomonadati > Pseudomonadota > Gammaproteobacteria > Pseudomonadales > Pseudomonadaceae > Pseudomonas > Pseudomonas oplopanacis. The sequence continues at coordinate 895,938 of NZ_JBSKHV010000001.1, read as the reverse complement.
GCAACCTCCAGCACCAGCAAAACCGTAATCCTGTCGAAAAGCCTCAAGGCCGATCACGATGTCGATTACCTGTTCGGTCAGGTGTCCATCGACAAGCCTTTCGTGGACTGGAGCGGCAACTGCGGCAACCTGTCGGCGGCGGTCGGTTCCTTCGCGATCAGCAACGGTCTGGTCGACGCCAGCCGCATCCCGCACAACGGCGTGGCGGTGGTTCGCGTGTGGCAGGCCAACATCGGCAAGACCATCATCGCCCATGTGCCGATCACCAACGGTGAAGTACAGGAAACCGGTGATTTCGAACTCGATGGCGTGACCTTCCCGGCTGCCGAAGTGCAAGTCGAATTCATGGACCCGGCGGCGGAAGAGGAGGGCGGCGGTGGTTCGATGTTCCCTACCGGCAACCTGGTGGATGACCTCGAAGTACCCGGCGTCGGCACCTTCAAGGCGACCATGATCAATGCCGGCATCCCGACGATTTTCGTCAATGCCGAAGACATCGGTTACACCGGCACCGAGTTGCAGGGCGCGATCAACAGCGACCCGAAAGCGTTGCTGATGTTCGAAACCATCCGTGCTTACGGCGCATTGCGCATGGGCCTGATCTCGAACATCGACGAAGCGGCCAAGCGTCAACACACCCCAAAAGTAGCCTTCGTCGCCAAGCCGGCGGACTACGTGTCGTCCAGCGGCAAGGCCATTGCGGCAGGCGATGTCGACTTGCTGGTGCGTGCGTTGTCGATGGGCAAATTGCACCACGCGATGATGGGTACGGCGGCGGTGGCTATCGGCACGGCAGCGGCGATTACCGGTACGCTGGTGAACCTCGCGGCGGGCGGTATCGAACGCAATGCAGTACGTTTCGGTCATCCGTCCGGCACGCTGCGCGTGGGTGCGGAAGCCAGCCTGGTCGACGGTGAATGGACCGTGAACAAAGCCATCATGAGCCGCAGTGCGCGGGTGTTGATGGAAGGTTGCGTTCGCGTGCCGGGTGATTCGTTCTAACTGATTCACGCAAAACCCTGTGGGAGCGAGCGTGCTCGCGAAGACGGACTGACATTCAACATTGATGTCGACTGATCCACCGCTTTCGCGAGCAGGCTCGCTCCCACAGTTGATCTCCATTTCCAGAATAAGAAAGCAGCAAACCGCCGAGACAAAAACCTGAACCGAGGTCCCATCAACGAACCACTTCAAGAGTGAATCGAACATGAGTGCCAACGTCGACCAGAACATCCGCCCCGAGTACGACCGTGTCCTGCAGGACATTGCCGACTACGTCCTCACCTTCAAAATCCAATCCGCCGAAGCCCTCGACACCGCCCGCAACTGCCTGATCGACACGTTGGGCTGCGGTCTGTTGGCGCTGCGCTTTCCCGAATGCACCAAACACCTGGGCCCCATCGTCGAAGGCACCGTCGTGCCGTTCGGTGCCCGCGTGCCCGGCACCAGTTATCGCCTCGATCCGGTCAAAGCTGCGTGGGACATCGGCTGCATCGTGCGCTGGCTCGATTACAACGACACCTGGCTCGCCGCCGAGTGGGGGCATCCGTCGGATAACCTTGGCGCCATTCTCGCGGTGGCCGATCACCTCTCGCAAAAACACCTGGCCAATGGCGCGGCACCGCTGACCGTTCGCGCGGTGCTCGAAGCGATGATCATGGCCCACGAAATTCAAGGCGTGATCGCCCTGGAAAATTCCTTCAATCGCGTCGGCCTCGATCACGTCATCCTGGTGAAAGTGGCCTCGACCGCCGTCACCGCCAAACTCATGGGCGCCAGCCGCGAACAAATGTTGTCGGCGTTGTCCCACGCGTTCGCCGACGGCCAGGCGCTGCGCACGTATCGGCATGCGCCAAATGCCGGTTCGCGCAAATCCTGGGCGGCCGGCGATGCGACCAGTCGCGGCGTGCGATTGGCCGATATCGCCATGCGTGGCGAGATGGGCATTCCCGGTGTGCTGACGGCCAAACAGTGGGGCTTTTACGATGTGTTGTTCAGCCACACCAACAACGATCTGGCGCTCAAGCCCGAAGGCAAACGGGCCTTCAGTTTCTCGCGTCCGTACGGCAGTTACGTGATGGAAAACGTGCTGTTCAAAATCAGTTTTCCGGCAGAGTTTCATGCGCAAACCGCCTGCGAAGCAGCCGTGACATTGCACCCGCACGTTCGTAATCGGCTGCATGAAATCGACCGCATCGTCATCACCACCCACGAGTCGGCGATCCGCATCATTTCCAAAGTCGGACCACTGGCCAATGCGGCGGACCGCGATCACTGCCTCCAGTACATGACCGCCGTGCCGCTGGCGTTCGGCAATCTGGTGGCCGAGCACTACGAAGACGACTTCCACGCAGCACATCCGATCATCGATGTGCTGCGCGAGAAAATGGTCATCGTCGAAGACCCGCGCTTCACTCGCGAATACCTCGAAGCCGACAAACGCTCCATCGCCAATGCGGTGCAAGTGTTCTTCAAGGACGGCTCCAGCACCGAGAACGTGGTGGTCGAATACCCGATCGGCCATCGCCGTCGTCGCGCCGACGGTATCCCGCTGCTGGAAGAGAAATTCAAGGCCAACCTGGCCACGCGTTTTACCGCCCAGCGCAGTGCGCAGATTGTTGCGTTGTGCACGGATCAGGCGGCCCTGGAAGCCACGCCGGTCAATCGCTTCGTGGATTTGTTCGTGCTTTGAGCCACTTTTCCAATGGCAATTTGGTGATCGCAAATCCGGTCAGCAAAATCGCCGAATACATCATCAGTTCCTGGGACAAGGGTTGCCCCTCGTACCAGGCGCCGATGATCACGGCGAACACCGGGAAGATGATAAACACGAAGGACAAAATGATCGGGCTCAGGCGTTTGAGCAGCAGGAAATAAACGATGAATCCGCCCACCGACGCGACCAGTCCCAGATAGAACAGGGCGCTCCACGACCGCGCGCTGATGGCGGTGAACACGGGCGTTTCAATCTGCAAACCGGCGAGAAACAACATCAGCCCGGCGATGCCGATGGGCAGGGTGTTGTAGGTAATCACGCTGATCGCGGTGCCGTGTTTTTTGGTCACCACGTAACACAACGCATGCATCACCGCCGCGCAGAGAATCGCCAATACCCCGAACAATTCCGCATGGTCCAGGTGCAGGCCTTGGCTGCGGATAATCATGAACAGACTGCCAAAGCCGATGGCGATGCCGAGCACTTGCGACGGGTAGATTTTCTCGCGCAGAAACAGCGCGGAAAACAACAGGATGAACACCGGCATACAGCTGAACAGCAGCGCCGTCAGCCCGGACGAAACGTGCATCTCGCCGTAGTTGAGCAAGTAATACGGCAGGCTGAAATACGACAGCGTGACGAACACGAAAAACCATCGGCTTTCCTTGGGAAACAACAGCGGTTCACGCCGGATCAGGGCGAAGCCGAGGAACAACGGAAACGCGATCAGAAAGCGCAAACCGGCAGCCGTCAGCGGCGGCACGGTTTCGACGGCAATCTTGATGCCCAGCCATGTCGTGCCCCAGCTCAGGCACACGATCAGGAACAGTACGCTGGTGACCAGCGCGGTCAGCCAGGGTTTTCGAACACTTGAAGTGGCACTGATGGCGATGGACATGACTCGGCTCCCTTATCGTCGGAATTGACCTGCAACCGCAAAAGGTCTATCCCTGATTGCACCTGTTTCAAGCACGCTATTCGGGGATGCAATGACTGTCAAAGCAAGTATTGCCATGGTGTCAATCCTGCGCGATGGCCTCGCCAACGGGCTGGGCGTGAAGTACAAGCGCCTGGCGGATGCCGTGGAAAAAGCCATCGCCGAAGGGGTGATCGAACCCGGCAGCAAATTGCCGCCTCATCGATTGTTGGCGGACAGCCTGGGCGTGACCATCGGCACCATCAGTCGTGCGTATGGCGAGCTTGAACGCGTGGGCCTGGTCGTCGCTCGTGTAGGAGATGGCACCTATGTGCGTCAGCGCGGAATGGAACGTGCGCGTGACGGTGGGTTTCGCAATGTCAGCGAAGCGCCGCAGGTGTTTTTTGACATGAGCCGCAACCAGCCGATTCCAGGGCAGGAGGCGCTGCTTCTGAGTAAGAGCCTGCAAACGCTGGCCCTTGATCCACAGGCGTTGCGGCACCTCAGTGGCTACACCGCCGACGCCGGTTTGCCGCGCCATCGAGCAGCCGGCGCGCACTGGTTGCGGCACCAGGCATTTGAGCCGAATGCCGAGCAGATCGTCTGCGTCAATGGCGGTCAGCACGGTCTGTTGTGTGCCTTGATGGCGTTGCTGAAGGCGGGCGATACCGTGGTCACGGAGCACCTGACCTATCCGGGTTTGATCAGCGTTGCGCGCATGCTCGGCATCAAGTTGATCGGTGTCGCGATGGATGATGAAGGGCTGATGCCGGATGCACTGGAGGATGTTTGCCGCAGCCATCGCGTGTCGGCGTTGTATTGCACGCCGACGATCCAGAATCCTACGGCGGCGGTGATGTCCGTCCCACGGCGCGAAGCGATTGCGGAGGTTTGTCGACAGCACAATCTGCTGATTTTTGAGGACGAAGCCCACGCGGTTTTGGCACAGCAGCGACCGCTGCCCCTGAGCCATTTTGCTCCGGAGCGCTCGGTGTTGATTGGCAGCTTGAGCAAGGCCGTTTCGGCCGGTTTGCGCGTCGGTTATCTGCACGTGCCGCTACCGTTGATCGGACGCTTGAGCGCGGCGGTGCGGGGGACATGCTGGATGGCCAGCCCGCTGACGTTGGAAGTGGCGACTCAGTGGATCGAAAACGGTGTTGCCGAGCAGTTGTCTGGGCAACAGATTGTCGAGATCAGTCGACGTAAATCATTGGTCGCGGGGTTGCTGGATGGGTTGGTGTACAAGACTCATTCCCACAGCCCGCACTTCTGGATCGAGGTGCCCGAGCCGTGGCGGGCGTCGCAGATTGCGGCGGAGCTCAAGGAGAAAAATTACCTGGTGGCGACGGCGGAGGCGTTTGCGGTGGGGCATGGGGCGGTGCCGCAGTTCATTCGGGCGAGTGTGTGCAATTCGGCGGGGGATGATCGGTTGTTGCTGCGCGGGTTTGAAGCGTTGGCCGGGGCTCTAGCCGAGACCGTGTGATCGTTCTTCGCGAGCAGGCTCGCTCCCACATTTGACCGCATTACTGCTGAAGGAACTCGGTCAAATGTGGGAGCGAGCCTGCTCGCGAAGGCGGCCGGACAGACGCCGCAGAATTACTTGAACCGCCGTTCCACACCTTTCTCAACAAGAATCTTCGCCGAAATCTCTTCCACCGAGAAATGCGTGGAGTTGATGTGCGGGATGTTCTCGCGACGGAACAGATTCTCCACCTCGCGCACTTCAAACTCGCACTGGGCATAGCTCGAATAACGGCTGTTGGGCTTGCGCTCGTTGCGGATCGCGGTGAGGCGGTCCGGGTCGATGGTCAGGCCAAACAGCTTGTGCTGGTGGGCGCGCAGGGCGCTGGGCAGGGTCAGGCGTTCCATGTCGTCTTCGGTCAGCGGGTAGTTGGCCGCGCGGATGCCGAATTGCATGGCCATGTACAGGCAGGTCGGGGTTTTGCCGCAACGCGACACGCCGACCAGGATCAGATCGGCCTTGTCGTAGTAGTGGGTGCGGGCCCCGTCGTCGTTGTCGAGGGCGAAGTTCACCGCCTCGATGCGTTCCATGTAATTGGTGTTGGCGCCAATGGAGTGGGACTTGCCGACGGTGTAGGAAGAATGCTCGGTCAATTCCTGCTCAAGCGGTGCCAGGAAGGTCGAGAAAATATCGATCATGAAACCATTGGAGGTAGCGAGGATCTCACGAATGTCCTGATTGACGATCGTGTCGAAAATAATCGGCCGGAAGCCGTCATTTTCGGCGGCTTTGTTGATTTGTTGTACCATGGCCCGCGCTTTATCCACGTTGTCGATATACGGTCGCGTGAATTTGCTGAAGGTAATGTTTTCGAACTGCGCCAGGAGGCTTTGACCCAGAGTTTCGGCAGTGATGCCCGTGCCGTCGGAAATAAAGAAAGCAGATCGTTTCATTTGCACCTTGGGCCTTAAGCTAAAGACGAATCTTGGATATGATAGGCGCGATTTGTTGGCCGCCAGTGGCCCGCATTCTCACTTATTTTCCAGGTCCAGGCCATACAGCTGGCAAACGCTCCCCCGAGCAGCCGGCTCCTGAGCTTTTCCAACACAGTTAGTGGAGAGATCACCTTGGTAGAGTACGTAGTTTCCCTCGATAAGCTCGGCAAACACGATGTTGAGCATGTGGGGGGCAAGAACGCATCCCTGGGCGAGATGATCAGTAACCTGGCAGGTGCCGGTGTTTCGGTGCCCGGTGGATTCGCCACGACAGCTCAGGCTTATCGTGATTTTCTGGAACTGAGCGGCTTGAACGATCAGATCCACGCCGCCCTCGATGCCCTGGATGTCGACGATGTCAACGCCCTGGCCCGCACTGGCGCCCAGATCCGTCAATGGATCATGGAAGCCGAGTTCCCCGAGAAGCTCAACGCCGAAATCCGCACCGCGTTCGCCACGCTGTCGGCCGGCAACCCTGACATGGCCGTGGCCGTGCGTTCTTCCGCTACCGCCGAAGACTTGCCGGACGCTTCCTTCGCCGGTCAGCAGGAAACCTTCCTGAACATCCGTGGTGTCGAAAACGTCATTCGCGCCGCCAAAGAGGTGTTCGCTTCGCTGTTCAACGACCGTGCGATTTCCTACCGCGTGCACCAGGGCTTCGACCACAAGCTGGTGGCCCTGTCGGCTGGCGTTCAACGCATGGTCCGCTCCGAAACCGGCACCGCCGGCGTGATGTTCACCCTTGATACCGAATCGGGTTTCCGTGACGTGGTGTTCATCACCGGCGCCTACGGCCTGGGTGAAACCGTCGTACAAGGCGCGGTGAACCCGGATGAGTTCTACGTCCACAAAGGCACGCTGGCCGCCGGTCGCCCAGCCATCCTGCGTCGCAACCTGGGCAGCAAAGCCATCAAGATGATCTACGGCGAAGTCGCCACGGCCGGTAAATCGGTCAAGACCATCGACGTTGACAAGGCTGATCGCGCACGTTTCTGCCTGAGCGATGCCGAAGTCAGCGAACTGGCCAAGCAAGCGATGATCATCGAGAAGCACTACCAGTGCCCGATGGACATCGAATGGGCCAAAGACGGTGACGACGGCAAGCTCTACATCGTTCAGGCCCGTCCTGAAACCGTGAAGAGCCGCACCCAGGCCAACGTCATGGAACGTTACCTGCTGAAAGAAACCGGCACCGTGCTGGTTGAAGGTCGCGCCATCGGCCAGCGCATCGGCGCCGGCAAGGTCCGCATCATCAAGGACGTGTCCGAGATGGACAAAGTCCAACCGGGCGACGTGCTGGTCTCCGACATGACCGACCCGGACTGGGAACCGGTCATGAAGCGCGCCAGTGCCATCGTCACCAACCGTGGCGGTCGTACCTGCCACGCGGCGATCATCGCTCGCGAGCTGGGCATCCCGGCCGTGGTCGGTTGCGGCAACGCCACCCAGCTGTTGAAAGACGGCCAGGGCGTGACCGTTTCCTGCGCTGAAGGCGACACCGGTTACATCTTCGAAGGCGAACTGGGCTTCGACATCAAGAAAAACTCCGTCGACGCCATGCCGGACCTGCCGTTCAAGATAATGATGAACGTCGGCAACCCGGACCGCGCCTTCGACTTCGCGCAACTGCCGAACGCTGGTGTGGGTCTGGCCCGTCTGGAATTCATCATCAACCGCATGATCGGGGTTCACCCCAAAGCGCTGTTGAACTACGACGGTCTGCCGCAGGACATCAAGGACAGCGTCGACAAGCGCATCGCCGGTTACAACGATCCGGTCGATTTCTACGTCGACAAACTGGTCGAAGGCATCAGCACCCTGGCTGCAGCGTTCACCCCGAAAAAGGTCATCGTGCGTCTGTCGGACTTCAAGTCCAACGAATACGCGAACCTGATCGGCGGCAAGCTCTACGAGCCGGAAGAAGAAAACCCGATGCTGGGCTTCCGTGGCGCCTCGCGTTACATCAGCGAATCGTTCCGTGACTGCTTCGAACTCGAGTGCCGTGCCCTCAAGCGCGTGCGCAACGAGATGGGCCTGACCAACGTCGAAATCATGGTGCCGTTCGTCCGTACCTTGGGCGAAGCCAGCCAGGTGATCGATCTGCTGGCCGAAAACGGTCTGGCTCGCGGCGAAAACGGTCTGCGCATCATCATGATGTGCGAACTGCCATCCAACGCGATCCTCGCTGAAGAGTTCCTCGAATTCTTCGACGGCTTCTCGATCGGCTCCAACGACCTGACTCAGCTGACGCTGGGCCTGGACCGTGACTCCGGGATCATTGCGCACCTGTTCGACGAGCGTAATCCGGCGGTCAAGAAGCTGCTGGCGAACGCCATTGCCGCGTGCAACAAGGCTGGCAAGTACATCGGCATTTGCGGTCAGGGTCCTTCGGACCACCCTGATCTGGCCAAGTGGCTGATGGAGCAGGGCATTGAAAGCGTTTCGTTGAACCCGGACTCCGTACTGGAAACCTGGTTCTTCCTGGCTGAAGGTCAGGCGCAGGCGTGATGTGAATGAAGCCCCGGTCAAGTGGCCGGGGCTTTACGATTTGAGTAGGGCGGGCTCCTCTGGATGCCGCCCTTTTTTGTGCAAGAGCATTATGCAAAGCAGCAGCAACCTATTTCCTGTCGCCCTGATCAGCGCCGAACGGCGTGGTGATTTGAGCGAAGATGTTTACCGTTTGAAGCCGGCAAACAGTCCCGACATCAGCGTCGAGCTGGCCGTTACCCGGCTGGGCATGGCCGATGAGCCGGCGGTACGTGGCGTGCCGGTGATCCTGTTGCACGGCAGCTTCTCCAATCGGCGCTTCTGGTTTTCCCCGAAAGGGTTGGGGTTGGGTGCTTATCTGACGCGTCTGGGATTCGATGTATGGATTCCCGAAATGCGCGGTCACGGCCTGTCCCAGCGTAACCAGAACTACCGCAAGAACCGTGTCGCCGACTACGCGCGTTACGATCTGCCGGCCATTGGCGCGTTCGTGCGTGAGCAAAGTGGCCAGGTCCCGCACTGGATCGGTCATTCGCTGGGCGGGATTACGCTGGCGGCGGCATTGGGTGGTGAGTACATCGGTGAGCCTGTGGTGGCGTCGGCGGCGTTTTTTGGCACGCAAGTCAGCCGTACCTATTGGCCGTTGAAGATTCCCCCGGTGGAGTGGAGCGGGCGCTTTATTCTCAAGCGCTTTGCGCAACTGTCGGGATCACGACTCAAGCGCGGCCCGGAGGACGAGCCGATTGGCCTGGCCCTGGAAAGCATGCGCTGGTACGGACTGTTCGGGCGTTTTGGCGATGCCGACAAAGACTGGTGGGCCGGATTGGCCAACGTTGCGATGCCAGTGCTGGCCGTGAGCGCAGTCGGCGATCATCAAGACCCGGCGTGGGCCTGTCGCAAACTGTTCGAGCAGATCGGTTCCGAGCACAAGCAATTCATCAACCTGGGACCTGAGCAGGGCTTTGGCGATAATTTTGGTCACGTTGAAATGCTGGTCAGCAAAGCCGCTCAAGCCGAGGTCTGGCCGCTGGTGGCGCGGTGGTTGGTTGATCAACAGACGCCCTTGATGGGCGACAAGCCGGATCTGGCGACGGCAGTTTGAGCCTGATGCTCTAACAAGGGCATTTCGCTCTGATCGGCTTGCGGCTAAGATATGACGCATTGAGCAGTTTTGGTCACGTTTCGACACCCTCGATTGTCTTCCTCTTTACAGGAGTTTCTCGATGAATCATTACCTCACGCCTGACCTGTGCGACGCCTATCCGGAGCTGGTGCAGGTGCTGGAACCGATGTTCAGCAATTTCGGTGGCCGTGATTCCTTCGGCGGCGAAATCGTGACCATCAAGTGCTTCGAAGACAACTCGCTGGTCAAGGAACAAGCCGAGCTCAAGGGCAATGGCAAGGTGTTGGTGGTCGACGGTGGCGGTTCCCTGCGTCGTGCGCTGCTGGGCGACATGATCGCCGAGAAAGCCGCGAAGAACGGTTGGGAAGGGCTGGTGATCTACGGTTGCATCCGTGACGTCGACGTCATTGCACAAACCGACCTGGGTGTTCAGGCCCTGGCCAGCCACCCGATGAAAACCGACAAGCGCGGCATCGGCGATCTCAACGTAGCGGTGACCTTTGCCGGCGTGACGTTCCATCCCGGCCATTACATTTATGCGGACAACAACGGCGTGATCATCTCGCCAAGCCCGCTGAAAATGCCTGAATAAACGGAAACCAACAAAGGGATGCGGATGTTCGAGGAAGAAAACGCGCAGTGGGGCCTGGTGCATGCCCTGGTGCTGGACGGTAAAGGCAGTGCGCGTTCGATAGCCCGGACTGAACTCGATGACTTGCAGCTTCAGGCTCATGAGAGCCTGTGGCTGCATTGGGATCGCAGTCATCCGCAAACCCAGACCTGGCTGCGTAAAACCAGCGGTCTGAGTGAATTCAGCTGTGACCTCCTGCTCGAAGAAAATACCCGACCGCGTCTTCTACAGCTTTCGGACAGCGAACTGCTGCTATTTTTGCGTGGGGTCAATTTGAATCCCGGCGCAGAGCCGGAAGATATGGTCTCGGTACGGATTTTTGCCTCGGCCAAGCGTGTTATTTCCCTGCGTTTGCGTCCATTGCGCGCCACCGATGAATTGTTGGTGCAACTCGCCGAAGGTAAAGGACCAAAAACAGCGTCCGAACTCGTCCTGTATATGGCGCAGTACCTCACCAATAAAGTGCAGGACCTGGTCAGTTGCCTCTCGGAAGTGGTCGATGAGGAAGAAGAAAAACTGGATGCCGACGAACGGTATACGCCCGAACACGGCGCCATATTGCAGATCCGTCGCAGGGCGGCAGCTCTGAAACGTTTCCTTGCACCTCAGCGGGATATTTTCGGGCAACTGACGCGTATAAAGCTGCCGTGGTTTGTCGAAGACGATGGCGATTACTGGAACGAATTGAACAACAGCCTGACCCGCTACCTTGAGGAGCTGGAATTGACCCGGGAGCGGGTGGGGCTGGTCCTCGAGGCTGAAGACAGACGTTTGAGCGTGCGAATGAACCGCACGATGTACCGCTTCGGGATCATCACCGGGATCTTTTTGCCGATGAGTTTCCTGACCGGTCTTTTGGGGATCAACGTCGGTGGTATTCCATTCTCGGCGAGCCCGTATGGCTTCCTGATTGCGTGCCTGATGATGATCTCGGTGGCGCTCGGGCAGTGGTGGTTATTTCGACGTTTGCGTTGGGTGTGAGCATGCGTCATGTGACCCGGGCAAATTTGATCGCGTCTTTCACAGACATCACGAGAGGTGCGTATGCACGATCCGTTTGAACAGTCTTTGCGCGACATGCTCAATGCATCACCGTCCACCCGGGACGACGATGCGTGCCTTGGGCGTGTACTGAAAACCGCCAACCGCCAGGTCGGCGCCGGCGATCTGTTCAGCCTGCTGGGCCGCTGGTTGCCCGCGCTGATGATCGCCCTCAACAACGGCTCGGCCCACGTCGCTCCGGTCTCCCGCCACCGTAAACCTACCGTTCGCACTGCTGATAAGGCTGATTGAATATGGAACTTGATCTCTGGACTCAGAGCCTCGTCACTGCAATGACTGCGTTATGGACAAAGGTTGCGAACTTCATTCCGAACCTGTTCGGCGCACTGGTCGTGCTGCTGTTGGGTTTCGTCGTTGCGAAACTTTTGGACACTTTGTTGTCCAAGCTGCTCGCCAAGCTGGGTCTCGATCGCCTGATGGGCGGCACCGGTCTGACTAAATTACTGTCCCGGGCCGGTCTTCAAGTACCGATCTCGACCTTGATCGGCAAGATTGTCTATTGGTTCGTCCTGCTGATTTTTCTGGTTTCTGCAGCAGAATCCCTTGGACTTGAGCGAGTTTCAGCTACGCTGGATATGCTGGCTCTGTATTTGCCCAAGGTATTCGGCGCGGCGCTGGTGTTGCTGGTGGGTGTTTTGCTGGCGCAATTGGCCAATGGGCTGGTGCGCGGCGCGGCAGAAGGCGTAGGGCTGGACTATGCTTCGGGGTTGGGACGAATCGCTCAGGGTCTGGTGATTATCATCAGTATCTCGGTAGCGATCAGCCAGTTGGAGGTCAAGACTGACCTGCTCAACCATGTGATCGTCATTGTGTTGATCACCGTTGGTCTGGCGGTAGCATTGGCCATGGGTTTGGGAAGCCGGGAAATTGCCGGTCAGATTCTTGCGGGAATCTATGTGCGTGAGCTATATCAGGTTGGGCAACAAGTGCGTGTTGGCGAGGTCGAAGGCCAGATCGAAGAGATCGGCACGGTTAAAACCACATTGCTGACCGATGAGGGTGAGCTAGTCTCTCTCTCCAATCGGATTCTCCTGGAGCAGCATGTGAGTAGCCGCTAACCCGGCAAACCCTGCTAATGTATGCCGCCGCAAATTGCCCGAAAGGGCAGCGGCGGACATTGACCTGACTGTCGGCCCGACTTGTTTTGAATAAAGCTCAATCGCTCTCCACGCGCTACGACCCCCGCGAGCTCTCTGATGAGGAGTTGGTCGCGCGCTCGCATACCGAGCTGTTTCACGTAACGCGCGCCTATGAAGAACTGATGCGGCGTTACCAGCGAACATTATTTAACGTCTGTGCCCGATACCTTGGGAACGATCGCGACGCAGACGATGTCTGTCAGGAAGTGATGTTGAAGGTGCTGTACGGCTTGAAGAACTTCGAGGGGAAATCGAAGTTCAAGACATGGCTATATAGCATCACGTACAACGAATGCATCACACAGTATCGGAAGGAACGGCGAAAGCGTCGCTTGATGGACGCTTTGAGTCTGGACCCCCTCGAGGAAGCGTCTGAAGAGAAGGCGCCGAAACCCGAGGATAAGGGTGGACTTGATCGCTGGCTGGTGTATGTAAACCCGATTGACCGGGAAATTCTGGTGCTACGATTTGTCGCAGAGCTGGAATTTCAAGAGATCGCGGATATCATGCATATGGGTTTGAGTGCGACAAAAATGCGGTACAAACGTGCTCTTGATAAATTGCGTGAGAAATTTGCAGGCATTGCTGAAACTTAGTTCAGCGCAAATATCTCTTACGTGTAGGCTAGTTCTGATAGACTAGCCGCCGAGTTGTCCCCCGGTTTGAGGGACTGCTTTACAATCACCAGATGGGGATTTAACGGATGAAACTGAAAAACACCTTGGGCTTGGCCATTGGTACTCTTATTGCCGCTACTTCGTTCGGCGTTCTGGCACAAGGCCAAGGCGCAGTTGAAGGCGAGCTCAACTACGGGAAAAAGTACAACGACAGCGTTAACAACGTTGAAGACGGCTACACTCCTGGCGCCTCCATCGGTTACTTCTTGACCGACGACGTATCGTTGAACTTCACCTACAACAACGATGACTACACCCGTTCGGACAACAACACCGGCAAGCAGAAAATCGAAGGCGATCAGTTCGGTCTGAACGCTCAGTACCACTTCAACAACGCTGGCGACGCTCTGCGTCCTTACGTTCAAGGTGGTGTTAAGCACGGCAGCCTGACCAACGTGCGCGCTGACGGCCACAGCGGTCGTGATCAGTCGACTTTCCTGACTGCTGGCGCTGGCCTGAAGTACTACTTCCTGGAAAACGTCTACGCTCGTGCTGGCGTAGAAGCTGACTACAAACTGGACAACGGCCGTTGGGACTACATCCCATCCGTTGGTCTGGGCGTGAACTTCGGTGGCGGCAACAAGCCAGTCGCTGCTGCTCCAGCTCCAGAAGTCTGCTCCGACAGCGACAACGATGGCGTTTGCGACAACGTTGACAAGTGCCCAGACACCCCAGCCAACGTAACTGTTGACGCTGATGGCTGCCCGGCAGTTGCTGAAGTTGTTCGTGTTGAGCTGGACGTGAAATTCGACTTCGACAAGTCGGTAGTCAAGCCAAACAGCTACGGCGACATCAAGAACCTGGCTGATTTCATGAAGCAGTACCCATCCACCACCACTACTGTTGAAGGTCACACTGACTCCGTCGGTCCTGACGCTTACAACCAGAAACTGTCTGAGCGTCGTGCAAACGCCGTTAAACAAGTTCTGACCAACCAGTACGGTGTTGAATCGTCCCGCGTTCAGTCGATCGGCTACGGCGAAACTCGCCCAGTTGCTGACAACAAAACTGAAGCTGGCCGCGCTGTAAACCGTCGCGTAGAAGCGCAGGTTGAAGCTCAAGGTAAGTAATTACCCGCCGCTTTAAGTAAAAGCCCGGCTTAGGCCGGGCTTTTCTTTGTCTGCGATTTGGTGAGGCAGGGATGCGTCAGGCGCGTTGGCATCCGACGACGTTGATGTCGTTGATCAGGGCCTCTTCGCGAGCAGGCTCGCTCCCACAGTTGCCAGCGACTGCACCAATCACCAGGATGGCCGGGCTTTTCAACTCGAAGGCCAAGGCATCTTCTTCCATCGCCATCAGGCTGCTCCGACATTCCCGTTGATGCGGCAACGATGCGTTTTCAATCATCGCCACCGGCGTATCCGCCGCCATTGCGCCCGCCAGCAGTTGCTCACGGATCTCGCTGAGCTTCGCCACGCCCATGTAGATCACCAGCGTCGTGCCACCTTGAGCCAGTGCTTGCCAGTTCAGGCTGCTGCCATCCTGAGTGTGGGCGGTCACCAGCGTCACGCCTCGGGCCACACCGCGCAGGGTTAACGGAATATCGCATTGAGTCGCGCCTGCCAGGCCGGCGGTGATGCCATTGACCAGTTCGGCCTCGACCCCGCGCGCTCGCAACCACTGCGCTTCTTCACCGCCACGCCCGAAGATGCACGGGTCACCCCCCTTGAGCCGCACCACGCATTTGCCCTGACGGGCATAACGCAGCATCAAACGATGAATGAACGCCTGTGGCGTAGAGCGGCAGCCACCGCGTTTACCCACCGGAATAATCCGTGCTCCGGGGCAGTGCTCAAGCACCGCGTCGTTGACCAGATCGTCGATCAGCACCACATCTGCTTCTCTCAACGCGCGAACAGCTTTGAGCGTGAGCAATTCAGGGTCACCGGGGCCCGCGCCCACCAGCCAGACTTTTGCACTCATTGTGTTTTCCTCACGAGATGACGGCGACCGGCTGCGCGGTGGCGGCCAGCAAACGCTTGATTTCCGGAACGCAGGAGCCGCATTGCGTGCCGCAACCCAACTCCTGTTTCAAGCCCTGCAAGTCCAGGCCACGGCGGATGCCGGCACAGACCGCGTTTTGGCTGACGTTTTTGCAGTTGCACAGGGTTTTGTTGCCGATAGCTTCGGCGTCGACCTGGCCAGGTGGGGCACTCAGTGGCGCTAGCAGCCAGCGCCGCAGCTGTTCATCGGCGCGACCTTCGAGCCAGAGGTTTTGCAGGCAGTGCCGGGCAAGGGTTTCACCCGCCAGGCGGATCGCGGTGATCCGGCCGTTCTCGATCCGCACGCGTTTGCCGATGGAGCGTCGTGGATCGTCGTAGGCCAGCACCGGGCCGTCGTTGAGCCCCAGGCCTTGATCGATATCGCGCAGCAGTTGTGGACCGGGTGCTGTGGCGTTGGCAGCGCGTATCAGCAGCGCAGGGCGCTCACGACCTGTCAGGCTGAGGCTGACGTAGGAAAACGCCTCGCAAAGGGGTCGTAGCGTCTCAAAATGCTGTTGGACATCACCCTCTACCAGCGCGAAAAGGTGCCAGGGCAATTGCACCGGTTCGAGGCGCACGCCGCTGTGTTTAAGCTCAGGTTGTTTTGACAGAGGGTCGAAGGCTGGCAGGGTGAGGCTGTTCACGCCCCCCTTGAGAAAACGGTCACCAAAATGCATCGGCAAAAAGGCTTGGCCGGGGCGCACGCTGTCGTCACTGGCGACCGGCACGATCACTGCGCCGCGGCGACTTTTCAGGCTGATCAAATCCCCGGATTGCAGGCGATGCCGGCGCAACTCATCCGGGTGCAGACTCAACACGGCTTCGCTGACATGACCGAACAGCTGCGCGGCAGTGCCAGTGCGGCTCATGCCGTGCCATTGATCACGCAGGCGACCGGTGATCAGCGTCAGCGGGAAACGTGCATCGCGCTGTTCCTTGGCGGCGCGATACGGATCAGCCACGAACTGCGCGCGGCCGCTGACAGTCGGGAAATTACCGTCGAGATAGAGACGCGCCGTGCCTGCGCTGGCGCCCGCAGGAAAGGGCCATTGCTGCGGGCCAATCTGGTCGATCAATGCGTGGCTGATCCCGGACAAATCCAGATCCCGACCACGGGTCAGTTGTTTGTATTCGTCGAACACCTGCGCCGGGGTTTCAAAGGCAAACAGGCTGGTTGCGTCGGGGCGCAGACGTTTCTCCAGACGCTGTGCGAAATCCACGGTGATCGCCCAGTCTGGACGCGCTTCACCCGGTGCGACGATTGCCTGGCGGACGTGGGAAATACGCCGCTCGGAGTTGGTGACCGTACCGTCCTTCTCGCCCCAACTGGCGGCGGGCAACAACAGGTCGGCAAACCTCGCGGTTTCAGTGGTGCGAAAGGCCTCCTGCAATACCACGAACGGACACGCTTCCAGCGCCGCGCGCACGGCAGTCTGATCGGGAAGCGATTGAGCGGGGTTGGTGCACGCGATCCACAAGGCTTTGATCTTTCCGCTGCCCACCTGCTCAAACAACTCGATGGCGGTCAGCCCGGGGTTTTCTGGCAGTTGATCGACACCCCAATAAGCCGCCACGTCAGCGCGGTGCTCGGCATTGGCGGCATCGCGATGGCCGGGTAACAGGTTCGACAGACTGCCGGTTTCCCGGCCGCCCATGGCATTCGGCTGACCGGTCAAGGAGAAAGGTCCTGCACCGGGACGGCCGATTTGCCCGGTGGCCAGGTGTAAATTGATCAGTGCGCTGTTCTTTGCGCTGCCGGCGGTGGACTGGTTCAGCCCCATGCACCACAACGACAGGAAGCTCGGTGAATTCCCGACCCATTCGGCGCATTGCTGCAATTGCTCAATGCTGATTCCGCACAGCTGCGACACCATCTGCGGGGTGTAATCGCGCACCAGGTTTTTCAGCTCGGGCAAGCCTTCGGTGTGGGCCTTGATGTAGTCGCGATCGATCCAGTCTTCCCACAGCAGCAGGTGCAAAATCCCATGGAACAAGGCGACATCGGTCCCCGGAAGAATCGCCAGGTGCAGGTCAGCCAAATCGCAGGTGTCGGTACGACGTGGGTCGATGACGATGACTTTCATGTGTGGTCGGCGGGATTTGGCCTCTTCGAGGCGGCGAAACAGTACCGGATGGGCGTAGGCCATGTTGCTGCCGACGATCATCACGCAGTCGCTCAACTCCAGGTCTTCATAGCTGCACGGTGGCGCATCGGCGCCCAGGCTGCGCTTGTAACCGACCACCGCCGACGACATGCACAGCCGCGAATTACTGTCGATGTTATTGGTGCCCACCAGCGCCCGCGCCAGTTTGTTGAAGGCGTAGTAGTCCTCAGTCAGCAACTGCCCTGAAATGTAGAACGCGACGCTGTCCGGGCCATGGTCGGCAATGGTTTGGGCGAAGACGCTGGCGGCGTGATCAAGGGCGGTGTCCCAGTCGGTGCGGCTGCGCGCCAGGCCTTTGCCCAGGCGCAGTTGCGGGTACAGCGCCCGTGCCGTCAAGTCGCCGGTCAGATGCAGGGTTGATCCCTTGCTGCACAATTTGCCGAAATTTGCCGGGTGCGCCGGATCGCCGCTGACGCCGAGGATGCGCTCGCCGTCATGTTCGATCAGCACGCCGCAGCCGACCCCGCAATAGCAGCAGGTGGACGCGGTGATCTGGCGGTCCATTAGCCTGCGTCCCGCAGGGCCAGCATCACTCGGCCATTTTCGACCCGCGCCGGGTGGTGATGGGCGCAGCCGACGTCCGGGGCTTGGGCTTCGCCGCTTTCCAGGTCGATTTGCCAGTTGTGCAGCGGGCACGCCACGCGCTTGCCGTAGATCAAGCCTTGAGACAGCGGCCCGCCCTTGTGCGGGCAACGGTCGTCGAGGGCGAACACTTCATCGTCGCTGGTACGAAAAATCGCGATGTCACCTTTGGGGCCGGCAATGATCCGCGAGCCCAGGGCGTTGATCTCTTCCAGTGCGCAGATATCCAGCCAGTTCATGCCAGCACCTCCAGGTTCTTCACGGGAATGACGTCGAATTCTTTCTTCAGCAATGGCTGGGTCAGGCGTTCCTTCCACGGGTCCTGTTCGAACGACAGCGAGAATTGCAGCCGGTCGTTGAGCGCCTTGCGCCGTTCCGGGTCTTCCAGCACGGCTTTCTTGATGTGGTCCATGCCGACCCGTTGCAGGTAATGCACGGTGCGTTCGAGGTAGAAGGCTTCTTCGCGATAAAGCTGCAAGAACGCGCCGTTGTATTCGCGCACCTCTTCAGCGGTTTTCAGTTTGACGAAGAACTCGGCGACTTCGGTTTTGATCCCGCCGTTGCCGCCGATGTACATCTCCCAGCCGGAATCGACACCGATAATGCCTACGTCCTTGATGCCTGCTTCCGAACAGTTGCGCGGGCAACCGGAGACAGCCAGTTTGACTTTGTGCGGTGACCACATGTTGAACAGGTCATGCTCCAGCTCGATGCCCAACTGCGTGGAGTTCTGCGTGCCGAAACGGCAGAACTCACTGCCGACGCAGGTCTTCACGGTGCGGATGGATTTGCCGTAGGCATGGCCGGACGGCATGTCGAGGTCTTTCCAGACACCCGGCAGGTCCTGCTTCTTGATCCCCAACAAGTCGATGCGCTGACCGCCGGTGACCTTGACCATCGGCACGTTGTACTTGTCGGCGACGTCGGCAATGCGGCGCAATTCCGAAGGGTTGGTCACGCCACCCCACATCCGCGGGACCACCGAGTAGGTACCGTCTTTCTGGATGTTGGCGTGGGCGCGTTCGTTGATCAGGCGCGATTGCGGGTCATCCTTGGCTTCGCCCGGCCAGGTGGAAATCAGGTAGTAGTTGAGCGCCGGGCGGCAGGTGGCGCAGCCGTTCGGGGTGCGCCAGTTCAGGTAGCTCTGGGTGCCGGCGATGGTGAGCAGGTGTTGTTCGCGAATGGCCTGGCGGATTTGCCCGTGGTTGAGGTCGCTGCAACCGCAGATGGCTTTTTCGCTTTTGGGCTTCACGTCTGCCGCGCCGCCCACGGTGTTGATCAGGATCTGCTCGACGAGGCCGGCGCACGAACCGCAAGAGCTGGCAGCCTTGGTGTGTTTTTTCACCTCGTCGACACTGAACAGCCCGTGTTCCTGAATCGCCTTGACGATGGTGCCTTTGCACACGCCGTTGCAGCCGCAGACTTCAGCGGTGTCGGCCATGCTCATGGCTTTGTCCTGGCCCTGATGTCCTACGTCGCCCAAGGCGTTTTCACCAAACATGAGGTGATCGCGGATCTCGCCAATGGCGTGATTCTCACGAATCTGCCGGAAATACCAACCGCCATCTGCCGTATCGCCGTACAGACAGGCGCCGACCAGCACGTCATCCTTGATCACCAGTTTTTTGTAGACCCCGCCGATCGGGTCGGAGAGGGTGATGGTTTCCGTGCCTTCGCCGCCCATGAAGTCGCCGGCAGAGAACAGGTCAATCCCGGTGACTTTCAGTTTGGTCGACGTCACCGAGCCTTGATAACGGGCGAAGCCCAATTGGGCGAGATGATTGGCGCAGACCTTGGCTTGTTCGAACAGCGGCGCGACCAGGCCGTAGACGATGCCGCGATGGCTGGCGCATTCGCCGATGGCGTAGACCCGTGGATCGTAGGTTTGCATCGTGTCGTTGACCAGAATCCCGCGATTGCAGGGAATACCGGATTTTTCCGCGAGTTCGGTGTTGGGGCGAATACCGGCGGCCATCACCACCAAGTCGGCGGGAATGATGTCGCCATTCTTGAATTCCACCGAGCCGACGCGACCATTGCCGGCATCGTGCAGGGCCTGGGTTTGTTCGCACAGGCGAAAGTGCAGGCCGCGCGCTTCAAGGGCGGTCTGCAGCAACTGGCCGCTGGTCTTGTCGAGTTGCCGTTCCAGCAGCCATTCGCCGATATGCACCACGGTCACGTGCATGCCGCGCAGCATCAAGCCGTTCGCGGCTTCCAGGCCGAGCAAACCACCGCCGATGACCACGGCGTGCTTATGGGTTTTGGCGGTGTTGATCATGGCCTGGGTGTCGGCGATGTCGCGGTAGCCGATCACGCCCTGCAAGGTGTTGCCCGGAATCGGCAGAATGAACGGGGTCGAGCCGGTGGCGATCAGCAGGCGATCGTATTCGGCCTCGGTGCCGTCTTCGGCAATGACCCGGCGTTTGACCCGGTCGATCTGCACCACTTTGCGGTTGAGCAGCAGCTTGATGTGGTTGTCCAGGTACCAGTCGAGGTCGTTGAGCACGATCTCTTCGAACGTTTGCTCACCGGCCAGAACGGGCGACAACAGGATGCGGTTGTAGTTGGTATGGGGTTCGGCACCGAAGACCGTGATGTCGTACAGCTCGTTGCTCAGTTTGAGCAGTTCTTCCAGGGTGCGAACCCCGGCCATGCCGTTGCCGATCATCACCAGTTTTAATTTTTTCATCAGGTTCTCCGGGGAGCGGTGACCCGCCTCATCAGGGCTTCAGGTCTGGCTCGACAAATTTTGCGCAAACAAAAAAAGGCGTCCCGCTAGTTGCCTAGCGAGGACGCCTTTGTCCTGGTCCCGTTCTCTCGGGAAGCGCAGCCTTCATCGTTGAAGGCTGGGCTTTATGTGTGGTGGAAAGGGTAATGCAGTGGTTGTGCCAAGTATTCAGAACTGCGGATTTGTTGGGTTTCAGGCAGGCGTGACAGGAGCGGAGCGAATGTTTGTGCACCGATTAGAGGCGGGTTGCCCGGTCCTGGAGCATATGAAACCTGTGGCGAGTCAAGATGAGTGGAGCAACAGAAATAGCAGCACCAGATTCAGCAGCAACGACACCACTGCCAATGTCCGCCAAACCTTCAACGGCTCCCGCTCCATCAACGGTCTGGGTCGCACGCTCAAGCTGCGCCGCTCGCCCTGTTCCAGCACCAGCAACCATTCTTCCGCCGTTTCAAACCGCTGACCCGGATCCGCCACAACGGCACGTTCCAGACATTGCGTTATCCATTCCGGCAAATCCGGTCGATAGCGACTGGCGCTGACCGGTACACCAAACCGTGGTCGCTGGAACGCTTCGATTTCTCCGTAGGGGTAATGCCCGGTCAGCAGGAAATACAACGTCACGCCCACCGCATACAAATCCTGTTGCGGCGTCGGGATGTCCCCGCGAAAGGCTTCCGGTGCGAGGTAACTGGGCGTTCCAGGCAGGGCGGAGGCTTGATCCTCGGACAGGCCGGGGCAATACGCGAGGCCGAAATCCAGCAGGCGTAATTCGCCGTCGTCACCCAGCAGCAGGTTTTCCGGCTTGATGTCGCGATGCAGAATCTGCCGTCGATGTAATAAGCCAACCGCGCGAAGCAAGCGCTCGGCCAGGTCTTGCCATTGTGCCAACGGCAAAGGTCCGACACTGGCGTGCAGGTTTGCCAGCGTCGTTCCGGAATATTCACGCATCACGTAGTACAAATGCTGACGCTGACTGGTGGCATGGACTTCAGGGAAATGCCGTCCGGCCACGCGCTTGAGAAACCATTCCTCCGACAGCAATGCTTGCCCGGCCAAGTGATCGTCGTGCAGCGCAGCGGGCAAGGTTTTCAACAGCCAGGGTTGCTGTTGCCCGTCGCGAACCCGATAGAGCAGCGATTGCTGGCTCTGGCCGAGTATCCCTTCAACGTGCCAGCCTTCGAAGGATTGACCGGGTTTCAGCGCCGGTGGCAATGGCCATTGCTGTAAATGAATCAGCGCATCACCGATGCTCGTTTCACCCAAGGCATCGACCCGCACCAGCAGGGCGCTGGCATTGTCCTGGCTGCCGGCCAGATGGGCGGCCTGCACCAGAGTGTTTGCCGCACTGTCCAGATCGGGTTGATCTCGCAGAATCGCGGCAATCGCAGTGTCACCGAGCACGGCCCAGATGCCGTCGCTGAGCAGCACGAAACTCTCGTTCAGGCGCAATTCGCCATCGAGAAAATCCAGCACCAGATGCTGATCCAGTCCCAGTGCCCGTTTCAGCACATGCTGCATGCCCGGCTGGTCCCAGACATGATCCTCGCTGACGCGCTGCAACTGATCCGCATGCCAGCGATACACCCGGCAGTCGCCGACATGGGCCAGGGTAAAACGCCTGCCGCGCATGACCAATGCACTGACCGTGGTCAGCAGCGGTTGCCCGCCACCATTGGCCTGCAACCAGCGATTTTGCGCCAGCAGCAGGCGGTCCAATGCTTGCGCGACGCCCCAGGTTTCCGGGGTGGCGTAATAGTCCAGCGCCAGCGCCTGCAAGGTCGAACGGGCGGCGAGACCGCCGTCGGCGCATTGGCTGACGCCGTCGGCAATGGCGAACAAGTAGCCTTTGCTGGCCGCCAGCGCCGGGGCGGGCGTCACGAGGCGCAGGGCGTCCTGGTTTTCCTCCCGCGGGCCAATGGCGCTGGCTTCGGCAAAGCTCAGTTGCAGGCTCATTGAGGCCTCAGACCCGCGCCGCCGTCACAGCGGCCGAACCCCAGGTGGTTCTCCAGCGACGTTTGACCCCGTGCAGACCGAACCACGCGAGGACGCCGAGGCTGGCGAACAACCACAGGGCCAGTTGATAGCTGCCGGTGCTCTGCTTGATCGCGCCCATGCCGGCCGCCAGTGCAAAACCACCGATACCGCCGGCCATGCCGATCAAACCAGTCATCACGCCGATCTCGCGACGAAACCGCTGCGGCACCAACTGGAACACCGCGCCGTTGCCTGCGCCCAAACCGAGCATGGTGCAGACGAAAAGCGCCAGCGCCGCGTAGGAACTCGGCAGATTGAAACCTACCGCCGCAATGCAGATCGCCGCGACTGTGTACATCGCCAGCAACGTGCGTATCCCGCCGAAACGGTCTGCCAGCGCACCGCCCAATGGGCGCATCAGGCTGCCACCGAACACACAGGCCGCCGTGTAGTAACCGGCCGTCACCGGACTCAGTCCGTACTGGTCGTTGAAGTAGCCGGGCAGGGCGCTGGCCAGGCCGATGAAACCGCCGAAGGTCACGCTGTAGAAAAACATGAACCACCAGCTGTCACGATCACCGAGGGCCTTGAAGTAGTCGGCCATCGACTTGGCTTTTGGCCGCTCCGGCGCATTTTTCGCCAGCCAGGCGAAAACGATAATTGTCAGGATCAGCGGAATGAGGGCGAAGCCGAACACGTTGCTCCAGCCGAACGCGGCGGCCAATACTGGAGCAATCAGTGCGGCAAGCACGGTGCCCGAGTTACCGGCACCGGCAATGCCCATGGCTTTGCCTTGATGCTGTGGCGGATACCACTGCGAGGCCAGCGGCAGGGCGACGGCGAAGGACGCACCGGCCATGCCGAGGAAGAGGCCCAGCACCAGCGCTTGCTCGTAGCTGTGAATCCCCAGTTTCCAGGCGCCGAACAGCGCGCAGATGACGATCACCTGGCCGATCAGCCCGGCGGTTTTTGGCGACAGACGATCCGCCAGCATGCCCATGATAAAGCGCAGCACGGCCCCGGCCAGGATCGGCGTGGCCACCACCAGCCCGCGTTGTTGGGTGGTCAGGTGCAGGTCGGCGGCGATCTGCACGGCCAACGGCCCGAGCAGGTACCAGACCATGAAACTCAGGTCGAAATAGAGGAAGGCCGCAAACAGTGTTGGCGTATGGCCGGATTTCCAGAAGCTTGAATTCATCGCGCACCTCAGCTGTGAAGAGTCTCGAGAAGGAGTCATGAGCTAGCAGGTGGGGCGCCTGTGGGCCGCACCACCGGCCCCGGGCTGTGGGGCCAAAACGAAAAAACGCCGCTACCGGATTCGCCAAGGGCAAATGAGGTGAGCGACGTCTTTGTCGTAGGTGGGGCAACCGCCGTTGGTTACCTGTGGTGATTACTAAGCTAGATTTGTGCCAACAGTTCGGGACCGAGTCGCGGCCCTTCGCGAGCAGGCTCGCTCCCACAGTGGATCGCGGTCTAATGTGGGAGCGAGCCTGCTCGCGAAGGAGCCTTCAAAGGCACCACAAAACCTCAGCCAAGCAACTCACTCATGGCAATGATCTGCTCCGCCACCTGGATCAATTTCTGCTGCCGGCTCATGGCCTGCCGGCGCATCAGGGTGTAGGCCTCTTCCTCGTTGCAGCTTTTCATCTTCATCAACAACCCCTTGGCCAGCTCGATGCGCTTGCGCTCGGCCAGTTGCTGGTCGCGGGCATGCAGCTGGGCGCGCAGGGCCTGGTCACTTTCAAACCGCGCCATGGCCACGTCGAGAATCGGCTGCAGGCGCTGTGCGTGAATGCCTTCGACGATGTAGGCACTGACCCCGGACTTGATCGCCTGACGCATGACGCCGGGGTCGTGTTCATCGGTAAACATCACAATCGGTCGTGGCTGGTCGCGGGTCACCAGCACCACTTGCTCCAGCACATCGCGGCTCGGTGACTCGGTATCGATCAGGATCACGTCCGGGCGCACCGTTTCGACGCGTTCGGGCAGGTCGATGGTCAGGCCCGATTCGTCGATCACCTCGAACCCGGCTTCGGTCAGGGCGGCTTTCAGTCGACCGACTTTCTTCGCGGTGTCGTTGATCAGCAGGATACGCAACATGTTCGCAATCTCCTGTCAGCGCTGGGCGAATCGGTGAGAGCTGTCGCTCAGGGCGTGCAACTTGAAGCTGCGGGCATAGCCGGCCGGGTCGGAACCGTCCCAGATTTTTCCGTCGATCAACTGGCTGCTGCGCATGTCCTGCCTCCGGATATCGACACCGACGACACTGGCGGCCTCGCGGTACAGATCCAGTTGCTGGACCTGACGGGCCACGCCGAGGTAATCCGGATCGTCGCGCAACAAACCCCAGCGCCGGAACTGGGTCATGAACCACATGCCGTCGGACAGGTACGGCACGTTGACCTCACCACCCGCATGGAAACGCAACGCATGCGGGTCCTGCCAGCGATGTCCCAAACCGTCGGCGTAATCGCCCAGCAGGCGCGGTTCGATGCAGTCGAGGGGGGCGTCGAGGTAGTCGGGCGCGCTCAGCAGTTGTGCGGTGCTGCGGCGGTTTTCCGTGCTTTGCTCGATAAACCGGCTGGCTTCCAGGATCGCCATTACCAAGGCCCGCGCGGTGTTGGGGTACCGCTCGACAAACGCACGGGTGCAGCCGAGGACTTTTTCCGGGTGATCGGGCCAGATGGTCTGGGTCGTCGCCAGGGTAAAGCCGAGATTCTGTTGCACTGCGCTGGCGGACCACGGCTCACCCACGCAAAAGCCATCGATACGCCCGGCTTGCAGGTGCGCGACCATTTGCGGGGGCGGTACCACGACGCTGTCAACATCCTGCAACGGATGAATGCCCTGGCTCGCCAGCCAGTAATACAGCCACATGGCGTGGGTGCCGGTGGGAAAGGTCTGGGCGAAGGTGAGTTTCGGGCGAGTTTGGTGCACGTGGCGGTCGAGTGCTTCAGGACTGGTCACGCCGAGCGCCTGCAAACCGTGGGAGAGATTGATGCTCTGGCCATTCTGGTTCAGGCCCATCAGCACGGCCATGTCGGTAGAAGCCACGCCGCCGATGCCCAGATGGACGGCATAAATCAGGCCGTACAGGCTGTGGGCGGCGTCGAGTTCGCCGCTGACCAGTTTGTCCCGCAGGTTGGCCCAGGACGACTGGCGCTTGAGGTTCAGGGTCAAGCCATAGGGCTGGGCGAACCCCTGTGTGGCGGCGACCACCACCGAGGCGCAATCGCTCAGGGCCATGAAGCCGAGGTTGATGTCGGTCTTTTCCGGGGCATCGCTGCCATTGATCCACGCCAGAGGGTTCGCTGGAACTTCAATCATCGTTAAGCACCTTGCATAAAAAAACGCCGTACCGGGCGCCTTGCCAGGGCAAGGGCCAGTGACGACGCCGTTGTCTTTCGACCCATTCCGCCGTTGGCATGAGTGCTGATACCGGTGGTGGTGCAAGGCATATGCCATCGCTCGCTGATTTTGTCGCGCGCCTCGCCTGCGGCCCCGATGCGCGGCTATAATTGCCGCCACTTTTCGTAGCCCAGAGTCAAACCCGCCCATGTACACCCTGGCCCGTCAGCTGTTGTTCAAACTTTCCCCGGAAACCTCCCACGATCTGTCCCTGGACCTGATCGGCGCGGGCGGACGTTTGGGCCTCAACGGCTTGCTGTGCAAGGCCCCGGCGAAAATGCCGGTGTCGGTCATGGGCCTGGACTTCCCGAACCCGGTGGGTCTGGCGGCCGGTCTGGACAAGAACGGCGCGGCCATCGACGGTTTTGCCCAGTTGGGTTTTGGTTTTGTCGAAATCGGCACCATTACCCCGCGTCCGCAACCGGGTAACCCGAAACCACGGATTTTCCGCCTGCCGGAAGCCGAGGCGATCATCAACCGCATGGGGTTCAACAACCTTGGCGTCGATCACCTGCTGGCTCGTGTAGCCGCCGCCAAGTACAAGGGCGTGCTGGGCATCAACATCGGCAAGAACTTCGACACCCCGGTCGAGCGTGCGGTCGACGATTACCTGATCTGCCTGGACAAGGTTTACGCTCACGCCAGCTACGTGACGGTCAACGTCAGCTCGCCGAACACCCCGGGCCTGCGCAGCCTGCAGTTCGGCGATTCGCTCAAGCAGTTGCTCGCTGACCTGGCCACGCGCCGCGCCGAGTTGGCGTTGCGTCACGGTAAACACGTCCCGCTGGCGATCAAGATCGCGCCGGACATGACCGACGAAGAAACCGCTCAGGTCGCACAAGCGCTGATCGAAACCGGGATGGACGCGGTGATCGCCACCAACACTACCCTGAGCCGCGTCGGCGTCGAAGGCATGGAACACGGTGACGAGGCGGGCGGTCTGTCCGGCGCACCGGTTCGTGACAAGAGCACCCACACTGTGAAGGTGCTGGCCTCGGAGCTGGCCGGTCGCTTGCCGATCATCGCCGTGGGCGGGATCACCGAAGGCAAACACGCCGCGGAGAAAATCGCTGCGGGTGCGAGCCTGGTGCAGATCTACTCCGGCTTTATCTACAAAGGCCCGGCGCTGATTCGTGAGTCCGTCGACGCCATCGCCGCATTACGCTAAACCCCTGTAGGAGCCCGGCTTGCCGGCGATTGCGTCCTTGAGATCGCTATCGCCGGCAAGCCGGGCTCCTACAAGGGATTGGGTTTCGGCGAAGGGCAGGCATAAAAAAGGGCTCCTCGAAGGAGCCCCTGGGCCGGAGCCCGCCGTCCGGATGGGACGTGCGTGGTTAATTCATTCAGTCATCAGATTGTCGTGTCGGAGTGTTAGGCCCTGTAAATTAGCCGACGGCGTGAAGTTCGTTGAGTCTGTGGATTCCCGCAGTGCCGGTCATACCGTCCCAGTTGTCGCCGCGTCCCTCGCGCCAGCCGTTAATCCAGGCTTGGCGTACTGACGGTAGAGTAAATGGGCAAAGCTCACGGGATTTGCCACCAACGCCATATTGATATCCGCGCAAAAATGCTCTTTCCAACGGATCACGCTTAAGTCTTCTCATAGGGTGTTGCCCTCACTTGTTGACTGTATTTATCGCGTAGACCTCAATCGAGGTCTGGCAGAAAAAAACTTCTGCCGTTGGGGCCCGCTGCCGGCGTCGCGAGCCAAGGTGTTGACGTCGTTGCGGCGTCAACCTGTGTTGAGTTCTAACCAATGCGTCACATCGAGGGAATGATCGTTTTGTCATAAGGACGTAACCATAAAGATGCTATGGCCATAAGTAACACGATGTTTGCCCGTGTTTATTGGTCAAAGCCCTGTATGATCAGCCCCCCGCAGGATGACGGGGTTAATCCTTTAGTGAGAATGACTTCTGTTGCGCAGAGGCATTATTCGACGAAGGGTCGACTTATGACATTTTGTTGCATCAACTTTTTTATCTGCCTGTGCATCTAAGCTCTTCTAACCTGAGCAGCACAGGTGGGACGGCACACCTTCGTGCCACGCGGGCGCTCTTTTAGAAAAGCGCCTGATTGAAAACCGGACCGGCAATGCGTTGCCGGTTCACTTAGCTAAAGGCTTTGAAACTCCAATGTCCGATCAATTCGAAATCTTCCTCACTTGCCCCAAAGGCCTTGAAGGCCTGCTGATCGAGGAAGCCGTCGGGCTTGGCCTTGAAGAAGCACGTGAGCACACCTCTGCCGTGCGCGGCATGGCCACCATGGAAACCGCTTATCGCCTGTGCCTGTGGTCGCGTCTGGCGAACCGGGTGTTGCTGGTGCTCAAGCGTTTCCCGATGAAAGACGCCGAAGACCTGTACCACGGCGTGCTCGACATCGAGTGGCAAGACCACATGCTCAACGACGGCACCCTGGCCGTCGAGTTCAGCGGTCATGGCTCGGGTATCGATAACACCCACTTTGGCGCCTTGAAAGTCAAAGACGCCATCGTCGACAAACTGCGCACCCCGCAAGGCGACCGTCCGTCGATCGACAAGCTCAACCCGGACCTGCGCATTCACCTGCGCCTGGACCGTGGCGAAGCGATTCTTTCCCTCGACCTGTCCGGCCACAGCCTGCACCAGCGCGGTTATCGCTTGCAGCAAGGCGCGGCGCCGCTGAAGGAAAACCTCGCGGCCGCGATCCTGATCCGTTCCGGCTGGCCACGCATTGCGGCCGAAGGCGGCGCGCTGGCTGACCCGATGTGCGGTGTGGGTACGTTCCTCGTCGAAGCAGCGATGATCGCCGCCGACATGGCGCCGAACCTGCGTCGCGAGCAGTGGGGCTTCACCGCCTGGCTCGGTCACGTCCCGGCGCTGTGGAAAAAACTTCACGAAGAAGCCACCGAGCGCTGTGCGGCCGGCCTGGCCAAGCCACCGTTGTGGATTCGCGGTTACGAAGCCGACCCGCGCCTGATTCAACCGGGCCGCAACAACGTCGAACGTGCCGGCCTGAGCGAGTGGATCAAGATCTACCAGGGCGAAGTCGGTACGTTCGAGCCGCGTCCGGACCAGAACCAGAAAGGCCTGGTGATCTGCAACCCGCCGTACGGCGAGCGTCTGGGCGACGAGGCGAGCTTGCTCTACCTCTATCAGAACCTCGGCGAGCGCCTGCGTCAGGCTTGCTTGAACTGGGAAGCCGCGGTGTTCACCGGCGCCCCGGACCTCGGCAAGCGCATGGGCATTCGCAGCCACAAACAGTATTCGTTCTGGAACGGCGCGCTGCCGTGCAAGCTGCTGCTGATCAAGGTCACGCCCGACCAGTTCGTCACCGGCGAGCGTCGCACCCCGGAACAGCGTCAGGTCGAGCGCGAGCAGGCGGCCTATGATCAGGCGCCGAGCGAGCCGGAAGAACGCAAGTACAACAAAAACGGCAACCCGATCAAACCGACCCCGGCACCCGCACCGGTGATCGAGCAACCGCGCTTGAGCGAAGGCGGGCAGATGTTTGCCAACCGTCTGCAGAAAAACCTCAAGGCGCTGGGCAAGTGGGTCAAGCGTGAAGGCATCGACTGCTATCGCGTGTATGACGCCGACATGCCGGAATATTCCATGGCCATCGACCTCTATCAGGATTGGGTCCACGTCCAGGAATACGCTGCGCCGAAATCCATCGATCCGGAAAAAGCTTCTGCCCGCATGTTCGATGCCCTGGCCGCGATTCCGCAGGCCTTGAACATCGACAAGAGCCGCGTGGTGGTCAAGCGTCGCGAACGTCAGAGCGGCACCAAGCAGTACGAGCGTCAGGCCGCGCAGGGCAAGTTCGTCGAGGTCAACGAAGGTGGCGTGCAGTTGCTGGTCAACCTCACCGACTACCTCGACACCGGGCTGTTCCTCGACCACCGCCCGATGCGCATGCGCATTCAGAAAGAGGCGGCCGGCAAGCGCTTCCTCAACCTGTATTGCTACACCGCAACGGCCAGTGTTCACGCGGCCAAGGGCGGCGCACGCACCACCACCAGCGTCGACTTGTCGAAAACCTACCTCGACTGGGCGCGTCGTAACCTGTCGCTGAACGGTTTCTCTGACAAAAACCGTCTGGAGCAGGGCGACGTGATGGCCTGGCTCGAGGCTAGCCGTGACGAATACGACCTGATCTTCATCGACCCGCCGACGTTCTCCAACTCCAAGCGCATGGAAGGGATCTTCGACGTCCAGCGCGACCAGGTGCAGTTGATCGACCTGGCCATGGCGCGTCTGGCACCCGGTGGCGTGTTGTACTTCTCCAACAACTTCCGCAAGTTCACCCTTGAGGAAAACCTCACTGAGCGTTACGCCGTTGAAGAAATCACCGCCCAGACCATCGATCCGGATTTCGCCCGTAATGGCAAGATCCACCGTGCCTGGAAAATCACTGCGCGTTGACACTTGAGCTGATTGGATCCACAGAGCCTTGATTTTTAAAGGCTCTTGGACCATTTCAGTGCTGGCCAAATTAGTGGCTAATGGCTATAACTCACTCATGGCCAATGGGCTTTTCCGGCACCTGGCATTTTGAGTTGCCTTTATGTCGTTTCAGGCCGTCCGCCCCAAGATCCTGGGTTTTATCAGCGAAGATGTGTCGGCCTGGCTGGTCGCGCTGCTGGTATTGCTCATGGGCGGCGTGCTCACCGGGTTACTGGCCTGGTCGACTGTCAATGTGTTTCACCATCAACTCAAGCAACGCTTCCAACTGCTGGCCAGTGAGCGTTACAGCCGCATTGAAGAACGTTTCGAGGATCAGGAGCAGCGCCTCGACGGTCTGCGCCGGTTCTTCGCCAATTCCGATTCGGTCTCCCGCGAGGAGTTCGACGGTTACACCAAACCCCTGTTGCACCGAACCCAGGCCTATTCCTTCGCGGCCCGAGTGACCCGTGTCGAGCGTGCGGCATTCGAGCAAAGGGTGCGGGACGAGGGCTTCAGCAATTTCACCCTTCGTGAGCTCGACGGCAACGGTCAGCTGCAATTGGCCGCCGAGCGCGATGAATACGTGGCGGTGCTGTACAGCCAGACGCAAAGTCGACTGGGCTCGCCGCTGGGTTACGACTTGCTGGCCCAGCCGATGCGCCGCGCCACCCTTGAGCGGGCGGATAAACTGGGCACCATGGCGGTGTCGCAACCGATGCATCTGGTCAGCATCGAACCGGCCTATGCGCGTGGCGTACTGTTGGTGGCCCCGGTGATGTCGCGTAACCCACCCAGCGCTGCGCAGGTAAAACCCTTCGGTTATGTGATGGCGGTGATCAGCATGCGCCAGTTACTGGCCGATGGATTGCCGGACGCCAACTACGACTATCTTTCGGTGCGCATTCTCGACTTGTCGATCGACGATCAGCACGAAGTGCTCTACGAATCCTTGAACCCGCCGGCGGCCAGTGATTTGTCCGCGAGCCGGCTGTTGCGATTGGCCGATCACGATTACCAGGTCGACATCACACCGAGCGAAGCCTTTATACAAGCCAACCATTCCTCGGTGACGACCCTGATGGTGCTGGGCGGTTTGCTCAGTCTGCTGCTCAGCGCGTTGCTGTATGTGCTGGTCAGCCAGCGCCAACGCGCACTGAAAATGGTGGAGCAGCGGACCGAGGAACTGCGTGCCCGTGAGCAAGAGCTGCGCGGTACCCACGGCCAGTTGCGTGGCGTGCTGAATGCGGCGACTCAGGTGGCGATCATCGCCACTGACCTGCGCGGGGTCATCAGCACGTTCAACGCCGGCGCCGAGCAGATGTTGGGTTACGCCAGCGTTGAGGTCGTGGGGCACATGACCCTGGAAAACCTGCACCTCCCCCGGGAGCTGGTGGCACGGGCCGCGGAGTTGAGTGCGCGGTATGGCAAACCGATTCCGACCTGTCAGGCGATGCTGGTCGAAGGGGGCGAGGAGGGCGGTAGCGAGGCGCGGGAGTGGACCCTGGTGCGCAGCGATGGCAGCCATTTGGCGGTGAACATGCTCGCCACCCCGGTGCTCGATGAGCAGGGGTTGTGGGTCGGTCATCTGGCGATCTGCATCGACATTACTGAGCGCAAGCGAGTGCATGAGGCGCTGGCGGCACGGGACCTGTTGTTGAAGAAACTCAGCGCCCATGTGCCCGGTGGCATCTACCAGTTCAAGATGGAATTCGACGGCCGCTTCAGTGTGATCTATGCCAGCGACGGTATTCGCGAGATCTACGAACTGGAACCGGACGTGCTGCTGCTCAACGCCGAAGCGATCTTCACGCGCATCCATCCACAGGACACGACCCGGGTCCGTGCCTCGATCCGCGCCTCGGCGGACACCCTCAGCCCGTGGCGCGAGGAATACCGCGTGCAGCTGCCCATGCGCGGTCTGCGCTGGGTTCGCGGTGAGGCAACCCCCGAAGAACTGCCCGGTGGCGGCGTGCTCTGGCATGGCTACATTTCCGACATCTCTGACCTGAAGCGGGTGGAAGAGGAACTGCGCGCGCTGTCGATCACCGACTCGCTGACCGGGATCCACAACCGCCGCTATTTCCAGGAGCGCCTGACCACCGAAATGGCGAGGGTCCAGCGTGGCGTGGGCGAGTTGTCGGTGATCATGCTCGACATCGACCACTTCAAACGCATCAATGACCAGCATGGCCACGCCGTGGGGGATCGGGTGTTGCAGGCGGTGTGCGAGCGCATCGGTCATCGGCTGCGGCGCACGGACGTGTTCTGTCGCCTCGGCGGTGAAGAATTCATGGTGCTCTGCCCGGACACTGACCGCGAGCAGGCGCACGTGCTGGCGATGCAATTGTGGCAAGGGCTGCGCAGTTCGCCGATCGACAGCGTGGGGTTCGTTACCGCGAGTTTCGGGATTGCCAGTTGGCGCGTCGGGGAAGGTGCGGATGCGCTGTTGCTGCGGGCGGATTCGGGGGTGTATGCGGCGAAGCAGGCGGGACGTGATCGGGTCGAGGCGCAGAAAGCCTGAGGCCTGACACGGCCCCCTGTGGGAGCGAGCCTGCTCGCGAAATCGGTGTGTCATTCAGCTTATTAGTTGACTGATACAGCGCCTTCGCGAGCAGGCTCGCTCCCACAGTTGATCTACGGTGAACTGTAAACCGGGTCAGAGCACCGAAGCGGTATCTGGCAGTTTCGGTTGGCGATACAGGTCCAGCAGCACTTGATCGAGTACCGACGACGCGCCAAACGGTGCCTTGTCGTTGAGGATCGCCACCACTGCCCACGTGTTGCCATTGACATCGCGGCTGAAGCCGGAGATCGCGCGTACGGTGTTCAGGGTGCCGGTCTTGACGTGGGCTTCGCCGCGCATCGCGGTGGTCTTCAGGCGTTTGCGCATGGTGCCGTCGGTGCCGGCAATCGGCATCGAACTGATGAACTCGGCGGCATACGGGCTGTGCCACGCGGCTTGCAGCATCGCCGCCATTTCACGAGCGCTGACGCGTTCGGCGCGGGACAGGCCGGAACCGTTCTCCATCACCAGGTGCGGCGCGGTAATGCCTTTCTTCGCCAGCCACTGACGTACTACGCGCTGGGCAGCCTTGGCATCATCACCATCGGCATCGGTACGGAATTTCTGGCCCAGGCTCAGGAACAGCTGCTGAGCCATGGTGTTGTTACTGTATTTGTTGATGTCGCGGATGATTTCCGCCAGGTCCGGCGAATAGGCCCGGGCCAGCAATTTTGCGCTGCTCGGGGTCGGGGCCAGCACATCCTTGCCCTGAATGCTGCCGCCCAGCTCTTTCCAGATGGCCCGCACGGCGCCGGCGGTGTAGGTCGCGTGGTCAAGCAGCGACAGGTACGTCTGCGAGCTGCAGCCATCGCCCAACTGGCCGCCGACCGTCACGGTCACGCTGCCATCGGGCTGGGTCACCGGGTTGTAGCGCACGCCGCCGGTGCATTGCTTGGAGTTGACAGCCTTGACCTGGTTTTCGATGCGGATGCTGGCAATCGGCGGTTCCACCGACACCAACACCCGGCCATTGTCGTTGCGCGCCACAAAGCGCAGGGCCTTGAGGTTGACCATCAGCGAGTCGGGCTTGACCAGGAACGGCTTGTTCTCGTCATTGCCATCGTCATTGAACTCGGGCAACTGCGGCTGCGTGAAGAAACTGCGATCCAGCACCAGGTCGCCGGTGATTTGCGTCACGCCGTTGGCACGCAGGTCACGCATCAGCAGCCACAGTTTTTCCATGTTCAGCTTGGGATCGCCGCCGCCCTTGAGGTAGAGGTTGCCATTGAGGATGCCGCCGCTGAGGGTGCCGTCGGTGTAGAACTCGGTTTTCCACTGGTGGTTCGGGCCGAGCATTTCCAGCGCGGCATAGGTGGTGACCAGCTTCATGGTCGAGGCCGGGTTGACCGAAACGTCAGCGTTGAAAATGGTCGGTGTGCCCGGGCCGGTGAGCGGGATCATCACCAGCGACAGGGCGCTGTCCTGCAGCTTGCTGGCCTTGAGGGCCTTTTCGACGTTGGGTGTAAGCGCAGTGTTGATCGGAGCGGCGGAAACGGAGAGGGCCAGTGGAAGAATGAAGCTGGCCAGCAGCAATGGACGCAAAGATTTGATCATGTGTAATAAAACCCTACAGCCGAGGGGGAAAAAAGACGAGGGCATGGCGATAAAATCCCTCAGTGGTCATGAAAGTGTCGGCATTATGCCCCAAGGCTTGAAAGCGTGTGCCGTGCCATGACCTTCAAATCTGCTATTTTTTTTACCGGCGGTCAGCGATGCGCCCCAGAGAGTCGGGCAATTAGCGGCTTAAACTGCTAAAGTGCCGCCCGTTATTACTTTTGAGGATTGTTCCAATGGCGACTAACCGTTCCCAGCGTCTGCGCAAAAAACTGTGCGTCGATGAATTTCAAGAGCTGGGTTTCGAACTGAACCTGGATTTCAAAGAAGATTTGGCTGATGAAGCCATTGATGCTTTCCTCGACGCGTTCCTGAAAGAAGCCATGGAAGCCAACGGTCTGGGTTATGTTGGCGGCGACGACTTCGGTCTGGTTTGCCTGCAGAAGCGTGGCTCGGTGTCCGAAGAGCAGCGCGCTGCTGTTGAAGCCTGGCTCAAAGGCCGCAGCGAACTGACCGAAGCAACCGTCAGCCCGCTGATCGACGTCTGGTACCCGGAAAAGCCGATCAATCCGGTAGCTTGATGTCTTAGCTTTTTGTCTTGAAAAAAGCGGCGACCCAAGGGTCGCCGTTTTTTTATGCGCAGAATTCAGCTTTTACGCCAATTCAGAATCACCAGCGTCAACACCCCCGCGACAATCCCCCAGAACGCCGAACCGATGGAAAACAACGTCAATCCCGATGCCGTGACCATAAAGGTGATCAGCGCCGCTTCCCGTTCCTTCACCTCGTTCATGGCAATGCTCAAGCCATTGATGATCGAGCCAAACAGCGCCAGCGCCGCAATCGACAGCACCAGCTCTTTAGGCAACGCGGCAAACAACGCCGCCAATGTCGCGCCGAACACCCCGGCAATCCCGTAGAAAATCCCGCACCAGACCGCTGCCGTGTAGCGCTTGTTGCGATCTTCATGGGCATGCGGCCCGGTACAGATCGCTGCGCTGATGGCCGCCAGGTTGATGCCGTGGGAGCCGAACGGGGCCAGCAGCAACGAGGCGATGCCGGTGGTGGTGATCAACGGTGAGGCCGGCACGGTGTAACCGTCGGCGCGCAGCACGGCGATGCCCGGCATGTTCTGCGAGGTCATGGCTACCACGAACAGCGGAATGCCGATGCTGATGGTCGCGGCCAGCGAGAAGTGCGGCGTGGTCCAGACCGGCGTCGCCACTTCCAGATGAAAGCCACTGAAATCCAGCAACCCCATGAATCCTGACAGCGCCGTGCCGATCAACAGCGCAGCCAGCACGGCATAACGCGGTGACAAGCGCTTGATTACCAGATAGGTGAAGAACATGCCCAGCACCAGCCCGGTGCGATGCTGCGCGGCGACGAAAATCTCGCTGCCGATCTTGAACAGAATCCCTGCCAGCAACGCGGCGGCCAGGGAGGCTGGAATCTTTTTCACCAGCCGTTCAAAGCTGCCGGTCAACCCGCAAATCGTCACCAGCACTGCGCAGGTGATGTAGGCGCCGATGGCTTCGCCATAACTGACACCGCCGAGGCTGGTGATCAGCAACGCCGCGCCGGGGGTCGACCAGGCGATGGTGATCGGCGTGCGATATCGCAATGACAGACCGATCGAACACAGCGCCATGCCAATCGAGATCGCCCAGATCCACGATGAAATCTGCCCACTGGTCAGGCCCGCCGCTTGTCCGGCCTGGAACATCAGGACCAGGGAACTGGTGTAACCGGTCATCATCGCGATGAAACCGGCGACGATGGCCGAAGGGGAAGTGTCAGCCAGTGGGCGAAGCTGCGTGTGCGTGGCGTCGTTCATGACAGCGGTGTTCCTTTTATAAAGATGTCCGAAGCGCCGCTGAACCCTGTGGGAGCGGGCTTGTGTTCGAGCGGCAGATTCTGCGTTCAAGCCTAAACTCAAACGTAAGGGATCGTTGCAATACAGCGGAAGCGACAAACAGCCGTACAGTCGTGTTGCCACCCTCCATTGTGTACAATCGCGGTGTTTTTTACGCGATACTTGCCAGCGACCCACTGTGCCGTATTACAGTCACCGTCAATTCGCCGCAGTTCTCCCGACTCGAGTGCCCATGAACGAACAGTTGCAGCCCCTAAAAAAACAACCGCGAGCAGGCAAAGCCGGCCGCAGCGGCACCCAGGACGATATTGTCTACGCGCATATCTTCGAGGCCATCCTCGAACAGCGCCTGGCGCCTGGCACCAAGTTGAGCGAAGAAGCGCTGGGGGAAATTTTCGGGGTCAGCCGCACCATCATCCGCCGCGCACTCTCGCGACTGGCCCATGAAGGCGTCGTGCTGCTGCGTCCGAACCGTGGCGCAGTCGTCGCCAGCCCGAGCGTCGAAGAGGCCCGCCAGGTGTTCCTCGCGCGCCGTCTGGTGGAACGAGCGATCACTGAACTGGCCGTGCAGCACGC
Organism: Pseudomonas oplopanacis; assembly: GCF_057128725.1. NCBI lineage: Bacteria > Pseudomonadati > Pseudomonadota > Gammaproteobacteria > Pseudomonadales > Pseudomonadaceae > Pseudomonas > Pseudomonas oplopanacis. Next base: position 858,892 of record NZ_JBSKHV010000001.1, on the reverse strand, counting down.
CACCGCCGAAGATCTCGCCGAATTACGACAAATGGTCAACGACGAACGTGACAGCTTCTCGCGCGGTGATCGCGGTGCCGGCATCCGTCTATCCGGTGAGTTTCACCTGAAGTTGGCAGAGGCGGCGAAGAACGCGCCGTTGATCAGCTTCCAGCGCAGCCTGGTGTCGCAGACGTCGTTGATCATTGCCCAGTATGAAAGTGGCAACCGTTCGCACTGTTCCTACGACGAACACACCCAGCTGATTGACGCCATCGAAGCGCGCAACGGTGAGCTGGCGGTGAATTTGATGATGCATCACATGGATCACATCGACAGCAAACTCAACCTCGACGAAGAAAGTGCGTCGGATGATTTGCATGCGGTGTTCTCGCATTTGTTGCAGACCAAGAAGCCTGGGCGTTCTGCTGCGAAACTCTGAAACACCGAGGCGCGCCCTTCGCGAGCAAGCCCGCTCCCACATTGAATCTGTGTCGTACACAAATAGTGTGTTCACTGGAGATCTAATGTGGGAGCGGGCTTGCTCGCGAAGGCGGCCTCAACGGCAATAAAAATCCCCCGGACTGAAAAGTGCGGGGGATTTTTTATGCCCGGAAAATCTTAACGCTGATGCACCTGATTCCCCGCCGCATACGTCTGCAGAACAGTCCGGTCATCCCCTAGCGTCATCAACACAAACAACGTCTCGGCAATGTTATTGGCCTGCTTCAAACGATAGCTCAGCAATGGCGTGGCGTTGTAATCCAGCACCAGGAAGTCGGCATCGGTGCCCGGTTTCAACGTGCCGATCTTGTCCTCAAGACGCAGCGCGCGAGCACCGCCGAGTGTGGCCAGGTACAGCGATTTGAACGGACTCAGACGCGCACCTTGCAGCTGCATGACTTTGTACGCTTCGTTCAACGTTTGCAGGATCGAGAAACTGGTGCCACCGCCAACGTCCGTGCCCACGCCGACATTCAGTTTGTGCTTCTCGGCCATCGGCAGGTTGAACAAACCGCTGCCGAGGAAGAAGTTCGACGTCGGGCAGAAGGCGATGGCCGAGCCGGTTTCCGCCAGCCGCGCGCACTCGTCGTCGCACAGGTGCACGCCGTGGGCAAACACCGAGCGCTCACCCAGCAGTTGGTAGTGGTCGTAGACGTCCAGATAGCCTTTGCGCTCCGGGAACAGCTCCTTGACCCATTCGACTTCCTTCAGGTTTTCGCTGATGTGCGTCTGCATGTACAGATCAGGGAATTCGCTGAGCAACTGGCCGGCGAGGGTCAGTTGTTCCGGGGTGCTGGTCGGGGCGAAACGCGGGGTGACCGCGTAGTGCAAGCGGCCCTTGCCGTGCCAGCGCTCGATCAGCGCCTTGCTTTCGACGTAGCTGGATTCGGCGGTGTCGGTCAGGTAGTCCGGCGCGTTGCGGTCCATCATCACCTTGCCGGCGATCATCCGCAGGTCGAGCTGTTCGGCGGCCTCGAAGAACGAGTTCACCGATTGCGGATGCACGCTGCCGAACACCAGCGCAGTGGTGGTGCCGTTGCGCAGCAATTCCTTGATGAAAATGTCCGCGACTTCGTCGGCGTGCCCCTTGTCAGCGAACTGGCTTTCACACGGGAAGGTGTAGGTGTTGAGCCAATCCAGCAGTTGCTCGCCGTAGGCGCCGACCATGCCGGTTTGCGGCAAGTGAATGTGGGTGTCGATGAAGCCGGGGGTAATCAGTGCGTCCTGATAATGGGTGATCTCGATGTCGGCCGGCAGGGTCGGCAGCAAGTCGCTGGCGTGGCCGAGTGCACTGATCTGGCCGTTGTCGACCACCAGCAAGCCGTCTTCGAAATACTCGTACGAGGCTTCAATACCGACTTCGGCTGGGTCGGCAATGCTGTGCAGAATGGCGGCGCGGTAAGCTTTGCGAGTCAAAGGCATGAGGGTTCTCAATGGGAGGCTTGGCTGCGGCGTGAAGCAGGCAGCAGTTTGGCAATCGATGATCCGGCACTGGCGGTCTGCTGGCCGAAATTCGCGTTATAGGTGGCGATGATTTCGCCGGCGATGGAGATGGCGATTTCCACAGGCAACTTGCCTTTGACTTCGCCGATGCCCATCGGGCAGCGCATGCGTTGCACGACGCTGTTGTCGAATCCGCGGTCGCGCAGGCGGTGTTCGAACTTCACCCGTTTGGTCTTCGAGCCGATCAGGCCGAAGTAGGCGAAGTCGTTGCGCTTGAGGATCGCAGCGGTGAGTTCGAGGTCGAGCTGGTGATTGTGGGTCATGACGATGCAGTAACTGCCGGCGGGCAGGTCGTCGATTTCGTCCACCGGTTCTTCGCTGACAATCTTGCGCACGCCGTGAGGGATCTGTTCAGGAAATTCGTCATCTCGCGAATCGATCCAGCGCACCCGGCAGGGCAGGCTGGCGAGCAGCGGCACCAATGCGCGGCCGACATGACCGGCGCCGAACACGGCTATCTGCGCCTGGACCTGGCCCATCGGTTCGAACAGCAACACCGTCGCACCACCGCAGCACTGGCCGAGGCTGGCGCCGAGGCTGAAGCGCTCCAGGTGCGTGTCCTGTTTGCCGCTGGCGAGCATGTCGCGGGCGATCTGCATGGCCTTGTATTCCAGATGCCCGCCACCGACGGTGTCGAAGGTCTGGGTGGCGCTGATGACCATCTTCGAGCCGGCATTGCGCGGCGTCGAGCCGAGCTCTTCGATGATGGTCACCAACACGCAGGGTTCACCTTGGGATTGCAGGTCGGCGAGGGCGTCGATCCAGTTGTACATGTTTCACCTCGACATCTCTGTTGTCTGTTCGGGCCTCTTCGCGAGCAGGCTCGCTCCCACATTTGGAATGCATTTCCCTGTGGGAGCGAGCCTGCTCGCGAAGGCCGCGCCTCGGTCTAGAGCGAAGCCAGTTCGGTTTCAGCTTCCACGGCTTTCACCGCCTTCAACTGGCGCATCTGCTCACACCCCCACAACACCCGCTCCGGGGTCGCCGGTGCATCGATTTTCGGTTGATGCTTGTAGTCGCCAAGACTCGCCACGGCGTCCTTGATCGCACACCACGACGCAATGCCCAGCATGAACGGCGGCTCACCCACGGCCTTGGAATGGAACACCGTGTCTTCCGGATTCTTGCGGTTTTCCACCAGCTTCACCCGCAGGTCCAGCGGCATGTCCGCCACCGCCGGAATCTTGTAGCTGGCCGGGCCGTTGGTCATCAGTTTGCCCTTGTTGTTCCACACCAGTTCTTCCATGGTCAGCCACCCCATGCCCTGGATGAAACCACCCTCGACCTGGCCGATGTCGATGGCCGGGTTCAGCGAGGCGCCAACGTCGTGGAGGATGTCGGTGCGCAGCATCTTGTACTCGCCGGTCAGGGTGTCGACGATCACCTCACAGCACGCTGCACCAAAGGCGTAGTAGTAGAACGGACGACCACGGGCCTGGCTGCGGTCGTAGAAGATTTTCGGGGTCTTGTAGAAGCCTGTGCTCGACAGCGACACCTGCGCGAAATATGCCTGCTGGATCAGCGCTTCGAACGTCAGGATGTGATCGCGAACCCGCACGTGACCGTTGTGGAATTCGACGTCTTCTTCGCTGACCTTGTAGTGCCGCGCGGCGAATTCGACCAGACGCTGCTTGATGATTTCCGCCGCGTTCTGTGCCGCTTTACCGTTCAGGTCGGCACCGCTGGATGCAGCGGTCGGCGAGGTGTTTGGCACCTTGTCGGTGTTGGTCGCGGTGATCTGCACGCGGTCCATTTCCACCTGGAACACTTCGGCCACGACCTGCGCGACTTTGGTGTTCAAGCCCTGGCCCATTTCGGTGCCGCCATGGTTCAAGTGGATGCTGCCGTCGGTGTAGACGTGGATCAGCGCGCCGGCCTGGTTGAGGAAACTTGCGGTGAAGGAAATACCGAATTTCACCGGGGTCAGCGCCAGGCCTTTTTTCAGGATCGGGCTGTTGGCGTTGTAGCGACGAATCGCTTCGCGACGCTCGGCGTACTGGCTGCTTTCTTCCAGTTCAGCGGTCATTTCTTCGAGCATGTTGTGCTCGACGGTCTGGTAGTAATGCGTGACGTTGCGCTCGGTCTTGCCGTAGTAGTTGGCCTTGCGTACGGCCAATGGATCGAGGGCCAGATGACGGGCAATCGCGTCCATCACTTCTTCGATGGCGACCATGCCTTGCGGGCCGCCGAAACCACGATACGCGGTGTTCGACGCAGTGTTGGTCTTGCAGCGGTGACCGTTGATGGTCGCGTCGCCCAGGTAGTACGAGTTGTCGGCGTGGAACATCGCACGGTCGACAATCGAGGCCGACAGGTCCGGCGAGCAACCGCAGTTGCCGGCCAGTTCCAGGGCGATGCCGTGCAGGCGGCCGGTGCTGTCGAAGCCGACGTCGTACTCGACGTAGAACGGGTGACGCTTGCCGGTCATCAGCATGTCTTCGACGCGCGGCAGGCGCATCTTGGTTGGTTGGCCGGTGAGGTGCGCGATCACGGCGCACAAACAGGCCGGGCTCGCGGCTTGCGTTTCCTTGCCGCCGAAACCGCCGCCCATGCGGCGCATATCGACCACGATTTTGTTCATCGACACATCAAGCACTTCGGCGACCAGCTTCTGCACTTCGGTCGGGTTCTGCGTCGAGCAGTAGACGATCATGCCGCCGTCTTCCGTCGGCATCACCGAAGAGATCTGGGTTTCGAGGTAGAAGTGTTCCTGGCCGCCGATGTGCAGCGTGCCCTGGATGCGATGCTCGGCAGTCGCCAAGGCATTGGCCGAATCGCCGCGCTGGTGAGTGTGGCTGTCGAGCACGAAGTGGCGTTTGCGCAGGGCTTCGACCACGTCCAGCACCGGCTCGAGATCTTCGTATTCGATGATCGCGGCCATGGCGGCCTTGCGCGCGGTTTCGAGGTCTTTCGCCGCCACGGCGAGTACCGGCTGACCGACGAACTGCACGTCATCAATCGCCAGCAACGGGTCGCCCGGCAACAGTGGCCCGATGTCTTTCAGGCCCGGCACATCTTCATGGGTGATGGCAATGCGCACGCCTTCGAAGGCGTAGCAGGGCTTGGTGTCGATGCTGATGATTTTCGCGTGGGCGCGGTCCGACAGGCGTGCGTAAACGTGCAGCTGGTTCGGAAACTCCAGGCGGTCGTCGATGTACTGCGCTTCACCGGACACGTGCTTGGCGGCGCTGTCGTGCTTGACGCTGCGGCCGACACCGGTGGTCAGGTCCTTGGCGAACAGTTCAGCCAGTTCGGCTTGGGTCTTCTCTACAGCGTGATGATTAGACATAAGCGGTCACCCGAGTCTCGATGTGCGGTGTTTGCAGTTCGATGAAGTATTTGCGCAGCAGGTTTTGCGCGCTGAGCAGGCGGTATTCCTTGCTGGCGCGGAAGTCCGACAGCGGGGTGAAATCTTCGGCCAGTGCGGCGCAGGCGCGTTCGACGGTGGCGTTGTTGAACGGCGCCCCGAGCAATGTTTTTTCGCAGGCGCTGGCACGTTTCGGGATGGCTGCCATACCGCCAAAGGCGACACGGGCATCGGCGATCACACCGTTTTCCAGACGGATCTGGAACGCGGCGCACACAGCGGAAATATCATCGTCCAGACGTTTGGACACCTTGTAGGCGCGGAACAGTTGTTCGGCGCTGGCACGCGGCACGATGATCTTCTCGATGAACTCACTTTCCTGACGCGCGGTGACCCGGTAATCGATGAAGTAATCTTCCAGGGCCATAGTGCGGCGGGTTTCGCCTTTGCACAGGACGATTTGCGCGCCCAGGGCGATCAGCAGGGGCGGCGAGTCACCGATGGGCGAGGCGTTGCCGATGTTGCCGCCGAGGGTGCCTTGGTTGCGGATCTGCAGCGAGGCAAAACGTTGCAGCAATTCACCGAAGTCCGGGTACTCGGCTTTCAACGCTTCGTAGCAGTCGGAGAGGGCGGTGGCGGCGCCGATTTCCAGGCGATCGTCGAAACGCTCGATGCGCTTCATCTCGGCCACGTTGCCGACGTAAATCATCACCGGCAAGGTGCGGTGGAATTGCGTGACTTCCAGCGCCAGGTCCGTACCGCCGGCCAGCAGGCGCGCCTGTGGATAAGCGTCGTAGAGGTCGGCCAGGTCGGCGACGGTCAGCGGCACCAGGCAACGTTTGTCGCCACTGTTGAGTTCGCCGATGGACGTCGGGGCAATCGCTTTCAGGCGCGCGATAGTGTCGGCTTCACGCGCATCGAACTGGTCCGGTTGCTTGCCGCAGCAGGACTGTTCGGCGGCTTGCAGGATCGGCCGATAGCCGGTGCAACGGCACAGATTGCCGGCCAGCGCTTCGTGAGCCTTGTGAGAATCCGGTGCATCGCTGTTCTTTTGCAGGGCGAACAGCGACATGACGAAGCCGGGGGTGCAGAAGCCGCATTGCGAACCATGGCACTCGACCATGGCTTTCTGCACGCTGTGCAGTTCGCCCTGGTGCTTGAGGTCTTCAACGCTGATCAGTTGTTTGCCGTGCAACGACGACACGAACGTCAGGCACGAGTTGAGGCTGCGATAGCGAATGTGTTCGCGGCCATCGTCATCCGTTTGCAGCTCGCCGACCACCACGGTGCAGGCGCCGCAGTCACCGCTGGCGCAGCCTTCTTTGGTGCCGGGTTTGCCCACATGGTCGCGCAGATAATTGAGCACGGTCAGGTTTGGGTCCAGGGCGTGCTCGCTACGGAGTTCCTGGTTAAGTAAAAACTGGATCACGGAAGGCCTCGCAGACTCATTATTGTTGTTAACCGACTTGAACCGAATTTAGCAGGTCTGACTTTTCGGTCAATGATTTTCTGACTTAAAGGTCAGGAAATTGCATTTTGTCGGCAAACACCTCATTGCTTCAGTATTGACCCTCACGCACACACCTGCTTTTTTTGCTTGAATCGTGCCAAAACCGCCGAGTGGGCCCTGCGCCATGACCTATCAAGTGGGTTACACTGCGCCGCTTGTGCAGATCGAAGAGTTTGAAGGACAACCATGACGTTCAAGGCGCCGGACAGCCTCGCCGAGCAAATCGCTCACCACCTCGCCGAACGCATCATTCGCGGCGAAATGAAGCCCGGGGAGCGCATTCAGGAACAGAAGGTCACGCTGGCACTCAATGTCAGCCGTGGCTCGGTCCGTGAAGCCTTGCTGATTCTTGAGCGTCGCCACTTGATCGCGATCCTGCCGCGACGGGGCGCCCATGTCACCGAACTCACGGCGCACAAGGTCCAGAGCCTGTGCACGCTGATGAGCGAGCTGTACATCCTGCTCGGTAACGCCGTGGCCAACGGCTGGAAAGTCCAGGCCGACATGGCGCCATTCGTGCAGATCCAGCAACGCCTGGCCGCCAGCTACGAGCGTCAGGACATTCGTACCTTCGTCGACGACAGCTTCAATGTGATGCGCGCCGCGTACCCGTTCGCCAACAACCCGTACTTGCAGGAAACCGTCGAGAATCTGCAGCCGGCCATGAGCCGCGCGTATTTCCTCGCCCTGGACCAGCGCAAGGCGTCGATGAGCGAATTCCTCGAACTGTTCGAGCGCCTGCTCGCTGCCGTGCTGGCCCGTGACTTTCCGCAGATCCGCGAAGTGCTGACGGCGTATGCCCAGCGCAGCGCCGATCTGGTGGTTTCTGCCCTGACGGACGCTTAAGCGTGCGGCTCAAGTGCATCAAGCTGGCGGGGTTCAAGTCCTTCGTCGATCCGACCACGGTGAACTTCCCCAGCAACATGGCGGCAGTGGTGGGGCCCAATGGTTGCGGCAAGTCGAACATCATCGACGCCGTGCGTTGGGTGATGGGCGAAAGCTCGGCCAAGAACTTGCGCGGCGAGTCGATGACCGACGTCATCTTCAACGGTTCTACCAGCCGTAAACCGGTGAGTCAGGCCAGCATCGAGCTGGTGTTCGATAACTCCGACGGCACGCTGCTTGGCGAATACGCCGCCTATGCGGAAATCTCCATTCGCCGCAAAGTGACCCGCGACAGCCAGACCACTTATTACCTCAACGGCACCAAATGCCGGCGTCGCGACATCACCGATATTTTCCTCGGCACCGGCCTCGGCCCGCGCAGCTACTCGATCATCGAGCAGGGGATGATCTCCAAGCTGATCGAATCCAAGCCCGAAGACCTGCGCAACTTTATTGAAGAAGCAGCAGGCATCTCCAAGTACAAGGAGCGCCGGCGCGAGACTGAAAACCGCATCCGCCGTACCCACGAAAACCTTGCGCGCCTGACCGACTTGCGCGAAGAGCTTGAGCGTCAGCTCGAGCGCTTGCACCGTCAGGCTGAAGCCGCGAAGAAGTATCAGGAATACAAAGGCGAAGAGCGCCAGCTCAAGGCTCAATTGTCGGCCCTGCGCTGGCAGGCGCTGAACGAACAGGTCGGTCAGCGCGAAGCGGTGATCGGCAACCAGGAAGTCACCTTCGAAGCACTGGTCGCCGAGCAACGCAACGCCGACGCCGCCATCGAACGCTTCCGGGACGGGCACCATGACCTGTCGGAGCGCTTCAATCTGGTGCAAGGACGCTTCTATTCGGTCGGCGGCGACATCGCCCGGGTCGAGCAGAGCATCCAGCACGGCCAGCAGCGTCTGCGTCAGTTGCAGGACGATCTGAAAGAAGCCGAGCGCGCACGCCTGGAAACCGAATCGCACCTGGGCCACGACCGCACGCTATTGCTGACCCTCGGCGAAGAGCTCGACATGCTCACCCCGGAGCAGGAAGTCACCAGCGCCGCCGCCGAAGAAGCCGCCGCTGCGCTGGAAGAATCCGAAACCACCATGCACGGCTGGCAGGAGCAGTGGGACACGTTCAACCTGACCGCCGCCGAGCCGCGTCGCCAATCCGAAGTGCAGCAGTCACGCATCCAGCAGCTGGAAACCAGCATGGAGCGTCTGGCCGACCGTCAGAAGCGCCTCGGCGAAGAACGCGCGTTGCTCTCGGCGGACCCGGAAGACGCGGCGATTATGGAACTCAGCGAGCAGTTGGCCGCCAGTGAAGCCACGCTTGAAGATTTGCAGGCCAGCGAAGAAGCCCAGGTCGAGCGCCTTGAGCAACTGCGTCAGGAATTGCAGCTCGCGTTGCACAATCAGCAGCAGGCGCAAGGCGATTTGCAGCGCCTCAACGGTCGTCTCGCCTCACTTGAAGCCTTGCAGCAGGCCGCGCTCGATCCGGGCACCGGCACCGCCGAATGGTTGCGTGAGCAGCATCTGACGGATCGCCCGCGTCTGGCCGAAGGCCTGAAGGTGGAAGCGGGTTGGGAGCTGGCGGTGGAAACCGTGCTCGGCGCCGACCTGCAAGCGGTGCTGGTCGACGACTTCGGCGACTTCGATCTCGCCGGTTTCGCCCAAGGCGATCTGCGCTTGCTCAGCCCGGCCACTGATGGCGTGCGCGTGCCGGGCAGCTTGCTCGACAAGGTCGAGGCGCAGATCGATCTGTCGCCGTGGCTGGGGCAGGTCAAGCCGGTCGACAGCCTTGAACAGGCGCTGGCGTTGCGCAGTCAATTGACCGCGGGGCAGAGCCTGATCAGTCGTGATGGTTATTGGGTCGGTCGGCACTTTTTACGTGTGCGACGGGCCAGCGAAGCCGAAAGCGGTGTACTGGCGCGCGGTCAGGAAATCCAGCGGTTGACCGAGGAGCGCGAAGAGCGCGAAGCCACGGTCGAAACCCTGGAAACCCAACTGCAAAATCTCAGGGCGCAACAGCGACAGCAGGAAAACGGTCGCGAACATTTGCGCCGTCTGCTGCAAGACGAAGCGCGCCAGCAAGGTGAATTGAAAGCTCAACTGTCCGCCGGCAAAGCCAAGGCCGAACAGCTGACGCTGCGTCGTACGCGCCTCGATGAAGAACTCACGGAACTGAGCGAACAGCGCGCGCTGGAACACGAAAACATTGGCGAAGCGCGCCTGCAATTGCAGGAAGCCCTCGACGCCATGGCGCTCGACACCGAGCAGCGTGAATTGCTGCTGGCCCAGCGCGACAGCTTGCGCGAGCGCCTCGATCGAGTGCGCCAGGAAGCCCGGCAGCACAAGGATCACGCGCATCAATTGGCGGTGCGTCTCGGTTCGCTCAAGGCACAACACGACTCGACACGTCAGGCGCTGGAACGGCTGGAAATGCAGTCCGAGCGCCTGACCGAAAAACGCGAACAGCTCAGCCTCAATCTGGAGGAGGGTGAGGCGCCGCTGGAAGAGTTGCGGCTGAAGCTTGAAGAGCTGCTCGACAAGCGCATGACCGTCGACGAAGAACTCAAGACCGCGCAGATCGCCCTGGAAGACGCTGACCGTGAACTGCGTGATGCGGAAAAACGGCGTAACCAGGCCGAGCAGCAGTCGCAGTTGATTCGCGGCCAGATGGAAACCCAGCGCATGGAATGGCAAGCCCTGACCGTGCGCCGCAAGACCCTCGAAGATCAATTGCTGGAAGACGGCTACGACCTGCACGGCGTGCTTGCCACGCTGACAGCCGAGGCCAACGAGAAGGACGCCGAAGAAGAACTCGAACGCATTGCCGCGCGCATCCAGCGTCTCGGTGCGATCAACCTCGCGGCCATCGACGAATACCAGCAACAATCCGAGCGTAAACGTTATCTGGATGCGCAGAACGATGATCTGGTGGAAGCGCTGGACACACTCGAGAACGTGATTCGCAAGATCGACAAGGAAACCCGTAACCGCTTCAAAGATACCTTTGATCAGATCAATGGCGGTTTACAGGCGCTTTTCCCAAAAGTTTTCGGTGGAGGACGCGCGTATTTGGAACTGACGGGCGAAGATCTACTCGATACAGGGGTAACGATCATGGCGCAGCCGCCAGGGAAGAAGAACAGCACCATCCATTTGCTCTCCGGTGGCGAAAAAGCCCTGACTGCATTGGCGCTGGTTTTTGCGATCTTCAAGTTGAACCCGGCGCCGTTCTGCATGCTCGATGAAGTTGACGCGCCACTGGATGACGCTAACGTTGGACGCTACGCACGGCTGGTCAAGGAAATGTCGCAGACGGTGCAGTTCATCTATATCACCCACAACAAGATCGCCATGGAAATGGCCGATCAACTGATGGGGGTGACGATGCACGAGCCGGGCTGCTCGCGTCTTGTAGCGGTGGATGTCGAAGAGGCGATGGCGATGGTGGATGCCTGAGTCGGCGTCTGTAGGGCAGGTATTACGAGGCTGTAGGATGTTTTTACCGGGCCTGACTTGCTGGCCAATCGACATATTCGCTAAAGCCATGGTGACAGACGGTGTAAAGTTGCCTTTGGTCGTGCTAGTTTAATGTCAATTTTTCGTATACGTGGGCAAAACGCCTGTCAGAACATAGAGTTGGCGCCACGTTTTAAAGCGGTTTACGAGTTGTAAACCCCTTATTTTTCAGCATTTTTTATAGAGGCACGGGATTACATGGAAATCGGTCTGCGCGAGTGGCTGATCGTCATCGGCATTATTGTCATTGCCGGTATTCTTTTTGATGGCTGGCGCCGTATGCGCGGCGGCAAGGGAAAACTGAAATTCCGTCTTGACCGAAGTTTGTCTAATCTGCCGGATGAGGACACCAGCGCCGAGCTGTTGGGCCCGCCCCGTGTGCTGGACACACATAAAGAACCGCAACTGGACGAGCACGATCTGCCGTCGGTGAGCATGCCTGCCCGTGAACCGCGTGAATCGGGTTCCAAGCGCGGCAAGCGTGGCCATGGCGAACCGTCGCAAGGCGACATGAACCTCAGCCTCGATCTGGATGGCGGCCCGAGCTTCAGCAGCCGTGACGACGATTTCCCGGATGACACCAAAGCTTCGCCAGCGGTCACTGAAAAAGATCAGCCACAAGCGGAAGAAGTGCTGGTGATCAGCGTGATCTGCCGCGACGCCGCCGGTTTCAAAGGCCCGGCGCTGTTGCAGAACATTCTGGAAAGCGGTCTGCGTTTCGGCGAGATGGATATTTTCCACCGTCACGAAAGCATGGCCGGTAATGGCGAAGTCCTGTTCTCCATGGCCAATGCGGTCAAGCCGGGCATTTTTGATCTGGACGACATCGACCACTTCAGCACTCCGGCCGTGAGCTTCTTCCTCGGTCTGCCTGGCCCGCGTCATCCAAAGCAAGCCTTCGACGTGATGGTGGCTGCGGCGCGCAAACTGTCCCAGGAGCTGAACGGCGAACTGAAAGACGACCAGCGCAGCGTGCTGACCGCCCAGACGATTGAGCATTACCGTCAGCGCATCGTCGAGTTCGAACGCCGCGCGTTGACCCAGAAGCGTTGATTCAAAAGTCGGAGCGGGCTCTTGTGGCGAGGGAGCTTGCTCCCGCTGGGCTGCGAAGCGGCCCTTATTCCGATACACCGCATGCGCTGATTTTACGACGGCTTCGCCGCCGACCGGGAGCAAGCTCCCTCGCCACAGTGTCCATAGCTTTAAGCTACTGTATTTAAGAATTGAGCAGCCTCGGCTGCTCTTTTGCTTTATGAGAGAACACCCATGACCGCCGCCAAAAACCGCATTCTAGAGCTGCGCGCTGAGCTGGATCAGCACAACTATCGCTATCACGTGCTGGACGAGCCGAGTATTCCGGATGCCGAATACGATCGCTTATTCCACGAGCTCAAGGCCCTTGAAGCGGCTAATCCGGAACTGATTACCAGCGACTCGCCGACCCAGCGCGTCGGTAGCGCGGCGTTGTCGGCGTTCACTCAGGTACGTCATGAAGTGCCGATGCTCAGCCTCGGCAACGCCTTCGAAGAAACCGACATGCGCGAGTTCGATCGCCGGGTGACGGAAGGCCTGGACTTGCCGGTCGGCGATCTGTTCGGCGGCGGTGCGGCAGTGGAATACAGCTGCGAACCCAAACTCGATGGCCTGGCGGTCAGCTTGCTGTATCAAGACGGCGTACTGGTACGCGGCGCGACGCGTGGCGACGGCACCACCGGCGAAGACATCAGCGTCAACGTGCGCACCGTGCGCAACATCCCGCTCAAACTGCACGGCACGGGCTGGCCGGCGACTCTGGAAGTGCGCGGCGAAGTGTTCATGTCCAAGGCCGGTTTCGAGCGGCTCAACGCCAGCCAGCTGGAAGTCGGCGGCAAGACCTTTGCCAACCCGCGTAACGCGGCGGCCGGGAGCCTGCGACAGTTGGATTCGAAGATCACCGCCAACCGCCCGCTGGAATTCTGCTGCTACGGCATCGGCCAGATTTCGGCCGATATTGCCGACACGCACATTGGCAATCTCAAGCAGCTCCAGGTGTGGGGCATGCCGATCAGCCATGAACTGAAACTGGCGCACGGTATCGACGAGTGCCTGGATTACTACCGCGACATCGGTGAGCGCCGTAACGGGCTGGCGTATGAAATCGACGGCGTGGTGTTCAAGGTCAACAGCATCGCCTCGCAGCGTGAGCTGGGTTTCCGCGCTCGCGAACCGCGCTGGGCGATCGCGCACAAATTCCCGGCCATGGAAGAACTCACCGAGCTGCTCGACGTCGAGTTCCAGGTCGGTCGCACCGGCGCCGTCACGCCGGTGGCGCGCTTGAAACCGGTCAAGGTGGCCGGTGTCACCGTGGCCAACGCGACGTTGCACAACATGGATGAGGTCGCGCGTCTGGGTCTGATGATCGGCGACACGGTGATCATCCGCCGCGCGGGTGATGTGATTCCGCAAGTGGTGCAAGTGGTGCTCGAGCGTCGTCCGGACAATGCCCGGCCGGTTCACATTCCCGAGCAGTGCCCGGTGTGCGGTTCGCAGGTCGAGCGCACGCAACTGGTCAAGCGCAGCAAGGGCCGCGAGACCGTCAGCGAGGGCGCGGTGTACCGCTGCGTCGGTCGTCTGGCCTGCGGTGCACAGCTCAAGCAGGCGATCATTCACTTCGTTTCCCGCCGTGCGATGGACATCGAAGGCCTGGGGGACAAGAGCGTCGAGCAACTGGTCGACGAAGGCCTGGTGAGCTCGCCGGCCGATCTGTATGCGCTGAAGTTCGACGACATTGTCGATCTGGAAGGCTTTGCCGAGGTATCGAGCAACAAGTTGCTCAGCGCCATCGAGGACAGCAAAAAGCCAAGCCTGGCACGGTTTATCTACGCCCTCGGGATTCCTGATGTCGGCGAAGAGACGGCCAAGGTGCTGGCGCGTTCTCTGGGGTCGCTGGAGCGAGTTCAGCAGGCATTGCCACACGTGCTCACGTACTTGCCGGACGTCGGCCTGGAAGTGGCTCACGAGATCCACAGCTTCTTTGAAGATGCGCATAACCAGCAAGTGATTCAGGACCTGCTCAAGCACGGCCTGCAGATTCAGGATCAGGGCGAGCTGGGTGCGGAGTTCGCGGCCAGCACCACGCTCGGTGGATTTCTCGACAAGCTGCACATTCCTTCAGTCGGACCGGGTGGGGCGCAGAAGCTCGCGGATCGGTTTGGTTCGTTGGAAGGGGTGATGAGCGCCGACTGGCTGGACATGCGCCAGGCGCTGCCGGAGAAGCAGGCCAATTCGGTTCGCGAGTTTTTTGCGGTCGAGGACAATCGCCAGCTCGCTGAGACTGCCGAGCAGCAGTTGCGTGATTTCGGCATGCACTGGCAGAGCGAGAAGAAGGTCGTCGAAGGGCTGCCGCTGGCCGGGCAGACCTGGGTGCTGACCGGTTCGCTGGAGTTGATGAGCCGCGATGTTGCCAAGGACAAGCTTGAAAGCCTGGGGGCCAAGGTAGCGGGCTCGGTGTCGGCCAAGACCCATTGCGTGGTGGCAGGGCCGGGAGCGGGTTCCAAGTTGGCCAAGGCCAACGAGCTGGGATTGAAGGTGCTCGATGAAGAAGCGTTCGTCGAGTTCCTGAAACAGCACGGCATCCCGATCTGACACAAAACCTGTGGCGAGGGAGCTTGTCGGATCGCCGCATCGTCCCGCTGGAGCACGAAGCGGTCCCCATGATGCTAGCGCCTGCTGCGCAGGCGAGCGGGACGGTGCGGTGATCCGACAAGCTCACTCGCCACACTTGTGATTCAAAACCCGGAACGATCTGTGCGTGGCAATGATCTAGTCTTGGCAAGCCCCAGGGAGAGATCGCCATGTACCGCTTCTTCGAACAGCTCAGCTCGCGCATCGCCGCGCCCTTCATGGGCGACAGCTCGCGCAACAGCAAGGTCTGGCAGTGTCGCTGCGGGCAATCGCTGTTCTTTCGCAACAGCCAGTGCCTGGCCTGTTCGGCGGCGCTGGGCTACCAGCCTGAACAGAGTCGCTTGTCTTCGCTGCAACCGGGTGCGCAGACCGACACCTGGCGGCTCGACGCCGACCCGCAAGCCGGTGTGTTCCGCCGCTGCGCCAATCTCGATTCCCCGGCTGCGTGCAACTGGCTGCTCCCGGCCAATGATCACGATGCGCTCTGCATCGCCTGTAGCCTGAATCACACCATCCCTGACCTGTCGATTCCCGAAAACCACGAACGCTGGCGCAAGGTCGAAACGGCCAAGCGGCGTCTGGTCGCGCAGTTGGTCAGCCTCGGTTTGCAGGTGATACCCAAAACCGTCGATGAAGAAACCGGCCTGGCGTTTGACTTCATCGGTGTTGACCTCGAAGGCAAATCACCGACCACCGGTCACGCCAACGGCCTGATCACCCTCGATATCAAGGAAGCCGATGACGCCCACCGCGAGCAGGTCCGGGTGCAAATGCACGAGCCCTACCGCACGTTGCTCGGGCATTTTCGGCATGAGGTCGGGCACTATTACTGGGACCGGCTGATCGCCAACAGCCATTGGCTGGAACCGTTTCGCGGACTGTTCAGTGATGAGCGCGCCAGCTACGCAGAAGCGCTGGAGCGGCATTACCAGCAAGGCGCGCCACTCGACTGGCAACAACAGTGCGTCAGCGCCTACGCAACCATGCACCCGTGGGAAGACTGGGCGGAAACCTGGGCGCATTACCTGCACATGATGGACGCGGTGGACACTGCTCTAGGCTTTGGTATGAGCGCGCGGGAAATGGATTTCGATTACCAGCCATTCCCGGCGAGCACGCTTTACGACCCGCAGCACCCCGGCGGGGTGGCGTTTCTGTCGTTCGTCAATGCGTGGATCGAGTTGGCGGGCATGCTCAATGAGCTGTCGCGCAGCATGGGCCAACCGGATTTCTACCCGTTCGTCCTGCCGCCGGCGGTGATCGCCAAGCTGCACTTCATTCACTTGGTGATCCAGCAAGAGGGCGGCAGGGCGGATGAGGTGCTGCAGGACCTCTAACGATCGGCGAAACGGCGTCCGCCTGTGGCGCGGGGATTCAAGGGGATTGCATGTCCTTGAAGCCGTTCATGTTTTTTAATCCGCCCCAACGGTTGTAACTTCGTCTCAGATAGGTACAATGGCGCGGCTCGCCGTCAGGTGAGCGTCGTTATGGTGACCCCATCGGTCCCCCCGCAACGATTACCCGTGAACCTGGTCAGAGCCGGAAGGCAGCAGCCACAGCGGGAACATTGTGTGCCGGGGTGTGGCTGGTGGGGTTGCCTCCATAACGCACCGCGAATCCTCTTTCGCGTTTTCTATCTGAAAATATTTTTGTCTCTCTGCCATGGATCATCTCCAGGGTGGTTTTTCGTCGTTTGCGGTTTTCAGAACGACCATTTCACTTATGCACCGATATTCACTGCTACACGAAGGCTTGGACAAGGCCTGGTCAAGCTGCCAGCATTGCGCACCCTCGTCAGACTGGCGCGAGGTGTTCAAGTCAGATTGATCTGCAGTCTTGCAGGGCCATCAAATGCGCGTCCGGGATGACACGCCATTCTTCCGCTAGCGACAGCGAGCCTGATTCATGGATGAGAAGTACCGCAGGGCTGTGGATGCCGCCGCGATTTTTTCCGAGACCGACCTGAGCGGCCGGATCACCTACGTCAATGACCAATTTTGCGCCGTGTCCGGCTATAGCCGTGAAGAGCTGATCGGGCAGAATCACCGTCTGCTCAATTCCGGCCTGCATTCCTCCGAATTCTTTTCTGCGATGTGGCGCACCATTGCGCTGGGCAGCGTGTGGAAGGGCGAAATCTGCAATCGCGCCAAGGACGGCAGCCTGTACTGGGTCGACAGCACCATGGTGCCGGTGCTCGATGATGACACCGGGCGGGTTGATCGATACCTGTCGATCCGGTTCGACATCAGTGAAAAACGCGAATTGCTGCACACCTTGCAATGGCGGGTCGGACATGACGTGCTGACCGGGCTGCCCAATCGCGCGTACCTCTCGGACCTGCTGGATCAGGCGCTGGAGTTCTCCCGGCTGGAAGACATCCCGCTGGCGGTGTGCATGCTCGACCTCGACGGGTTTAAAGCGGTCAACGACGGCTACGGCCATGCCAGCGGCGATGTGTTGCTGGTGGAGGTGGCCAGGCGTTTGCGTGGCATTGTGCGCGCCGAGGATGTGGTGGCGCGCCTGGCGGGCGACGAGTTCGTGCTGGTGTTGCGTCACGTGCGTGATCTGCCGGAATTGCGTGCGGCGCTGAACCGGGCGCTGGGGGCGATTTCGGCGCCGTACGTACTGCATGGCAAGGACGTCCACGTGTTCGCCAGCATCGGGGTCACGCTGTTTCCCCTCGACAATCACGATGCTGAAACCCTGTTGCGTCACGCCGATCAAGCCATGTACGTGGCCAAGCAGCGCGGACGCAACCGTTTTCACCTGTTCGACGTCACCCGGGATCAAGAGGTCAAGGCGACTCACCAGACCGTCCAGCGCGTGCGTCAGGCGCTGGCCGCCGGTGAGTTGCGTCTGCATTTCCAACCCAAGGTCAACATGCGCCTGGGTGAGGTCGTCGGGTTCGAGGCGCTGTTGCGCTGGGCGCATCCACAAAACGGCATGATCCGGGCCAGGGATTTTTTGCCCGCAGTGGAAGAGACGGACCTGATCATCGACATCGGCGAGTGGGTGATGGATCAGGTCCTGGCGCAATTGCACCGCTGGCAGCAGACGGGGCAGTGCTGGCCGATCAGCCTGAACATCGCGGCGCGGCATTTTCAGCGTGCAGATTTTGTTGACCGGCTCAAGCAGGTACTCGCTCGGCACACTGAGGTTCCAGCGCAGATGCTTGACCTGGAAATCATCGAGTCGGTGGCCATCGAGAATATCCACCACGTCAGCGCCTGTTTACAGGCCTGTCAGGCGCTGGGGGTGCAGTTTTCGCTGGGCGACTTTGGCACCGGTTATTCGTCACTGAGCTACCTCAAGCGCCTGCGCACGCAAACCATCAAGATTGATAAGACGTTCGTGCGCGACATGCTGGAGGATCGCGATGACCTGGCGCTGACCACCGCTGTTATTGGTCTGGCCCGGGCATTTGGCCGGAAGGTGATTGCCGAAGGGCTGGAAAGCGTCGAGCACGGTGAGTTATTGCTGAAACTGGGTTGCGAAGTCGCCCAGGGTTACTTCATCGCCCGGCCGATGCCGCCAGAAGACGTGCCTGGCTGGGTGGCGGGGTTTGTGGTGCCGCCGCAATGGCAGATGCAGGATCAGGTTGGCTGAGGTTTTGTCGCTCAACTGATCCCCTGTGGGAGCGAGCCTGCTCGCGAAAACGGTCTGACATTCAACATTGATGGTACTGAAATACCGCATTCGCGAGCAGGCTCGCTCCCACAGGGTTCCGTGTTGATTAGATGAATTGCTTAGAGGGTGCCTGGCTCCGCACCGATATAAAGCCGGATGATGTCATCAATCTCCCCGGACATTTTCATCCGCAACAACGTGCGCAGAATGCGCTGCACCGGCACCTTGGGGTCGTTGCGCACGTAACATCCGACATGCTGTTCCTGCAACACCGCTACCGCCTTCAACTGCCGGTCGGGCAGCAGGCGCTGATTGAACCAGTCCAATGTCCATTGATTGCTCACGGCATAGCGGTAGCGCCCGGCATTGAGTTTTTCCAGCACTTGTTCCTGATTGCGCGCATCTTCGCGGCGCAGGCGATCGGCATCGAACAGCGGTTGCAGCGTTGGGTAGTAATAGCCGAGCACCGTGCCGATGGGTTGGCGTGACAGGTTCGCCGGTAACATCTGGGCGGGCGGATCTTGCTGACTGACCAGCACGTCACGCTGAAACCACAGCGGGATGCTCCAGATGTAGTCGCCCGACTGATTGGGTAGCCAAGACTGCGCGGCATAGCAACGCACATCGACCTCACCGTGTTCCATGGCGTTTTGCACCCGCGCCCGGGGCAGTACGTGAAATTCCGCCGGCACTCCCACCTGAGTGGCCAGGCTGAGCATCACGTCATACAGAATGCCTTGGGTCAGGCGGCCATGATCCAGTTGCACCATCGGCATCGCCCAGCTGTCGGGTACGACAAAGCGCAACGGCGCTTCGGCAGCGTCGACGCTCACACTTATCCACAGCAATGCCCCCAAGGCACAACGCATAAACGCTCCGGTACAGCTGAAACCCGAGCCGATAAAAGCCCCCAAAGTGCAGCTTAGCCAGATTAGACGAGCACACCGGATGCAATTTTGGCCTTGCTCCGCTAGCATTAGCCGCTTCTGTTCCTTCGTTGCGACGGTTTTCGATGAGTTATCAGGTTCTTGCACGTAAATGGCGTCCGCGCTCGTTCCGCGAAATGGTCGGCCAGACCCATGTGCTCAAGGCTCTGATCAATGCCTTGGACAGCCAGCGGCTGCACCACGCCTACCTGTTTACTGGTACGCGCGGGGTGGGCAAGACCACCATTGCGCGGATCATCGCCAAATGCCTGAACTGTGAAACAGGTATCACTTCGACGCCGTGCGGCGAGTGCTCGGTGTGCCGCGAAATCGACGAAGGGCGCTTTGTCGACCTGATCGAGATCGACGCCGCGAGCCGGACCAAGGTCGAAGACACCCGTGAACTGCTCGACAACGTGCAGTACGCCCCGAGCCGTGGGCGCTTCAAGGTCTACCTGATCGACGAAGTGCACATGCTCTCCAGCCATTCCTTCAATGCGCTGCTGAAAACCCTTGAAGAGCCGCCACCCTACGTCAAGTTCATCCTGGCGACGACCGATCCGCAGAAACTTCCTGCAACGATTCTGTC
The DNA here is from genome assembly GCF_057128725.1 of Pseudomonas oplopanacis. Taxonomy (NCBI): domain Bacteria; kingdom Pseudomonadati; phylum Pseudomonadota; class Gammaproteobacteria; order Pseudomonadales; family Pseudomonadaceae; genus Pseudomonas; species Pseudomonas oplopanacis. The sequence goes on along the minus strand of NZ_JBSKHV010000001.1, from coordinate 838,887 downwards.
GCGGTGCCTGCAGTTCTCCTTGAAGAACATGACGCCGGAACGTGTGGTCGAGCATTTGACCCACGTGCTGGGTGTCGAGAACGTGCCGTTCGAAGACGATGCATTGTGGCTGCTGGGCCGTGCCGCCGATGGTTCGATGCGCGACGCCATGAGCCTCACCGACCAGGCCATCGCCTTCGGTGAAGGCAAGGTCATGGCCGCCGACGTGCGGGCGATGCTCGGTACGCTGGATCACGGCCAGGTCTACGACGTTTTGCATGCGTTGATCGAAGGTGACGCCAAGGCGTTGCTCGAAGGTGTCCGTCATCTGGCCGAACAAGGCCCGGACTGGAACGGCGTGCTCTCGGAAATTCTCAACGTGCTGCACCGTGTCGCCATCGCCCAGGCCTTGCCTGAAGGCGTCGACAACGGGCACGGCGACCGTGACCGGGTATTGGCGCTGGCCCAGGCCTTGCCGGCCGAAGACGTACAGTTTTATTACCAGATGGGCCTGATCGGCCGGCGTGATTTGCCGCTGGCACCGGACCCGCGTGGTGGTTTTGAAATGGTCCTGCTGCGGATGCTGGCCTTCCGGCCTGCGGACACCGCGGACGCCCCGAGGCAACCGCTAAAGCCAGTGGGGATCAGCCAGGCCACAGTTGATTCCGCAAATTCAGTGGCTGCCGCGCCGGTTGTTGCGCCGGTAGTCGCTGCGGCAGTTGCACCTGTCCCCGTTGTTGCCGCTCCAGTTCCCGCGCCGGAACCTGAGCCGGTTGCGCCGGTTGTCGTGCCGGAACCAGTGGTCGAGCCCATCGCGGTCGAAGCCGTCGTCGACCTGCCGTGGAATGACCCGGTCGTTCCCGAGGTCGTGCAGCAACCTGCCGTCGAGCCGGTACTGGAAACTGCCAGCGAGCAGCCCGAGTTGCCGCCAATGCCGTTGCCAACGCCGGACAGCGTGGTGCCGGACGCTCCGGAGTGGGCCGCTGCGCCGATCCCGGAACCGTCCGTTGCCGACGTCGATGCCGCCACGCCGGGCGTGGACCAGGATGACGAACCGCCGCTGGACGAGGATTACATCGAGCCGGACATGGATTCGGCCTACAGTTACCTTGATGAACTGGCCAGCGAACATACCGCCGAACCCGCACCGGAACCGGAGCCTGAACCCGCTGCGATGCCGGCCACCGGTCTGGCGCTGCAATGGCTGGAAATGTTCCCGAAGCTGCCGATTTCCGGCATGACGGGCAGTATTGCCGCCAACTGCACGCTGATTTCCGTTGAGGGCGATCACTGGCTGATGCACCTGGACCCGGCCCACAGCGCCTTGTTCAACGCGACCCAGCAACGTCGTCTCAACGATGCGCTGAACCAGTTTCACGGGCGCACGCTGACCCTGAGCATGGAGCTGATCAAGCCTGAGCAGGAAACCCCGGCCCAGGCAGCGTCCCGGCGCCGTGCCAACCGTCAGCGCGAGGCCGAGGAGTCGATCCACGGCGATCCGTTCATCCAGCAAATGATGCAGCAGTTCGGTGCGGTGATCCGTAACGATACTATTGAACCTGTCGACGCTCTGGTCAGTCAGGGCTAATAACTGAAGGCGTTCGGTCAAAAGGATCGGACGCTGTTTAATCCAAGTACTTTTGAGGTGATTCCCATGATGAAAGGTGGCATGGCCGGCCTGATGAAGCAGGCACAGCAGATGCAGGAAAAAATGGCCAAGATGCAGGAAGAACTGGCCAACGCCGAAGTCATCGGTAAAGCGGGCGGCGATATGGTCACCGTGGTGATGACCGGTCGTCACGACGTCAAGAGCGTGACCATCGACCCAAGCCTGGTTGAAGGCCTGAGCGAAGACGACAAAGAGATGCTGGAAGCCGTCGTCGCCGCCGCTGTCAACGATGCCGTGCGCAAGATCGAAGCCAACAGCCAGGACAAAATGTCCGGCATGACCGCGGGCATGCAACTGCCGCCGGGCATGAAGCTGCCATTCTGATTCGCTAAAGCGCGTCGGATGAGCTACAAAAAAATGCCAGGCATTGCGCCTGGCATTTTTGTTTTTGCCTTTGGGGTCTGTGGTGGATGTGAGGCCGCCTTCGCGAGCAGGCTCGCTCCCACAGGTGACCGCATTCCATTGTGGGCGAGCCTGCTCGCGAAGAGGTCGACTCGGTCTCAGGCAGAAACATCGAACGCGACACCCGCATAAAGGTCTGCTCCCTATACCGCCGAATTCATCGATCAAAGGAGACGCTCACATGCCACAAGCATTGACCCTCAACCAACGTATCGTCCTGGCGTCCCGCCCGGTTGGCGCGCCGACGCCGGAGAATTTTCGCCTGGAAAGGGAAGCGTTGCCGGACCTCGCTGACGGCCAGGTCCTGCTCAAGACCCTATACCTGTCACTGGACCCGTACATGCGCGGTCGCATGAGTGACGCGCCGTCCTACGCCGCGCCGGTAGAAATCGGCGAGGTCATGACCGGCGGCGCTGTCAGCCGGGTCGAACACTCGTTGAATCCAAAATTCCAGGAAGGCGATGTGGTCGTCGGGTCCACCGGCTGGCAGAGCCACAGCATCAGCGACGGTCGCAACATCATCCCGGTGCCATCCGGGTTGCCGAGCTCGTCGATGGCCTTGGGCGTGCTGGGCATGCCGGGCATGACGGCCTACATGGGCCTGATGGACATCGGTCAGCCCAAGTCCGGCGAAACCCTGGTGGTCGCGGCGGCGTCCGGTGCCGTGGGTTCGGTGGTCGGCCAAGTGGCGAAGATCAAGGGCTTGCGCGCGGTCGGCGTGGCCGGTGGCGCGGAAAAATGCCGTTATGTCGTCGACGAATTAGGCTTCGATGCCTGCGTTGACCACAAAAGCCCGAACTTCGCCGAGGAACTGGCACAGGCGTGCCCCAACGGCATCGACATTTATTACGAGAACGTCGGTGGCAAGGTGTTCGACGCAGTAGTGCCGCTGCTCAACCCCAAGGCGCGAATTCCGCTGTGCGGCCTGATTGCCGGTTACAACGCCTCCGAGGCGCCGAAAGGCCCGGATCGCCTGCCGCAATTGCAACGGACACTATTGACCAAGCGTGTGCGAATCCAGGGCTTCATCGTGTTCGACGACTACGGCGATCGTCAGCCGGAATTCGTCAGTGCCATGGCGCCGTGGGTGCGCGACGGCAAGGTGAAATTCCGCGAAGACGTGGTCGATGGCCTCGAGCAGGCGCCCGAAGCGTTCATTGGTCTGCTGGAAGGGCGCAACTTCGGCAAACTGGTGGTGCGGGTCGCGCAAGACTGAGTATTTGACGCTAAAGAGAGGCGCGGGTATAAACCGCGTCTCGTTGTTTTGTCGGACGTTTCCCCATGAGCTTCAGCCCTTTGATTCGCCAACTGATCGATGCCCTGCGAATTTTGCCGGGTGTGGGTCAGAAAACCGCCCAGCGCATGGCGCTGCAATTGCTTGAACGTGATCGCAGCGGTGGTTCGCGACTGGCATCGGCGTTGAGCCAGGCCATGGAAGGGGTGGGCCATTGCCGTTTGTGCCGCACGCTGACCGAAGACGACCTGTGCCCGCAGTGCGCAGATACCCGCCGCGACGACACGTTGCTGTGCGTGGTGGAAGGGCCGATGGATGTCTATGCGGTGGAGCAGACCGGCTTCCGTGGTCGCTACTTCGTGCTCAAGGGGCATTTGTCGCCACTTGATGGCCTCGGGCCTGAAGCGATTGGTATCCCACAACTGATCGCGCGTATCGAAGAGGCCGGGAGCTTTACCGAAGTCATCCTCGCGACCAACCCTACGGTCGAAGGTGAGGCGACGGCGCACTACATTGCGCAGTTGCTCAGCAATAAGGGGTTGATTGCTTCGCGCATTGCTCACGGTGTGCCGTTGGGTGGTGAGCTGGAGCTGGTGGATGGCGGGACGTTGGCGCATTCGTTTGCCGGGCGTAAGCCGATAGCCTTGTAGTGTTTGAACTGACGCCTTCGCGAGCAGGCTCGCTCCCACACTGGATTTGTGGCGTTCACGAAACCCCTGTGGGAGCGAGCCTGCTCGCGAAGGGCGCAACGCGATCCATCTGATTCACACAATCCTGTTGAAAACCAAGCAAGCGCTCGGTTAACGTCGCTGAACCTTCAGTGGAGTTCGCCGATGCCTGCCTTTCAGGAATACTTCGATCCCAGCCACCAATTGGTCCGTGACAGCGTCAGGCGTTTCGTCGAGCGTGAGATTCTTCCGGACATTGATCAGTGGGAGGAAGCTGAAAGCTTTCCCCGGGAGCTCTACCTCAAGGCCGGTGCTGCCGGGATCCTGGGCATTGGCTACCCCGAAGCGCTGGGCGGCAGCCATGAAGGTGATCTGTTCGCCAAGGTCGCGGCCAGCGAAGAACTGATGCGCTGTGGATCGGGTGGTCTGGTGGCCGGTTTGGGTTCGCTGGACATCGGCTTGCCACCGATCCTCAAGTGGGCCCGGCCCGAAGTGCGTGATCGCCTGGTGCCTCAAGTGCTGGCAGGCGAGAAGATCAGCGCCCTGGCGGTCACCGAGCCCAGCGGCGGTTCCGACGTCGCCAACCTGCAAACCCGTGCTGTGCGTGACGGCGACTTCTATCGCGTCAGCGGCAGCAAAACCTTCATCACCAGCGGCGTTCGTGCCGACTTCTACACCGTCGCGGTGCGCACCGGCGAGCCGGGGTTTGGCGGCATCAGCCTGTTGTTGATCGAGAAGGGCACGCCCGGTTTCACGGTCGGCCGTCAGTTGAAGAAAATGGGCTGGTGGGCGTCGGACACCGCGGAGTTGTTCTTCGACGATTGCCGGGTGCCGATGGGCAATCTGATCGGCACAGAAAACATGGGTTTCGCCTGCATCATGGGTAACTTTCAGAGTGAACGGCTGGCGCTGGCACTAATGGCCAACATGACCGCGCAGCTGGCGCTGGAGGAGAGCCTGAAATGGGCGCGTCAGCGCGAAGCCTTCGGCAAACCCATCGGCAAGTTCCAGGTGCTCAAGCACCGCCTCGCCGAGATGGCGACAGCGCTGGAAGTGTCTCGGGAGTTCACCTATCGCCAGGCGGCGAAGATGGCGGCGGGGCAGAGTGTGATCAAGGAAATTTCGATGGCCAAGAACTTTGCCACCGACACCGCGGACCGGATCGTCAATGATGCGGTGCAGATTCTCGGGGGCTTGGGTTACATGCGCGACAGCCTGGTGGAGCGGCTGTATCGGGATAACCGGATTCTGTCGATTGGGGGCGGGACGCGGGAAGTGATGAACGAGATTATCAGTAAGCAGATGGGGCTTTGATGCCTGAAGTGTTGCCACTGACGCCTTCGCGAGCAGGCTCGCTCCCACACTGGATTTGTGGTGTTCACAAAACCCTGGTGGGAGCGAGCCTGCTCGCGAATTTTGAAGGCACCGCTTACTTGTCAGTCAACGCAAACTGCGTCAGGCAGAAAGTAGGAATCCCCATATCTTCCAACCGCTGCGACCCGCCCAGCTCCGGCAGATCAATAATCGCCGCCGCTTCATGAACCCGCGCGCCCATGCGTCGAATCAGGTTCGCCGCCGCAATCAGCGTGCCGCCCGTGGCGATCAGGTCATCGAACATCACCACCGAATCGCCCTCGCACAGGCTGTCGGCGTGGACTTCGAGAAACGCTTCGCCGTACTCGGTCGCGTAACCCTCGGCCAACACGTCGGCCGGCAGTTTGCCTTGCTTGCGAAACAGCACCAGCGGCTTGTTCAACTGATACGCCAGCACCGAACCGATCAGGAAGCCACGGGCATCCATCGCCCCGATGTGGGTGAAATCGGCTTCGACGTAGCGATGGGCAAAGCTGTCCATCACCAGGCGCAGAGCCGTGGGCGACTGGAACAACGGCGTGATGTCACGAAAGATCACGCCCGGCTTGGGGAAGTCGATCACGGGGCGGATCAGGGATTTGATGTCGAAGGAGTCGAAGACCATCGTCGAGGTGTCCTGGCAGGCTGCAAACGTCGCAGTATAACGGCGGCTGAACCGTTTCGCTCAGCCGCAATGGTTACAAATCAGCCTTCGAGAGAGCCGCCGGCCAGCGCGCAGAGCTGGATCGGGTCGAGGATATGAATTTCCTTGCCTTCAGCGGCGATCAATTCGCTCTGCTGAAAACGGGTGAACACCCGGGACACGGTTTCTACCGCCAACCCCAGGTAATTGCCGATTTCGTTGCGCGACATGCTCAGGCGGAACTGGTTGGCCGAGAAGCCGCGGGCGCGGAAACGTGCGGACAGGTTGACCAGAAACGTGGCGATGCGCTCGTCGGCGGTTTTTTTCGACAGCAGCAACATCATTTGTTGATCGTCGCGAATCTCGCGACTCATGACGCGCATCAACTGGCGACGCAGTTGCGGCAGTTGCACGGACAATTCGTCGAGGCGATCGAAAGGTATTTCGCACACCGAGGTGGTTTCCAGCGCTTGCGCGGACACGGGGTGCTTTTCAGTGTCCATGCCCGACAGACCGACCAGTTCACTTGGCAGGTGGAAACCGGTGAGTTGTTCCTCACCGCTGTCGCTCAGGCTGAACGTCTTGAGAGCGCCGGAACGCACCGCGTAGACGCAATCGAAGGTGTCACCCTGGCGAAACAGGAATTCGCCTTTTTTCAGCGGGCGGCCACGCTTGACGATGTCGTCCAGCGCGTCCATGTCCTCCAGGTTCAGAGACAGCGGTAAACACAGGGGGGCGAGGCTGCAATCCTTGCAATGGGCCTGGTTATGAGCACGCAGTTTGACTGGCTCGGACATTTCTTCAATCCTTGTGGGAAATCACACATAAGACGTAAGGGTAACCCACGGGATGGCATTCCGGCCAGTTTGTGCAGATATTGTCACGCCACGATGCAGCGTGATGTTTGGCAGTCCTGTGTAACTGGGCGATGACGAATTAGATCACCCGGGAAAATCGTTGGTGATTGAGCTGCTGTAGATAAGCATCGAACACCATGCACACCGAACGTACCAGCAAGCGACCGGCCGGCAACACAGTGATTCGTTCGTTGTCGAGGCTGATCAAGCCGTCATCGGCCATGGTCAGTAGCTGCGGCCACAATTGGCCGAAGTAACCGCGAAAGTCGATGTTGAACGCCTGCTCGATCTCGACGAATTCCAGGCTAAACGTGCAGATTAGCTGCTGGATGACTGCTCGCCGCAACCGATCATCGGCGTTGCACACCAGGCCACGGCTGGTGGCGAGTTGACCCGTAGCCAGGGTGTTCTGGTATTGAGCCAGGTCGCTGGTGTTCTGGCAGTACAGATCACCGATCTGGCTGATGGCGGACACCCCTAAACCGATCAAATCGCAATGGCCGTGGGTGGTGTAGCCCTGAAAGTTACGCTGCAGGGTCGATTCTTCCTGGGCAATCGCCAGTTCGTCATCAGGCAGGGCGAAGTGGTCCATGCCGATGTAGCGGTAGCCGGCCGTGGTCAATTGCTCGATGGTGCGCTGGAGCATTTCCAGCTTCTGCGCCGGCGTTGGCAGTTCGTCGCTGTTGATGCGTCGTTGTGGCATGAAGCGTTCGGGCAGGTGCGCGTAGTTGAATACCGAGAGCCGATCCGGTTGCAGGTTGATCACTTCGTCCACCGTGCGGGCGAAGTTCTCGGGCGTCTGCCGGGGCAAACCGTAGATCAGGTCGATGTTGATCGAGCGAAATTGCAGGGTCCGGGCCGCATCGATCACCGCGCGGGTTTCTTCCAGGCTTTGCAGGCGATTGACCGCCCGTTGCACGGCCGGGTCGAGGTCTTGCAGCCCAATGCTGACACGATTGAACCCCAGCTCGCGCAAAAGGCCCATGGTCGACCAGTCGGCTTCGCGAGGGTCGATCTCGATGCCGTAGTCGCCGGAACCATCGTCCAGCAAGTTGAAGCTCTTGCGCAGTTGCGCCATTAACTGGCGCAGTTCATCGTGGCTGAGAAACGTCGGGGTGCCGCCGCCGAAGTGCAGTTGTTCGACCTTCTGTGCCGGGTCGAGGTGACAGGCGATCAGCTGGATTTCCTGCTCAAGCCGCTGCAAGTAGGGCAGGGCGCGACCACGATCCTTGGTGATGACTTTGTTGCAGGCGCAGTAGTAGCAAATGTTCGCGCAGAACGGCACATGCACGTACAGCGACAGCGGGCGCAGGGCTTTGCGGCTGTCACGCAACGCATGGAACAGGTCGAACGATCCGACCTGATTGTGGAATTGCACGGCGGTCGGGTAAGAGGTGTAGCGCGGTCCCGCCAGGTCATAACGGCGGATTAGATCGGTGTCCCAACGAATGGCGTCGAGCATCATGCGGGCGTTCCCCCGGATAGGCTTGCAGTGTGGGCGAGTCTAGGGGGCGAGGCGTTGGGGCATCTTGATTTGTATCAAGGTCGGGATCTGTGGCGGTGGTGAGGACCTCTTCGCGAGCAGGCTCGCTCCCACATTGGAACGCGGTCAACTGTGGGAGCGAGCCTGCTCGCGAAGGGCGCGCCGCCGATCTAATGTCCCATGAGCCAATGCTGATGCGGTCCCGGCAAGGTCCAGAGGCCAAACAGGATCACCAGCAACCCGCCAGTCATGCGCACGCTGCGTTTGCGCAGCAGCGCCGTCACCCGCTCAGCCGCCAGGCCCGTGGCGAGCAGCACCGGCCAGGTGCCCAGGCCGAACGCGAGCATCAACAATGCACTGTCCAACGCATTGCCCTGACTCGCCGACCACAGCAATGTGCTGTAAACCAATCCGCACGGCAGCCAGCCCCAGAGCGCGCCCAGCAGCAAGGCGCGGGGCAGGCTCGACACGGGCAGCAGTTTGTTGGCAATCGGCTGGATATGCCGCCACAGGCCGCGACCCAGGCTTTCGATACGGGTCAGCCCGCTCCACCAACCGGCGAGGTAAAGCCCCATGGCGATCAGCAGCAAGCCGGCGATGACCCGCATAAACATCGCCGCCGGGCTGTTGGCCACGGCCCAGCCCGCCAGGCCGATCAGCAGGCCGGCGGTGGCATAGCTGAGGATGCGTCCCAGGTTGTAGGCCAGCAGCAAGCGAAAGCGTCGGCTGCGTTGTTCCTTGGGAATTGCCAGGGTCAACGCGCCCATCAAGCCGCCGCACATACCCAGGCAATGGCCGCCGCCGAGCAAGCCGAGAATCACCGCAGACACCAGCAGTGGCGCCAATTCAAGCATGAGGCGGCGCCTTGTCGTCGGGTTTGGCCGGATGGCCACTGGCTTCGTCGACCGCAGCCTTGTGGGCCGGGTCCTGGTCGTCGAACAGAATGCTGTGGGCCGGGCCGTCGAGGTCATCGTACTGACCGCTGTCGACCGCCCAGAAGAAGATGTAGACGGCGATGGCCACGATCAGCAGCGCGGCCGGGATCATCACGTAAAGAGCTGGCATGGGTGGACTCCATGCCCGCGCGGCTCAGGCCGGCAGCGGGCGGGTTTCTGGCGTGGCGCGGGTGGCCGGCGTGCTCGGCAAGCGAGTCAGGCGCAGGGCATTGAGCACCACGGTCAACGAACTGATCGACATGCCGACGGCGGCCCACACCGGAGTGATCCAGCCGAGGGCGGCGAACGGCAGCATGAGGCCATTGTACAACCCGGCCCACAGCAGGTTCTCGATGATTACCCGGCGGGTTCGCCGCGCCAGGCTGAAGGCTTGCACCAGCGCGTCGAGGCGGTTGGACAGTAGCACGGCATCGGCACTGGTTTTCGCCAGATCGGTGGCCGAGCCCATCGCCACGCTGATGTCGGCCGCGGCCAGCACCGGCACGTCGTTGACCCCGTCACCGAGCATCAACACCTTGCGGCCTTCCTTGTGCAGTTGTTGCAGGACCTGCAGTTTGTCGTCCGGACGCAAACCGCCTCGCGCCTCGTCGATGCCCAGTTCGGCGGCGACGCTGGCGACCATCGGCGAGCTGTCGCCGGACAACAGCAAAGTTCGCCAGCCCCGCGCCTTGCAGGCTTTCAGTAACGCCGGGGCATCCGCGCGCAAACGGTCGTCGAGAACAAACCACGCCAGTGGTCCCTGACTGTCGCCGAGCAGCAGCCACTGGCCCGCTTCATCGGGCATCGAAGGCACGGCGGCAGCACTGAGTTCGCAGACAAATCCCGGCTGGCCAATGCGCAAGCGTTGTCCGCCGACCAGGCCTTCAAGCCCCAAGCCCGGTGTGCTGTGGACTTCTTCGGCGGCCAGTGGTGCGCGGCCAAAGGCGCGGGCGATTGGGTGTTCGGAGCGGTTTTCCAGCGCGGCGGCGAGGCTCAGGCATTGATCACTGTCGAGTGCGGCCAGCGGGCGGATTGAACGTAAAGCGAGGCGCCCTTCAGTCAGGGTCCCGGTCTTGTCGAAGATCACCGTGTCGATCTGGTTCAGGCCTTCCAGCACATGGCCGCGCGTCAGCAACAGGCCGAGTTTGTGCAGCGTGCCGGTGGCGGCGGTCAGCGCGGTGGGCGTCGCGAGGGACAAGGCGCACGGGCAAGTGGCGACGAGCATCGCCAGCACAATCCAGAAGGCCCGCGATGAATCGAGTTCCCACCACAACAGGCCAATGGCGGCGGCGGCAATCAGCGACAGCAGCAAAAACCACTGCGCGGCGCGGTCGGCGATTTCCGCCAGGCGCGGCTTTTCGGCTTGCGCGCGATCCAGCAGGCGGACGATGGCGGACAGTCGCGTGTCCTGGCCCAGCGCCAACACTTGCACGGTCAACGCGCCTTCAACGTTCAGCGTGCCGGCGGTGACTGCATCGCCCGACGTTCGCGGTTGCGGCAGGTATTCGCCGGTCAGCAGCGACTCATCGATGCTCGACTGGCCGTCGAGGATCTTGCCGTCCGCCGGCAGAATCGCGCCAGGGTGGACCAGCACCTGATCGCCGACGCGCAATTCGCTGAGCAGGATCCGCTCACTCTGGCCATCTGCGCTCAGGCGCAGGCATGAAGCGGGCAGCAGGTTGACCAGTTGTGCGGTGGCCGCGGCGGTACGCTCTCGGGCTCGGCGTTCCAGATAACGACCGGCCAGCAGGAACAGCGCAAACATGCCGACGGCATCGAAATACAACTCGCCGACGCCGCTGATCGAGGTCCAGATCCCGGCGAGGTAGGCGCTGCCAATCGCCAGTGACACTGATACGTCCATGGTCAGGTGGCGGGTGCGCAGGTCACGCATGGCGCCTTTGAAGAACGGCGCACAGCTGTAGAACACGATTGGCGTGGTCAGGAACAGCGCGACCCAACGCAGAATGGTGTGCAGTTCGGGGCTGAGGTCGATGTTGAATTCCGGCCAGGTGGCCATGGTCGCCATCATCGCCTGGAACCACAGCAGCCCGGCGACGCCGAGTTGGCGCAGGGCCAGACGGTTTTCACTGGCCAGTTGTTCGCTGGCGCGGTCGGCTTGATAGGGGTGGGCGGCGTAACCGATATGGCGCAACTCACTGAGTACCTGGCTCAACGGCAATTGCGCGTCGGCCCAGCGTACGTGCAAGCGATGGTTGGACAGGTTGAGGCGCGCTTCGGCCACCGCCGGTAAACCGCGCAGGTGTTTCTCGATCAACCAGCCGCACGCGGCGCAACTGATGCCTTCCATCAGCAAGGTGGTTTCGGCGAGGTCGCCGTCGTGGCGCACGAACGGCGCTTGCACGTCGGCGCGGTCGTACAACGCCAGTTCGTCGACCAACTGGACCGGCAAGGCTTCGGGGTTGGCCGATGATTCGCTGCGATGCTGGTAATAGCTTTCCAATCCACCGGCCACGATAGCCTCGGCCACCGCCTGGCAACCCGGGCAGCAGAACTCGCGGGTTTCACCCAGGACCGCCGCAGTGAAGCGGCTGCCGGCCGGGACGGGCAGGGCGCAGTGGTAGCAGGGGATTGGCGTGGTCATGAGGTGGAGTCTATATCGTTCGGGAGGGCCTCATCGCGATGCGCGAAGCGCAGGCTTTTACTTTTTCAGGTCTTCCGCGCCTTGCAGCGGCTCATCGCCCAGCAGCAGGTCCTTGTCATGGCTGACCTGTTCTTCTTCGAACAGGCGCCAGGTCTTGTCGCCCTCGACGCCCAGCAGTTCTACAAAGCGGCGGCCTTCGACCTTGTCGCTCAGTTGACCGATGTAGCGGCCCTGTTCCGTGTCGCTGTGGGCGAGGGTGATCTTGCGATCCTTCTCCGGTTGCGTCGGCGAAATCAGGTTCAACTCGAGGGTTTTCGGTTGGCTGTTGCCGCTCAAGTGCAGGTCGACTTCGCCGGTCACGCCATCCAGATGCATGCTGGCGCGTAACAGCAGGGTCTGGGCCAGCAGTTCACGGTCGAGCGAGCGATTGATGCCTTTGCCGGCCTCGTAGTAGTTGTCGTTCACCAGGTTGTCCGGGTTATTCACCGCGATGGTCACCATGGACAAGGTCAGGGTCACCGAGCAGGCCAGAATCCCGATGATGATCCACGGCCAAAGATGCTTGTACCAAGGACTTGCGGCAGTTGCTGCGGGCATGATCACTTCTCTCAACGAATTTGTGGGCCGATGAATCGGCTCTTGGCTTCAACATGAACGCTGTCGTCATCGGCATCCTTGAGGATGAATTTCACCTCGTTGGTGCTCGATGGCAGTTGTTCCGGTGCACTGGACAGCTCCACCGGCTGGCTGAAAATTTCCCCGGCGGCGACTTTGATTTCGCGCTTGCCTTGCAGCTTGAGGTCCGGCAGACCGGTGGCTTCCAGCACGTAGGTGTGGTCGCGCTGATCCTTGTTCATGATCTTCAGGCTGTAGACGTTTTCGATCCGGCCCTCGGCGTTCTCGCGGTACAGCACGCGGTCTTTGCTGACGTCGAAACCGACCAGCGAGCGCATGAAGAACGCGGTGATCAACAACGAGATCATCGCCAGCAGCACCACGGCATAGCCGATCAGGCGCGGGCGCAGTTTATGGGTTTTTTGCCCGGACAGGTTGTGCTCGGTGGTGTAGCTGATCAGGCCGCGCGGGTACTCCATCTTGTCCATGATGGCGTCGCAGGCGTCGATACAGGCGGCGCAGCCGATGCACTCGATTTGCAGGCCGTCGCGGATGTCGATGCCGGTCGGGCAAACCTGGACGCACATCGTGCAATCAATGCAATCGCCCAGCCCTTGGGCCTTGTAATCGATGCCTTTCTTGCGCGGGCCACGGGACTCGCCTCGGCGTGGATCGTAGGAGACGATCAGCGTGTCCTTGTCGAACATCACGCTCTGGAAACGCGCATACGGGCACATGTAAATGCACACCTGCTCGCGCAACCAGCCGGCGTTGCCGTAGGTGGCGAGGGTGAAGAAACCGACCCAGAAATACGACCAGCCATCCGCTTCGCCGGTGAAGAAATCGAACACCAGTTCGCGGATCGGCGAGAAGTAACCGACGAAGGTCAGGCCGGTGACAAAACCGATCAACAGCCACATCGAATGCTTGCTGAGCTTGCGCAGGAATTTGTTGGCGCTCATCGGCGCCTTGTCGAGCTTGATGCGCTGGTTACGGTCGCCTTCGGTGACCTTTTCGCACCACATGAAAATCCATGTCCAGACGCTCTGCGGGCAGGTGTAGCCGCACCACACGCGACCGGCGTAGACCGTAATGAAGAACAGGCCGAAGGCACTGATGATCAAAATCCCCGACAGCAGGATGAAGTCCTGAGGCCAGAAGGTTGCGCCAAAAATAAAGAATTTACGCTCCGGAAGGTTCCACCAGACGGCTTGATGGCCGCCCCAGTTCAGCCACACCGTGCCGAAATACAACAGAAACAAAAAGGCACCGCCCATCATCCGCAGGTTGCGGAACAAGCCAGTGAAGGCGCGGGTGTAGATCTTTTCTCGAGAGGCGTAGAGGTCGACGCTGTTGTTCGCGTTCTTGTCGGGTGGAGTGACGTCGTGTACCGGAATCTGGTTGCTCATCATTGCATCCCACGGCAGTGGAAAAATGCCCCGGTCAGTACATGCCGACCGCGGTCAAAAAGGGCTGTTGCAGTGGCGCAATGATACGCCTGAAGCTCTAGCACAAGGGTGCGACCTTTGGTCACGTTGGTGGAAATCAACGGACGGTGTAATGACTTGAATCAATTGACTTGTGAATTATGGCCGGTTTTGCAGGGGTGGCGAACTCAATCACCCCATGGGTTGATCAGCGCAACGCCGCTGGATTGAAAATCGCCTGTGTTGCGGGTGACCACCGTCAGCCCGTGAACCAGCGCGGTCGCAGCGATCAGGGCATCGCTTTCATTGGCGCGGTCCGGCACATGCAGACTGGCACAGCGTAATGCAACGGCAGCATCGACTGGCAGGATTCGGGCATCGAAAGCAGGGATTACGTGTCGCTTCAGCCACGTGCGCAATACTTTCCCTTGTACGGGATCGCGTCGCTCCATTCGCAGGACCCCGGTCTCCAGTTCCTTCAGCGTAATGGCTGAAATAAACAGGCGTGGGGTAATGATGCTTTTCGCCCAGGCCACGACATTGGCGTCAGCCTGGGGTTTGCGCAGTTCGGATATCACATTGGTGTCGAGCAAATACATCAGGACAGGTCCACGGGTCGATGAGTGATGACGGCACGCTCGGTTTCGAACTCGATGTCTGCCGCTTCCGGCATCACCAACAAGTCGACAATGTTTGCGTTGTTGCCAGTCAGTTTCTGGTACTCCTCAATGCTTAGCAGTACGTGAGCGGGTCTGCCACGGTCGGTGATGATAACCGGCCCCTGACGCGTGGCTTTTTTGGCACTGCTTGTGTCTTGATTGAATTCGCGGCTGGAAATGGTGGTGATGACCATCATATTTGCCCTCCTGAAAGTTCTTTGTAGAAACGTTACTACTTGCCAGGCTGCCAAGCAACTGCGGTAGCGAAGCGGGGCGCTACCACCGGTCGTGTAGTTAATACGGCTTAAACAAAACGGCCCCGCCAATCTTCATTGGCGGGGCCGTTTTTTGTTGCTTCAAGCGTTTGCTTTACTGAGCGTCTGCCGCCGGAGCCTTCTCACCGTGAGACAGGCTGTAGACGTAAGCGGCCAGTAGGTGAACCTTGTCGTTGCCTTGCAGCTGCTCTTGCGCAGGCATCTGGCCCTGACGGCCGTAACGGATGGTCTGCTGCAGTTGAGCGAAGCTCGAACCGTAGATGAACGCGGCCGGATGGGTCAGGTTAGGCGCGCCCATTGCTGGCGTACCTTTGCCTTCCGGACCGTGGCAAGCCACGCAGTTGGCGGCGAACAGCTTCTGGCCTGCAACCGGATCAGCCTTGGTGCCTTCCGGCAGTTTGCGGCCATCGAGGTTCGTCAGGACAAAGGCAGCGACGTCGGAAACGCCTTGCTCGCCGATCACGTCAGCCCACGCCGGCATGACCGCGTGACGGCCGCCCATGATGGTGGTCTTGATGGTGGCCGGCTCGCCGCCCCAGCGCCAGTCGGCGTCAGTCAGGTTAGGGAAGCCGTAGGCGCCTTTGGCATCGGAACCGTGGCAGACCGAGCAGTTGGAGGCGAACAGACGGCCACCCATCTTCAAGGCTTGCGGGTCTTTGGCGACTTCTTCGATAGGCATGGACGCGAACTTGGCGAAGATCGGGCCGAACCGGGCGTCCGACTTGGCCATTTCCTTTTCCCACTCGTGAACGCCGGTCCAGCCGGTCTGGCCGTTGGCGAACGCGGTCTGCTTCTCGTTATCGAGGTAGTTGTAACCCGGCAGCAGGCCTTTCCAGTTGCCCAGGCCCGGGTACAACACCAGGTAGCCCAGGGCAAAAATGATGGTGCCCACGAACAGCATGAACCACCATTTTGGCAGTGGGTTGTCGTACTCCTCGATCCCGTCGAAGGAGTGGCCAACCGTTTCTTCCGTCTGCTCGGCGCGCTGACCCTTGCGGGTAGACAGCAGCAGCCAGGTCAAGGCGAAGATGGTGCCGAGACTGAGGACTGTGACGTACAGACTCCAGAACGTAGTCATTCTTTGTTACTCCTAGAAGCTTGCTCGACGTGCTTGATGGCTTCGGGATCATCCGCGAAAGGCAGCAAGGTCGCGTCTTCAAACTCCGACTTGCGCTTGGGGCTGAACACCCACAACGCCAGACCGATGAAGGCCACCATCACGACAACGGTGCCCAGGCCACGAATCATCCCGATATCCATCTAAATCACCGTTTGCTTTTGATGATGGTGCCCAGGCCTTGCAGATAGGCCACCAGCGCGTCCATTTCGGTTTTGCCCTTCACAGCATCCTTGGCGCCGGCGATGTCTTCGTCGGTGTAAGGGACGCCGAGCGTGCGCAAGACTTCCAGTTTCTTGGCGGTGTCTTTGCCGTCGAGCTTGTTTTCCACGAGGAACGGGTAGGCCGGCATTTTCGACTCAGGCACTACGTTGCGCGGGTTGTACAAATGCGCACGCTGCCAGTCATCGGAGTAACGACCGCCGACGCGGGCCAGGTCCGGACCGGTACGCTTGGAACCCCACAGGAACGGGTGGTCCCAAACGCTTTCACCGGCAACGGAGTAGTGGCCGTAGCGTTCGGTTTCAGCACGGAACGGGCGGATCATCTGCGAGTGGCAGCCGACACAACCGTTGGCGATAAAGACGTCGCGTCCTTCGACTTCAAGCGCAGGACGAGGCTTCATGCCTTCGACCGGCTTGTTGGTGACGTCCTGGAAAAACAGCGGAACGATCTGGGTCAGGCCGCCGATGCTGACGGCGATAACCATGAAGAAGGCCAGCAGGCCAATATTCTTCTCGACTGCTTCATGCTTCATCAGTGAGCTCCAACTACAGCAATCTGAGCGGCGGCTTCGGCTTCAGCCGGGTTCGAGGCACGTACGGTACGCCATACGTTGTAGGCCATGAACAGCATGCCGCTGGCAAAGAACGCACCGCCCAGGGCGCGAACGATGTAGCCAGGGTGGCTGGCTTGCAGCGCTTCGACGAACGAGTAGGTGAGGGTGCCGTCATCGTTGATTGCACGCCACATCAGACCCTGGGTGATGCCGTTGACCCACATCGAAGCGATGTACAGAACGGTACCGATGGTCGCGAGCCAGAAGTGCGTGTTGATCAGGCCCGTGCTGTGCATCTGGGCGCGACCGAACAGTTTCGGGATCATGTGGTAGATCGCGCCGATCGAGATCATCGCTACCCAGCCCAAGGCGCCGGCGTGTACGTGGCCGATGGTCCAGTCGGTGTAGTGAGACAGCGAGTTGACGGTCTTGATGGCCATCATCGGGCCTTCGAAGGTCGACATGCCGTAGAACGCCAGCGACACGACCAGGAAGCGCAGGATCGGGTCGGTGCGCAGCTTATGCCAGGCGCCCGACAGGGTCATCATGCCGTTGATCATGCCGCCCCAGCTCGGAGCCAGCAGGATGATCGACATTGCCATGCCCAAGGACTGAGCCCAGTCCGGCAGTGCGGTGTAGTGCAGGTGGTGCGGACCGGCCCAGATGTACAGGGTGATCAGCGCCCAGAAGTGCACGATGGACAGGCGATAGGAGTAGATCGGACGCTCGGCCTGCTTCGGCACGAAGTAGTACATCATCCCTAGGAAGCCGGTGGTCAGGAAGAAACCTACGGCGTTGTGGCCGTACCACCACTGGATCATGGCGTCAGTCGCACCCGAGTAGGCCGAGTAGGACTTGAACAGGCTGACCGGCAGCGACATGTGGTTGACGATGTGCAGCATCGCGGTCACGACGATGAACGCGCCGTAGAACCAGTTACCGACATAGATGTGCTTGGTCTTGCGCTTGACGATGGTGCCGAAGAACACCAGACCGTAAACGACCCAGACAATGGCCAGCAGAATAGCCAGGGGCCATTCCAGTTCCGCGTATTCCTTGGTGGTGGTGTAACCCAGCGGCAAGGTAACGATCGCGCCGATGATCACCGCTTGCCATCCCCAGAAGTGGAAGGCCGCGAGGCTATCGGAAATCAGTCGCGTTTGGCAGGTTCGCTGCACGACGTAATAAGAAGTGGCAAACAGTGCACAACCACCGAAGGCGAAAATCACCAGGTTGGTGTGCAACGGGCGTAAGCGTCCAAAAGTCGTCCACGGCAGACCGAAGTTCAATTCCGGCCATACAAGCTGTGAGGCGATGAAGACACCGAGCCCCATGCCAAGGATCCCCCAGACCACCGTCATGATGGCGAACTGGCGGACTACCTTATAGTTATAAGCAGTCGGACTGATTGCTGTGCTCATTCTAAGGTTCCACGGTTTGGGTGTTTTATTAGGAGTAAAAATCGGCCGCAAGTATGGAGAAAGCAGGGGGTCATTGCAACGCGCCATGACCTGGGTCAATGCTTTCAAAAGCTGATTCTGCGGCCTTTCCATGCGCCGCGTAAGGACAAAATCACCCAAGGGCAAAATGTCGCGGCGGACGAAAATGAGGAGGGGGTCCGGTCAGTTGTAACGGGGTGTGTTCAAACACAACGATCGGGTGACCGACGGCAATTGTCGCGACAGCCGGTATCTACCAGCCTTTGCGGCTTGTCATCGAACAGAATCGTCGAACACATCGGCTAAAAACGACCTGGAACCGGCTCATGCCAGTCCGCACCGAGCAAGCTTAGACCCGAATCTGGTGAACCGAAAGAAAGAGCGGGGGGAGGGTGCGACAATGGGTCGCAAAGAGGCAGGGAACTGCCGCATCCGGGAGAATGCGGCAGCAGAGCGGTCGAGAATTATTCCTGCTTGCCTTGAGCCTGCAAACGCTCGGTGCCGGCACCGTGAGACAGGCTGTACACGTAAGCGGCCAGCAATTGCACCTTATCGTTGCCGAGCAATTCGTTCTGCGCCGGCATATGGCCCTGGCGGCCATGACGAATGGTCTGTTGCAGTTGCGCCAGGCTTGTACCGTAAATAAAACCGGCCGGGTGCGTCAGATTCGGCGCGCCCATGGCTTCAGTGCCCTGGCCGTGTGCCCCATGACAGGCTACGCAGGTGGTGCTGAACAGTTGCTGTCCAGCTTGCAGGTCGGCGCCGCTGTCGGCAGACAACGGCAGACCGGCCAAGTCGTGACGCACATATGCGGCGACATTCTTCACGCCGGACTCACCGAGGATTTCACCCCAGGCCGGCATCGCGGCCATGCGCCCGCCCATGATCGTGGTTTTGATCGTGTCGGCCGAACCGCCCCAGCGCCAATCGCTGTCCGCCAGGTTCGGGAAGCCAAATGCACCCTTGGCATCCGAGCCGTGGCACACCGAACAGTTGGACGCAAACAGGCGCCCGCCCATTTTCAGCGCTTGCGGGTCCTTGGCCACTTCTTCCACGGGCATCGCGGCGAATTTGGCGAAGATCGGCCCGAACTTCGCGTCGGCCTTGTCCATCTCCTTTTCCCATTCATGCACGCCGGTCCAGCCGTTTTCATAGCCCGGCAGAATGCCTTTCCAATTGCCCAGGCCCGGGTAAAGAACCAGATATCCCACGGCAAACACCAGCGTGCCGGCGAACAGCATGAACCACCACTGCGGCAGCGGGTTGTCGTACTCCTCGATGCCGTCGAAGCTGTGGCCCATGGTCTGGTCGACGCTGCCCTTGGTTTCGCCCTTGCGGGTGCCGATCAGCAACCAGGTCAGGCCGATCAGGCTGCCGATAGTCAGTACGCAGATCCACGTACTCCAAAAGGTGGTCATGGCCGGGTACTCCTTGTTTCAGGTTCTTGGGTGGCGTCATCGGGTGTCGGTTCGTCGGCGAACGGCAGCAGGCGCGCTTCGGCGAACTCCGGGTTGCGCTTGCTGTTGAACACCCACAGCGTCAGGCCGACGAAGGCCACAAACACCACGACCGTGCCCAGTCCGCGGATCATTCCACTGCTCATTTCAATGACCATGGCTCACCTCTTGCTCTTGATAGCGGTGCCGAGCACTTGCAGGTAAGCGACCAAGGCGTCCATTTCGGTCTTGCCCTTGAGCGAGGCCGTTGCCCCGGCGATGTCAGCGTCGGTGTACGGGACACCCAAGGTGCGCATGGCGCGGATTTTGGTTTCGGTGTGGCTGCTGTCGAGCTGATTGGCCACCAGCCATGGGTAGGCCGGCATTTTCGATTCCGGCACCACGTTGCGCGGGTTGTACAAGTGCGCGCGGTGCCAGTCTTCCGAGTAGCGACCGCCAACCCGCGCCAGGTCCGGCCCGGTGCGTTTAGAGCCCCACAGGAACGGGTGATCCCAGACGCTTTCACCGGCGACCGAATAGTGGCCATAGCGTTCGGTCTCGGCCCGGAAGGGGCGGATCATCTGCGAGTGGCAACCAACGCAACCTTCGCGGATGTAAATGTCGCGACCTTCCAGTTGCAGGGCGGTGTAGGGCTTCATGCCTTCCACCGGTTTGTTGGTCACGTCCTGAAAGAACAGCGGGACGATCTGGGTCAGGCCGCCGATGCTCACGGCCAGCACCATCAACAACAGCAGCAGGCCGACGTTTTTCTCGATTGTTTCGTGTTTCATGGCGGACTCCTCAAGCCATCTGCGCGGCAGCGGCGACGTCGGCAGGCTGCGAGGCCCGTACGGTGCGCCAGGTGTTGTAAGCCATCAGGAACATGCCGCTGAGGAAGATCGCCCCGCCCACCAGTCGCACGATGAAACCTGGGTGGCTGGCCACCAGGGTTTCGACGAAGGAGTAGGTCAGCGTGCCGTCTTCGTTGATTGCGCGCCACATCAGGCCCTGGGCGATGCCGTTGACCCACATCGAGGCGATGTACAGCACGGTGCCGATGGTGGCGAGCCAGAAGTGCGCGTTGATCAGGCCGATGCTGTGCATCTGCTCACGGCCGAAGATTTTCGGGATCATGTGGTACAGCGCGCCGATGGAAATCATCGCCACCCAGCCGAGTGCCCCGGCGTGAACGTGGCCGATGGTCCAGTCGGTGTAGTGAGACAGCGCGTTGACCGTTTTGATGGCCATCATCGGCCCTTCGAAGGTCGACATGCCGTAGAACGCCAGCGACACCACGAGGAAGCGCAGGATCGGGTCGCTGCGCAACTTATGCCAGGCGCCTGAGAGCGTCATCATGCCGTTGATCATCCCGCCCCAGCTTGGCGCCAGCAGGATCAATGACATCACCATGCCCAGGGACTGTGCCCAGTCCGGCAGTGCGGTGTAGTGCAAGTGGTGCGGACCCGCCCAGATGTACAGGGTGATCAGCGCCCAAAAGTGTACGATCGACAGGCGATAGGAATACACCGGGCGTTCGGCCTGTTTCGGCACGAAGTAGTACATCATCCCGAGGAAACCGGCGGTGAGGAAAAAGCCTACGGCGTTGTGCCCGTACCACCACTGGACCATGGCGTCGGTCGCACCGGAATACACCGAGTAGGACTTGGTGAAACTCACCGGCAACTCAAGGTTGTTGACGATGTGCAAAATCGCCACGGTGATGATGAACGCACCGAAGAACCAGTTGCCGACGTAGATGTGCTTGGTCTTGCGCTTGGCCAGCGTGCCGAAGAACACGATGGCGTAGGCGACCCAGACGATGGTGATCAGAATGTCGATCGGCCATTCCAGCTCGGCGTATTCCTTGGAACTGGTGTAACCCAGCGGCAGGCTGATCGCCGCCAACAGGATTACCAGTTGCCAGCCCCAGAAGCAGAACGCGGCGATTTTCGGCGCGAACAGCTGCGTCTGGCAGGTGCGTTGCACCGAGTAGAACGAACTGGCGAACAGCGCGCAACCGCCGAACGCGAAGATCACCGCGTTGGTGTGCAGCGGGCGCAACCGCCCGAAACTGGTCCACGGCAAATTGAAGTTGAGTTCGGGCCAGACCAACTGGGCCGCGAGAAAAACCCCGAGCCCCATGCCGACGATGCCCCACACCACCGTCATAATGGCGAATTGGCGGACCACCTTGTAGTTGTAGGCGGTACTGATAGAAGTGTTCATGGTTCCCCATCCACGGTTCAGCTGAAGTGAAGTCGTCTGCGCAAGGCAATGACGCTCCCTTCGGCCGGAGTTATAGGCAGACTAAAAGCGAGGCAAGCATGGACAAACAGCACAAGGCCGGTATTGACGGGGATCAATGGGCGCAGTGCGTGCGGGAACACGGATGGCTCTGGAACGCTGCTTCGAAACCGGGTTCACCGACACTGATCCTTGCCCATGGCGCCGGTGCGCCGATGGACAGCGGCTGGATGGACGACATGGCGGCACGCCTCGCCGATCAAGGCGTCAACGTGGTGCGCTTCGAGTTTCCGTACATGGCGCAACGGCGTGTGGATGGCGGTAAACGACCACCGAATCCGGCGCCGAAACTGCTGGAATGCTGGCGTGAGGTGTATGCCGTGGTGCGACGCCATGTCACTGGGCCACTGGCCATCGGCGGCAAGTCCATGGGCGGGAGAATGGCGAGTTTGCTGGCGGATGAATTGGGGGCGGATGCGTTGGTGTGTCTGGGTTATCCGTTTTACGCGGTGGGTAAACCGGAAAAACCTCGGGTTGAACATTTGGCGGGGTTGAAGACGCGGACGTTGATTGTGCAGGGCGAGCGCGATGCGCTGGGTAATCGCGAGGCTGTCGAGCGGTATGTGTTATCGCCGAGCATCGAGATGATGTGGCTGGTGGCGGGGGATCATGATTTGAAACCGCTGAAGGCTTCGGGGTTTACCCATGAGCAGCATTTGTGGGCTGCGGCGCAGAAGATTGCCTCATTCCTTCGGTGAGATTTTCAGTGCCTGTCCGGGCCTCTTCGCGAGCAGGCTCGCACACATTTGATTTCCGGCACACCCCCAATTTGTGTTTACAACAGATCCCCCTGTGGGAGCGAGCCTGCTCGCGAAGAGGTCGGGACTGGCACCATCACTTTCAAATTGGCAACAAAAAACCCGGAAGCTTTCACTGTCCGGGTTTTTTCATTCCAACAACGATCAGCGATTAAACCGCTCCACCAACGAATACTGGGTATTCGCCGTTTTCGTCAGCTCTTCACTCAACAGCGCCGAGTTCTGTGCCTGTTCCGAGGTCTGGTCCGCCAGTTGCGAGATATTGCTGATGTTGCGGCTGATCTCCTCAGCCACCGCACTCTGCTCTTCAGTCGCGGCCGCAATCTGGGTGGTCATGTCGGTGATGTTGGCCACCGCTTCGCTGATGCCCACCAGCGCCTGATCCGCTTCCAGTACCCGTGCCACACCTTCTTCGGCCTGACGATGCCCGGCTTCCATGGTTTGCACGGCGGTGCTGGCGGTCTGCTGCAGCTTGGCGATCAGGGCATGGATCTGCCCGGTGGATTCGCTGGTGCGTTGCGCCAGTTGGCGAACTTCGTCGGCCACCACCGCAAAACCACGGCCCATTTCACCGGCGCGGGCCGCTTCGATGGCGGCGTTCAAGGCCAGCAGGTTGGTCTGGTCGGCGATGCCTTTGATCACATCGACCACGCCGCCGATTTCGTCGCTGTCCTTGGCCAGTTGAGTCACGGTCAGGCCGGTTTCACCCACTACCACCGACAGGCGCTGGATGGCTTCGCGGGTTTCCCCTGCGATGTCGCGGCCGCGACCGGTCAGGCGATTGGCCTCCTGGGTGGCGTCGGCGGTGCGCTGTACGTGGCTGGCGACTTCCTGAGTGGTGGCGGCCATCTGGTTGACGGCGGTGGCCACTTGCTCGGTTTCGACGCGCTGACGTTCCAGGCCGCTGGAGCTGTTGTGCGCCAGGGTATCGGACTGTTTCGCTTGTTCGGTCAGGTGCTCGGCGGTGTCCTGCAGACGGGTCAGGCAGGTTTTCAGGCGGGCTTCCTGACTGAGGATCGACATTTCCAGGCGCGCCTGGGCGCCGCGGCTGTCGGTGTACATCTGCGCGATCAGCGGGTCGGAGGTGGTTTGCCCGGCCAGGACCAGCAGGCGCTTGAGACCACGCTGTTGCCAGCTCAACCCCATCAGGCCCAACGGCACCGACAGGCCGGCCGCCAAGGCAAAGCCCCACTGTGACGTCAGCGTGGCACCGATCATGAAGCTCAATTGGCTGACCAGAATGAACGGCAGCCAGTCCTGAAGCACCGGCAGCCATTTATCCGTCGATGGAATGGCGGACTTGCCTTGGTTGATGCGTTGGTAAAGCGCTTCGGCACGCTGGATCTGTTCGGTGGTGGGTTTGATCCGCACCGACTCGTAACCGATTACCTGGTTGCCCTCGAATACCGGCGTCACGTAGGCGTTGACCCAATAGTGATCACCGCTCTTGCAGCGATTCTTGACGATGCCCATCCATGGCAAGCCTTGCTTCAGAGTGCCCCACATGTGCGCGAACACGGCGGCCGGAACGTCGGGGTGACGGACCAGATTGTGCGGTGCGCGGACCAGCTCCTCACGCGAGTACCCGCTGATCTCGACGAACGCGTCGTTGCAGTAAGTGATCACGCCCTTGGCATCGGTGGTGGAAATCAACCGTTGCTGTGCCGGGAAGGTCCGTTCGCGTTGGGTAATGGGCTGGTTGTTACGCATGGCTTTTTCAATCCGCAAGGCTTTGACAGGTTGTCGGCGGTGCCAGGAATTAGTTGAAATTATTTTTCAATAATCAGCGGTGCGTCGCAAAACGAGCATTGCCTCAACTCGCGAGCATCGGATAGGTGAACAGCGTGAAGTGCAGCAGGTTCAGACCGAAATGGGTGGCAATGGCGGCACCCAGACCGCCAAAACGATAGGCCAGGCCATAACCGACACCGGCCAGGGTCGCCAATAGCACCCATTGCCAGCCAGCGCCCACATGCACCAGACCGAACAGCAACGACGCGAGCAGCAGCGCGAGGTTTTCGCCGTAAGGCAGGTGTTTGAACCGACGGCTCAGGCCACCCTGGAAGTAGCCACGAAACAGTGCTTCCTCGACCACCGTGACCAACAACAGATTGTTCAGCAGCCACAGCCAGGCTTGATCCGGCCACTTCGGCGCCCAACTGATCATGCCCAGCAACAACGCGCCACCCAAGGCCAGTACGGCACTCAGCGTCAGGGCGAGGGCGGTGGCGTAAACGCCAAGGCGCCAGGAGCGCCGGCCGACAATCCATGGGCAAACCAATAACAGCCAGAAGCCGATCAGCGGTTTGTCCTGATTCAGGTACATGGAAAACGGCACGGCATCAGCGGTGAGGTATTGAGGGGCGATCGCGCGTCCGTTGAAGAAGCCCGGGAGCAAGTGCATCGCCAGCGCCAGGGTCAGGATGATGAACAGGCCGTGGCCGAGGTAGCGGGCAATCGGGAGTTTTTGTTGGCGGACGGCAACACCGGCCGCGATCAGCAAGGCGATGGTGATCAAGGCCATCCAGCTGAGTTGGCCGTAGGTCAAGGCGAGGCCGAAGCCGAGGGAGAGTAAGGCCAGGTAGGTCCATGGCAGGGCGATCATTGAGCATCCTTATTAGGCAAAATTCTGCGGCATACCCCGGCCCTCCTACAGGGGGGGGTGGTGTTGGGCATGCAAAAGCGGCGGCGGATTATGGGACGCTAGCGGCACAAATAAAAACACCGCCCGAAGGCGGTGTCTGTGGCAGCGGGCGGTTACGCTGTTATCAATTGTCGCAACACATAATGCAAAATCCCCCCGGACTTGAAGTACTCGACCTCATTGAGCGTATCGATCCGGCACAGCACGTCGATCTTTTCCTTGCTGCCATCTTCACGGGTGATCACCAGCGTCAGGTTCATCCGCGGCGTCAGCTCCACGCCGGTCAACCCGAGAATATCCAGGGTTTCCCTGCCCGTCAGGTTCAGACTCTTGCGGTTCTGGTCCAGTTTGAACTGCAACGGCAGCACGCCCATGCCGACCAGGTTGGAGCGGTGAATCCGCTCGAAACTTTCGGCGATGACGGCTTTCACGCCCAGCAGATTGGTGCCCTTGGCCGCCCAGTCGCGGCTTGAGCCCGTGCCGTATTCCTGGCCTGCGATGACCACCAGCGGCGTGCCTGACGTTTGATAACGCATGGCTGCGTCGTAGATCGGCATTCTCTCCATGGTGGGAATGTAGAAGGTGTTGCCGCCTTCCTCGCCGCCAAGCATTTCGTTGCGGATACGGATGTTGGCAAAGGTGCCGCGCATCATCACTTCATGGTTGCCGCGACGCGAGCCGTAGGAGTTGAAGTCCCGCGGTTCCACACCCTTGTCGCGCAAGTACTGACCGGCCGGGCTGTCGGCCTTGATATTGCCGGCGGGGGAGATGTGGTCGGTGGTCACCGAGTCGCCCAGCAGCGCCAGCACCCGGGCCCCGGCGACGTCCTTGACCACCGGCGGCGGGCCGCCGATGTCGTCGAAAAACGGCGGATGCTGGATGTAGGTCGAATCGTCCTGCCACACATACGTCGCCGCTTGCGGCACCTTGATGGCTTGCCATTGCTCGTCGCCGGCAAACACTTCGGCGTATTCCTTGTGGAACATCGACGTGTTGACCTGATTCACCGAATCGGCAATTTCCTTGCTGCTCGGCCAGATGTCGCGCAAATACACCGGATTGCCATCCTTGTCGTCGCCCAACGGCTCACTGCTGATGTCGATGCGCACCGTGCCGGCCAGCGCATAGGCGACGACCAGTGGCGGGGAGGCCAGCCAATTGGTTTTCACCAGTGGATGCACGCGTCCCTCAAAGTTGCGGTTGCCCGACAACACCGACGCAACGGTCAGGTCGGCGGCCTGAATGGCTTTTTCAATCGGCTCCGCCAATGGCCCGGAGTTGCCGATGCACGTGGTGCAACCGTAGCCGACCAGCGCAAAACCCAGTTCGTCGAGATATTGGGTCAGGCCCGCCGCCTTGTAGTAGTCGGTGACCACTTTGGAGCCGGGCGCCAGCGAACTCTTGACCCACGGTTTGCGCTTGAGGCCTTTCTCCACAGCCTTTTTCGCCACCAGGCCGGCCGCCATCATCACGCTCGGGTTGGAGGTGTTGGTGCAGGACGTGATGGCGGCAATTACCACCGCGCCGTTTTTCAGTCGATAGGTCTGACCGCCGTGTTCGTAATCGGCTTCACCGGCCAGGTCCGCGTTGCCCACCGCGACACCGCCGCCGCCCTCGCTTTCCAGGCGTCCTACTTCCTTGCTGGTGGGTTTGAATTGCAGGTCGATGAAGTCCGTGAACGCCTGCGCGACATTGGGCAGGGAAACACGGTCCTGCGGACGTTTCGGGCCGGCGAGGCTGGCTTCGACGCTGGTCATGTCCAGCGCCAGGCTGTCGGTGAATATCGGTTCCTTGCCTGGCAGGCGCCACAGGCCTTGTGCCTTGCAGTAGGCCTCGACCAGTTTCACCGTTTCCGGTGGTCGACCGGACAGGCGCAAGTACTCCAGCGTCACGTCATCCACGGGGAAGAAGCCGCAAGTAGCTCCGTATTCAGGGGCCATGTTGGCGATGGTCGCGCGATCGGCCAGCGGCAGGTCGGCGAGGCCGTCGCCGTAGAACTCGACGAACTTGCCGACCACGCCTTTCTTGCGCAGCATCTGGGTGACGGTCAGCACCAGGTCAGTGGCAGTGATGCCTTCCTTGAGCTTGCCGGTGAGTTTGAAACCGATCACTTCCGGAATCAGCATCGACACCGGTTGGCCGAGCATCGCCGCTTCCGCTTCGATCCCGCCGACACCCCAGCCGAGCACGCCGAGACCGTTGATCATGGTGGTGTGGGAGTCGGTGCCGACCAGCGTGTCGGGAAACGCGTAGGTGCGGCCATCCTCGTCCTTGGTCCAGACCGTGCGGCCGAGGTATTCGAGGTTGACCTGATGGCAGATCCCGGTGCCCGGCGGCACCACGCTGAAGTTGTGGAAGGCGCTCTGGCCCCAACGCAAGAACGCATATCGCTCACCATTGCGTTGCATCTCGATGTCGACGTTCTGCTCGAAAGCGCTGGCGCTGCCAAACTTGTCGACCATCACCGAGTGGTCGATCACCAGGTCCACCGGCGACAGCGGGTTAATGCGCTGCGGGTCACCACCGGCCTTGGCCATGGCGGCGCGCATGGCGGCCAGGTCGACCACGGCGGGAACGCCGGTAAAGTCCTGCATTAACACGCGGGCGGGGCGGTACTGGATTTCGCGGTCGGAGCGACGCTCCTTGAGCCACGCGGCAATCGCCTTGAGGTCGGCGCCGGTGACGGTTTTTTCATCTTCCCAGCGCAGCAGGTTTTCCAGCAGTACTTTCAACGACATGGGCAGCTGGTCGAGATCACCGAGGCTCTTGGCAGCATCGGGCAGACTGAAATAATGGTAGGTTTTGTCGTCGACTTGCAGGGTTTTAAGGGTTTTCAGGCTATCGAGGGACGGCATTGAAATGACTCCTTTGAGCCCGCACGGCTACGGGCTGACGGGACGGACAGAGCTCTTAACCTAGCCCTGTTTGGACGTTAAGGCTAATAACTGGACTCTATGGTGAAGTCCGAGGTTCCGAACTCGGCTATCATGCGCCGGTTTTCGTGACAGGCTTTGCTACAGGGCAAGTTTGCGCATCGATTCATTGCCGATTGCCCAGGAGATTCAATGAACACCCTCTTTATGCATTGCCGGCCGGGCTTCGAAGGCGAAGTCTGTTCCGAGATTGCCGAGCACGCCGCCCGCCTGAACGTGGCTGGTTATGCCAAGGCCAAGACCGCCAGCGCCTGCGCCGAGTTCATCTGCACCGAAGAAGACGGCGCTGAGCGCTTGATGCGTGGCCAGCGTTTCGCCGAGCTGATCTTCCCGCGCCAATGGGCGCGCGGAATCTTTATTGATCTGCCGGAAACCGACCGCATCAGCGTGATCCTCGCGCACATGGCGGACTTTCCGCTGTGCGGCAGCCTGTGGCTGGAAATGGTCGACACCAACGATGGCAAGGAACTGTCGAACTTCTGCAAGAAGTTTGAAGGTCACCTGCGCAAGGCGCTGATGGCCGCCGGCAAACTGGTGGAGGATGCGCACAAGCCGCGCCTGCTGCTGACGTTCAAGAGTGGCCGTGAAGTGTTCATGGGCCTGGCCGAGTCGAATAATTCGGCGATGTGGCCGATGGGCATTCCGCGCCTGAAGTTCCCGCGTGAGGCGCCAAGCCGTTCGACGCTGAAACTGGAAGAGGCGTGGCATCACTTCATCCCGCGCGATCAGTGGGATGAGCGTCTGCACAGCGACATGACCGGCGTTGATTTGGGCGCTGCCCCCGGCGGCTGGACCTGGCAACTGGTCAATCGCGGGATGCTGGTGACCGCCATCGACAACGGTCCGATGGCCGAAAGCCTGATGGACACCGGTCTGGTGCAACACTTGATGGCCGACGGTTTTACCTACAAGCCCCGGCAGCCGGTGGACTGGATGGTGTGCGACATCGTCGAGAAACCGGCGCGCAACGCCGCGATGCTGGAAGAGTGGATTGGCGAGGGGCATTGCCGGGAAGCGGTGGTCAACCTCAAACTGCCGATGAAACAGCGCTATGCCGAAGTGAAACGCTTGCTGGAACGCATCGCCGAGGGCTTCAAGGAGCGCGGCATTCGGGTTGAGATCGGCTGTAAACAGCTGTATCACGACCGGGAAGAAGTGACGTGCCATCTGCGTCGGCTGGACGTGAAGAAACCCAAGTCCCGCTGAAACAGGCAGGTCAATGTGGGAGCGAGCCTGCTCGCTCCCACTGGTACGGTGTCCACCACAGATGATTTTAAAAGCCGACAATGCCGGCCAGTTTCAGGAGTTAATCATGAGTGAAATGCTTGATACGCCGGTAGACGGCACCCTCGACGCCACCGGCCTCAACTGCCCGGAACCGGTCATGATGCTGCACCAGCACATCCGCGACCTGGTGCCCGGCGGCCTGCTCAAGGTGATCGCGACCGATCCGTCGACCCGTCGCGACATTCCCAAGTTCTGCGTGTTTCTGGACCATGAACTGGTGGCGCAGCACGAAGAGGCAGGCACCTACCTGTACTGGATCCGCAAGAAACTCGCTTAACCCGCCGAATGACTGATGCGGATCCGCTTGCGTGCACTGCGCGCCAGGCGGATCGACAGCATCAGCGCCGCGCAGCTCAAGCCCACGATCAAACCTTGCCACAGCCCGCTCGGGCCACTTGGCGCACCTAGCCAATTGGTCAGGCCCAGTGCGTAACCCACCGGCAAACCAATCCCCCAGTAAGCGAACAGGGTCAGGATCATTGTTACCCGCGTGTCCTGATACCCGCGCAATGCGCCGGCTGCCGTCACCTGAATGGCATCGGAAAACTGGAACAGCGCCGAGTACACGATCAACATCGCGGCCACTCGAATCACCGTCGGGTCAGCGGTGTAGATCGCTGCAATGTGCTCGCGCAGCAACAGCATCATGCTCGCGGACAGGCAGGCATACGCCAGCGCCGTGCCCATGCCGACACCGGCGGCGAAACGCGCCTCGCGTGGTTCCTGTCGACCGAGGGCCTGGCCGACCCGCACCGTCACGGCCATGCCGAGGGAGTAAGGAATCATGAACACCAGCGAGCTGAAGTTCAGGGCGATCTGGTGGCCGGCCACCACGGTGGCGCCGAGGCTGCCGATCAGCAGCGCAATGACGGCAAAGATGCTCGACTCGGCGAACACCGCGATCCCGATCGGCAGGCCAATGCCCAGCAAGCGCTTGATCACCGACCACTGCGGCCAGTCGAAACGGCTGAACAACTGGCTCGACTGATACGCCGGCGCCCAGCGTTCCCAGCCGGCCATGCCCAGCGCCATTACCCACATCACAATCGCCGTGGCCCAGCCGCAGCCGACACCGCCCATGGCCGGCACACCGAAGTGGCCATAGATGAAGATGTAGTTCAGTGGAATGTTCAACGCCAGCCCGCACAGGCCCAGTACCATCGCCGGACGCGTACGGCCCAGGCCATCACTGAAGCAGCGCAACACATGGTAGAAGGCGACGGCGGGCAAGCCGCTCGCGATGCCGTGCAGGTATTGCATGCACGGGCCGATCAATTCGGGATCGACCTTCATCATGTGCAGGATCGGCTCGGCGCTGAACAGCATGCCGGTCGCCATCAAACCCACCACCAGAGCCAGCCACAGTGCCTGACGCACAATCGGCCCGATTTCGCTGTGGGTGCCGGCGCCAAAGCGCTGGGCGACTTTTGGCGTGGTGGCCAGCAAGGTACCGGTCATCAGCAGAAACACCGGGACCCAGATGGAGTTGCCCAGTGCGACCGCCGCCAAGTCCCGAGGCCCCACCCGGCCCGCCATCACCGCATCGACGAACCCCATGGCAGTGGTCGCCAGCTGCGCGATCATGATCGGCAGCGCCAGGGTGAGCAGGTTTTTCAGCTCCAGGCGAACCCGGGCCGGGCGGGTGAGGGTGGTAGCGGCAAGGCTGTCGGTCACGGAATTCAAAGGCGAAACGTCCAAAGGTGTTGATGCGCAAAGCGATGCATTCTACGCCCTGACGCAGTGGTCAGGAAAAGTCCTGTGTTAGGGATTTGTAATCGCATTCCGGACGTTGCGAGATTCCCTGTGGCGAGGGGGCTTGCCCCCGTTGGGTCGCGAAGCGGCCCCAAAACCTGCATACGAAGTCTGCCTGACAGACCGCAGCAATGACTTCACGACTGCTTCGCAGCCGAACGGGGGCAAGCCCCCTCGCCACAGGGGACTGTCAAGGGTTGTGTAATGCCCGCTGGCCCATCTCATCCTTCTCCGCCTACACTGCCGATCCGCCAAAGGAGCCTGCCATGCTGATTGTTGCCGACGAAAATATCCCGCTGCTCGATGCCTTCTTCTCTGGGTTCGGTGAAATCCGCCGGGTGCCAGGACGTTCCATCGACCGCGCCACCGTCGAACACGCCGATGTGCTGCTGGTCCGTTCTGTGACCAACGTCAATCGCGCCTTGCTCGAAGGCAGCAACGTGCGCTTTGTCGGCACGTGCACCATCGGCACCGATCACCTGGACCTGGATTACTTTCAGCAAGCTGGCATCACCTGGTCCAGCGCACCCGGCTGCAATGCCCGGGGCGTGGTCGACTACGTGCTCGGCAGTCTGCTGACCCTGGCTGAAATCGAAGGCGCTGACCTGACTCGGCGCACCTATGGCGTGGTCGGTGCCGGCGAAGTCGGCGGTCGTCTGGTCAAGGTCCTGCAAGGTCTGGGCTGGAACGTGCTGGTGTGCGATCCACCCCGGCAGGCGGCTGAAGGCGGTGATTTTGTCAGCCTCGAACAGATCATCGAGCAGTGCGACGTCATCAGCCTGCACACGCCTTTGAAGAAGCACGGCGCGCAGTCGACCTGGCATCTGTTCGATAAAAAACGCTTGGGCCAGCTCAAGCCTGGCACTTGGCTGATCAACGCCAGTCGTGGCCCAGTCGTCGACAACGCCGCCCTGCGGCAGGTGCTGCTTGAGCGCGAAGACCTGCAAGCGGTGCTCGACGTCTGGGAAGGCGAACCTGAGGTCGACGTGGCGCTGGCTGAACTGTGCGTGCTGGCGACGCCGCACATTGCCGGTTACAGCCTTGATGGCAAACAGCGCGGGACGGCGCAGATCTATCAGGCGTATTGCGAGTTTCTCGGACAGCCGGCTCAGGTCAGCCTGAGTGATTTGCTGCCGGCGCCGTGGTTGTCGCAAGTGACCCTGCATGCGCAGGCTGATCCGGCGTGGGCGCTGGCCATGCTGTGCCGTGGCGTGTACGACCCGCGCCGTGACGATGCGGATTTTCGCCGCAGTCTTGTAGGTAGTGTGAACGAACAGCGTGCGGCGTTTGATGCATTGCGCAAGCATTACCCGTCGCGTCGGGAGATTGATGGATTGCAAGTGCGGATTGAGGCGGATTCGGCTGAGTTGCGCAGGATTGTCGCGGCGTTGGGGGCTTCGCTCATCTGAACACCGGGTTGGCCCCATCGCGAGCAGGCTCGCGATAGCCGCACCGCCATTTCCAGATAAGCACCCATAAAAAACCCGGCCAACCAGGGCCGGGTCAAGAAGACGGTGGCTATATCACTCTTGTTCGGCAGGCTTGACCAATCGCTTTTCCAGTTCGCTGCACGCTTTCTGGATCATGTCTTCAGTGATCGGTACTTCACGCCCATCGGCATCGATAATCGAGCAACCCAGAGACTGGTCGGGCTGTGTGCGGATCACTTGAATCTTGTCTTCGCTGCTGTTTTGCAAGGACATGGCCTGTCTCCTCTTCAGGTGTGTGCTTACTTTAGAACCTTCAGGTGACCGGGCTATGACAACTCCCTGCGATCTTTCCCGAACGGCAACGCCACTCCACCAGATATTTAAGTACGTTGCCACCCGGACTTTAGACCAATAGCGTCTAGCAGCTAGTCGTCCCGGTCATAATTAACCTGACTCATTATGATTTACAGAGTTCACCCGCTGGCCGTGTAGGCTGGCGATATCAATGGCGTACTGGATAACCCCGATGCTCTCTGCCCGTCACCGCCGCGCGATCCGCCTGACCCTTCGCTTTCTTGCGCCGTATCGCTGGCAAGCCTTTGGCGCCTTGCTCGCGTTGATTGTCACCGCCGGCATCACCTTGTCGATGGGGCAGGGCATTCGCCTGCTGGTGGATCAGGGGTTCATGACCCAGTCACCGCACCTGCTGAATCAATCCATCGGCTTGTTCATGGTGTTGGTGGTGGGATTGGCGATCGGCACCTTCGCGCGTTTTTATCTGGTGTCGTGGATCGGCGAGCGTGTGGTCGCAGATATCCGCCGGCAGGTGTTCAATCACCTGGTTTACCTGCATCCGGGGTTCTACGAAAACAATCGCAGTTCCGAAATCCAGTCGCGGCTGACCGCCGATACCACGTTGCTGCAATCGGTGATCGGTTCATCGTTGTCGCTGTTTCTGCGCAATCTGCTGATGGTCATCGGCGGGATTGTGTTGCTGTTTATCACCAACCCCAAACTCACCAGCATCGTGGTGATTGCATTGCCGCTGGTGATTGCCCCGATCCTGATTTTCGGCCGGCGGGTGCGCAATCTGTCGCGCCTGAGCCAGGACCGGATTGCCGATATCGGCAGTTATGTCTCCGAAACCCTCGGTCAGATCAAAACCGTGCAGGCCTACAACCATCAAGTCCAGGATGAGCAGCGCTTTGCCGTGACCGTGGAGCAGGCATTCGACACCGCGCGTAAACGCATCTTCCAGCGCGCCTGGTTGATCACGCTGGTGATCGTGCTGGTGCTGGGTGCTGTCGGCGTGATGCTTTGGGTCGGTGGCATGGACGTGATTGCCGGGCGGATCTCGGCCGGTGAACTGGCGGCGTTTGTTTTCTACAGCCTGATCGTCGGCAGCGCCTTTGGCACCTTGAGTGAAGTCATCGGTGAGTTGCAGCGAGCCGCAGGCGCGGCTGAGCGAATTGCCGAATTGCTGCGCTCGGAAAACATCATTCAGCCGCCAACTTCCGGCCTGGTGACCTTGCCGGAGCGGGTGAAGGGCGATCTGGTGCTACAGGACGTGCGTTTTTCCTATCCGTCGCGGCCTGAGAGTTACGCCGTCGACGGCTTGAATCTGTCCATTAACGCGGGCGAAACCCTTGCGCTGGTGGGGCCGTCCGGTGCGGGTAAATCCACGGTGTATGACTTGCTGCTGCGCTTTTACGATCCGGCCGCTGGGCAGATCCTGCTCGATGGCGTGCCGTTGACCCAGCTCGATCCACTCGACCTGCGCCGTTGCTTCGCGCTGGTTTCGCAAAATCCTGCGCTGTTCTTCGGCAGCATCGAAGAGAACATCCGCTACGGTAATCCGGGCGCCACCCTGGCTCAGGTTCAGGAAGCGGCAAAGATCGCTTATGCCCACGACTTCATCGAGCAAATGCCTCACGGTTACCAGACGCATCTGGGCGACGGCGGCCTCGGTTTGTCCGGTGGCCAACGCCAACGCCTGGCCATCGCTCGCGCATTGCTGGTGGACGCGCCGATCCTGCTGCTCGACGAAGCCACCAGCGCCCTCGATGCCCAGAGCGAACACCTGATCCAGCAAGCCCTGCCCAGCCTGATGAAAAACCGCACCACGCTGGTGATCGCCCACCGTTTGGCCACGGTGAAAAACGCCGACCGGATCGCGGTGATGGACCAAGGGAAACTGGTGGCGGTGGGGACGCATCAGGCGTTGATTGCGAGCAATGCGCTGTATGCGCGGTTGGCGGCGTTGCAGTTTAGTGATGGGCACAACACGGTTATCGACCCGGTTACCGACTAAGTCGAGCACCCAAAAAAATGCCCGCATCAACCGATGCGGGCATTTTTTTTGTCAGTGGGTAAAAACGGAATCACTGATCGTCAAAATACCGCTCATGCCAATCCACCAGCGGCTGTGGCGAATTGAGCTTCTGGCCGTAGATCACCGAGTACGACAGCACGTTCTGCACATACTGACGGGTTTCGTCGAACGGGATGCTTTCCACCCAGACGTCGAAGCTCAGGTGGTCTGCACCGCGCAGCCACTGACGCACACGGCCAGGGCCGGCGTTGTAGGCGGCGGAGGCGAGGACGCGGTTACCGTTGAACTGGGAATGGACCTGGCTCAGGTACGCGGCGCCGAGCTGGATGTTTTTGTCCGGGTCGAGCACTTGCTGCGGCGAGGCCAGCGGAATGCTGAACTTGCGTGCGGTTTCCTTGGCGGTGCCGGGCATCAATTGCATCAGGCCGCTGGCACCGACGCCGGAGCGGGCGTCGTCCATGAAGGCGCTTTCCTGGCGCGTGATCGCGAACACCCAGCTTGGATGCAGGCCGCGGACCTTGGCTTCACGGACCAGGGTTTCGCGGTGGGCCATCGGGAAGCGGATGTCCAGATCGTCCCAGTACTGCGCCTGGCTGATGGTGCGGATCGCCGGGAAATACCATTTCAGGTCATAGGCCAGTTTCGCTTGGGCGACCATCTCGTCACGGTTGAAGTGACGGCTGACGTAATACCACTCGCGACGACCATCGACGACCTGGCCGCGGGCGTGGAACTCCAGGGCTCGACGTATACCCGGCGTGTTGCGCACCTTGTTGATAGTGGCCTGGCTGAGTACCAGCGGTTTGTTGAGCAGCGAGTACGGTAGTTGCGAACGGTCGGCGGCAAGGAAACCATAGAAATCACGTTCGCGGGCAAGGCTCTTGTACAGCGTCTGCGCTTCCGGGTTTTGTGGTTGCGCCAGCTCAAGGGTGCGAGCCTGCCAGTAGCGCCAGCGGTTGGTGGTCGCCAGGTCCTGTGGCAAGCGGCGAGACAACTGATAGGCATCGTCCCAGCGAGCCAGGCGAAGCAGCAGGCGCAGGCGCCATTCGGACACGGTGTTGTCGCGCAGTTCCGGGTCGTACTTGGTCATGACATCGAGCGCGCGAGCATCATAGCGTCGCGCCAGCGTCAGGCCGATTTCGCGGGCGATTGCCACTTTTTCATCGCGGGAGAAGTGCATGCTGCTGGCATAACCGTCCAGCAGGTCCATAGCCTTGTCCGGGTCCTGCTTGGCCAGGCGGCGCAGGCCGAGGCTGACCACGTCGGACATCGGTTCGTCAGCCGGGGTGAAGCGCGAAGGCTGGTTGAGCAGCTCGGGTTTTTGCGCCACATCAATCAGCAGCCGACCGCGCGGAGCGAGGGTGGTCAGGCCGCTAACCAGACTGTTGGCCAGCGGATAATTGCGCGCCTGGGCAGCAAGCTTGGTGCGCTCCCAGCGTTTTTGTTCGGTCAATTGACCTTCGGCAGCCCATTGCCCGAACAGCGCATCGCAGGCAGCCGGTTGGGATTTTCCGGTCAGCCACAGTTTGTTGGCGTTGGCATAGCCTTCGGCCTTCTGGTTGTGGCCAATCTGATACTGCGCGTTCAGGCAGTCCAGTTCGGTGAAGTTGAGCTTGGGGTCGTAATACTTGACGAAGGTCGCCCAGTCGCCGCGGTCGGCCAGCCAGCGCAGCCAGCGCAATTTCATCCAGTTGGCTTGCGGCAGGTCACCATGGTCGGCGAGGAATTTCTCGATTTCGGCATTGCTGGCGGTTTTCAGGCGAGCGGTCAACTCGTCATAGGCCAGGTACGGCTCCAGCGGGTAATCACTGAGGGCCTGGCTGTAGCGAAAGTAAGGACCGGTATCGCCTTTGGCCAGGGCGCGCTTGGCTTCATCGTAATATTGGCGCTGGGTGGACAGGTCCACCGCCTGGGCTGATTGAACGGCAGTGGCAGAAAGAAGCAGGCAAGATAAAAGACTGAAAAGGCGACTGCGCATGAGACGTCCGGGCAGAGAAATCATGACAAGTGCGGGGATTGCCCGCACTGAATAATCTGTAGCTTAGCCTTTTGCCAGCAACGGGCGAAAGCTTTGCAGGCCTGTCAGCCCAAGTTCGTAACATTTGTTATGCAGAGTGCTTCGAGAGTGAAATTGCCGGCCTTCTGAAGCCTCAAGTCAGGTAGAATGCGCGCCCGGTTTTTGGAGAAGCTCATGACCCTGCTCAAATTCAGCGATGTGTCCCTTGCTTTCGGCGCTATGCCGTTGTTGGACAAGGTGTCCTGGCAGATCGCCCGTGGTGAGCGGGTGTGCATCATCGGCCGCAATGGCACTGGCAAGTCCAGCATGATGAAGCTCGTCAAGGGCGACCAGAAGCCCGATGAGGGCTCCGTTTGGCGTGCACCTGGCCTCAAGATTGGCGAATTGCCGCAAGAATTGCCGGTAGCCGACGAGCGGACCGTGTTCGACGTGGTTGCCGAAGGCCTGGACGGCGTGGGCGAGCTGCTCGCGCAGTATCACCACCTGAGCCAGAACATCGTCACCGACGCCGACCTGGACAAGCTGATGCACGTCCAGCACGACCTCGAAGCCCGCGATGGCTGGCGTTTGCAGCAACTGGTCGACAGCACATTGAGCCGTCTGCAGTTGCCAGCCGACAAGACCCTCGCCGAATTGTCCGGCGGCTGGCGTCGTCGCGTCCTGCTGGCTCAGGCCCTGGTTTCCGAACCGGATCTGTTGCTGCTCGACGAACCGACCAACCACTTGGACATCGGTGCCATCGCCTGGCTTGAAGAAGCGTTGAAGGATTTCCAGGGCGCCGTGCTGTTTATCACGCACGACCGTTCATTCCTGCAAAACCTCGCGACCCGCATCCTCGAGCTGGACCGCGGTGGCCTGATCGACTGGAACGGCGACTACGCCAGTTTCCTCGTGCACAAAGAAGCGTCCCTGGCCGCTGAAGAAACCGCCAACGCGCTGTTCGACAAGAAGCTGGCCCAGGAAGAAGTCTGGATCCGCCAGGGCATCAAGGCCCGTCGCACCCGTAACGAAGGCCGTGTTCGCGCATTGAAAGCCTTGCGCGTTGAGCGAAGCGAGCGTCGTGAGCGCACTGGCAAGGCCAACATTCAGCTAGATACCGCTGACAAGTCCGGCAAGCAGGTGATGGTCCTCGAGAACGTGAGCTTTGCTCACCCGGGCGGCCCGTTCCTGATCAAGGACTTCTCGATGGTCCTGACGCGCGGCGACCGTATCGGTCTGCTCGGCGCCAACGGTACCGGCAAGACCACGCTGTTGAAGCTGATGCTCAGCGGTCTGCAGCCAACCAGCGGCACAGTGGAAGAAGGGACGCGCATCGACGTGGCCTACTTCGACCAGTTGCGCCATCAGTTGGACCTGGAAAAGACCGTGATCGACAACGTGGCCGAAGGTCGCGACTTCATCGATATCGATGGTCAGAGCCGTCACGTGCTGAGCTACCTCGGCGACTTCCTGTTCAGCCCTCAGCGTGCCCGCACGCCGGTCAAGGCGCTGTCCGGTGGTGAGCGTGCCCGTCTGTTGCTGGCCAAACTGTTCAGCAAGCCGGCGAACCTGTTGGTCCTCGACGAACCGACCAACGACCTCGACGTTGAAACCCTCGAACTGCTGGAAGAGGTCTTGCTGACCTTCAACGGCACCGTGTTGATGGTCAGTCACGACCGGGCATTCCTCGACAACGTGGTCACCAGCACCCTGGTCTTCGAAGGTGAAGGCAAGGTTCGCGAATACGTCGGTGGTTATCAGGACTGGCTGCGTCAGGGCGGCTCGCCGCGCCTGCTGGGCGTGACCGAGAGCAAATCCGGCAAAGCCGACCTGACCTCCGCGGTGGTTGCGGCTGAGGCTGCGCCTGTCGTTGCTACTGCTGAAGCGCCGCTGGCGAAGAAGAAGTTGAGCTACAAGCATCAGCGTGAGCTGGAAATGCTGCCGGCCCAGATCGAAGCCATGGAACAGCAGATCGCGGCGGTTGAAGCGCAAATGGCCGATGCCGGTTTCTACCAGCGTCCTGCTGCCGAAACGGCTGCGGTGATTGCGCAGTTGGAACAGTTGCAGGCCGAGCTGGACGTGATGGTCGAGCGCTGGGCCGAACTGGATGCCTGATTGATCCCGTAACAAAAAAGCCCGGCGTTCAGTGATGAGCGCCGGGCTTTTCGTATGGAATGCGATCTACTGCTCGCTGTAGATCTCCTGTAGGAGTGAGCCTGCTCGCGATGAGGTCGTATCAGTCGATATCAATGTTGACTGGCAGGGCGCCTTAGCGAGCAGGCTCGCTCCCACAAAGGGTTAGCGTTTGACCAGGTGCACCGCGAGCACATCGCATGGCGCGCCGTGCAGCACGTCATTGGCGGTTGAGCCCAGCAGCAATGCCAGGCCGTGTCGACCATGGCTGCCCACCACGATCAGGTCGCAAGTCTGTTCCTTGGCCAGATGGTGAATCTCCTGGCGCGGCTGGCCGTAAGTCAGGTGGCTGTATTCCTTGGAGAGTTCCGGATACTTCACAATCAGCCGGTCCAGGCGCTCCTTGGCCTGATCGAACTGCTGTTGTTGCAGTTGTGACAGGTCCATCGGGACGTCGCCGCCAAAGGCCATGGCCATTGGCTCGACAATGTGCACCAGGGACAACTTCGCCCCGTTGCTCACAGACAGCTCGCGAGCGCGGTGGATGACAGGGTCGCACTCTTCGGTTAGATCTACAGCGACCAGAATATGGTTGTAGGGCATGAGGTGCTCCTCCTGAGGATTGCAATATTGGTAAGTATGGCTGGTTTCAAGCGCAATGGTTCCAAAGTGACCCAAAGCGCCCATCAAGAATCGGG
Source organism: Pseudomonas oplopanacis (assembly GCF_057128725.1). NCBI lineage: Bacteria > Pseudomonadati > Pseudomonadota > Gammaproteobacteria > Pseudomonadales > Pseudomonadaceae > Pseudomonas > Pseudomonas oplopanacis. Next base: position 799,046 of record NZ_JBSKHV010000001.1, on the reverse strand, counting down.
AGTACAGATATGACGGTCTGGATAGTGGTGTCAATCCTGCTGGTGGTGTTGAGTCCACTGGCGTGGTTGCGACCGTCGCGTGGTCAGAGCGGGCGCATGGCCCTGCGAATGGAGGCGCGACGCATCGGCCTGGCCATGCAGCTGGCGCCTCAGGAGTGGCCGCACTGGCTGAGCCAGGAGCCGCCGAGCCCGTGTGCGCAGTATCATCGGCCGCGCCGTGGCAATCAGCCGGCGTGCTGGAGCTACTGGCAAAAATCACCGGGTGTGTGGGTGAATCAGTGGCAGGAGATATGTGAGGATCGAGCCTTGCTCAATCATTTCGAAAAATTGCCAGCCAATGTCTACAAGGTCGAGGCTGACAAGCAGATGATCACCTTGTATTGGGGCGAGAAGGGCGAGGCGACCGTTTTGCAGGACATTGACGCCGTGCTCAAAGCGCTGGCGTGAAATGAGAGCGTTGCGCTCTGCAAGGGCGCGCAATGCGGACAGACAGGCAATAAAAAGCCCGACATCATCATCGGGCTGGGGTTGGCCAGGCAGGCCGGTAATTCGCTGTAGGGCTGATCTTACGCCGGGCATTCGCCCCGCGCGTTCATCTTTTTTCTTCAAGTCCATGCCAGCGTAGCTTGTTAAACGCGGGCTGCAGCGAATTAGGGCGACTTTTCTAACTATTGATTCTATGAATGAGTTCACATGCATCTGCGTGTTGAAGATCTTCGCAGTACGGAAGTGACCGCAAAGTCGCGTTTCAACCCGTATTTTGGGCGATTGACAATTGTCGGAAATTCCGTGAAGGTGGCGTACCCAAATCAAACGGGCGTATGAATTGAGCGTTTGTATTTCAGATCGCTCCTACAGAATCCCGACTATCGCGTTGGAGGGTGTGCCGGGTGGATTGGCGTAGCATTGACGTTTAACGTCCTGCCGAGCCATTCGCCTGCGTCCGACGTGTACTGTTCAGCTTCCATATCGTGGAGATCAGTTGATGATTTACGAAGGTAAAGCCATCACGGTTAAGGCTCTTGAAAGTGGCATCGTCGAATTGAAATTCGACCTCAAGGGTGAGTCCGTCAACAAGTTCAACCGTCTAACCCTGAACGAACTGCGTCAGGCTGTGGACACCATCAAGGCAGATGCTTCGATCAAGGGCGTGATCGTCAGCAGTGGCAAGGACGTATTCATCGTCGGCGCCGACATCACCGAATTTGTCGAGAACTTCAAGCTGCCTGATGCCGAGCTCGTTGCTGGCAATCTGGAAGCCAACAAGATTTTCAGCGATTTCGAAGACCTCAACGTCCCGACTGTCGCCGCGATCAACGGCATCGCCCTGGGTGGTGGTCTGGAGATGTGCCTGGCGGCGGATTACCGCGTCATGTCCACCAAGGCCAAGATCGGTCTGCCGGAAGTCAAACTGGGCATCTACCCAGGCTTCGGCGGTACCGTGCGTCTGCCGCGCCTGATCGGTGCCGACAACGCCATCGAGTGGATCGCCGCTGGTAAGGAAAACCGTCCTGAAGACGCGCTGAAAGTCGGCGCAGTGGACGCAGTGGTTGCGCCTGAGAAGCTGCAGGAAGCGGCCCTTGAGCTGATCAAACGCGCCATTTCCGGCGAGTTTGACTACAAGGCCAAGCGTCAACCGAAGCTGGAAAAGCTGAAGCTGAACGCAATCGAACAAATGATGGCTTTCGAAACCGCCAAAGGTTTCGTCGCCGGTCAGGCTGGCCCGAACTACCCGGCGCCGGTTGAAGCGATCAAGACCATCCAGAAAGCCGCGAACTTCGGTCGCGATAAAGCGCTGGAAGTCGAAGCCGCCGGTTTCGTCAAGCTGGCCAAGACCTCTGCCGCGCAGAGCTTGATCGGTCTGTTCCTGAATGATCAGGAGCTGAAGAAAAAGGCCAAGGCCTACGACGAAATCGCCAAAGACGTGAAGCAGGCTGCCGTACTGGGCGCCGGCATCATGGGTGGCGGTATCGCTTATCAGTCGGCCTCCAAAGGTACGCCGATCCTGATGAAGGACATCAACGAGCACGGCATCGAGCAAGGCCTGGCTGAAGCCGCCAAGCTGCTGGTCGGTCGCGTTGATAAAGGTCGCATGACCGCAGCGAAAATGGCTGAAGTGCTCAACGGCATTCGTCCGACCCTGTCCTACGGTGATTTCGGTCACGTGGACCTGGTGGTTGAAGCAGTCGTCGAAAACCCTAAGGTCAAGCAAGCCGTACTGGCCGAAGTCGAAGACAAGGTCAAAGAGGACACCATCCTCGCGTCCAACACCTCGACCATTTCCATCACCTTGCTGGCCAAGGCCCTCAAGCGTCCGGAAAACTTCGTCGGCATGCACTTCTTCAACCCGGTGCACATGATGCCGCTGGTTGAAGTGATTCGTGGCGAGAAGTCCAGCGAGCTGGCTGTTGCCACCACCGTTGCCTACGCCAAGAAAATGGGCAAGAACCCGATCGTCGTCAACGACTGCCCGGGCTTCCTGGTCAACCGCGTACTGTTCCCGTACTTCGGCGGTTTCGCCAAACTGGTCAGCGCCGGTGTGGACTTCGTCCGTATCGACAAGGTCATGGAAAAATTCGGCTGGCCAATGGGCCCGGCGTACCTGATGGACGTGGTCGGCATCGACACCGGTCACCACGGTCGCGACGTGATGGCTGAAGGCTTTCCGGACCGTATGAAAGACGACCGCCGTACCGCGATCGACGTGCTCTACGAAGCCAAGCGCCTGGGCCAGAAGAACGGCAAGGGCTTCTACGCCTACGAGACCGACAAGCGCGGCAAGCAGAAGAAAGTTGCCGATCCATCGGTACTGGAAGTGCTCAAGCCGATCGTTTACGAGCAGCGCGAAGTCACTGACGAAGACATCATCAACTGGATGATGATCCCGCTGTGCCTGGAAACCGTGCGTTGCCTGGAAGACGGCATCGTCGAAACCGCTGCCGAAGCCGACATGGGTCTGGTCTACGGTATTGGTTTCCCTCCATTCCGTGGCGGTGCGCTGCGCTACATCGATTCGATCGGTGTTGCCGAGTTCGTTGCCCTGGCTGACCAGTACGCTGATTTGGGCGCGCTGTACCACCCGACCGCAAAACTGCGTGAAATGGCCAAAACCGGCCAACGGTTCTTCGGTTAAGCGTCCCAACACTTGAGCGAGAGTGAAATTTTATGAGCTTGAATCCAAGAGACGTCGTGATTGTCGACTTCGGTCGTACTCCGATGGGCCGCTCCAAGGGCGGCATGCACCGCAACACCCGCGCCGAAGACATGTCGGCGCACCTGATCAGCAAATTGCTGGAACGCAACGTCAAGGTTGACCCGAACGAAGTCGAAGACGTGATCTGGGGCTGCGTAAACCAGACCCTGGAACAGGGCTGGAACATCGCGCGCATGGCGTCCCTGATGACTCAGATCCCGCACACTGCTGCCGGTCAGACCGTAAGCCGTCTGTGTGGCTCGTCGATGAGCGCACTGCACACTGCCGCGCAAGCGATCATGACCGGCAACGGTGACGTGTTCGTCGTCGGCGGCGTCGAGCATATGGGTCACGTGAGCATGATGCACGGTGTCGATCCGAACCCGCACATGTCCCTGTACGCGGCGAAAGCCTCGGGCATGATGGGCCTGACCGCTGAAATGCTGGGCAAGATGCACGGCATCACTCGCGAACAACAGGACGCTTTCGGCGTGCGCTCCCACCAGCTCGCCCACAAGGCGACGCTGGAAGGCAAGTTCAAAGACGAAATCATCCCGATGCAGGGCTACGACGAGAACGGTTTCCTGAAACTGTTCGATTACGACGAAACCATTCGTCCGGAAACCACCCTGGAAAGCCTGGCGGCTCTGAAGCCAGCGTTTAACCCGAAGGGCGGCACCGTAACAGCAGGTACTTCGTCGCAAATCACCGACGGCGCTTCGTGCATGATCGTGATGTCGGCGCAGCGTGCTCAGGACCTGGGCATCCAGCCTATGGCCGTGATCCGTTCGATGGCAGTGGCAGGTGTGGACCCGGCAATCATGGGCTATGGTCCAGTACCGGCTACACAAAAAGCACTGAAACGCGCGGGCCTTGGCATTAACGATATCGACTTCTTCGAGCTCAACGAAGCTTTCGCTGCACAGGCCCTGCCAGTGCTGAAAGATCTGAAAGTTCTCGACAAGATGAACGAGAAGGTTAACCTGCACGGCGGCGCAATCGCCCTGGGTCACCCGTTCGGTTGCTCCGGTGCACGTATCTCCGGCACGCTGTTGAACGTGATGAAGCAAAATGGCGGCACCTTCGGGGTGGCTACCATGTGCATTGGTCTCGGCCAAGGCATCTCCACCGTCTTCGAACGCGTTTAAGCGATCCGTTGACGGAAGCCGGGGCCAAGTGCCCCGGTTTTTGTTTTTCTGAATTTATTTTTGTTTTTATTTTGAAAAGATTTGAGTGAGGGCCAAACCATGCCGATACAACCTGGGCTCTACCAACATTACAAAGGTCCGCAGTACCGCGTATTCAGTGTTGCGCGGCATTCGGAAACCGAAGAAGAAGTAGTCTTCTACCAAGCCCTGTATGGCGATTACGGCTTTTGGGTGCGTCCCTTGAGCATGTTCCTGGAGTCGGTCGAAGTTGACGGCGAACAGGTGCCACGCTTTGCTTTGGTGCAAGCCGAACCGAGCCTTTTTTCGAAGCCATAAGCTGAGTGCGCGCAAAACCCTGCGCTTGACCTCACCTTGTAGCCACTATATATAGCGGTGCCGCGTCAGGCGCCAACCGCCTTTCACTTCTAGAATTCAGGAATTTTCTGATCCATGGGCAAATCGCTGGTCATTGTGGAATCCCCGGCTAAGGCCAAGACCATCAACAAGTATCTGGGTAACCAATACGTGGTGAAGTCGAGTATCGGCCATATCCGAGACCTGCCCACCAGCGGTTCGGCTAGCGCCAGCAAAGAGCCAGCCGCCAAGCGCGGCAAGGCTGCCGCGGGTGAAGGTCCGGTGCTCACGCCGAAAGAGAAAGCGCGCAAGCAGCTGGTCTCGCGCATGGGTGTCGATCCCGATCATGGCTGGAAAGCCAAGTACGAGATCCTCCCGGGCAAGGAAAAAGTCATCGAAGAGCTGCGCCGGCTCGCCAAAGATGCTGACACCATCTATCTCGCAACCGACTTGGACCGCGAGGGGGAAGCCATTGCCTGGCACCTGCGCGAAGCCATCGGTGGTGACGACAGCCGCTACAAGCGCGTGGTGTTCAACGAAATCACCAAGAAGGCGATTCAGGAAGCCTTCTCCAAACCGGGCGAGCTGGACATCGACCGTGTAAATGCCCAGCAGGCGCGTCGTTTCCTCGACCGCGTGGTGGGTTACATGGTTTCGCCGCTGCTGTGGGCCAAGATCGCCCGTGGCCTGTCCGCCGGTCGCGTGCAGTCGGTTGCCGTAAAACTGGTGGTTGAGCGCGAACGCGAAATCCGTGCGTTCAACCCGGAAGAATACTGGGAAGTCCACGCTGACCTCGGCACCGCCAAGGGCGCGACTGTGCGCTTTGACGTAGCGCGTGAGAAAGGCGAGGCCTTCAAGCCGCTGAACGAAGCCCAGGCCATGGCCGCGCTGGAAAAGCTCAAGGCTTCCAGCTACAGCATCGCCAAGCGCGAAGACAAACCGACCAGCAGCAAGCCGTCGGCCCCGTTCATCACGTCCACGTTGCAACAGGCTGCGAGCAACCGCCTGGGCTTCGGCGTGAAGAAAACCATGATGATGGCCCAGCGTCTGTACGAAGCCGGCTACATCACTTACATGCGTACCGACTCCACCAACCTCTCGGCCGATGCCGTGACGATGGCGCGCACTTATATTGAAGGCGAGTTCGGCAAGAAGTACCTGCCGGAAACCCCGAACGTCTACAGCAGCAAGGAAGGCGCACAAGAGGCTCACGAAGCGATTCGTCCCTCCGATGCCAATACCGAGCCAAGCAAGCTGTCGGGCATGGAGCGTGATGCAGAGCGGCTCTACGAGCTGATCTGGCGCCAGTTCCTCGCTTGCCAGATGCTGCCGGCACAATACCTGTCGACCACTGTCACCGTGGGTGCTGGCGATTTCGAGCTGCGTGCCAAGGGCCGCATCCTGAAGTTCGACGGTTACACCCGTGTCATGCCGCAAATCGCCAAGCCGGGCGACGACGATGTGCTGCCAGACATGGCTCAGGGCGACGCGATGAAGCTGATCAAGCTTGATCCGACCCAGCACTTCACCAAGCCGCCTGCGCGTTATTCGGAAGCGAGCCTGGTTAAAGAAATGGAAAAACGCGGCATCGGTCGTCCTTCGACCTATGCGGCGATCATTTCGACTATCCAGGACCGCGGCTACGTCGCGCTGCACAACCGTCGTTTCTATTCGGAAAAGATGGGTGACATCGTCACCGAGCGTCTGTCCGAGAGCTTCTCCAACCTCATGGACTACGGCTTCACCGCCGGCATGGAAGAGAACCTCGATGACGTGGCCCAGGGCGAGCGCGACTGGAAAAACGTGCTGGACGAGTTCTACGGTGACTTCAAGAAGAAGCTCGAAGTTGCCGAAAGCGCCGAAAACGGCATGCGCGCCAACCAGCCGGTCATGACCGACATTCCGTGCCTGACCTGCGGCCGTCCAATGCAGATTCGTACGGCCTCGACCGGCGTGTTCCTCGGCTGCTCGGGCTACAGCCTGCCGCCGAAAGAACGCTGCAAGGCCACCGTCAACCTGGTGCCGGGTGATGAAATCGCCGCGGACGACGAAGGTGAGTCGGAATCCCTGGTGTTGCGTGGCAAGCATCGCTGCCCGATCTGCAGCACGGCGATGGACGCTTACCTGCTCGATGAGAAGCGCAAGCTGCACATCTGCGGTAACAACCCGGATTGCTCGGGCTACGAAATCGAAGAGGGCACCTATCGCATCAAAGGCTATGAAGGTCCGAGCCTGGAATGTGACAAGTGCGGCAGCGAGATGCAGCTCAAGACCGGCCGTTTCGGCAAGTTCTTCGGTTGCACCAACGCGACCTGCAAGAACACCCGCAAACTGCTGAAGAGCGGTGACGCGGCGCCGCCGAAGATGGACCCGGTGAAGATGCCTGAGCTGAAATGCGAAAAGGTCAACGACACCTACATCCTGCGCGACGGTGCTTCCGGCCTGTTCCTGGCGGCCAGCCAATTCCCGAAAAACCGCGAGACTCGTGCTCCGCTGGTCATGGAAATTGTGCCGCACAAGGATGAGATCGATCCGAAGTACCACTTCCTCTGCGAAGCGCCGAAGAAAGACCCGGACGGTCTCCCTTCCGTGATCCGTTATAGCCGCAAGACCAAAGAGCAGTATGTGCAGACAGAAGTCGACGGTAAGCCGACTGGCTGGAAGGCTTACTACGACGGCGGCAAGTGGACGGTTGAAGACAAGCGTCCGGCAGCCAAGGCTTAAAAAGAGCTGTACACAAAAGGCCGCATGACAACCCTCGGGTTTTCATGCGGCCTTTTTGTTTTGTGCTTGCGGTCGCCTCGGGTGATCCACGACACTGTCTGACCTGCGTGAAGCAATTATTTCGTTGTGGAGGCTGCCGTCATGGCCCACGAACTTTATACCCGTACCAATCAGAAGATTTATTTCGCCGGCCTGTCGCTGGAAGCGCTCGCCAAGGCCGAAGAGGGGCGGGCAATGAACTCGCTGGCGCTGATCCAGGCTGGGCGTGAATCGGCGTTGTTTCACTTGTACGGTGCCCTGCTGGGGCTGTGCCATGAGATCGCCGGGTTCTATCGCTTGCCGCAGGCCAATGCGCCTCGAGCTGAGCTGTTGCTGACTCGCGAAGTCCTCGAATCCATCGCGATTCCTGAGATGGCGGAGATGGTCGAGCTCGCACAAAACCCTGAAACCTGGTTGGCCAAGTTGTTGGCGGCCCATGCGGCGTTGTTTCAACCACCCCGCGCGCCGCACAAGCCTAAAGGCGACGTAACTCAGCCGCTGATCCTGGCCGTTAACCTGGATGCAGAAGAGGCGCCGGAAGAGTTGAGCCGAGAAGAACTGGAGAGTTGGCGTCAGAACCTGAAAGGGCTGGCGATCCGGTTTCGCGAAGGATTGAACGAGTGCTGAAGGACTAAGCGCAAAGACGGATGCTCCGACAGGGTGTCCGCTCAGGGATGAGTGCAAAAAGATATTTCATTGCCATGACATCTGGTCAACTTGCTGAGCGAAGCCTGACCGATGCCTATATAATCCCCGCCTTTCGTGGAGAACAGACCTTTATGCCAACGTCCTTTCTAGAAATTGTCGAGTTACCAGACGGCCGTATCGAGCTGCGCAGGGCCGAGGACGAGGGTTCTCTGGTTACTTTGGATTTCTCCGAGGATGCCAAGGCGTTCCTGCAAGGCCAATACGTGGAAGTCGCCAAAGCGATGTTAAGCGTCGGCGTTCAGATGGCAGGACGCCTGGTTGAAGGCGAATTTGAAAAGGATCAGGGCACTCGCGTCCTTCATTGATCCCGCCCGTCGGTTTTTACGGACAACGCTACAGGTCGGCTTCTCTATCCTTGGAGAAGCCTCGCGCAGATCAAGGCGCGCATTGTTTGTCAGTTAAGTTTCTCAGTTAACCCAATCGAATATTCAGGCTCTGTGCGTCCCCGGTCCGGGCGGCGCTGATCAACTGTTGCCGTGAGGCCGTGCTCAATGGGTTGAGCCAGCTGACCACTGTGTGGCTGCGGCCCAGACGCAAGGCTTCGCAGGTCAGCTGCTGGGCGCTTTGGGCGCCGCGAGGTTGCAGCAGCAGGATACGTTCGCGATTGAGACCGGCGTCCCGCAGCCAGGCCTGTGTCAGGCTAGCTGGCGGGGCAATCAGTGTCAGCCAGCGTGCGTCCTGGTCCTGACTCAATTCCCTCAGAATCGGTGCCAGAAGGTTCAGGCAGTTTCCCGCTGCACCACGTAGCGACAGCTCACTGAAGACTTCGGGCTCGGCGCTCCAAGGCGACTCGACCACGTCTTTCAGGATCGGCGCCAGGGGTTGCGCCATGAATGCCTCGAACAGTGGCAGTTGGGCTTGCTGTGATGTGTGTGGGAACTGCATAAAGCCTCCTTTAGCGGCGAATCACGCCGACACTCAAGCCTTCAATCACCAGTTCCTGATCTTTCAGGTTCACTTCGATAGGGGCAAATTCAGGGTTTTCGGCAATCAACCAGACCTTGCTGCCATCACGCTTGAAGCGCTTGACCGTCACTTCGTCGCCGATACGCGCGACCACGATCTGGCCGTTACGGGCTTCACGCGTGGTGTGTACGGCCAGCAGGTCGCCGTCGAAAATACCGACGTCCTTCATGCTCATGCCGTGAACACGCAGTAAATAGTCGGCGCGCGGATGGAAGAAAGCAGGGTTGATGTTGCAGGACTCTTCGATGTGCTGCTGGGCCAGAATGGGAGCGCCGGCAGCCACTCGACCAATAATTGGCAGGGTGGACTCGTCAGCCTTGGCTTCGAAGCCTGGAATACGAATGCCGCGGGAAGCGCCCGGGGTCATCTCGATGGCACCTTTGCGGGCCAGCGCCTTAAGGTGTTCTTCCGCTGCGTTGGGTGACTTGAAACCCAGTTCCTGAGCGATTTCCGCGCGGGTCGGCGGGTAGCCGTTGTCTTCGAGGCAGCGTTTGATGAAGGCCAGAATCTCTGCTTGGCGTGGCGTCAGCTTTAGCATTGTGGTCGCTCTGTCTTTTTATACAGTGACTGGGATTATATACAGTGAAAGCGTCTTGGCAATGCCCCTTTTTTTATCGACCGCCGGACGGTCGATCGACCCGCTGATTGAAGCTTCGCCGTTGTATGGTTAAATAGCTGACCGACCATTCCCGAAACGAACGGCCAAGCTTGACAATACACAGGCTGAAACGTATGTTTCAAACAAGTGTTTGTCAGGCGGAGTAGCCATGGCCCAGTCGGAAACCGTTGAACGCATTCTTGATGCTGCCGAGCAGTTGTTCGCGGAAAAAGGTTTCGCTGAAACCTCATTGCGTCTGATCACCAGCAAGGCCGGTGTCAATCTGGCGGCGGTGAACTATCATTTCGGCTCCAAGAAAGCGCTGATCCAGGCGGTCTTCTCGCGCTTCCTAGGTCCGTTCTGCCTGAGCCTTGATAAAGAGCTCGAGCGGCGCCAGGCCAAGCCTGAAAACAAGCCGACGCTCGAAGAACTGCTGGAAATCCTCGTCGAGCAAGCCCTGGTAGTACAACCACGCAGCGGCAACGATCTCTCTATCTTCATGCGTCTGTTGGGTCTGGCATTCAGTCAGAGCCAAGGCCATTTGCGTCGTTACCTGGAAGACATGTACGGCAAGGTGTTTCGTCGATACATGATGCTGGTCAACGAAGCCGCGCCGCGTATTCCACCAATCGAACTGTTCTGGCGCGTGCACTTCATGCTCGGCGCTGCGGCGTTCAGCATGTCGGGGATCAAAGCCTTGCGTGCGATTGCCGAGACCGATTTCGGCGTCAACACCTCCATTGAACAAGTGATGCGCCTGATGGTGCCGTTCCTGGCCGCAGGCATGCGTGCGGAAACCGGCGTGACCGACACGGCCATGGCCACCGCGCAGCTGCGTCCACGCAGCAAGTCAGCCCCGGCTGGCGCCAAGGTTTAACCGCACACGGGTGGGCGCGGCAGCTGACATCCGCTAAGCTAGCCGCCCATGCCGACTCTCGTTCTGAACCCGCTCCCCATTTGTATCGCCGACCTGCCGGGCATTGCCCAAGGCGGCGAATACGTGTGGGCCGGGTTTCTCGTTATCAAGGAATCTCTATGACTGCTGGCCTGCAAGGCTCGTTGATGGTGGACGTCGCCGGTACCTGGCTGACGGCTGAAGATCGCCAATTGTTGCGCCAGCCCGAAGTGGGCGGCCTGATCATTTTCGCTCGTAACATCGAAACCCCGCGCCAGGTGCGCGAGTTGAGCGCTTCGATTCGCGCCATTCGTCCCGATCTGCTGCTGGCGGTGGACCAGGAGGGCGGCCGCGTTCAGCGTTTGCGCCAAGGCTTCGTTCGCCTGCCAGCGATGCGTGCCATCGCCGACAATCCGAACGCCGAGTACCTGGCCGAGCAATGCGGCTGGATCATGGCCACCGAAGTGCTGGCCGTCGGTCTTGACCTGAGTTTTGCCCCGGTGCTGGACCTGGATTACCAGCGCAGCGCCGTCGTCGGCACCCGTTCATTTGAAGGTGATCCGGAGCGTGCAGCACTGCTGGCCGGCGCATTCATCCGTGGCATGAACAGCGCCGGCATGGCCGCCACCGGCAAGCATTTCCCCGGCCATGGCTGGGCCGAAGCGGATTCCCACGTCGCCATCCCGAATGACGAGCGCAGCCTCGACGAGATCCGCGCCAACGACCTTGTGCCGTTCGCCAAACTGAGCAAGCAGCTGGCCGCTGTGATGCCGGCTCATGTGATTTACCCACAAGTCGACTCCCAGCCTGCCGGCTTCTCCCGTCGTTGGCTGCAGGACATCTTGCGCGGCGAGCTGCAATTCGACGGCGTGATCTTCAGCGACGACCTGTCGATGGCCGGCGCACATGTGGTGGGCGATGCCGCCAGCCGTATCGAAGCTGCGTTGACCGCTGGCTGCGACATGGGCCTGGTGTGCAACGACCGCGCCGCTGCGGAATTGGCGCTGAGCGCTGCCCAGCGCCTGAAGGTCAAGCCGTCCGAGCGAATTGCGCGGATGCGCGGCCAGTCGTACGCCAATACCGAATACCGGCAGAACCCGCGCTGGCTGGCGGCTGTCGGTGCGCTCAAAGACGCTCAACTGATTGAATAAGGACTTTACGTTATGACGGTTTACGCGATTATCGGTGGCACCGGCCTGACTCAACTCGAAGGCCTGAGCATTCGTCAGTCACTGGTGGTGGACACGCCTTACGGTCCGCCTTCGGCCGAGGTTCATATCGGTGAATACGCCGGCAAGGAAGTGCTGTTCCTCGCGCGTCATGGTCATCCGCACCGTTTGCCGCCGCATCAGGTGAACTACCGGGCCAACCTTTGGGCATTGAAGCAGGCGGGCGCCGAAGCGATCCTCGCGGTTAACGCGGTGGGCGGCATTCATGCTGCGATGGGTACCGGGCATTTTTGCGTACCGCATCAACTGATCGACTATACCAGTGGCCGTGAACACACCTATTTCGCCGATGACCTGGAGCACGTTACCCACATCGACTTCAGCTATCCCTACAGCGAGCAGCTGCGTCAGCAATTGATCGCGGCGCTGGCGGCTGAAGGCGTGGGTTACAGCAGTCATGGGGTGTATGCCTGCACCCAGGGCCCGCGGCTGGAAACCGTTGCTGAAATCGCGCGACTTGATCGTGATGGCTGCGACATTGTCGGCATGACCGGCATGCCGGAAGCGGCACTGGCGCGTGAGCTGGAACTGGATTACGCGTGCCTTGCGCTGGTGGTGAACCCGGCGGCGGGCAAGTCGACGGCGGTGATTACCATGGCCGAGATCGAGCAGGCGTTGCATGACGGGATGGGGAAGGTGAAGTCGACGTTGGCGCGGGTGTTGAAAGGCTGAGCAGTCGTAATACCGAGTTGACTCTTTCGCGAGCGGGCTCGCTCCCACAGTAGATTTGTGGTGTTCCCAGTATGTTGGGTAAACACTGATCCAAATGTGGGAGCCTGCTCGCGAAGGCAATGTAGCTGGCAACGCACACCTCAGCGCTTTTCGAGCTTATCCGGCAACGGCGCAAACAACGCTTCGATATCATCACTCTGCAACTTCCAGTCCCCGGTCTTGCGTCCATCGAGCACGCCAGCCGCCAAGTCGGATTTTTCTTTCTGCAGGTGCTGAATTTTCTCTTCCACCGTGCCGCGGGCAATCATCTTGTAGACGAATACCGGCTTCTCCTGACCGATACGATACGCCCGGTCAGTCGCCTGATTCTCCGTCGCCGGGTTCCACCATGGATCGTAGTGGATCACCGTATCCGCTTCGGTCAAGTTCAAGCCAACACCGCCGGCCTTCAGGCTGATCAGAAAAATCTGACGCTTGCCGCTCTGAAAGTCCTTCACCGGCGCGCGTCGGTCGCGGGTTTGTCCGGTCAGCAGCGCGTACTCGACGCCACGTTTCTTCAGTTCGACTTCGATCAGCGCCAGCATTGACGTGAACTGAGAGAACAACAGAATCCGTCGACCTTCTTCAAACAATTCATCAAGCATCTCCATCAGGCTGTCGAGCTTGCCCGATGTGCTGCCACGCGTCGGCAGGACGGCATCGTTGACCAGGCGCAAATCACAGCACACCTGACGCAGCTTCAGCAGCGCCTCAAGAATGATGATCTGGCTGCGCGCCACGCCTTTGCGGGTGATCTCGTCGCGGACTTTCTTGTCCATCGCCAGGCGCATGGTTTCATACACGTCGCGCTGGGCTTCGTTGAGTTCGACCCAGTGAATGATCTCGGTCTTCGGCGGCAATTCCGTCGCGACCTGTTCCTTGGTCCGACGCAAGAGGAACGGTTTGATCCGGCCATTGAGGTGCTGAAGCCTGACTTCACTGGCACGCTTTTCAATCGGCACCCGGTAATCGCGGTTGAAGCTTTTCACGTCGCCCAGCCAGCCAGGCAGCAAGAAGTGGAACAGTGACCACAGCTCACCGAGGTGGTTTTCCAGCGGTGTACCGCTCAGGCACAAACGCTGGCGCGCGTTCAGTTCGCGGGCCGCCTGGGCCGCCTTGCTGTTGGGGTTCTTGATGTATTGAGCTTCATCCAGTACCAGCACGTGCAATGGCTGCGCGGCCAGGCGCTCGACGTCCTTGGGCAGCAGCGCATACGTAGTCAGGATCAGGTCGTAGTCAGCCAACTGCTCGAAATGCTTTTTGCGGCTGGCGCCGTACAGCGCCAGCACTTTGAGTTGCGGCGTGAAGTGCGCTGCTTCATCGAGCCAGTTCGGGATCAGGCTGGTGGGCATCACCACCATGCACGGCCGATCGAGGCGCCCAGCCGCTTTTTCAGTCAGAACATGCGCCAGGGTTTGTAGGGTTTTGCCCAGGCCCATGTCGTCCGCAAGAATCCCGCCGACTTCCAGTTGCCGCAGCGACTGCATCCAGCTCAGGCCTTCCAGCTGATAAGGACGCAACGTCGCGTTCAAACCTTCAGGTGCTGTCGCCGTGTAGTCCTTGATGTCGCGCAAGCGCTGGGCAAAGGTGCGAATTTGTTCGCCGCCCTCCCAGAGTAGCGGCAAGTCTTCCAGCGGATTCAGGCGCGTGGCGTCCGCTTTGCTCAAACGCAGGGTGGTTTCGCCGGGCTCTTGCAGATAGAACTCGCCGAGCGTCGCCAGCACCGGCTTCAAGCGGCCGAAGGGCAGGGCGACTTGCAGCGGGCCGTACTCGGAATTCGGCCGATTGGGGATGTTCACCAGAATCAGCTCGTCGTCGCGACGTCGGGCGAGGCGTTCCGGGTTGAGGATTTCAGTGTGCGAGCGCATCAGGTTCAACAGGATCGGCAGCAAACTCAGCCGCTCGCCGTTGACGATGATCCCCAACTCCAGATCAAACCAGTCGCGTTCCGGCGCTTGCTCGACGGTGGCGTACCAGTCGTCCACAGCAGTCAAATCGAAACCGAAATCTTCGTCGATCTGCAGCTCCCAACCCTGAGTGCGCAGCTTCGGTAATTCGTTGAGGGTGAACGTCAACCAGGCGCTGTCGTTAACCATCTCGTAGAGCTCGCCGGCGCTTTCCGGCAAAGCCTTGCTTTGCCGGGTGGCGATCTTGAAGCCGAGGATTCGCAGCTGTTCCCTGTAGGTTTGCTCCACATCCGGGTGACGTTTTATCCGCAGCGTCTGGGTTTCCTGGCGGATCAGGATGTCGGTGTTCTTCTGCCCGGCAACGTATTCATCCAGATAGCTGAACGACAGTGCGGCGCGATGTTGAATGTAGCGCTGCATTTTGCCGTTGCGTGGTTCGAAAGCACTGAACTCGACACTCGCCAGCCACAGGCGAGGCACCGGCTGCACGTTATCCACAAGCACTTGCGGAGGCGCTTTCGGCCCGCGGTTTTCCAGTACGGCCTGGAGTTTTTCCAGCAGTTCGGCGTCTTGGGCTGCCGCAGGGTAGGCCAGTGTTTCCTGGACTTTGAGCAACACTGCCGCGCAATGTTTGCAGTTGCTGTGGACCGGGCAAGTGCAGGTGGCATCGACCATCAGCAAGGTGGCTTTGGCTGACTCGCGCAGGCGAATAGTCTGACGGTACACATTGCCGCCAGAGCCTTCGCATGCCGCAGTGATCGTAGCGTCACCGACCTCGACGATCCTGACACGATTCTCCAGTGCGTAGCGGCGGCCACGCTCCAGGCTCTGTTCTTTGAATCGGCTGACCCAGGAAGGTCCCAGGGGTTTGCTCAGGGTCGAGGTCATAGGGACTTCAATCAGTCCGGTATTTCATCGGGGACTGGCCGAGGCGCAGGGGCGGTGAGCGAGGTGATCTTGATCAACAGGGCGAGGTGGCCGTTGTCGAGGAAGTTCAGCTGGCCGTTCTTGGTGTGGCTTTCTTGCTTGAGGCGTTCGCTGGCGGTGACCATGCCATTGCCGTCAATCTGGTTGACCCAGAAATCGGCGTCGACGTCGGTGAAGCGCCCCAGTTTCAGGCTTAACGTGCCCTCGATCGGGAACTGACCATATTGTTCCTTGCCATCGCTGATCGCCACTTTGCTGTCTTGCTCGCCGAGCGTTTGTTGCCAGGCTTTGTGCAGCAACACGGTGTAGTCCGCGCTAGCCGTGAGTTTTTCCACTTCGCCATTCAGGCTCGGCGTACGCAGGCTGTCCTTGCTGATGGGCTGCGCGCCGGCGGCCCAGTCTTCCGGCGCGGCGCGGCTGACGATAGCGGGTACGGCGTTTTGCCGGACCAGAATCATTTCAATCTGATACAGATCATCGGCAAACGCCGTGGGTGCGACCAGCGTTAACAGCAGGGTCAGAGAGCGAAACAGGCGCATGCGGCGTCCTTCAAGCAGTTTTCGGGATAAGGAGCTCAAGCAGCGCCTCTACAGTATTAAAGCGTTCTTCCGGGCGCTCCATCGGCACCATGAATTTAAACATCGTGGCCCCTTCGAATTTGTAGCGTTTGGGCTGGCCCTGAATCAGTTTGATCAGCGTCAGCGGGTCGACCGGTGTCTGTGCCGCGAACTCGATTCGGCCACCTTGCGGGCCGCCGTCGACTTTCTTGATACCCAGCAATTCGGCCTGCAGCTTCAGCGCCGTGATGCGCATCAGGTTCTTGGTCGGCTCCGGCAACAGGCCGAATCGATCGATCATCTCGACTTGCAGGTCCTTGAGGCCTTCTTCGTCGGTGGCCGAAGCGATGCGTTTGTAGAGAATCAAGCGGGCGTGAACGTCCGGCAGATAGTCTTCGGGAATCAATGCCGGTACGCGCAGATTGACTTCCGGGCCACCGCCCAGCGGCTGATCGAGGTTTGGCTGCTCGCCCTTGCGGATCGACTTCACCGCACGTTCGAGCATTTCCATGTACAGCGTAAAACCAACCGCCTGGATCTGCCCACTCTGACCATCGCCCAACAGCTCGCCGGCACCACGGATTTCCAGGTCGTTGGTGGCCAGCACGAAGCCTGCGCCAAGGTCCTGGGTGTTGGCGATCGCCTCCAGACGCTTTTCCGCATCCGGGGTGATCTGCTGGCGCGGCGGTGTCAGCAAGTAAGCGTAAGCCTGGTGGTGACTGCGCCCGACACGGCCGCGCAACTGGTGCAGCTGTGCCAGGCCAAATTTGTCGGCACGCTCGATGATGATGGTGTTGGCGCTCGGCACGTCGATGCCGGTCTCGATGATGGTCGAGGCGATCAGCACGTTGAAGCGCTTGTGGTAGAAGTCGCTCATCACTTGTTCGAGTTCACGCTCGCGCATCTGTCCGTGGCCGATACCGATCCGTGCTTCCGGCACCAGTTCGGCGAGGTCGGCGGCGCATTTCTCGATGGTCTTCACGTCGTTGTGCAGGTAGTAAACCTGGCCGCCACGCAGCAATTCACGGAGCAGGGCCTCTTTGACCGTGCTCTTGTTCTGCTCCATGACGAAGGTCCGCACCGACAGGCGACGGGCCGGCGGGGTGGCGATGATCGACAGGTCGCGCATGCCCGACACGGCCATGTTCAGCGTTCGCGGAATTGGCGTGGCGGTCAGGGTCAGGATGTCGACTTCACTGCGCAGGGCCTTGAGCTGTTCCTTCTGACGCACGCCGAAACGGTGTTCTTCGTCGATGATGACCAGCCCGAGGTTTTTGATCTTCACGTCATCTTGCAGCAGCTTGTGCGTGCCGATCACGATGTCGATCTTGCCTTCGGCGAGGTCCGCGACCGCAGCGTTCACTTCCTTGGTCGACTTGAAGCGGCTCATCACCTCTACGGTCACCGGCCAATCGGCAAAGCGGTCGCGGAAGCTGTTGTAGTGTTGCTGGGCGAGCAGGGTGGTCGGCACCAGAATCGCCACCTGACGACCGCCGTGCACCGCGATGAAGGCGGCGCGCATTGCCACTTCGGTCTTGCCGAAACCCACGTCGCCGCAGACCAGGCGATCCATCGGCTTCGGCGCGAGCATGTCGGCACGCACCGCTTCGATGGTGGTTTGCTGGTCGGGGGTTTCTTCGAACGGGAAACCAGCGCTGAAGGTTGCGTAGTCGGCTTTCGGATCTTCGAAGGCATAACCTTCGCGGGCGGCGCGACGGGCATAGATGTCGAGCAATTCGGCGGCCACGTCGCGCACCTGTTCGGCGGCTTTGCGCTTGGCTTTTTGCCAGGTTTCGGAGCCGAGACGGTGCAGCGGGGCCAAGGCATCATCGCTGCCGGTGTAACGCGCGATCAGATGCAGGTTGGCCACCGGCACGTACAGCTTGGCGCCTTCGGCATATTGCAGCGTGAGGAATTCGGCGGCCTGATCGTCGATCTCCAGCGTGGCCAGCCCGAGGTAGCGACCCACACCGTGATCGATGTGCACCACCGGCGCGCCTTCGCGCAGCTCGGTGAGGTTCTTGATGACTGCATCGTTGTTGGCGTCGGCGCGTTTTTCGCGGCGACGGCGCTGCATCACGCGCTGACCGAACAACGGACTCTCGGCCACCAGTGCCAGGGCCGGATTGTCGAGTACCAGGCCTTCGTCGAGCGGGGCGATGGTGATTGCCAAACGCTCTTTGCTCGCGACGAAGTCGGGCCAGCTGTCGACGGTTTTCGGTCGCAGCTTCAGGCGTTCGAGCAATTCCAGCAGCACTTCGCGACGGCCCGCCGACTCGGCGGTGAACAGCACACGTCCAGGGAATTCATCAAGGAAACCCGCCAGCGCCGCCAATGGCTGAGTGGCCTTGGCTTCGATGGCGAGGTTTGGCAGCTCCCGCGCCGGGAAACGCTCGCGGCCGACACCGGTTTCCACGTCCTGTTGACTGGCTACCACGCGCGGCCAGTTTTTCAGGCGGGCAAAGCAATCCTCCACCGGCAGGAACAACTCGGCCGGCGGTAATAAAGGACGGGACGGGTCGACGCGGCGCTCTTCATAACGATTGCGCACGTCGTTCCAGAAATTCTCCGCCGCTTGCTCGATACCCGGCAGGGAAAACACTTGCGTGTCCTGCGGCAGGTAATCGAACAGTGTGGAGGTTTCGTCGAAGAACAGCGGCAAGTAGTACTCGATACCGGCCGGTGTAATCCCGCTGCTCAAATCCTGAAAGATCGGGCAGCGGCGAAAGTCGACGTCGAAGCGCTCACGGAAGCGTGCCTTGAAGCGCGTGACCGCATCTTTTTGCAGCGGAAATTCACGCGCAGGCAGCAGGCGGACGGTGTCGACCTTGTCGATGGAGCGTTGGTTTTCCGGATCGAACGTGCGCAGCGTTTCGATTTCGTCATCGAACAGGTCGATGCGGAACGGCAGTTTGCTGCCCATCGGAAACAGGTCGATCAGCGAGCCGCGCACCGTGAACTCGCCATGCTCGTACACCGTGTCGACGTAGCGATAACCGCTGGCTTCAAGCCGCGTACGCATTTGTTCGACGTCGAGCTTCTGGCCAATGTCCAGCACCAGGCTGCTACCGAGCAGGAATTTGGTCGGCGCCAGGCGATGCAGAGCCGTGGTGATCGGCACCACCAGCACGCCATGGCTCAGCTCCGGCAACCGGTAAAGGGCCGAGATGCGCTGGGAAATAATGTCCTGGTGCGGCGAAAACAGATCGTAGGGCAGGGTTTCCCAGTCCGGGAAATGCAGCACGGGCAAATCCGGGGCGAAGAAACTCAGCTCCTGCTCCAGCCGTTCGGCACTTTGGCTGTCGGCGGTCAGCAGCAGGGTAAAGCGCTTGGCAGCGCTGGCAGCCTCGGCGATGGCCAGGCTGAGGGCGGCACCGGGCAAGTTGCCCCAGTGCTGTTTACCTGCCGCGGCAGGGAGAAGCGGTAGACGCAGAACGGGCACGGAAGGTTGAGCTCCAAGCGTTGCGACAAAGTCGGTAATTGTAGCGGCCCCGGGTGCCGCCTGTCAGTTGCAGACTGTGTCTATTACGCAGGTTTGGTGAAATGTAGTGGTAAAGACAAAATCTGCCGCTTTTTTACTGTTATTTGCTGATTATGTAGTGGCAAAACCAACCAGTGTTACGGAGGGTTACGGACAAGGTAGCGTTGTCTCCAAAAAATTGACTGCGCTGGAAGCCCCGGTTTTATTGGGCTTCGGCGTAGCGTGATTTTTTTGAACAGGAAAATGTTACGGATCGCACGACAAGCGCGCATTGCTACGGGAGGGAGTCGGCGGCATAATGTAGCCCCTTTTTTCTGCCCCTACATGTGGAAGGTTCCCGTGACTCAGAAGCCCGACCAGTGTCTTGGTGAATGGATCGACCGTGAAGCACTCGCAGAAGCGATGATTCCGCTTATCGGTCAGCTCTACCGCAATAACAACGTGGTGAGCTCGATCTATGGCCGCAGCCTGATCAACCGTTCAGTCATTGCGATTCTCAAAGCTCACCGCTTTGCCCGTCATCGTCAGTCCGATGACAGCGAATTGTCCGTCCACGAAACATTCCCGCTGCTCAAGGCGATGAGCGAGCTCAAGCTCGGCGCCGCTTCGGTAGACCTGGGCAAGCTTGCGGTCAAGTTCAAGGCCGAAGGCAAAGGTCGCACTGCCGAGCAGTTCGTCCGTGAAGAACTGGCTGACGTCGTTGGTCAGCAGAACGTTGCCGCGCGCAAAGGCACCGACGTTGTCCTGTACGGCTTCGGTCGTATCGGTCGCCTGCTGGCACGTATCCTGATCGAGAAAACCGGTGGTGGCGACGGCTTGCGTCTGCGCGCCATCGTTGTCCGCAAGGGCGCCGAGAACGATCTGGTCAAGCGTGCAAGCCTGCTACGCCGTGATTCGGTTCATGGTCCGTTCGACGGCACCATCACCATCGATGAAGCCAACAGCACCATCACCGCCAACGGCAACCTGATCCAGGTTATCTACGCGAAGAACCCGACTGAAGTGGATTACACCCAGTACGGCATCAAAGACGCGCTGCTGGTGGACAACACCGGTGTATGGCGTGACGCCGAGGGCCTGGGTCAACACCTGGCTTGCCCGGGTATCGACCGCGTTGTTCTGACCGCGCCGGGTAAAGGCAAGCTGAAGAACATCGTTCACGGCATCAACCACGGTGAAATCACCGCTGACGACAAGATCGTTTCCGCCGCTTCCTGCACCACCAACGCCATCGTGCCGGTGCTGAAAGCTGTGAACGACAAGTTCGGCATCGTCAATGGTCACGTTGAAACGGTTCACTCGTACACCAACGACCAAAACCTGATCGACAACTTCCACAAGGGCGATCGCCGTGGCCGTAGCGCCGCGCTGAACATGGTCATCACCGAGACCGGTGCTGCCACTGCTGCTGCCAAGGCACTGCCTGAGCTGGCTGGCAAGCTGACCGGTAACGCGATCCGCGTTCCAACGCCAAACGTGTCGATGGCCATTCTCAACCTGAACCTTGAGAAAGCCGCCACCCGCGAAGAGATGAACGAGTACCTGCGCTACATGGCGCTGCACTCCGATCTGCATAAGCAAATCGACTACGTCAACTCGCAGGAAGTGGTTTCCACCGACTTCGTTGGCTCGCGCCACGCAGGCGTTGTGGACGCTGAAGCGACCATCACCCAAGACAACCGCGTTGTTCTGTACGTTTGGTACGACAACGAATTCGGTTACAGCTGCCAAGTGGTACGCGTGATGGAAGACATGGCCGGTGTAAACCCGCCAGCGTTCCCGCGCTAAGCGTTAGCAACACATGAAACGCCCCGACCTAGGTCGGGGCGTTTTTGTTTGTGCGCTTTGTCAGGTGTTGGTGTGTTGTTTGTGCCGGCCTCATCGCGAGCAGGCTCGCTCCGGGCGGCGATCCGACGATGGCTTTCTATCAGGCGCCGCCAGCCACTGCCGCCTTCGCAGTTCGCAACTCATGACGATTACCCCGGAACAACACCAGCGTCGCGATCAACCCCAACACCGCCGCACCACTGAGCCAGATCCCCGGCGCAGCCTTGTTGTCCAGCACATGAATCAGATACGTACACGCCGCCGGGGTAAACCCGCCAAACGTCGCCGTCGCCAGGCTGTAGGCCAACGAGAACCCGGTCGTACGAACCTCTACCGGCATGATCTCGGTCAGTGCCACCACCATGGCGCCGTTGTACGAGCCATACAGGAACGACAGCCACAATTCGACAATCAGCAAATGGCTGAAGCTCGGGTTCGCCACCAGCCACGACAGGGCCGGATAAGCGGTGAGGATTGCCAGAATCGTCGCCGCCAACAGTAGGGGCTTACGTCCGATCTTGTCAGACACGGTACCCATCACCGGCAGCCAGAAGAAGTTCGACAAGCCGATGCACACCGTCACCAGCAGCGCATCCAGGTCCGACAGATGCAGTTCGGCTTTACCGAAAGTCGGGGTGTAAGCGGTGATCAGGTAGAACGACACGGTGGTCATCACCACCAATGCCATGCCGGCGATAACAATGCCAAAGTTCTGACTGATCGAACGGATGATGTCCCGCAGGGTAGGGCGGTGTTTACGCGCCTGGAACTCCGGTGTTTCTTCCAGCGAACGTCGAATCACGAAGATCACCGGCACGATCATGCAACCGATCAGGAACGGCACGCGCCAGCCCCAGTCACCCATTTGTTCCGGGCTGAGCCAGTGGTTCAAGCCGACGCCCAGCAGGCCTGCGAACACCACCGCGGCTTGTTGGCTGGCGGACTGCCAACTGACGAAAAAGCCCTTGCGACCAGGCGTCGAAATCTCGGCGAGATACACCGACACGCCGCCCAATTCCACGCCGGCCGAGAAGCCTTGCAGCAGTCGACCGAACAACACGATCAGCGGGGCCGCGACGCCCAGCGTGGCGTAGCCTGGCACGCAGGCAATCAGCACCGTGCCGGCGGCCATCATGGCCAGGGTGATGATCAAGCCTTTGCGACGACCATGACGGTCGATATAGGCGCCGAGGAAAATCGCGCCCAGCGGACGCATCAGGAAGCCGGCCCCGAAAGTCGCCAGTGACAACATCAGGGAAGCGAAAGCGCTGTCGGCAGGGAAGAAGGTTTTGGCGATGGCCGTGGCGTAGAAGCCGTAGACCATAAAATCGAACATCTCCAGGAAGTTTCCGCTGACGACGCGAAAAATTGCTTTGCCGTTGCTCGTATTGGAAGACATTTCTAGGCACTCACGCTGGATCTTGTTTGAAAACGCTGCACCTGTGTGTGGCGGTCGTAAGTCCTGTCACCGCTATCGTGTGCAGGCTCGCCCACAGGTTTACGTTTGATTGGCGGGCGCTGGCAGACCTCGCTCTCCTGCGCTCTGAGGCCCATAATGGCGGGCGCGGTTTAGAGGGGAGATGAAGATTTGTTAACTGGACGATGGGGCGCACTTGTGGTTCTGGCCGGCGTTTTGTGCGGTTGTGGCAACGGCGACAGCCTGGAAACCTTCGGCGGCCCGACCATGGGTAGCACCTATTCAATCAAATACGTGCGCCGCGAAGGTCTTCCCGCCCCAAAAGACGTCCAGGCCGAAGTCGAAAAGATCCTCGCTGACGTCGATCAACAAATGTCGACCTACCGCAGCGACTCCGATATCGAACGCTTCAACGATCTCCCCACTAATCGCTGTCAGAAAATGCCGGCGTCGATCCTCAAATTGATTCGCGTCGGTGAACAGCTGTCAGAGCAAAGCGAAGGTTCCTACGACCTGACAGTAGAACCGTTGCTCAATCTCTGGGGATTTGGCCCGCAGGCCCGTGAGGAAAAAGTCCCGAGCGCTCAGGCACTGGCCGAAGTGCGGCAACGCGTCGGTTACCAACACCTGCGCATCGACCGCGATCAGTTGTGCAAGGATGCCGCCGTCGAAGTCGACTTCAACAGCATCGCCGCCGGTTATGCCGTCGACACCATTGCCGCCAGGCTCGAAGCCATGGGAATTCACGATTACCTCGCCGAAGCCACGGGCGAGCTCAAGGCTGCCGGCAGGAAACTCGACGGTTTACCCTGGCGAATTGCCCTCGAAGAACCCCGGGATGATCAGCAGGTTGCGCAAAAAATTATCGCGGTGGACGGCTATGGCGTTTCCACCTCCGGCGATTACCGCAACTATTTTCAGCAGGACGGAAGGCGTTATTCCCACACCTTCGATGCGCGCACCGGTGCACCGATCCTACATACCCTGGCGTCAGTCACGGTGATTCATCCTTCAGCGTTGATGGCCGATGGACTATCGACGTTGTTGCTGATTCTCGGCCCTGAACGGGGTTGGGACTATGCCCAGGCACATGACATTGGTGCATTCTTTGTGATTCGTGCCGATACAGGTTTCGTCACACGAACCAATCAGGCTTTTGAACGCCTCAGTGGCGGCAAAGCTGAGTGATGGCAATGATTCAAGCAATGAAGACTGGCGTTGTAGTGCAGGCAAAACTAGCCTACGACGCGACCAAGGGTTAATGTGCGCGGCGTTGACGCTTCTATAGACTGTGTCCGGGTTCTGCACTGGCCCCAAATTGTTCCTTCACGCCACAGATCGGCGTGATTTAGCCGCAGGGTGCCGATGGCGCCGCGGCCTGTTCTGAGGAGTACGCATGGCTGTCTACAACTACGACGTGGTGGTGCTGGGTTCCGGCCCGGCGGGAGAAGGCGCGGCAATGAACGCCGCCAAAGCAGGGCGCAAGGTGGCGATGGTCGATAGCCGTCGCCAGGTCGGCGGCAACTGCACCCACCTGGGTACCATCCCGTCCAAGGCACTGCGTCACTCGGTCCGGCAGATCATGCAGTTCAACACCAACCCGATGTTCCGGGCCATTGGTGAGCCGCGCTGGTTCTCGTTTCCGGACGTGCTGAAAAGCGCCGAGAAAGTCATTTCCAAACAAGTCGCTTCGCGTACCGGCTACTACGCCCGTAACCGCGTCGACGTGTTCTTCGGCACCGGCAGCTTCGCCGACGAGCAAACCATCGAAGTGGTCTGCGCCAACGGTGTGGTCGAGAAGCTGGTGGCCAAGCACATCATCATCGCCACCGGTTCGCGTCCTTATCGCCCGGCGGACATCGATTTCCACCACCCGCGTATCTACGATAGCGACACCATCCTCAGCCTCGGCCACACCCCGCGCAAACTCATCGTTTACGGCGCTGGCGTGATCGGTTGCGAATACGCGTCGATCTTCAGTGGTCTGGGTGTGCTGGTTGAGCTGGTGGACAACCGTGGTCAATTGCTGAGCTTCCTCGACTCGGAAATTTCCCAGGCGTTGAGCTACCACTTCAGCAACAACAACATCACGGTTCGCCACAACGAAGACTACGACCGCGTCGAAGGCGTGGACAACGGTGTGATCCTGCACCTCAAGTCCGGCAAGAAAATCAAGGCCGATGCCTTGCTCTGGTGCAACGGCCGTACCGGTAACACCGACCAGTTGGGTCTGGAAAACATCGGCGTGAAGGTCAACAGCCGTGGCCAGATCGAAGTCGACGAAGCCTACCGCACCTGCGTACCGAACATTTACGGTGCCGGTGACGTGATCGGCTGGCCGAGCCTGGCGAGTGCCGCGCATGACCAGGGCCGTTCGGCCGCTGGCAGCATCGTCGATAACAACAGCTGGCGCTTCGTGAATGACGTGCCGACCGGCATCTACACCATTCCGGAAATCAGCTCGATCGGCAAGAACGAGCAGGAGCTGACCCAGGCCAAGGTGCCGTACGAAGTGGGCAAGGCGTTCTTCAAGAGCATGGCGCGTGCACAGATCGCGGGTGAGCCTCAGGGCATGCTGAAGATCCTGTTCCACCGCGAAACCCTGGAAGTGCTGGGCGTTCACTGCTTCGGTTATCAGGCGTCGGAGATCGTGCACATCGGTCAGGCGATCATGAGCCAGCCGGGCGAACTGAACACCCTGAAGTATTTCGTCAACACGACGTTCAACTACCCGACCATGGCTGAAGCCTATCGGGTAGCGGCATACGATGGCCTCAACCGGCTTTTTTGAGCGGCTCCGGCCGGTGGCCTGAGCCGGCCGGGGAGACCGATTTCAGCAATTCTCGAGCGTGGCGCTGGCCAAACCGGGAAAGTCTGTAATCAGGCTGTCAACGCCGAAGTCGGCGAGTCTGCGCATCAGCGCGGGCTCGTTGACTGTCCACACCGACACATGCAGCCCTTGACGCTGCGCCTTCTGCAGGCGTTCCGGCGTACACAGCGTCCAGTTCAACGCCAGAATGTCACAGCCATAGCTTTGCGCGACCTTCAGCGGGTCGAGCCAGGCGTATTCGGCGACTAATCCGCGAGACACATCCGGCACCAGGTCCAGCGCAGCCTTGAGCACTTCGCGTGAACTCGAGGTGAT
Source organism: Pseudomonas oplopanacis (assembly GCF_057128725.1). Taxonomy (NCBI): domain Bacteria; kingdom Pseudomonadati; phylum Pseudomonadota; class Gammaproteobacteria; order Pseudomonadales; family Pseudomonadaceae; genus Pseudomonas; species Pseudomonas oplopanacis. The sequence goes on along the minus strand of NZ_JBSKHV010000001.1, from coordinate 773,220 downwards.
CGTGACCTTGTCGAGCAGGCCGAAACGCTGGGCCATTTCACGAATCGCCAGCACCGTTGTCGCGGCGCGGGTGCGTGAAGCGCTTTTGACTTCCAGCTGCCAGTGATCGAAATCGCACTTTTCGAACAATTCTTCCAGCGTCGGAATCGGGCAGGGTTTGATCCAGCCCGGGCCACCCTTGCGTGCGTCGTAAGTCACCAGCTCGGCCGCCGTATGTTCGACGACTTTGCCGCGACGGTCAGTGGTGCGCTTGAGTGTCGGGTCATGGATGACCATCAACTCGTTGTCCATGGACAGGTGCAGGTCCAGTTCGCAACGGCGCACGCCGTGTTTAAGGCATTCCTGAAAGCTGGTCAGGGTGTTTTCCGGTGCTTCGCCCTTGGCGCCGCGATGGCCGTAGATGAGGGTCACGGTTCTTCCTTAAATTAAATGCCTGATTCGTTTTCGCGGGCCAGTCGACGTTCCTGGGCCTGCTTCTGCAAAATGTAGCGGGCCAGCAACTGCCGCTGGGCGTCGGTTGGGCGTTCGAACTCGGTGCCGACGTCAAAGGCACCCGCCTTGCGGTCGCAATGGGTGACGCGGGCTCGCAGCAACAGGCCAAGGGCTTGCGGCATCAACACCAGCTTGACCGACAGGTGCGCGCCCACGGCGATCGGCGTCGGGTACTGAAAGTCGATACCGCCTTCGGAAATGATCACCGGCTGCGGCTCGCCAATCTGCCCGAGCACGGTGATTGCGATCACCTGGCTGAGTAAATCGATGCGTTTGTTCTGGGATTTCAGGAACGCTGCGAGGTTGCGGTCACGTTCACTGATCTGGCGTAGCAGGTGTTGCGACTCGAATTCGCTCAGGTGCAGCTCGCTGAGCAAGTTGAACAGTGGAGAAGCATCCTGCAACACTTCCAGGCCAGCGGCCTCGGGAGCGGACAGGGTCCGAATTTCCAGTGCGATCGTATCCTCGATACGGTAGTATTCGCGGCGATCTTCTTCATCTAATGTCGACATGGCGAACCCATGGTAGCGGCGGTGGTCTGAGTGTAAAGCTGGTTATCGACCCCCGCCACAAGGACGTTCCTTTTCCCTCCGAACAAGCCCCGACATGTTCAGACCTCTCTTCGTATTTATTGGCACGCGTTATACCCGTGCAAAGCGTCGCAATCATTTTGTGTCGTTCATTTCCCTGACTTCAATGATCGGTCTCGCCCTCGGCGTGGTGGTGATGATTGTGGTGCTGTCGGTCATGAACGGCTTCGATCATGAGATGCGCACCCGCGTGCTGGGCATGGTGCCTCACGCGACCATCGAGTCCGGTGAGCCGATCAGCGACTGGCAAAGCCTGGCCGCCAAGGTCAAGCAGAACCCGCAGGTGACGGCCGTGGCGCCGTTTACCCAGATGCAGGGTTTGCTGACCAACAACGGCAAAGTTTCCAAAGTCCTGCTCAATGCCATCGATCCTGCGCTGGAGCGCAACGTCTCGATCATTGATAACTTCATGCAGCAGGGCAAACTCGACGATCTCGTGCCGGGTGAATTCGGCATCGTCATCGGCGACAAGGCCGCGGCCAAGCTTGGTGCCGCCCTCGGCGACAAGCTGACGTTTGTCGCGCCGGAAGTCACCGTGACCCCGGCCGGCATGTTCCCGCGCATGAAACGCTTTACCGTGGTCGGCATCTTCCATGTCGGCGCCGGTGAGCTGGACGGTTATCTGGGCATCACCAACTTGCAGGACCTGGCCAGGCTGCACCGCTGGAAGCCGGATCAGGTGCAGGGCATCCGCCTGAAGTTCGACGACCTGTTCCAGGCGCCGCGCACCGCGTGGAGCATCGCTCAACAGCTGGGCGAAGATCGTTATTACGCCCGTGACTGGACCCGCACCCACGGCAACCTGTACCAGGCGATCCGCATGGAAAAAGCCATGATCGGCCTGCTGTTGTTGCTGATCGTCGCTGTTGCCGCGTTCAACATCATTTCCACGCTGGTGATGGTGGTGAACGACAAGAAGGGCGATATCGCGATCCTGCGCACCCTGGGCGCCACGCCGCGCACGATCATGGCGATCTTCATGGTGCAGGGCACCGTCATCGGCGTGGTCGGTACGCTGATCGGCGCCGTGGTCGGCATCTTCGCCGCGCTGAACGTCAGTGCCGCGATCTCGGCCCTCGAAGGTGTGATCGGCCATAAATTCCTCAACGCCGACGTGTACTTCATCGATTACCTGCCGTCGCAAGTGCAGAGCCAGGACGTCTTGATGGTCTGCGGCGCCGCGTTGGTCCTGAGTTTCCTCGCCACCCTGTATCCAGCCTGGCGTGCCGCGCGCACCCAGCCTGCGGAGGCGCTACGTTATGAGTGAGTCGGGCATGAGTGATAAAGCAATCTTGAGCTGCCGCAACCTGGGCAAATCCTACGAGGAAGGCCCGGAGTCGGTGGAAGTGCTGGCCGGTCTGCAACTGGAGTTGCACCCGGGCGAGCGTGTGGCGATTGTCGGCACCTCGGGTTCGGGCAAAAGTACCTTGCTCAACCTGCTGGGCGGCCTGGATACGCCGACCAAGGGCAGCGTCTGGCTCGACGGTGAAGAACTGTCGGCACTGAGCGAGAAGAACCGCGGCCTGCTGCGTAACCGTTCCCTCGGCTTCGTGTACCAGTTCCACCACTTGCTGCCGGAATTCACCGCGCTGGAAAACGTCTGCATGCCGTTGCTGATCGGCAAGACCGCGATTCCGGAAGCCCGTCAGCGCGCCACGGCATTGCTGGAGCGGGTAGGTCTGGGCCATCGCCTGGAGCACAAACCGTCCGAATTGTCCGGCGGCGAACGTCAGCGCGTTGCCATCGCCCGTGCCCTGGTGAACAAGCCAGGCCTGGTGATGCTCGACGAGCCGACCGGCAACCTCGACGCCCACACCGCCCAGGGTATTCAGGATTTGATGCTGGAACTCAGCACCTCGATGCGCACCGCGTTCCTGGTGGTGACCCATGACATGAACCTGGCTCGCCAGATGGATCGCGTCCTGCATTTGCAGGAAGGTTGCCTGACACCCATCTGATTGACCGAAACCCGGCGTCTTGAAGGACGTCGGGTCTTTTATTTTTATACGGTGCCCAGCGAATGTTCAGACCGTTATCGATCTTCATCGGCGCGCGCTATACCCGCGCCAAGCGCCGCAATCGCTTTGTTTCCTTCATCTCGATGACCTCGATGATCGGCCTCGCCCTCGGTGTGCTGGCAATGATCGTGGTGTTGTCGGTGATGAACGGCTTTCAGCGCGAAATGAGCTCGCGGATCCTCGGCATGGTGCCGCACGCGACCATCGTCGGCGTGAATCCGATTGACGATTGGCAGCCGGTTGCAGCGGCCGCAATGAAAAATCCGGAAGTCACGGCGGCCGTGCCGTTCACCGAGATGGAAGGCATGCTCTCTTACAAGGGCTCGATGCAGCCGATCCAGGTCAGCGGCGTCGATCCGGCATTGGAAGGCAAGGTGTCAATCGTTGCCAAGCACATCGTTCAGGGGCGTCTGGATGCCTTGAAACCGGGTGAGTTCGGCGTAGTGATTGGCGAGATCACGGCGCGGCGTTTCCGTTTGAACGTCGGCGACAAGATCACCCTGATCGTGCCGGAAGTCAGCACCGCCCCGGGCGGGATTACTCCGCGCATGCAGCGCCTGAACGTGGTTGGCGTGTTCAAGGTCGGGGCTGAGCTGGACGGTTCGATGGCGTTGATCCACATGGCCGATGCCGCGCAGATGCAGCATTGGGAGCCGAATCAGGTGCAGAGCGTGCGCCTGGCGGTGAAGGATCTGTACGCCGCGCCGCAAGTGTCGAGCGACATTGCCGGCGGTCTGGGGGCTGCCTACAAGGCTGACGACTGGACCCACACCCAGGGCAGTCTGTTCAGCGCGATGAAAATGGAAAAAACCATGATCGGCCTGCTGTTGCTGATGATCGTCGCGGTGGCGGCGTTCAACATTATCGCGACCCTGATCATGGTGGTGAACGACAAGGGCGCGGACATCGCGATCCTGCGCACCATCGGCGCCACGCCGGGGCAGATCATGGCGATCTTCATGGTCCAGGGCACCGTGATCGGGATTGTCGGGACCTTGATCGGCGGCGTGTTGGGCGTGATTGCGGCGTTGAACGTCAGTGAACTGGTGGGCTGGATCGAGCGGGTGAGCGGTCAGCACATTTTCAGTTCTGATGTGTATTTCGTCAGCAACCTGCCTTCGGAATTGCAGGGCGGGGATGTCCTGTTGATTTGCTCGGCGGGGTTTATCTTGAGCTTCCTGGCGACGGTCTATCCGGCTTGGCGTGCGGCGAAGATTGAGCCGGCTCATGCGTTGCGGTATTCGTAAGCCGTAACATCCTTTCGCGAGCAGGCTCGCTCCCACCTTGATCGGCTTGGATCACACATTTGTGAATGACGCCGAACCTTGTGGGAGCGAGCTTGCTCGCGAAGAGGCCATTCCTGCTGTCCTCAATCCTTTTTAGGCAACTCAATCACAAACCGCGTCCACCCATTCCCCGATTCGCAACGGATCTGCCCGCCATGGGCACGCACGATCGACTGCGTAATCGCCAGCCCCAACCCCGCATGTTCGCTGCTACCTTCCTGGCGCGCCGGATCGGCCCGATAAAACCGGTCAAACAGTCGCGGCAGCAACGCCCCGTCAATCCCGTCGCCACTGTTCTCAACCGTCAGGTTCAATCCTTTGGCCTGCTCGACAATCCGCACCCGAACCTCACCCTCGGCCGGCGTGAACCGCAACGCGTTGTCCAGCAAATTGGACAGCGCCCGGCGCAACATGCTGCGGTCACCCTCCAGGCGCGCGTTGCCTTCCCGCGTGAGCGTCACCCGAGCGTCTTCCGCCAGCAGCGCAAAATACTCCAGCAACAGATCCACTTCCTCCGCCAGTTCCAGCGCTTCGCGCTTGGGCGTCAGTAATCCGTGATCCGCTTTGGCCAGGTACAACATGTCGTTGACCAGTTGCGCCATCCATTGCAGTTCTTCGAGGTTGCTGTGCAGCGCCTCGCGGTAATCCTCGATGGGTCGGGGGCGGGTGAGGGTGACCTGCGTGTGGGTCAGCAGGTTCGACAGTGGCGTGCGCAGTTCGTGGGCAATGTCCGCGGAGAACGCCGAGAGCCGTTGAAAAGAGTCGTCAAGGCGTCCGAGCATGGCGTTGAAGCTGTGGGCCAATTCCGCGAGTTCTGGCGGCATGTTCTCTTCCGGCAGGCGCGCATTCAGTGATTGCGCCGACACGCCACGGGCAACCGCACTCATGCGCCGCAACGGACGCAAACCACTGCGCGCCGCCCAGGCGCCGAGCAGGGCGGTGGCCAGGGCTGACAACCCCACGGTCAGCCAGATCAGATGCTGCATGCGTTGCAGAAAGTGCTGGTGATGGGTGATGTCCAGCAACAAGGTCAGTTGTGGGGAATCAGGTTTGTCGACAAACAACGGCGCATTCAGCACTCGGTAGTCGGTGCCGCCGTTGTTGAGGGTCGATAAGCCGGGTGTTTGCGGCAGCTTGTCCGGCAGCTGCGTCGAACTGTCATACCAGCGCTGGCCATCGCTGCCGGTAATACGCAGCGACAGATCGGCCTGGCGGCTCAATTCATCCGCGAGTCTGGTTTCGCTCTCGCTGGATTGAATGTCGTGAAGCGCCCGGCGCAATCCAATCAACTTGCCGTCCAGCAATTGCTGATCAAGCTCGACGAAGTGTGCCTCGCTGGCGCGACTGAACAACACCCCGGCAAACAGCGAAACCACCGCCGTGCAGGCCGCAAACAGCAATGCCAGGCGGCTGCTCAACGAAAGACGCCGCATCAGGCGATACGCTCTTCAAGGACGTAACCCATGCCGCGCACGGTATGGATCAGCTTGTTGGGGAATTCATCGTCGATCTTAAGGCGCAAACGACGGATCGCGACTTCGATCACATTGGTGTCGCTGTCGAAATTCATGTCCCAGACCTGAGAGGCGATCAGCGATTTGGGCAGGACTTCGCCCTGACGGCGCAGGAGCATTTCCAGCAAGGCGAACTCTTTGGCCGTGAGGTCGATGCGCTGGCCGCTACGCTCAACGCGACGGCGGATCAGGTCCAGGCGCAAATCGGCCAGTTGCAAGCTGGTTTCCTGTGGCGAGGCGCTGCCGCGACGCAACAGGCTGCGGACCCGGGCCAACAGTTCCGAGAAGGCGAACGGTTTGACCAGGTAATCGTCTGCACCCAGTTCGAGGCCATGGACCCGGTCTTCTACCGCGTCACGCGCCGTCAGAAAAAGTACGGGCGTATCGAGGCCGGCACTGCGCACCGCTTGCAGAATCTGCCAGCCATCGCGACCGGGCAGCATCACATCGAGAATCAACAATGCGTAGTCGCCGCTCAACGCCAGTTGTTGCCCGGTGCTGCCGTCGGCCACCAGTTCGGTGTTGAAACCGGCCTCGGTCAGGCCCTGGCGCAGGTAGTGGCCGGTTTTCGGTTGGTCTTCGACGATCAGCAATTTCATGGGCGACTCTGGGCAAATGGAACGAACGCTTTATACCGTGGGCAGCGTTATGACAGGTCAACCTGACAAAGTTGTAATCTGGCTGTCAGGTTGCGGGCAGTGGCCGCAGTTTAGAGTTTTCCACAGGCTGAACCTTATCTTGTTGGAGTACGACGATGTTTTTGCGCAAATCTTTGCTGCGGGTGGCGTGTCTGTTGGCGTTGAGTTCGCCGGTATGGGCTGCCCCGGCGCATACCTATGACTTCGGCCAGCCCGCTGCGGCGGCCAGGGCGACTCGCAGTATTGAAGTGGTGATGGGCGACATGTCGTTCACCCCCAAGGCGATCGATATCAAGGCCGGTGAGACCATTCGTTTTGTGCTGGTGAATAAAGGCCAGTTGCTGCATGAATTCAACCTGGGGGACGCGGCGATGCATGCCAAACACCAGCAGGAAATGTTGCAGATGCAACAGAGTGGCATGCTGACGCCTACAGGCATGAAGGAAATGGACCACGGTTCGATGGCGGGCATGGATCATGGAATGATGAAACACGACGACCCGAACAGCGTCCTCGTCGAGCCGGGTAAAACCGCCGAGCTGACCTGGACCTTCACCAAGGCCACCAGCCTGGAATTTGCCTGCAACATCCCCGGCCATTATCAGGCGGGCATGGTCGGCAAGTTGACTGTCAGTCAGTAAGCACTCAATGGCGGGCGCAAAGGCTGGTAGAATCCGCTGATTCTTCAGTCAGGTTTCCGCCATGCATCCCGCAGCCGAACACTCGCCGCTGGGCAAATCCAGCGAATACATCGCCACTTACACGCCGTCCCTGCTGTTCCCGATTCCGCGTACCGCGAAATGGGCCGAGCTGGGGCTGACGGCTGAGACCCTGCCATATCAAGGCGTGGATTTCTGGAACTGCTTTGAGCTGTCGTGGCTGTTGCCGTCCGGCAAGCCAGTGGTGGCGATTGGCGAGTTCAGCATCCCGGCGGATTCGCCGAACATCATCGAATCGAAGTCGTTCAAGCTGTACCTGAACTCGCTGAACCAGACGCCGTTTGCCGATACGGCGAGCCTCGAAGCGACGCTGGCGAAAGACCTGTCGGCGGCTGCCGGTAAACCGGTTGGCGTGCGCATTCGCAGTCTCAAGGACGTTGAAGCCGAAGGCGTGGTTGCGTTGCCGGGTGTGTGCATCGACGACCTGGACATCAGCGTCAGCAACTACGAACATCCGCGTCCGGAACTGCTGCGTTGCGATGAATCGCGCATCGTGGAAGAGAGCGTGCACAGCCATTTGCTCAAATCCAACTGCCCGGTCACCAGTCAGCCGGACTGGGGCAGCGTGGCGGTGCAATACCGTGGCGCGGCACTGGATCACGCGAGTTTGCTGGAATACATCGTGAGCTTCCGTCAGCACTCGGACTTTCATGAGCAGTGCGTGGAGCGGATTTTCCTCGACTTGCAGCGCCTGCTGAAGCCGGAGAAGTTGACGGTGTATGCGCGTTATGTGCGCCGTGGTGGATTGGATATCAACCCGTACCGCAGTACCGAAACCGTTCAACTGCCGAACCACCGCCTGGTCCGCCAGTGAAGATCTAATGTGGGAGCGAGCCTGCTCGCGAAAGCGCCAGCACATTCAATATTTATGTGACTGATACTCCGCCTTCGCGAGCAGGCTCGCTCCCACAGGGGATTGCATTGCAACCCCCCCGGATATGAAAAGCCCCGCTATCGCTAGCGGGGCTTTTTTGTATCCGACGGGTTCAGATCCCGATGTTGACCAGGGTTTGCGCGATGTTGCGCAAGGTGCCGGCAATGACCGGGTGTTCGAGTTCAAAGCGATCGACGGCCAGGTTGACGCCGTCAGCCAGGCTCGAATCCTTGGTTTTGGTTTCCAGTTCAAGTTCCAGTTCGATCTGTTGCATCAGCGCGTGCAGGTCTTCGCGCTCGGCTTCGGACAGCGGTGGATTCTGTTCCAATTGCTCGCGCAGAGTATTGAGCTGGTCTTGCAGTTCGCGGGCAGGCATGGCGTTCTTCCTTTTATCGATAGGCACTGGCATAGACCGCAGCCTCGCGCCAAAGGTCTATGGCTGACCTTTAGATTAATCCACTTGCGCGCAACCTGCATGATCTCGGTCAGGGCTTTTCGCCCTTGAGCCGGCGCAGGCTGATATCGGCCAGGCAGGTGTCGAGGTCGCCGAGATGATCGATCACCGAATGCACGCCCAGCCCGAATAGCTGCATCGTCGCCTTTCCGCGCAAGTGCTCGCGTTCCTTTTGGGTCAATGCGTGCCATTCGCCGGGTGCGAGACCGCACAGCGATCCGCAGGACGCCAGGCCAATCGTCCACAATCCGGCGTTCAGCCCCGATTGCAGCAACCGTGGTTCGCCACTGACCAGCACGCAGCCATCCAGGCGTTCGACATTCAACGCCATCAGGGCTTGCCAGCAAGCATTCGGAGCAGGCCATGGGTTGATTGTTGCGGGATGTTGCGACGAAGTGATCCAGGAGGGCAGGGTGACGGCCAGGGAATGGCTGAGGGCGGGGGGTAATTCATCAAGCCAGGCGCAGGGAATTTGCTGGCGCTGCAAACTGCTCAGGCTGTCCAGCGCGCCAGGAGTAGCCTCGGCGTGCTCGGCAGAATAAGCCCCGTGTTGCCGCGTCCGGGCGCCGAAATCCACCAGGCAACCACTGAGGCCGAACAGGACGGCGGTCAAGCTGGGTGCTGCAACGGGCAAGGTTTCGGCGTGCGGCATAGGAGCGTCCCTGAAATAGTGACAAGGCTATGCGGCGTCAGTGACAGTTGAGTGACATTGATGTGAAGCGCTCTCAATCAGGATGATTCATCTTCAGGCAAATACGCGCGAGGCTGCCTAAACCGGCTTTTCCGTCTTATACTTGCCAGCTTAACGCCCGGGCCAAGTGCCCGCGCCGGTAAAAATCCAAGGAGTTTTTCTATGCGCTGGAGCAATCATCTCGCTCAGCTTTTTGTGTGTGCCAGCGTGTTGCTGGTTCCGTTTGTGGCTCAGGCTGCTTCGGAAGACGATCCTTGGGAAAGCGTTAACCGTCCGATCTTCAAGTTCAACGATGTGGTCGATACGTATGCGCTCAAGCCTGTGGCTCAGGGCTATGAGTTCATCACGCCGCAGTTTCTGGAAGACGGCATCCACAACATGTTCCGTAACGTCGGTGACGTCACCAACCTGGTGAACAACATTCTGCAGGCCAAACCGGCCGCGGCGGGCACCGACACTGCACGTATCATCTTCAACACCACGTTCGGCCTGCTGGGCTTCTTCGATGTGGGCACCAAGATGGGCCTGAATCGTAACGACGAAGACTTCGGTCAAACCCTCGGCTACTGGGGTGTCGGTAGCGGCCCCTACGTGATGCTGCCGCTGTTGGGCCCAAGCACCTTGCGTGATGCGCCTTCCAAGTACGTCGACGGCTATACCGGCCCGTATCCGTACATCAACGATGTACCGGTGCGTAACTCGGTCTTCGGCCTGAACATCGTCGACACGCGCGCCAGCTTGCTGTCGAGCGAGAAGCTGATCACCGGCGACAAGTACACCTTCATCCGCAATGCGTACTTGCAGAACCGCGAATTCAAAGTCAAAGACGGCAAGGTTGAAGACGATTTTTAATCTCGACCGATAAAATGAAGAAGGCGGCCCATGGCCGCCTTCTTTCGTTTGGATCCGGTTTATTTCATCTTCAAGATTGTAAGCCCGAGTTTCTGGCCTTCACCGTCCAAAGGCTTCACCCACACCACTTCGGTGTCGGCCTCAAGGCCTTTTAATGCGGCGTGATCGGAATCGATGCGCACGTTGAGCCGGTCACCCACCTTGAACACACGCTTCGCTTCAACCTGCATGCCACTGCTGGAAAGGTCGATGCAGACGGCTGGCACCTCATCACCTTCATGAATCAACGACACATCGGCATCGACTCGCATGCGGATGAAATCGCGCTTTTCGCTGTAGTCCCGACCGGTTTGACTCATGGGCTCGATCCTTCCATTGGGTTACGGAATTGTCTGTTCTTATAACTCCCGGTGATTTGACAAGTAAAGACGCCAAGCGACCATCGGCGTGAGCTTGAAACGCCTCTCGGATGGGAGTACCGTCTGCGCCTTAGAAGGGCACCTCTGGTGTACAGGTGAGTAGGGCAAACGCTCGAAAACGGTGCAATAGAGAGGCTAGAAAGCGAATCCAGTAGTGTGAGCCGGGCTAAAACCCGTGCCTGCTACGCCAACCTAATTCTGGCGCCGTTTGCCCACATGCCAAAAACCAGTGCCACGCTGCTGATAATCGATGATGACGAGGTAGTGCGCGCGAGTCTCGCGGCCTATTTGGAAGACAGTGGTTTCAGTGTCCTGCAGGCCAGCAATGGCCAACAGGGTCTTCAGGTATTCGAGCAAGACAAGCCCGACTTGGTCATCTGCGATCTGCGCATGCCGCAGATGGGCGGACTCGAACTCATTCGCCAGGTTACCGAACGGTCCCCGCAAACGCCGGTGATTGTGGTTTCGGGTGCCGGCGTGATGAACGACGCGGTCGAGGCGCTACGCCTGGGCGCGGCGGATTACCTGATCAAACCTCTCGAAGATCTGGCCGTGCTCGAGCATTCCGTGCGCCGGGCCCTGGATCGTGCGCGCCTGCTGCTGGAAAACCAGCGTTACCGCGAGAAGCTGGAAAAGGCCAACCGTGAGCTCGCCGCCAGCCTGAACCTGCTCCAGGAAGACCAGAATGCCGGTCGCCAGGTGCAGATGAACATGCTGCCGGTCAGCCCCTGGACCATCGACGAGTTCCAGTTTGCGCACCAGATCATCCCGTCGCTGTACCTGTCGGGTGATTTCGTTGACTACTTTCGGGTCGATGAGCGTAGGGTAGCCTTCTACCTGGCAGACGTTTCCGGGCATGGCGCTTCTTCAGCGTTCGTTACCGTGCTGCTGAAGTTCATGACCACGCGCTTGCTGTTCGAATCCAAGCGCAGCGGTACATTGCCGGAATTCAAGCCTTCAGAGGTCCTTGGTCATATCAACCGAGGCCTGATCAGTTGTAAGCTGGGTAAACACGTCACAATGGTCGGTGGAGTCATCGACGAGGAGACAGGTTTGTTGACCTATAGCATCGGCGGTCATTTGCCGTTGCCAGTGTTGTACACGCCAGACAGTGTTCGTTATCTGGAAGGGCGCGGTCTGCCGGTGGGCCTCTTTAATGAAGCCACCTACGAAGATCACGTACTGGAGCTGCCGCCGACGTTCAGTCTGACGCTGATGTCTGATGGCATTCTGGACCTTTTGCCAGAACCCACACTCAAAGAAAAAGAAGCGGCGTTGCCCCAACGGGTCAAGGCTGCGGGCGGCACCCTGGATGGGCTGCGGCAGGTTTTTGGATTGGCCACGCTTGGGGAGATGCCGGATGATATCGCCCTTTTGGTGTTGAGCAGGAATCTTTAATGAGTACCGGTAGAATCCAGTTCGCCGAGCAGGATGGCACCTTCGTCCTGAAATTCGTCGGTGAAGTTCGCCTGACCCTGTGTTCGGCGTTGGATGCGACTATTGATCGGATCTTCACCGCGTTGAATTTCAATGCGATCGTGATCGACCTGACCGAAACCCGCAGCATCGACAGCACCACCCTTGGCCTGCTGGCCAAATTGTCGATCCTGTCGCGGCAGAAAGTCGGCCTGCTGCCGACTGTCGTCACCACCCACGAAGACATCACCCGGCTGCTCGAATCCATGGGCTTCGAGCAAGTGTTCAACATTGTTGACCAGCCTGTGCCTTGCCCGGAATGCCTGGACGACTTGCCAGACCAGGACCAGTCCGAGGAAGTGGTGAGGATCAAGGTTCTTGAAGCCCACAAAATCCTCATGGGCCTCAATGACCACAATCGCGAAGCGTTCCATGACCTGGTGAATGCGCTGGAGCGTCACTGATCGCTTGAAGTAACGGGCACAAAAAAGGGCGAACCCACCAGGGTTCGCCCTTTTTGCATTGCGCTAACTCAAATCACAGCTTGGCTTGCAGCAGTGCCTCAAGCTTCTCCTGGTCGCGAGCAAACTGACGAATGCCCTCAGCCAGTTTCTCGGTGGCCATTGCGTCTTCGTTGGACAACCAACGGAACTGCGCTTCATTCAAGCTCAAACGCGCCTCGCCGGCATGCCCAGGCGCCAACTTGCGCTCCAGCTTGCCAGTGTCCGCTGCCAGCTTCTCCAGCAGGTCCGGGCTGATGGTCAGGCGATCACAACCGGCCAATTGCTCAATCTGGCTCAGGTTGCGGAAGCTCGCGCCCATCACCACCGTCTTGTAGTCATTGGCTTTGTAGTAGTTGTAGATACGGGTCACCGACTGCACGCCCGGATCATCCGCGCCGGTGTAGTCGTTGCCGTTGGCTTTCTTGTACCAGTCGTAAATCCGGCCCACGAACGGCGAGATCAGGAACACACCTGCATCGGCGCACGCGGCTGCCTGAGCAAACGAGAACAACAGTGTCAGGTTGGTCTGAATGCCTTCTTTTTCCAGTGTCTCTGCCGCACGAATGCCTTCCCAGGTGGAGGCAATCTTGATCAGCACGCGGTCACGGCCGATGCCGGCCTTGTCATACAGCTCGATCAGACGGTGCGCGCGCTTCAATACGGCGTCAGTGTCGAACGATAGGCGCGCATCCACTTCAGTGGAAATGCGGCCCGGTACAACCTTCAGAATCTCTTGCCCGACCGCAACGCCAAAACGGTCGCTGGCCAGGCCCACATCGCCTTTGCAATCGTGAACGCAGGCGTTCAGCAATTCGGCATAGGCAGGAATCGCCGCGGCTTTGAGCAGCAGGGAAGGGTTAGTGGTGGCGTCCACCGGTTTAACGCGAGCGATCGCTTCGAAGTCGCCGGTATCGGCAACCACGGTGGTCATTTGTTTCAGTTGTTCCAGTTTGGAAGTCATGGGCGTGCTCTGTCCTGTGGGTCTAATGACATTACCCGAGCGCTGACAGCCACTCAAGGGCGCATGTACGTATCAATGGCCCCAGCGGCAACAACCTGAAAACGGCTGTTTGAATGGCGGGGCACGGTGTCGGTTAATACGATGCCAAAACCGGGCACAGGTTCAAGGTAACTGACCGCTGACGCCATATCTTGAGAGGAGGGAGCTGTTAAAAAGGGTCGGATCCCGCCGTTATAATATGTCAAATAGTGAGGCCCGGATGCCGTGTAACGTGCTGCTGATAAATGGATGCGTCGGACGGGAAGATGACTTCACAGGGGAAGCAGGTGTCTGGAAATGTGGAGGCCTTCGATGACTTAATCCTGGGTTATGTCCTGAAGAAACTCACCGAAGTATTTGAAGAGTTGATGGCAGTTTCAAAAGATAACCACCCGGATAATTTGCAGGGCGTGGTTGCAATGGGAAAGGTTAAAGCCGCAAAAAATATCCCCGGTTGGCTGCAGCGAGTGAAACACAGCACGCCTTCTCAGGTCACCCGCGTAATGAAGGAGCAAATGAACGACGCGCAACAACGTCAGCAAGACCTGCGCATTGAAGCGCAAGTCGTATTGTTGGAAGTGCTGGTGGAAGCCTCACTGGCGGTCGACGCGACGAGTTATTCCGAATATAAGAACAAAAACCTCCCTTAATCGCGGAGGCAGTTATCCGCTATTGTGCCTTTAATAGCGTCTTGACAGCCGCTTCCGCTGGTTTGGAGTTGCCATCAGAAGACTTCAATCCAAAACTTCGTTCACGATCATTGCTGCCTGAGTCGCTGTTTTTCCATTCGTAAAGAGAGGTCAGCGGTATGTTCAGTTGTTTGACGTCGGTAATGAATCTGGTGATGCGTGTGGCCTGTCCGGTTGTTCCGCCGATGGAACTGAGCGATGGCACTCCCCATTCGGTAATCACGCCGGGTACATGAAAGTTGTTGAGAATAAATGCTTGGGCAGTGTTGATCTCGGTACCCGACATGCCATAGGGATGATAGGAGACAGCACTCAGGCATTTCGGATGCTCAGCAATGATTTTAGTCAGTGCTGCGGTCGACTTGGAGCCTGTGGTGGGCGCACGTGCGAATCCAAACCCGATCAGCGGTGTTGAATGATCGCGCTTTTGTAACCCATTGCACACCGCGCTCATGAACGGCGCAAAGGTTACTTCAAAATCCTGTGTGGGCCAGTATTTTGGCAGGTCCGGTTCATTCCATATTTCAATGGCAACAAGCTGCGTGCTGTAGGTGTTTTCCAGGTCTATGACTGAGTTTGCGAATGCCACACCTGCGCTGGCGAGTTCATCGTCACCGCTTTTCGATTTGCCGGTTAACGCTTTGGTTGAGCGAACGGTCATCAATACCGGCAGGTTGGCGGATTTGGCGGCAGCGAACGCTTCATTGATCTGATTCTGGTACGCCGGGCTTTTCAAGCTGTTGGTCCATACGCCAAAACGCACGAATCCGAAGCCGGAATCCTTGATTTGCCGGGCATCGGTGGTAGAAAAATTTTGAATCTTTACCTGAACGCCTATGGTTTTGTTGCCCTCTGCCAAGGCTGGAAAAACCTGGCTGGCGTTAGCGTGATTGAATGCGCCGAATATCAATAGTGTTGAAGCTGTAATACATCGAAAACACGTTAAGGTCATGTCTAATTCCTGAGAGGCGAATACTACAGCCATATCATCAATTCGCTATTGTCGCTGCATCATTGTTATTTTTAGTCGAAAAAATATTGCACCGATTGCTGTCGTTATTTTTGGTCCGGCTATTCTGGTTGGGCGTTTTTTATGTGTCGTGGTATTTAATATCCTTGTATTTCCATGATCGATCCATCTCTGAATGCGGGACCGATCTTATCGGTTCACTCATATCCCCGCTACACATTGGCCGATTCGACACTACACGGGAAGAGTAGCCTTGTTCAGAAAGATCCTTATTGTATGCGTTGGCAATATTTGCCGAAGTCCAACAGCTGAAATGTTGCTGCGCAATGCGCTGGAGCCTTCGGATATCTCGGTAACCTCCGCGGGGCTGGACGCGCGGGTGGGCGAGTCTATGGAGCCCAACGCACTTTCTGTTCTCGAAGAAAAGGGGCGCGCTGCCCAAGGGTTTAAAGCGCGGCAAATTACGCCTGCGATTGTTAATGAATCAGACCTGATTCTGGTCATGGAAAAAGAGCATGTAAAAGGCGTGCTGAATATTGCCTCGCACGCGAGGGGCAAAGTGTTTCTTCTGGGCAAGTGGCAGAGTGAGCGCGAAATAAAGGACCCGTATCGTCAAGGAAAAGCTGCTTTTGTCCATGCTCATGCATTGATTGAAGATGCTGTTTGCTCATGGGCACAGCGCCTCGGACGTTGATGGATGATTTTCAGATTAGTATTCAAGGTAAAAGAATAGACCTTATGCAGTTACCGTCAGTAGTCAGCACCCGGGATAAAGAGGGAGACGAGATTGATCTTCTCGGCTTACTGGGCACATTGATTGATCATAAATGGTTGATAGGTGCCATCACCGGTGCGTTTATGGTGACCGGCGCCGCCTATTCGATACTATCGCCACCCGTGTATCTGGCTAACGCGTTGGTACAGGTCGAACCGAAAAAGAACGACATGCTGGGGTTTTCGGATATCAGCAGCATGCTGGGCGGCCAATCCCCGGCGGCGACCGAAATCGGAATTATCAAGTCCCGCGCGGTCATCGGTAAAACCGTCGATGACCTGCGCCTGGATATCGTGATAACGCCCCACACCTTTCCTGTCGTGGGCGGTTTTATCGCGCGGCGATACAAGAGCACCCCGACGGAAAGTGTTTCGCCTGCGCGCTTGGGTATGAGCAGTTATGCCTGGGGTGGCGAGCGTCTCGATATCGAAAAGCTCAAGCTGCCTGATGAACTGCTGGGTAAAAAACTGACCCTGGTGGCTGAAGAGCAGAACCGCTTCAAGCTCTACGATGACAGTGGCGGTTTGTTGGTCGCCGGCACTACAGGCAACGCAGTAGTAGAAAATGGGGTCGAGGTGCTTGTCGCGCTCATGGCCGCGAATCCGGGCACTAAATTCGAAGTGGTTCGCAATCCACGGATTGTCACCATTCAGAATTACCAGGACGCTCTCGATGTCTCCGAGCAAGGTAAAGAGTCGGGCATTATAAACTTAGCCCTTGCCAGCACCGACTACACCTTGGCGGTGAAGATCCTCAACAAGATCTCAACTCTTTATGTACAGCAGAATGTGCAGCGCACCTCTGCCGAGGCGGCCCAGAGCCTGGACTTCCTGCAGGCGCAATTGCCTCAAGTCAAAGAGGATCTGGTCAAAGCCAGCAACGCGCTGAACAGCTACCAAACCCGCGGCAATACCGTAAACATCTCACTCGAAACAAAGTCCGTTCTGGAACAGATGGTGGTGCTGGATACGCGCATCTCCGATTTGAAGCTCCAGCAAGCGGACCTGGATCGAAAGTTCACCCGAGAGCACCCTGCCTACCGCGCCTTGATGGCTCAACTTGGGGACTTGAGCAAACAGCGCCATGGTTTGGAGAAGAAGGTCCAGGATCTTCCCGCAACGCAGCAGGAACTGTTGAACCTCACTCGTGATGTGGAAGTGGCGACACAGATTTATACCCAGTTGCTGAATAAATCCCAGGAGCTTGACATCATCAGGGCAGGGGCGGTCGGCAATGCGCGGTTGATTGATACCGCCGACGTCGATACCACCAACCCGGTCAAACCACGCAAAGCGCTGATCGTTCTCATTGCAACTTTCCTCGGCGCCTTTGTCGGTGTTGCCTTGGTGTTGGTGCGTAAATCCCTGAGCCGAGGACTCGAGGGGCCAGAAGCCATCGAACAGCTGGGGCTGCCCGTTTATGCGTCCATTCCCTACAGCGATTTGCAGCGGGAAGAAGACAGCAAAAAACTTCGGCTGGGCGACGGCGTCAACAACCAGTCTTTTCTGTTGGCCCTGCGTAATCCCACGGACCTGTCGATCGAGTCGATACGCAGCCTGCGAACCTGTTTGCATTTTGCGGGGCTGGATGCGACCAACAACCGGATCATGATTTCCGGGCCGAGTCCGCAGGTGGGCAAAACTTTTGTGTCCTCGAACCTGGCTGCGGTCATTGCTCAAAGCGGGCAGCGGGTCGTGCTGATCGATGCCGATATGCGCAAAGGTCATCTGCACAAGACCCTGGCGACTCCGATCACCAATGGTTTATCCGATCTATTAACTAAGCGCTGCAGTATCGAACAGGCGATCAATAGAGTTGAAACGGATAACTTGCATTTCATTAGTCGCGGGCAGGTACCGCCTAATCCATCAGAGCTGTTGATGCATGCCAACTTCAGAGAGCTGCTGGCAGAACTGAGCGAGCTCTACGATGTGGTGATCATCGATACGCCACCGCTTCTGGCCGTGACAGATGCAGCCATCGTGGGACGTGAAGCCGCGATTAATCTGATTGTGACGCGCTTTGGTGTGAATCCTGCCAAAGAGATCGAATTGACAATACGTCGATTTGCGCAAAACGGTATCGAGTTGAAGGGCGCCATTTTTAACGGCGTCGAGAAACGCGCGTCCAGCTATTACGGTAATGGCAGTTATGGCTATTACAACTATGAGTACGCCTCTGACAAGTCCTGATGTGCGTTCTATCTACCGGGCAATCGAGTTGAGAGTGGTTTAACGATCGTTAACCACTTTTTAACGCTGCTTGCCTGCGACTAAGTTCATGGAGATAGGTGGATTATGAAAAAAATACTGCACGTGGCGGAAACAATCAAAGGTGGTGTTGCGACGGTCATCCGTACGATATCGACTCCCCCGCAAGACCACGCACTGAAGTATGAACTGGTATATCTGGTTCCGTTCGATCAGAAGAAAGAGCTGCACGGTATTGATGAGAAAAACATCAGGACCTTTTCCCGGAACAAGCGCGATGTCATGTCCCTGTTGCGGTTCGCCTGGAAACTGGCCGGTGTGATTTTCAAGGAAAAACCGGATGTCGTGCACTTGCACAGCACGTTCTCCGGGGTGATCGGCCGGTGTGTCTGTCTGGTCATGCGCCCTTGGCGGTCACCGAAAATTGTATATTGCCCGCACGCATTTTCCTTCTTGATGGAGAGTTCTCCCGTCAAACAGAAAGTGTATTCACTGATTGAGCGGGTTTTGCAGAAAGTGACCGATGTCATTATCTGTGTCAGTCAGTATGAGATGGATAAAGCCGCGTCATTTGGTATTGATCGTCACCGTATGAAGCTGATCTACAACGGTATTCACTATAAAAGTGATGAGAGCAAGACCAGCGACAGTACGGACATTCATCTTCTGTTTGTCGGTCGACTGGACTACCAGAAAGGCTTCGATCTGTTGCTCAAGGCGTTCGCTGAAGTCGAGCGAACCGACTTGAGACTCACTGTCGTTGGCAGTGCGGTCAACGAAGACACCGTCGAGTGCCCCGATATTGACGCCGTGGAATACCTGCCTTGGGTGACGCCAGCTGAAGTTAATGAACTGTATAAAACCGCGGATGCCCTGATTGTGCCAAGTCGCTGGGAGGGCTTTGCCATGGTGCCTCTCGAAGGGATGGCCATGGGCGTGCCGGTGATCGCCAGTGACTGCACATCGCTGCCTGAACTGGTGACGGACAACATTACGGGTTACCTGTTTTCGACCGGCGACTATCAGGCGCTTGCGAGTATTTTGCTGAATATCAAAAAACAAAAGCTGCTGGAGCTCGGCACTGAAAGCCGCAAGAAAGTGCGCGAACAGTTCAGCGCAACGTTGATGATCCAGCAAACCTATGACGTGTATTCCGCTCAAACTTATTAAGTAGAAATCAAGATCATGAACGTAACTATTTTGCATGGCTACAGCGCGTCCAACTCCGGTGATGGGCTTCTCGTGGATTTGGCAATCGCCATGGTGCTGCGCAACTTTGGTGCAGACACTTTGATCAACGTAGTTGCGTCAGATCCGCAGTCGTTCAGTTATCTCCCATATAAACGGTATGACGCACCGGTCATGGCGGCTAAAGGTTTCGGAAGGGTGAAAGAGGCGATTTTTCTTAACCAGTCCTACGCGCCCCTTGCCGATCTGTTGAAAACCACCGATCTGATCGTCGGGGTAGGCGGTGGGTACATGCGCTCAAAAAGCGCCTTCGAACATATCAAACTGAAACTGGGTCATGCCAAACAACTTGAAACGGCAATCCTGAGCAAGGTGCCGTCGGTTTATCTCCCGCAAAGTATCGGTCCGTTCCATGGCGAGAGCAGCAAAATTGTCGAGCACTACGCCAGTGCTGATGCGGTCTTTGTCAGGGACAACAGATCGTCAGCTATTTTTCAGTCCCACGAAAATGTCTACCGGGCGCCAGACCTGGCGGTTCAGGCATTAGCGAAAAAGATCCTGGTGCAACCCAAGTTCACCCGCTGTGCGGCATCTCCAGCTGTGGTCTGCGTTGTTTTACGCAAGCCGCCGGAATGGAGCAAAGAGAAGAAAGTTGCTTACGTTGCCAACCTGAAGCTTCTGTTGCAGAGACTAAGGTCGAAAAGCAAAGTGGTCTGCGCTGTGCAAAGTGCTGTGCGCGGCAACGACGATGGCGCGTTCTACCGGGAGCTCGGCATTACCGAAGACCTGTTGCCCTTGAAGGCTACACTGGCGAAGTATCAGCCAGACCTGGTTATTTCCGTACGGTTGCACGGGGCGATTGAGTCACTCCTCTCCGGTGTGCCGGCTTTCCATATCAGTTATGAACGCAAAGGCTTCGGTGCGTATCAGGACATGGGCGTGGAAGACTGGGTGATCAACGGGGGCGACATTAATGTCGACACCATCATCGACACGGTTTATGCCCCCAACGCGCTCACCCGATTTGGCAAGAACCTCACGGACACCTGTAAAGATATCGAAGCCAAAACGGTGCAGATGGACAATATCATCAAAGGGATTGTTCGATGATATTTCGCTTGTTGCTGCGGGGAGGTGCATTAGGCGCAAAGTTTCTGCTGGTGTTGGCCATCACTCATTATCTGGGTTATGACGCATTGGGCTTTTACGGCGTTGTAGTCGCAGCCTCCTTGATAGCCTCGAAGTTCTACAGTGTCGGGTTCAGTTCTGAAATCAACCGGCTGATCAGCGTCGGGGGTAGTTCGCGGCTCGTCGTCGATAGGGTACTGGTCCTGTACCTGGCCGTTGGTTTGTTGTTGTCGGTGGTCACGGTCGCCCTGTACTCGCTCTTCAGCGATGTGCAGGCGAGTGCCGCGTTGATCGCTTGCGTCACACTTTTGCTGCTCACCGAGCATCTCTCCTTCGAAATAAACTCGTTTGTTTTTTCAGCGCAAAAAGCCAACTGGGGCGCGGTACTGTTTTTCATAAAAACCGGGCTCTGGGCGTTGCTTGCTGTCGCAGGATTGATGACGGGCGTAGTGTCCAGCATCGCCAGTGTTCTTTGGCTTTGGGTGGTCACCAACCTGCTGGTCATCGTGGCGGGTTACTTGATTGTGGTGAACGTTCACAAGGGGCGGGAAGCCAGTGTCGTCACCACCGTTTCGGTCTGGCGAGCAGGGCTGCCCTTTTACCTGGGGGGCGGCCTGATCGCACTCAGTCAGTACGCCGAGCGTTTTCTTATTCTGGACATTGAACCGTACGCAAGTCTCGGCAAGTACGTGTATTCCTGGTCTGCGGCCAACACCTTGCAAGCGCTGTCCTATGCGGTTGTTGCCGTCGTCGGCATTCCGGTACTTGCCAAGCGCTACAAGAATAATCAACAGGCGCTGACAGTCCGGCAACTGTTCCTGAATCAATGGGTGTTGCGCTCCCTTATCGTTTCCGGCGCGGTGGCGGTGCTGATTTATGCCTTCTTCAATGTCCTGCTCGATTACGTGGACGTGGCAGTCCCACGACCGGATAACAGGATTTTATCCATTCTGATTTTTTCCTTTGCCCTTCGGGCTGTCGGCGACATCGTATGGGGCGGTCTTATTGCGTCGAAGAACAGTCGGGTGTCGCTGGCCAGTGCGGCGATATGCCTGATGGTTTCACTGCCTGTCAGCTATGTACTCATTAAACATCATTCAATTTATGGCGCGGCGTGGGGGAACGTCTTCTCGATTACGGTGCAACTGGTCGTTATCGCTGTGCTAACCAGATTTGCCCGGGCGAAGGGGGCGTTGTAATGGCTTTGTCTCTGCCTTCCATAGAGTTTCGTGGACGAAAACTCGACTCGTCGATCTCGTTCCTGATTTTGTTCTGTGGCCTGTTCCTGTCCATTGCGATGCCACTGTTGATGCACCGCGAACCAGGTCCGGATGCGATGACGTTGTGGTCGTCATACGTTCGTTCAGACAACTGCAACTTCTGGAATCCCTTCTCGCCAGACCGGTCTTCTTACGAGTGCTCGGCTTACTTGCTGCGTCCCACCGGGATAAACCTTACCAATGCCTGGGCCTACGGGATGCTGTGCAATCTGTTTCTGACGTCGATCCCGATCTTTATCTTCAGAAGAATACCGATAACGATTTTCCTGACCTTGTGTTTGTGGGGCGTGGTGCGGTCGTTCTTCCTCGATAACCTGACCAAGGAAATCATTGTCTCGGTGGCGGTAATTGCCATTCTGGTTTTTTCATTTTCGAAGCGATACCGAGCAGGCTTCTTTCTGTCCGCGCTGTTTTACGGCGTGCTGATTCGGCCTTACTGGATCTTGTTTTCGCTGGTCTGGGTCGGCGTGTGTGTGATGAAAAAGCATGTGTCGCGTTTCAGCTTCTTCCTGATGTTGTTCGCGTTCTATCTGGCGATTGCAACAGCGATTCAGGTGCTGGTCGGCTATTCGGTTTCGTCCATTCGGGCCAGTAACAATGAACAGCGCACGCTGGGCGAGGAGGGCTCGAAGTCATTGATCGTGTCATGGATCAACGGCGGTGATTTCGTATCGCAGGCCGTGGATTCGATGAGCATCTTTTTCAGGTTGTCGTTCCCGGTGGAGTTAATACTTTTATCGGGCCTGGGGCAGATCATCTTTGTCGTCCTGATGATGATGACCTCATTGCTGATGTTCAAAATGATGACGTCGAGTCACTACAAGGGCTCGCTCATCGAACCGAAAGTCAAAGAGCTTATTGCTATCCCACTGTCCTTTTTATTGGTGCAGGGGCTGTTCGAGCCTGACTTCGGCTCGTTTGCCCGACATTTCTCCATGGTGGTGCCGGTCCTGTTTCTGGGGCTGGGGTTGCAGTTGCGCTCAAAAAAACCTGAGTCGGTTGATTCAAGCGTCTTGAACTGAGGTTTGTGGTTTATGCAAAGCAAGAAAAAGTCGTTGGAAATAGAAACGCTCAGAGGCCTGGCGTGCCTGCTGCTGGTGCTCTATCACGTGATAGGGCCGCTCGGAGGTGGACTGAAAATCGACCTGGGATCACCTTTCCGAATCCTGGCGGACTCGATGGTGTACGTCAGGATGCCGTTGTTCACCTTTATATCGGGCTATATCTATTCCATTTACAAAATCAGAGGCAATGACTTCTCTGCATACTGTCTGGGCAAGGTCAGACGGTTGATCGTGCCGTTGTTCTTTGTCGGTGTTCCATTTTCGGTGCTGCAGGCTGTGGCGCCGGGGGTAAACAAGGACGTCGGGTTGATGGACGCCTTGTTGTCGTTTTACCTGCCGGTTAACCACTTCTGGTTTTTGCAGGCGGTTTTTATCATCTTCATGTTTGTCGGGTTTCTTCAGTGGCGCGGTCTGCTACAGACGCCGACGCGCCTGTACCTGTTGTTTTTGTTTTCCGCAGCAGTGTTCCTGATGCCGCTTGTTCCGGTCGACGCGTTTGGCATCAACGGTGCTATTTATCTGCTGCCGTTTTTCGTGACGGGGATGATTTGCCACGAGAATGTCGACGCTTTAAAGCGATCGCTGAAAGTGATCGGGCCCGTGGTGTTCATCTTGATATCGGTCGCGCTGCTCTACATTGCCGCTGTGGATCGCGAACTCATTGTCGATCGCAGGAGCCTGGTCGGATTGCTCGTTGGCTGTATGTCCTGCGTCGCGTTACTGTCGACCGACATGCGCTCGAAAGTGCTGATCTGGCTCGGTGGATACTCCTACGCGATATTCCTCTTTCACGTACTGTTTGCCGCCAGTTCACGGTTTACGTTGGGTCGCTTGGGTGTCACGGACGAAAGCGTCCTGGTCTTTGGCGGTGTGCTGTGCGGGTTGTTGGGGCCGGTGCTGTTATCGAATGTTTTTAGCCGTTTCACCCTGACCTCTGTCCTGTTTTTGGGCGAGCGGGCGAGCCGCAAAAAAGGGGCTGAAGGTGTCTCACTCCTGACCGCCAAATAGAGGAATCAGGCCAATGGTTTATATCGATGATGCACGTCCCGTTTCGACGCCGGTTATCGAGGCAAGAAGTTCAAGCGAACGCCTTTCCGGCCTGGGCAAGGATAAATCGGGGGAGGTGCTGGACATCTCGGTGATTGGCGACAGTTACAGCGCCGGGCAGGACTTTTATCTGAATGACCTCACTCAGCGCCTGGCAAAAGACGTCGGTTTCGCCGGGCCTGGTTATGTCGGGTTTAACCACGGCACCGCGCTGGGTGGTACGAACTTCAAGTACACCCGTAGTAACCAGCAGTACTTCGGTGGTGACTGGGACGTTTCCAGTCTCGGGCAAGCGAGTCCGGACAGTCGCACGGTTACCGGGCAGGCGGGTGCTTACATTGAGATCGATGCTAAGCAGACGGCCGTGATCAATACGTCCATTGGCCAAGCCAAACTGCTCTACCTGGGCAACGGTAAAACCAGCGAGATGAGGTATCGGTGGACACCTTCTGACACGTGGCAGTCTTTGACGATGGCGGGTTCCGGGGTTCAGGAAGTGCAATTAAGTGTCCCCACCACTGATGATTGGGCGTTAAGGCTCGAAGTGGTGAAGGGTGCTCCGACATTGTTTGGCCTGTGGATGGCCAATGACCGTGGCGGTGTCCGGGTCTCAAAACTTGCTGCTTCGGGCGCCGCTTCCGCTGACTTCTATAAAAGCGACAGCCAATGGCAGGCCCAGTGGAAGGCCGTCGTTTCAAAGATACCGGCAGATGTTTACCTGATTATGTTGGGTGGCAATGACCAGGGGTTTGGCGTAAAGCCCAAGGACTATCTGGAAAACATGAAAGGCTTGGTGCGGATGGTTCGCGAGGTTCATCCCGCGGCGAGCGTCAATTTAATCTTGCGCGAGGACACAACACGTTCCAGTGCCTATCCGATGACGGAATATGCCCAGGTACTTGAACCGTGGGCGCGTTCGCAGAACATAGCCTATTGGAATTTGCAGTGTGCGTTCGGCTCTGACTTCAAACGCTACGCCAGCAACGGACCCACCCCCTTGATCGGCCCGGACAAGATTCACCCCATCCCGGGTTCGGGAGGTCGGCTTATCGCCGATTACTTCTATCGACTGCTTGTTGGTGAGCCACCCTGCGGTGCCGCTTCAAAGTAATCCCTCACCGTTCAAAGTGTTCCAGCTGACTCAGCAGCTCGGCGGTTTTCACAGGCATGAGTCCTGGATCACACCGCGTTTCAACATTGATGACGATTGCCGGGTCGCTGTAGCGGATGCGAACCCGGAATCGCCACTCGTTGAAAATCACTTTAAGCCCGTCGCGTTCATCGACATCCAGGGCCTGGTCGGCATACAGACATTTCAGGTGAGCCAAGAGGGAAATAGGGTCCCTGATCGGGCGATGGATATCGCCCGAAGAGGGGAATACCCCGATCCGCTCAACCAGCAGGGGTGTGCCCAGCCAGGCAGCCGTGTCGAAGGACAACGACGGCGCTTTTGACAGCCAGGCCATCATTCCGAAGTTGCTCGCTTTCAATTCGGTGTCTACCGAGCGTTTTGCAGTGGTCATAGTGGCCTGCCTGGGTGAAGAGTGTGACGAGGGCTGCGCAAGGTGAGCAGTGATCGGGCTGGGTCGCCTGGTTAAAGGCCCTTGAGATACAGCTGGTCATAACAAAAGTTGGTGGCGTCGATGTAACCTTCTGCACCACCACAATCGAAGCGCAAGCCTTCGAACTTATAGGCCAGCACGCAGCCGTTTTGTGCCTGTTTCATGAGCGCATCGGTGATCTGGATTTCGCCGCCCTTACCGGGTTGGGTATCGGCGATCAGATCAAAAATATCCGGGGTCAGAATGTACCGGCCAATGATTGCCAGATTGGACGGTGCGTCCTCAGGGGCTGGTTTTTCTACCATGCTGTTGACGCGGTAGATCCCATCGGAAATCAGCTCGCCGGCGATCACCCCGTATTTGTGAGTCTGATCCCGCGGGACTTCTTGAATGGCGACGATCGAGCAGCGGAATTTTTTGTAGAGCTTGATCATCTGCGCCAGTACGCCGTCGCCTTGCAGGTTCAGGCACAAGTCGTCCGCCAGTACCACGGCAAAAGGTTCGTCACCGATCAAGGGACGACCGCTGAGAATTGCGTGCCCCAGGCCTTTCATTTCGACCTGGCGGGTGTAGGCGAAGGTGCAGGTTTCGATCAGCTCGCGCGTGCCGGCCAGAAACTTTTCTTTCTCGGTACCGCGAATCTGGTGTTCCAGTTCGTAGCTGATGTCGAAATGGTCTTCCAACGCGCGTTTGCCCCGACCGGTGACGATGGCCATGTGCTGCAAACCAGCGTCCCGTGCTTCTTCAACGGCGTATTGGATTAAAGGCTTGTTGACGATCGGCAGCATTTCCTTCGGCATTGCTTTTGTAGCAGGCAAGAAGCGCGTGCCATAGCCGGCGGCGGGGAACAAGCATTTACGAATCATAGATATATCCTGGAAAGACATTGTTCACAGTCACACAAAAGACGGTGGCCGTGAGTTTGGATGTTTTACGGTGGTTGTACTTTAATACCTGAGACATGGTTTGATGGCAATTAATGGCATGCGCAGAATGGGGTAAATGTTATTAGTTGTCGGGCCTGCCTGTGTTCAGTTAGTTTTAGTCGGTGTCTATTAATAGTGTCGGTTCTTGTGAAGTGCTAATAAGTCATTGGCGTCAATTATTGCGTGCGCCAATAGTTTTAATCGTGGCGCGCAGTTGAATACTTCAATACCCCACTATGGACCGCTCTATGAAGATTCTGGTAACGGGTGGAACCGGTTATATCGGCTCTCACACCACACTTGCGCTGCTTGAAGCGGGCTTCGAAGTGGTTGTGCTGGACAACCTGAGCAATAGCTCTGATGCAGCCCTGCATGCGGTTGAAGCCATCTGCGGAAAGTCCGCATTGATGATTCATGGGGACGTGTGCGACAGAGCCTTGCTGGACCGGATTTTCCAGGCGCATTCCATTGATGCGGTCCTGCATTTTGCCGGCCTCAAAGCCGTGGGCGAGAGCGTGCGCAAGCCGCTGGAGTATTACGAATCCAACGTGTGCGGGAGTATTACACTCTGTCAGGCCATGGCGGCGGCCGGGGTTTTCCGGCTGGTGTTCAGTTCATCGGCCACGGTGTACGGCGCGCCTGAGCAGATGCCGATTCGTGAAGACTTTCCGACGGGCACGCCCACCAACCCCTACGGGCAATCCAAGCTGATCATCGAAAACGTACTGCATGACCTGTGTGCGGCGGAGCCACGCTGGAGCATCGCGCTGTTGCGGTATTTCAATCCGATCGGCGCTCACGCCAGTGGGCAAATGGGAGAAGACCCCAACGGGATTCCCAATAACCTGGTGCCTTACATCAGTCAGGTTGCCGTCGGCAGTCTGCAGGAGTTGTCGATATTTGGTGACGATTACCCCACCGTCGATGGCACCGGCGTGCGCGACTACATCCACGTCGTGGACCTGGCGGACGGGCATCTCAAGGCGTTGCAGACGATCTCGACGCGCACCGGGATCAATATCTGGAACTTGGGTACCGGTGACGGTTACAGCGTTCTGCAAGTACTGCGGGCATTCGAACAGGCTTCGGGCCGGGCGGTGCCTTATCGCGTGATGCCGCGCCGTTCGGGCGACGTTGCCGAGTGTTGGGCCGATCCCTCCAAAGCGGCGAAAGAACTGGGTTGGAAGGCCACTCGGAATTTGCAGGAGATGATGACGGATACCTGGCGTTGGCAATCGAATCATCCTCGCGGATACGCCGATCAAGGCTGATAGACGGGCCTTCAACCGCTTGTATTTCTGCTGAACTGTTATATCAGGACGTGATGTTAATTATGGTCGGGAAAATTGACTGGCAACCCATCCGGCAAGTCCGTAGATATAAAGAACTCGCAGGAAGGAGTTTGATATGAAAAAGATGATGGTAATAGCCCTGTTGTCCATGATGAGCAGCTGGGTACTCGCGGTCGAAGAAGAAGCCCTCACGCTGGATACCAAAGTTGTCGGTGACGTGACGGCTGGACAAGCTGTATTGGCCAGCACCGCGCTGGTTGCCGGTGCAGTGGCAGCGTCCAACAGCGGTGGAAGTTCCAATGGCGGGACCACCGGCACCACGGGTACTACCGGGACAACCGGCACCAGTAACTAAGAAAATTTCGCACGTGTAATACAAGATTGCCCGGCTAACACTGGGCGATCTTGTTTTGGGTTTGCCCTTGAATAGCGTAGTGCCATTATGATTCGTAGTGTTCCTTTTTTAATGCTGGCAAGTATTGCTTTGCAAGGTTGTATGTTTTCACCGGGGCAACATCTGAGCACCAGTGATATCACTCGCGAAGGGGCCAGCGAAAGCAGTCGGGTCGAGCTGATTCCGATCACCCCCAAGCTCATCGCCATGGACAGGGCAACACAGGTCCATGAGGCACTGCCCCCCGAGTTGTTGACCACTCCCGCCGAATACCGCATTGGTAACAATGATGTCTTGTACATCACGGTATGGGATCACCCCGAGCTGACAGCACCGTCAGGGGCACAACAGCAGATCGATGCGAACGGCCGTCTTGTTCGCTCCGATGGCACGCTCTACTACCCCTACATCAAAGAAGTCCAGGCCGCCGGCAAGACCATCCAGCAACTGCGATCCGACATCGCCGAGAAGTTGTCGACCTTCATCTCGGACCCGCAAGTGGATGTCGCGGTGTTGCGTTTTGCCAGTCAGAAAGTGGTGGTCTCGGGTGCCGTGTTGAAAGCCGGTCCGCAAGCGATTTCCACCAATCCGCTCAACGTTGTCGAAGCCTTGGGTTCCGCCGGCATTGACCCGCTTAATGCTGACTTGTCCGGGTTGCTGTTGACGCGAAACGGCCGGGTGTATCCGCTGAATCTTGATGCGCTCAATCAACAGAACGCGGAGTTGCAAAAGGTCTACCTCAAAGGCGGCGATCAGTTGTACCTGCCGTACAACGACAGCAAGAAAATTTATGTCATGGGCGAGGTCAATCAGCCACGCGCGTTGACGTTCAAGACCCGCACGATGAATCTTTCCGACGTGATTGGCTCGGTAGGCGGGTTGAACCAGACCACCTCTAACGGTAACGCCGTGTACGTCATCCGGGGTGTAGAAAACCTCGACGTAGAACCGGCCAAAATCTATCAGCTGCAAGCCGAGTCGCCTTCCGCCATGGCACTCGCCACTCACTTCGATGTTCGCCCCCAGGACATTGTTTATGTGGGCCCTGCCAACGTCACTCGCTGGAACCGCTTCATCAGTCAGTTGGTGCCATCGGCCTCGATTCTGGGCATGGGCGCTGCCGCACAAAACAACTTAAGCGAAGCTAACTCCCGATAAGGTCTGGTCCAACTGTGAGAACGTTGAAAGTTAGCGTCTGCTTGATGGCGGCCTTGCTGTTGTGTGGATGTAACCCGCTGATGAAGGCCACGCTGGCGAACTTCAAAGCCGTGGCCGGCGGGCCTGATGACCTGGAATTGACCCCGGCGCAAGTCGCCGAAGTTCGCTACCCCCAACTCAAACTGACCACCCCTTCCGGCGTAGGGGTGTTGGCGATGGTGCGTGAACGCGGTGACTTGCAGTACTGGGTCGCGTCCGGCAAGCAGGTGCTGTTGTTGCGCGATGGCCTGGCCGTTCGCAGTGTCGGACTGGGCTTCGACGGGGATCTGGACGGGACCCGTTTTGCAGCAGTCTCGCCGTTCAAGCAAGGGCTGCATTCACTGCCCGATGGCTACACCAGCCAGCGCTGGATCGATCTCTATCACGGCTATGAAGTGGGGGTTGCCGTGAACAGTCGCTTCACGCGACACCCCATGGAAACCATCAGGATTCTGGACAAGGAATACGCTGTGATGCGTGTCGATGAACGTATTGATGCACCGGCTATTGGTCTGCACGCAACTAATCATTACTGGGTCAATCCGCAGAACGGTTTCATCCTGCAGAGCGAGCAGCAACTGACTGCGCAACTCAGGGTAACGATCGTTCAGCTGACCTCTGAACGCAGGACTGTCCGTTGAAGTTTCCCAAGGTGTTATGGACGTGCCTGTGGTTGATCTCCAGCGGTGTGAGCGCAGCAGTTTCCGTCAGTGGCGATGTGCGAAATCCGGGGTTGGTGGAACTGCAACCCGGTGCTCGTGTGCTGGATGTGATGCGCGTCGCGCAACCTAATCCTGAAGGCTATTGGCTGGCGGCGGCCTGGCTGCGAAGGCCCTTGCTCGAAGAGCAGACGCGGCTTAAAGCCGGCGTCTTGTTCGATTTGAAAGTGCTGCAGCGTACCGCGTTGCTCCTGGATCGACCGAGCCGGGCGGCGCTGGCGTTGCGGTTGTACGAGCAAGTCAGCCATTGGCCTGTCACGGGGCGCCAGGTGGCCGTGCTGGACCCGGTTTCGGTCGAGGTCGGGTTCGCGCTTAATTTCCGCGTAGCTGACGGCGACAGCCTGATCTACCCGATGCGCTCCGATGTGGTTGAAGTGCTGGGCGCTGTGGCGGAACCGTGCCGGCTCGCGTATCGCGCGATGCAGGAGGCGCGTGATTACCTGCAAGGGTGTTCGCCGCTGGCCGATGCTGAAGCCGATTACCTGTGGATCATTCAGCCCGATGGCGTCACTCGCCGGGTTGGTATTGCGCCGTGGAATCGCGAGAGCGGGCAGGTGCCTGCGGCTGGCAGCAAAATCCTGGTCCCTGTCAAAAACGATGATCTTAGTCCGCCTATACCTGAACTGAATCAGCAGTTGGCCGAATTTCTTGCCACACAACTGGCTGGGGTGGTTCCTTGAATTTACGTTTTGCTGCAGTACTGTTGTTGCCTTGTGGTCTGGCTCATGGAGAGCCGCGATTTACCCAGAATGATTTCGGCGGCGTGGGCTTGATGCAGACGCCGACGGCCCGAATGGCGCCGGCCGGTGAGCTGAGCGTAAATGCCAGCCGAACCAGCCCCTATAGCCGCTACAGCGTGTCCTTGCAGCCCTTTGAGTGGCTGGAAGGCTCGTTTCGCTATACCGCGATCACCAACCGCAAATATGGCCCCGAGTCCCTGAGTGGCGACCAGAGCTATAAAGACAAGGCCGTGGACCTCAAGCTGCGCCTGTGGCAAGAAAGCCACTGGGCGCCCGAGTTGGCCGTGGGGTTTCGCGACATCGGTGGTACGGGTCTGTTCTCCAGCGAGTTCGTAGTCGCCAACAAGCGCTATGACGACTTCGATTTCAGCGCAGGGGTTGCCTGGGGTTACCTGGGTAATCGCGGCGATTTCGATAACCCGTTGGGCTGGGTGGATGATCGCTTCAAGACCCGGCCAGCCAGCGAGGGCACCGGCGACGTCAATACCAACGCCTACTTCCGTGGACGACCTTCGTTGTTCGGCGGCGTGACCTACCAGACACCCTGGGAGCCGCTCAGCCTGAAACTCGAGTACGAAGGCAACGACTACAAGAATGAGCCGAAGGACAACCAGATCAAGCAGGACTCGCCGGTGAACATCGGCGCGGTGTTCAAGTTGACCGATTCGGTTGATCTCAGCGCTGGCTGGGAACGCGGCAATACCGCCATGTTCGGCATCACCCTGCACACCAACTTCGTCAGCCGCAAGGCACCCGCCAAGACCTACGATCCACCCTCGGAGCGTCTGCCGGCGCATGCACCGACCACCGCGCCGGATCAGGTCAACTGGGCCAATGTCTCCCAACGACTGCAGCAAAACGCAGGCTACAACGTTGAGCGTATTGCCCAGCGCGGCTCAGAATTATTGGTGTACGGCGAGCAGTCGACTTATTTCTATTCGGCAAAAGCGGTCGGCCGCGCCAGCCGGATTCTGGACAACAGCGTCAATGACGATATCGACTGGTTTACTTTGGTAAACAAGCGCTACGACATGCCGCTGGATGAAACCAGTGTGCCTCGCGAAACCTTTCGCGAAGTGGTCAACAATGAAGAGCCGCTTCGAAGCCTGCACCGTACAACCGAGGTCAATGCGCCGGTGCCGCACCGGGAGACCACGCTCTATACCGGGACGCTCAAACCTTTCAACTATGGGCTTGGGCTGGGTTACAAACAGAACGTCGGTGGCCCTGATGGTTTGCTCTATCAATTGACTGCCGATGCAGACGCCGAGTACCGCTTCACGCGCAATACCTGGTGGAGCGGCCTACTCAGTGCCAATCTGGTGAACAATTACGACAATTTCACCTACGACGCGCCGAGTGGCTTGCCCCGGGTGCGGACGGACCTACGCAAGTACCTGACGACCTCGGATGTGACGATGCCGATGTTCCAGCTCAGTCATGCCGAGCAGTTGGATAAAGATCTGTATGGCATGGTCTACGGTGGCTACCTGGAATCGATGTTTGCCGGTGTTGGCGGTGAGGTGCTGTTCCGTCCAATGGGAGAGGGCTGGTCTGTCGGCGCGGACTTGAACTACGTGCGTCAGCGCGAGTTTGACCAAGGTTTTGGCCTGCGGGATTACTCGACCGTTACCGGCCATATCACCGGTTATACCGACCTGCCTTTCGAAGCTCAGGCGGCTGTCAGCGTCGGCCGTTATCTGGCGCGGGATTGGGGCGCCACACTCGACTTATCACGGCAGTTCAACAATGGTGTGAAATTCGGGGCCTGGGCCACGATGACCACCGCAACCAGCGCGGAATATGGCGAAGGCAGTTTCGACAAGGGTATTTACATTTCCATTCCGTTCGACGAAATGATGAGTATGTCGACGATGCGTCGCGCCAATATCGTCTGGTCACCGCTGACCCGGGACGGTGGTGCACGGCTCAATCGCAGCTACTCGCTGCACGCCATGACCGAGAGCCGTGACACCGACCTGTTCTATCGCAACTTCGACAAGATCACCGAGTGAAAGGCGGGCGATCTACTGCGCAACTGACGCTGTAGATCGCACCGTATCAACTGCAAGACCTGGCGCGGAGTTCTCTGCGCTATCCCGCTCTTGAATCAGCATTGCTACCTGAAAGAGGCCCATGAAAAAGGGGACTTGCGTCCCCTTGTCGTGTTGCTTGTGTCCGACTTTCAAGCCATCAGTAAATGTCTTTGGACAGCAAGGTGAAGGGAGTCTTCACCAGGATCTTCAGGTCCAGCCACAACGACCAGTTATTGATGTACTTAAGGTCGATCTCTACGCGTTTCTGCATCTTGTCCAGGGTGTCCGTTTCGCCGCGGCAACCGTTGATTTGAGCCAGCCCGGTAATCCCCGGTTTGATTCTGTGACGGGCCATGTAGGCGAGGATCTTCCCGGAGTAGTAGTTGTTGTGTGCAACGGCGTGCGGACGGGGTCCGACCAACGCCATGTGGCCTTGCAGCACATTGATCAGTTGCGGCAGTTCATCGAGCGAAGTGCGACGGATAAAACGCCCAACCGGGGTAATCCGCGAATCGTTACGACTGGCCTGCTTGACCTCATGATCATCGTGCACGCGCATCGAGCGAAACTTCCAGACTTGGATCACCTTGCCATTCCAGCCGTGCCGGTCCTGCTTGAAGAACACCGGGCCTGGCGAATTGAGTTTCACCGCCAAGGCAATGATCAACAGCAGTGGGCTTAGAAGGACAATGGCCAACAACGCCACGCTCTTTTCCAGCAGGCTTTTACTCAGTGCAGCGGTGGGCTGACTGGTCAACGGGCTTTCATTCAGGTAGATCGCCGGCAAGCCGTCCACGACTCTTACTGAGTGATTGAGCAGCGTCAGACTGTTCAAGTCTGGCACCCAGACCACGTCTACGTTGGCACCCAACAAATCGATATACATGGCCTCGATTTTTGCCGCTTCACTCAGGGGCAGCGTAATGTACAAACGTCGGATGTCATGGGCTTCGATCAACTCCAGCAGTTGCTCCTGCGGGCCCACGATACGCGGTGAACCCGGCGCGGGCGGAAGCGTGGTGTCCGTGCTGACCAGGCCCACCAGCGGGAAATGCTCCAGGCTGCGCAGTTTGCGGGCCAATCCCAATGCCAACTCGCCAGTACCTACGATCAGGGTCTTGTGCTCGCTTTGAAGCGACCGCTGATAGTATTGCGAGAACCCGTGCAGCGGAATGTACAACAGCGCTTGCCCGATGTAGCCGCAGGCGGCCCATACCAGGATAAGTTGACGAGAAAACAGTTCGTCAGCCTTACAGATAAACGCCACACAGGCTAACGCGGCCAATGTCATTGACCAACCCATGAACAAACGTCCCAAGCCCGTCAGATAGTTATCTTTCTTTGCATAGACACCGCACCATGTATAGGCGGGAACCGAAGCAAGCACAGTAAGAATTGCGCAGACTCGATAATAGAACTCTACCGTTCCGGTGTGGTAATAAACCAATGAAAACAACAGGGCAACTACAAAGCCCTGACCCAATGCCCACTGTCCCCAGAAGGTCAATCCTTTGAGGTGGGTATTTCGATTGATACGAAGATTGTTAACCATGCGATATCCCCAAAATACGTCCATTCGCGCGTCGACAGACAACAGCCAAAGTTTATGAAGCAAACGTTATTATTTTTATAAGATGGCAAAGCATTGGTGAGCGAAATGCCACTATGCGGTGCGCTCGCCAGTGAATAGATTAATTTATTGAGATGTGGGCTGTCTGACGACTTCTAACGGGGGGTTAGTGCCATTGGTTGTTAATGTTGATGGGCGTGGTGTTAGAAATAGTCGATAAATGTAAGTTGGGTGGTGAGGTGTTTCTGGGAGGGGGTGTTTGAGCGGCGAGGGCGCAGGGGGAAGTGTGAAATAGTGTGCTTTCTTATTTTTGTAATGCACTACCGCAGGATCATTGCGTTTGTTCAGGTGAGGCTTTTTCCTCGAATGATGTTTTGTATCAGGCAATAACCTCGATTCCTGACCGCTCGGAACAGGCGTTCGCCATTACTGGCATTTTTAAACTTTTCCTGTAGTCGGCTAAGGCACATTTCGAGACCGCGATAATGTTCGGGCTCTCTGCCGATGCTCCGAATAAGATCATCTTTGCTGACGACACGATCCTCATGGTTGAGCATTTTTTTGACCAGCGTGGCCTCAAGGCCAGTCAAGACAACCTCGATGTCATCTTTGATCAATGCACCGTTGCTGTTGCTCAGCCGCCAGGCCTCTGTATGGGAGTTGAGTGGTTTGGCCGCCCTATACATGGCGTCCGAGGCTTCAGCTATATGAGAGTTGCTGTTACTGAACCGCGTGTCGGGCTGGGCTGTTCGCCACTCGGATTCGAAAGACGACAGCATACGCTGTGTATCACGTTTGATAACAGACGGAACAATGCTGTCCAGGTGAGGGGAGAAAAACTCCATGAGTTTAGGGGCTGAAGAGGGTGGGGAAACACCTTCGACAAACATTTTTGCCTGTGCGGTGCCAAATGAGTTGTATCGCTCGTTCGACAGCAACTCTTCAAGCTCAAGTTGTAATGCCGAGCTGTGAGTAACGACGACAAAATATTTTCTGGGGAGGGTTGTGCTGCTTTCCATGTCTTCTCTCCTGAAGTGTACTTTCGGTTTAATTCAAAAGGATGTCGGCAGGGGAGTAATGGCTCCCTTGGAAGTAATCAAAGGGCAACGCGCGTGCCAGTATATGACTGGCAGCTTGCTCGACTCTGTCGGCTATAAAGGCGACTTTGGTGGTGTGAGTCAGCATGGTCATGCGTTCATGGAGTCGATTGAATAACTCAGGATTGCCAGTTTGTTTAAGGTCAAAGTCTAGGGTTGAAAGGGGGATCTTTATATAGTCGAATAGATTCAGGGTGGTAAAGATCTCGATACTTTCGTCGTGGATGTCATAACCGTCGAAAGCGATTTCTATCCCATGATCTTTCAATAAATAGATGTTGTTGAGGATTTTCTTCTTGTCGATGAAACTCACCGCCGAAAGAGGCAGTTCATTAAGAGCGACAGCCAGTGTCTGGCCAAAATTGCTCAGCGCATCGTTGCACTGGATCAACTCTTCGGTGAGTGCAGGAC
The DNA here is from genome assembly GCF_057128725.1 of Pseudomonas oplopanacis. Classification (NCBI taxonomy): domain Bacteria; kingdom Pseudomonadati; phylum Pseudomonadota; class Gammaproteobacteria; order Pseudomonadales; family Pseudomonadaceae; genus Pseudomonas; species Pseudomonas oplopanacis. The sequence goes on along the minus strand of NZ_JBSKHV010000001.1, from coordinate 737,459 downwards.
TGGCGAGATCTGATTGCCCTACGCAAACAAATCGTCGGCTCAGGTATTTATTTTCGCTGGAGACGTTGCGGTCTTTTAGCGAAAGGGCAATCAGTCGGGTCTGCATCAGTACCTCACTGTAGATGCCACTCATCTGCTGCATCGGTGGCGCGCAGGAGGCACGAGCGGGCGGAGCTTGACTGTCGTCAAACTGTATTCTGATCTCGCTGCCAAATGGGCAGTCATCGCGAGTGAGGATCAATTGTCGAGACAAATAATGACTCGCACGATAGATGTGAGACGCGCTCCCCGTTGCGTTCATACTGCAATAACTCCCTTGCATACTAATCATCAGGCGGTCGAGATCAGACCCCTGATTAAACGATATCCATGACCACGAATACTTTGAATGGCATTCGTGCCATACAGCCCTTTTATCTTTCCGCGAAGGCGGCTGATAGACTTTTCCAAGGCCCTTGGGTCATAAAAATTAATATTAAGCCCCATGATTCTGGCGATTTCATCGTGGCTCAATATTTGGTTTTTTGTGCCGGAAAATGCTTCTAGAATCTTCATTTCCGGAAACGATACATCCAGTCTTTTATAGTCTCCAATCAGGCACATGCGAGTGGGGTCCAGGAGCAAATTGTGCTGCTTCTGCCATTCCGCGCTATTAAAAAACTCGGAAAGCACGTCCGAGTTTTCGTCAGTCAAAGTACCAAACTTAATACAATAGTCGGCCCCGGCAAGATAATATTTCATCTTGTTATAGGTGCCTCTACCGGTGATCGCTACAAAAATAATGAGTGCATGGTTGTCAGCACGCATATTTTCAACGAGGGCAAGGCTTTCAACAAACGCCTGAGGGCTGTCAATGACAATGAAGACTGCTCGGTACGAATGAGAGTCTTGATTTTTTCTGAAAGAGTTGCTGTAGCACATTGTATCAACAGGTATATCATTCGGGACGTGGCTTGCTACTAAAGTCTTAAAGCCCTCCACTAATGTTTGGGTCCGCCCAATGGTGAGAATACCGGTCACCTCCTTCGCGTGACTGTGGCTGGTAGTCGTTATTTTCCCTGTAAGCATCATGCTTTGACTCGGCTGGGTGCTGACATTTGGATGTTAAAGCACTGATTCTCATCCGTGACTGACAATTGGTAACATTTCATGGGATTTTCTCACTGGCATCACATTTTTTTTAACATTGCTGGTTAATTTGTTAGGAATCATTGCGCTCCTGTCTGATTGATGGTGGCTGGCAAAAGAGTGTCATTGTGCCATCGCTTGGTTTGTTGTCCCGCCTTTCCAGCTCGATACGCTGTGCTGCCGGTTAACGCAGTCGCTGAGTGACTTTGTGGGTGAGTGTTATGAATGATCAGCACTGGGTTACTTGACATGTCAGTTTGAGCTTTCTTTGGTGCTGAACTAACTAGCATTGATCTCTGTATAACATCAGGGTTGTTAGTTGTAGTGGTGGACAATAATTAACATAGGGTTTTAATGCGCAGCTGAATGCGTTTTAATTTCTCTTTAGCGATGCATTAAAAGCACGTCAGTGGATGTGTTTTTGTCGATGGGGAGGATTGATGGATTTTTGGACTACTGTGTCGGTATTGATTTTAGGTGTGGTCGAAGGGCTGACAGAGTTTTTGCCAATATCAAGTACAGGGCATCAGATTATTGTTGCGGACTTGCTCGACTTCGGCGGTCAGCGGGCGATGGCCTTCAATATCATCATTCAACTGGGTGCAATCCTGGCGGTTGTCTGGGAGTTTCGTCGGAAAATCCTCGAGATCGTCACGGGCCTGCCAACTCAACGTAATGCACAACGTTTTACTTTGAACTTGCTCATCGGTTTTATGCCGGCCGTTGTCTTGGGCGTTTTGTTCGCCGATAAGATCCATGAATATCTGTTTAATCCCATCACCGTGGCAGTGGCATTGGTCGTGGGTGGCTTTATCATGTTGTGGGCAGAGCGGCGTGAACATGTGGTGTATGTCGACAATGTTGATGATATGCGCTGGACCGACGCCCTGAAGGTCGGCTTCGCACAGTGCCTGGCAATGATTCCGGGCACCTCACGCTCTGGATCGACCATTATCGGTGGGCTGCTGTTTGGTCTGTCGCGCAAGGCCGCTACCGAGTTTTCGTTCTTCCTGGCCATGCCGACCATGGTCGGTGCCGCGGTCTACTCAGGCTACAAGTATCGAGACCTGTTCCAGGCCGACGACCTGCCAGTGTTTGCCCTGGGTTTTATCACGGCGTTCTTGTTCGCCATGATCGCTGTGCGCGGCTTGCTCAAGTTCATCGCCAACCACAGTTACGCCGTATTCGCCTGGTACCGGATCGTATTTGGTTTGTTGATCCTGGCAACCTGGGCATTTGGCTGGGTCAACTGGACTGAGGCAGCAGCGCTCTGACACATACACCAGGCTGCGGGAAATCCAGCCTGGTTGCTTCACTCGCCAATCGCTAACCGTTAGCGCCCCTCAAGTAACTCCGCTGCCTGATCCAGCAACGCCAAAGGCTCTTTAGCCTTGTGAATGTCCACCGACAACAACTGCCGAAACTTGCGCGCCCCCGGAAACCCAGTGCCCAATCCGAGAACATGCCGGGTGATATGGTGCATCGAGCCACCCGCATCAATGTGCGCGGCAATGTAAGGCCGTAACTGTGCCAGCGCCTCGGCGCGGCTGATCACCGGCGCCGTACTGCCGAACAGTTGCTGATCCACCTCAGCCATCACATAAGGATTGTGATAGGCCTCGCGGCCCAACATCACGCCGTCGAACGTCTGCAGATGTTCGTGGCAGGCCTCCAGCGTCTTGATTCCGCCATTGAGAATAATCTCCAGCTCCGGAAAATCCGTCTTCAACTGCGCCGCTACGTCATAACGCAGGGGCGGAATGTCGCGGTTCTCCTTCGGCGACAGCCCCTCCAGAATCGCAATCCGCGCATGTACCGTAAAACTCGTGCACCCGGCATCCCGAACCGTGCCGACGAAATCGCAGAGCTCCTCGTAACTGTCCCGTCCGTTGATCCCGATGCGGTGCTTCACCGTCACCGGAATCGACACCGCATCGCGCATCGCCTTCACACAATCGGCCACCAACTGCGGATGCCCCATCAGGCACGCGCCGATCATGTTGTTCTGCACCCGGTCACTCGGGCAGCCGACATTGAGATTCACCTCGTCGTAGCCGTGTTCCTGGGCCATGCGGGCGCAGGCGGCGAGGTCCAGCGGGACACTGCCACCGAGTTGCAGGGCGAGCGGGTGTTCGGCTTCGTTGTGACGGAGGAAGCGATCGTGATCGCCGTTGAGCAGCGCGCCGGTCGTGACCATTTCGGTGTAGAGGAGGGCGTTTTTCGACAATAGACGTAGGAAAAAACGGCAGTGTCTGTCAGTCCAGTCCATCATCGGTGCGACGGAGAAGCGGCGGGAGAGCGGGGCGGGTGCGGCAGTGATTGGGGGCATTGGGGGTCTGGAATCGGTGGGGCGAAAGACCGGAGTTTATCAGGAATGGGCTGGTTGGGTTGAGGCGAGTCGTGCGAGGTTAATCCTCCGGATGCCGGAAAAGGTATTGAGCGAGACAGTTATTAGGCGGACTGATAGCATCTGGCTACTAATTACAAAGCTGTTCGAGGAAGGGATCCCATGCTCAAGAAAATTGCATCACTGGCTTTTGTTACCGCCAGCATTTTTGTATTTGCGCAAAGCGCCGCCGCCGAAGAAAAGCTCTTCAAGAACTACGTCTATCAATCCCCCCTCGTGAACTACACCGAAGCCTCGGGTTACTACGACTGCTCTGAAGATGTCGGCGGGACGGCAAGGTGCATCGACGACGTCGACTTCCTCGAAGAGAAATTCACCGTGGCGTTGGTGTTCTCGGGTAACAAGTTGATCATGGTGTCGTTGATCAGCCCGTTCGATCAGGATTTGTATGGCAAGGCCATCGCAGGTCTTTCCAAGACCTTCACATTGGTTTCCATGACCGATGATAAGTCGATGCTGGATGTGGTCGAAGTCGCGAAGAAAGTGAGCAGCAAAGACGAGTTGACCGCGAAGTTAGCCAACTTTGAACAGGTCGGCCTGACCTCTGGGAATTTGACCTATACGTTCCTGGAGGGTGTGAATGCCAAAGGGCAGTCGAATGCGATTGGCGCGTTGAATGCTTCGCCTGATAACACGAGGTCTGCTGAGTTGGTGCTTGCGGGGGAAGGGGCTGATGCGGGGTTGTTGATTCGGTTTTCGTTTCCGCGGTTAGAGGCTAACAAGATTATTCAGGCGGCGAAGAAGCCGGTTGAGGCATTCTGATTGAGTGCTAAAAGGGGCAGACGAATTAAATAGGTCTGCCCCTTTTCTCGTACACACTCGTCAAGTGCCCAATTCAAAAAAACCAACTACGATCATCTTCCAGCGCCTGACGACAAAGCTTGAGCTGCGAATTATAACTCTGTGATTGTTGTTCTACTTTGCGCGCAACCTGCATGAGCCAAGGCTTGCCGAGGTAGGTGCCGTTACGATAGCCCCCACGGCCCTCGTGGTACGCCAGGTATTGGTTGTAAGCGTCCCATTTGGAGATTCCGAGTTGGCGCTGGGTGCCGGTTGTGTACCAGCCTATGAACATGATCGCGTCGTCAAAGTTGTCACGCGAGCCGCCATTTCCGGTGCCGTTTTTGTACTCGCCCCACACCGGGTCTTGCGCTTGCGCATAACCGTAGGCGGAACTGACTCGGCCCCAAGGGATAACCCACAACAGGTAGTCGCGAGGTGGCAAGGCATCGGAAATAAAACTGCTTTCTTGCTTCATGATTGCCATCGCCACATGTTGAGGCGTGCCCCACTTTTCCTGCATCTTCAGCGAGTCTTCATACCAGTCAGGGTATTCACGATAAATATTGCAGAGGTTGTTCTGGTCTTTGGGTGGTGGCGTTGCGCAGCCCGTCAAGGTCAGCAGCATCAATATGAGTAGCCATGTTCGCCATTGCTTCATTCATCGTGTCTCGAAAAAGAGTAAGGGCGAGGTCTGCCCATCTTCGTTGCTCATGGCTCACATGGAGCAAAGCACCGCTAGCAACGTCTGATGTCATTTGGCTGGATGGGGTCACCCGTCAGGCGATTGGCTTTGTAACGTTCTGCGACCGTTGAACCGGCCAAAACATCCAACCTGAACCAACGCTGTCGACCTGCGAAGTTTCATAATTCCCACCGAAATTGCAGCCTAGGATGACAACTCAACCTCGCATCACCGCGCCCTCCATCCCACAGGGAACTGAAAAATGATCTCGAATCTCTTTAAAGTCGTGCTAATCGGTGGTGCAGTGCTGTTGAGCGCCTGTTCGGGGGCAAGCACCCACAGCGAATACTCGGAAGCCACTTTGCCGTCTGCCGGTTTTGGTCCAGGGCCGACCAACAACGCCACCAAGATGAATTTCCATGGCAGTGCGCTCGGCAACAGCTTCGGCGAGTACAGTTCGGGGTTGTTGCACGACGATTAACTAACGGCGGAAGTGATTCCGCCGTTTTGCGTTTTGCCTGATATGGGGGGGGGCGGTAACTAGCGGCTTATTTAGTCTCGGGCGTTGCTATCCACTGGCTTAGAACCTTCTGGTAACTGCCCGTCACCTTGGCCAAGTGCAGCCACTGATCGACATACACCTTCCAGGTGATGTCGTCGCGCGGCAGTAGGTAAGCTTTTTCCCCGTACTGCATGAACTGACTCGGGTTCACTGCGCACAAACCGGGTTTGAGTTTCTGCTGGTACAACGCTTCCGAAGCATCGGTGATCATCACGTCAGCCTTCTTATCCAGCAGTTCCTGGAAGATGGTCACGTTGTCGTGAAGGCTCAGTTGCGCCTTGGGCAGGAAGGCGTGAACAAACGCTTCGTTCGTCCCACCGGCCGGTTCAACAAGTCGCACTTTAGGCTGGTTGATTTGCTCGATGGTTTGGTACAGCGCCTGATCTTCGCAACGCACTAGCGGGATCTTGCCGTCGACGTCCAGCGTGGTGCTGAAGAAGGCTTTTTTCTGCCGTTCCAGGGTCACCGAGATACCGCCCATGCCGATATCGCATTTACCCGCCAGCATGTCCGGCATCAGGGTTTTCCAGGTCGTTGGCACCCATTCAACTTTGGCACCGAGGCTGTCCGCCAGTGAGCGGGCCATGGCGATGTCGATGCCTGAGTATTCGCCGTCCTCGGCTTTGGAGGTATAGGGTTTGTAGTCACCCGTGGTGCATACGCGAAGTTGGCCTTGCTGGATGACGCTGTCCAGATGCGAGGGTTCTGCCTGAACGCCAAACGATAGAGCGAACAAACCACCGAGCATCATTGTGCTTTTTATGTTCTTCATTGTTCTCGGACTTTTTTGATGGATTCTCATCAGCCCCGCGTTAACGCAGAGCCGTCCCCGAACGGATAATAAACACTAAATACAATCCAGAGGTTTGAATCGTGGATGCATGCCGCTGAGCCCGGCCCGTCAACGTGGAGTTGACGGCGAGGCTAACGAGGGCTGCCTTTCAAAAGACTGAGGGGGAGGGGCGCGCGGTATTTACTTGCGGACAGTGGATTTGGACGCCGACGCGACCGTGCCACTGCCGCAGTTGATATACGAAGAGGTTTTCAACCAGCGCTGATCCGGATAGTAAGAGAACAACAGCTGCCCATCTTTCATCGAATCAATCAGCCGATGCGCAATCGCCGGCCTGACTGCCGGGCAGCCGAGACTTCTACCGATACGGCCATTGACCCGAGCCAGCATTGGATTCACATAGGGCGCGCCGTGAATCACGATCGCCCGGTCAAAGGCGTTATCGTTGAAACCCGGTTCCAGGCCTTCCATGCGCAGCGAGTAACCGTTTTGCCCGACATAACTTGACTGTGTCCGGTACAAGCCGAGACTGGTGGCGAAGCTTTCGTTTTGATTGGAGAAGTTGACGGCCATGTTCTCGCCGCTGTTTCGACCGTGGGCAACCAGTTCATGGAACAGCAACTTGCGTTTTTTAAGGTCGAACACCCACAACCGTTGTTCGGTCGAAGGAAGGGAATAGTCGATGATCGCAAGCCTTTGGACAGGGGCTGCGCCTTGAGCGATGCTGCATTGTGAAGCGCGGACGGCCAGGTTAATGACTTTAGCGTCGGCACCGGGTGCTGCTTTGACGAGGGCGGCGGCCAGCGAATCGGCGTAGGCTGACGGTACGGACATTGCAGTCAGTAGCAGGGCCGCCAATGGAAGGCCAAAACGTAGTAGCGCCATATAGATGTCTCATCATGTTAAGTTCGAGTCTAGCAGTGCGTGGGAAGCTAGCGAGTGAATGCGGGAGATTAAGGATTATCCATGGTGCAATTAACAAGGTTATTCGTCATAAGCCGCATGTTTTTTATGGGCTTTCTGATCAGCGGTGCAGCGGTCGCCGAAACTTCGCCGATTGAGCCGGTAACTGCGCCGAGCGCCGTGATGGATGCCGCAGCGGACGACAACGTCGCTCAAACGATTCAGGCGACGCTTGCGCCATTGAAAACCGCATTCCCTCCCTTGCTCACTTCAAAACGCTATCGGCGGGTGGATGTCAGTCGTCTGGTCATGGATTTTTATACCCATCGCGCCTATCGCGCGGCGTGGACCAACGACAGCGATGTCGCACAGTTGATCAAAAGCCTGAACAACCTCCAGGCCGACGGTTTGAACCCGGCGGATTTTCGTATAGATGAAATTGTCCGGACTCAACCTTCGGTGCAAACCCTGACCGCCTCGACTGAGCAGCGTGCAGCGTTTGATATCGCCACCACTCACACCTTTATTACCGCGCTGCTGCAATTGCGGCGCGGCAAGGTCGACCCGGCACGGCTGGACAATCACTGGAATTTTGATTCGAACGGCGTCGATCCCCGTGACGACATCAACGCCTTCTTCGCTGCGCTCGACAATCACGACGTGGCGAGTGCTTTCGCCCAGGCGCCCCCGCAAGAGGCGGTGTACGTCAGTTTGCGTCAGGCCCTGGCTCAACTGCGCGGCATTCGGGATCGGGGTGGCTGGCCGAAAGTGGTTGTTGATCATTCCCTCAAGCCCGGCATGGACGAGCCCGCTGTCGCACAGTTGCGCGCGAGGATGGTCGCGGCAGGCTTTCTCGATCCGCGGTTGATCCGCGGTACGAAATACGATGGCGCCGTCACCGCAGCGGTGAAGAAGTATCAGACCGAGCAGTACCTTGGCGCGGATGGTATGGCGGGGGCGACGACCCTGGCGGCTCTGAATGTGCCCGTCGAGGCGCGCATCGACCAGGTGCGGGTGAACATGGAGCGGGCGCGCTGGCTGCTTTACAAACTGCAGGGCACATTCGTTATCGTCGATATCGCCGGCTATAAGGTGGCGATGTACCGCGATGGCCAACCGATCTGGCGCTCCCGGGTGCAAGTGGGTAAAACGGCGCGCAATACCCCGATTTTTCAGGCGCAAATTACCTACATCACCTTTAACCCGACCTGGACGGTGCCGCCGACGATCCTCAAGGAAGACGTGATACCAAAAGTCCAGGCCAATCCAGGCTACCTGGCCTCCAACCGGATACGCGTACTGGATCGAGAAGGCAACGTGCTCGATCCGTCGACCGTTGACTGGAGCAATGCACGCGGGCTGACCCTGCGTCAGGATGCGGGGCCTGACAGCTCGCTGGGCCAGGTGGTGATCCGCTTCCCCAACGACTATGCGATCTACCTCCACGACACGCCGCACCGCGAGTTGTTTGCCAAAACTGTCCGGGCGACCAGTTCGGGCTGCATTCGGGTCGAGAACCCGCTGCAACTGGTGGAGCTGCTGTTCAACGATCCGGTGAAATGGAACAGCGCCGGCATTCAGAAACAATTGGCCAATGGCAAGACCGAGAACATCCGGCTTCCCGTGAAAGTGCCGGTGTTGTTGGCGTATTGGACGGTGGACCTGGAGAGTGACGGGCGAGTGGCGTTCAAGCCTGATGTGTATGGTTATGACGCCCCGGTGTTGCAGGCGCTGAATCGGCCCGCGCCCGTGCCAGCGATGGATTGGCGTGCGGCGACGGGTTCGGTGGTAGCGTCGGGGCCGGGTGTGCAATAGGGGACACCGCTCATTCCCCTTAAGTGGCGGTGGTCTAGAGCCCCAATCCTTCTTGCACCGCCGCCAGCAAGGTGTGCTCGGTCAGTGCCACCGCATCGGCTTGCTCAGCGGACTGCTCAATCGTTTGCAGCCACCAATGCGTCTCGCCGTGCTCGTCCACGGTGCGCAACAGGGCGAGTTCTTTACCTTTGGAATGAACCTCGACGCGTCCCTCGCCATCCACAGTGAAACGGGCGACCGGGTCGAACGTCAGGGTGTGGCGATTACCTTCGATCAGCAGTTGGTCGATGGCATAGTCGAACGTTTCCCCGTCCTGACTGCTCTCGAACACATGAGTGGGATTACGCCGCAGGACCAATCCCACCTCGGTCAACGGATGCAGCCAACCCTCGATCTTGTGATACAGCTCGTAAACCTGACTCGGCCAGCTGTCGATCGCCTGATCGGCGTGGGTGGATCCGGTGTGTTTCAACTTCGTGGCGAGCTCGTCTGCCTTACTCATTTCGATTCCTTGTCATGATGTAAGTGTAAGCGTAGCGCCTCCAACGCCATCCGGGTCTTGCCTTGGGTCATGCCTGCCCTACAAGCGTGACAAATCTTTTCAGGCCGGCAGGACCGTCAATTCTCCCCGCAAAAACTCCACAAGTCCGCGCTGCAACCCGGTCAGTGCGCCCTCACGACTGATCAACGCCAATTCCGTCGGCGGCAACGCAGGCAAATCGGTACACACCTGGTGCTCCGGCAACACCGCCGACGCCGGCAACACGGAAATCCCCAACCCCGACGCCACTGCCGCCTGAATCCCGGTCAAGCTGTGGCTGCCAAACGCAACCCGCCATGGCCGCTGCGCCACATCCAGCGATCGAATGGCGCGCTGGCGATAAATGCACCCCTGCGGGAACAGTGCCAAAGGCAACACGCCATGGGCCGAATCCACGTCTACGCCTTTCACCCATACCAATGCCTCGGGCCATGCCGCCCAGCACGGGCCGCTGTCGGGTTCGCGTTTGATCAGGGCGATGTCGATTTCACCGGAGGCGAGTTTCTGTTTCAGATCAGTGCTCATGCCGCTGACCGTTTCCAGTCGGGCTTCTGGCCGAGCGCGGTTGAAGCCGGCGAGGATCAACGCCATGCGCCGCGCATCGAAGTCCTCCGGCACGCCGATCCGCAGGATCTCCAGATCCAGCTCGCTGGACAGCGCTTCAACGGCCTCCGACGACAAGGCCAGCAAGCGCCGGGCATAGTGAATCAGCAGTTCGCCGTGTTCGGTGACGTTGACGTTTTGCCCGGTCCGGTCGCGAAGCAGCAGCGAATGCCCGACCAGCTCTTCCAGTTTGCGCACCTGCTGGCTGACGGTGGACTGCGTGCGGTGTACGCGTTCGGCGGCGCGGGTGAAGCTGCCTTCATCGACCACGCAGACGAAGGTCTTGAGCAATTCAAGATCGAGCATGGCGCACCTCTTCATATTTGTTTTTCAACTGAGTAGTCGATACTAATTTAATTTCACACTATCGCCTACGGCTCGTAGTCTGAGGATCACCTTTCAGAGGAGACGAACATGACACTCAACAACACCCCGCGCCCCGAATGGCTGACCTTCGATTGCTACGGCACGCTGATTCAGTGGGACGAAGGCCTCAACGCCGTGGTCGGCGAGATTTTGCGTGACAAGGGCGATCACCGCGTCGATGCCCAGCGCCTGATCGAGGTGTACGACCGGCATGAACATCGTCTTGAGCAAATTCCGCCGCATCGCTCGTTTCGCCAGTTGAGTACGCAGGGGTTGCAACTCGCGCTGGAAGAATTGGGGCTGGCGTCTCGTCCAGAGGACAGCCAAAGACTGGCCGCGGCCATCCCGCAGATGCCGCCGTTCCCCGAAGTGATCGAGACGCTCGCCCGACTCAAGGCGATGGGCTTCAAGCTGTGCATTGTGTCGAACACCGACGACGACATCATCGCCGGCAACGTCGCGCAACTTGGCGGGCATATCGACCGGGTCATTACGGCCCAGCAGGCGGGCGCCTACAAGCCGGATCCGCGGCTGTTTGACTACGCTCATCAACAGCTTGGCGTGCGTCGTGACCAAGTGGTGCACATTTGCGCGAGCCCGACGCTGGATCACACCGCCGCCCGCGACATGCACTTCCGGTGCGTCTGGATCGATCGCGGCACCGGGCGGCAGTTACTGCCGGACTATCAGCCTGACGCGATATTGAACACGCTGGATCAGGTCGTGCCCTTGTTCACCTCCCTCGGCTGGTAAAAATACGGAGTCATTGTCATGGCACACACCCTTGCAGGCTCCACTCGTGCGGCGCGTTATGCCGACCTCAATCTGGACAGCGAAGCCGTCATCACCGCCCGGTCGGAGCTGGCGGCGTGTTTTCAACTCGCGGCGCTTCACGGATTGGAGGAGGGCATCTGCAATCATTTTTCGGCGATGGTGCCAGGCCGTGATGATGTGTTTTTCGTGAACCCTTACGGCTATGCATTTGCCGAGGTGACGGCGGCGAATCTGCTGGTCTGCGACTTTCACGGCAATGTCGTGGATGGGGAAGGGCAGCCTGAAGCGACCGCGTTTTACATTCACGCGCGGCTGCATCAACAGTTGCCGAGGGTGAAAGTCGCGTTTCACACGCACATGCCGCATGCGACAGCGTTGTGTTTGCTTGAGGGGGCGCCGCTGTTGTGGCTGGGCCAGACTGCCTTGAAGTTCTACGGTCGCACGGCGGTGGACGAGCACTACAACGGCCTGGCCCTCGACGAATCCGAAGGCGACCGGATTGCCGGCGTCTTGGGCAACGCTGACATTTTGTTTCTCAAGAACCACGGAGTGATTGTCGCCGGGCCGACCATCGCCGAGGCCTGGGACGACCTGTATTACCTGGAACGGGCCGCGCAGGTGCAGTTGCTGGCGATGGCCACTCAGCGTGAACTGAAACCGGTGCCCCACGAAATTGCGCAACGGGCGTATGAGCAAATGCGCTTGGGCGATGCCGAGAGTGCTCGTGCACATTTGGAAAGTGCGATGCGGCGTCTGTCCAAAGCACAATTGCCCCACACCACGGCGTAGACTAAGCTCACAAAAAATAAGGGTTTTGGGCCTTCGCCCACGCCTTACCCTTACAGGACGAGCTTTTGCCTATCCCTCTTCACGACCCGCATCACGCCCCCGGCGGCGCGTTGAAACGGTTGCCGCTGCTGACAGCATCGGTGCTGTTTATCGCGACGGTGTGCCTGTGCCTTTGTGCTTTGTTGTACCTGCAACTGGAGCAGTCGCGCAGCCACGATCTGGACGAGGCGCAAGTGGCGTCGTCGAACCTGACCCGGGCCATGGCGCAGCAGGCTGAAGACACCTTCATGAAAGCCGACCTGGTGCTGACCAGCCTGGTGGACTGGATTCAAGCCGACGGTTATGGCACTGCACAACGGCCGCGCTTGCAGAAAACCTTTGCCCGCAGGGTGCTGTCGCTGGACCAGTTGCACGGGATTTTCCTGTTCGACAAACAGGGGCAGTGGGTGGTGACGTCGTTTGAGGACTTGCCCCGGGGCGCGGGGGTGGCCGATCGTGACTACTTCAAGTTTCACCAGCAAAACGTGTCGTCGGTCGCGCACATCGGGCCGGCCATTCGCAGTCGGCAGAATGGCGAGTGGATCATTCCAGTGTCCAAACGCATCAACGACAAGAACGGCAAGTTTCAGGGCGTGCTGCTGGCCGGCATCAAGATGGCGTACTTCGATCAATTCTTCAAAAGCTTCAACATCGATGACAAGGGCGCGATGTTTTTGGCCCTGAGCGATGGAACACTGTTGGCGCGACGGCCTTTTGTGGAGTCGCTGATCAACACGTCATTGGCCAAGGGCGATATCTTCCAGAACCTGCTGCCAAACGCACCGGCCGGCAACGCGATGATCGGTTCGGTCGTGGACGGCATCGTCCGCTTGTACGGCTATCGTCAACTGGAAGGTTATCCACTGGTGGTTTCCGCAGCGTCCTCGCGGGACGCGGTGCTCAAGGGCTGGTACGACACGGCGTTTCAATCCAGTGTCATCGTGGCGCTGGTGATCCTGGGCGTGGGGTTGTTCGGCTGGGTGTTCATTCATCAAGTGCGCGACGGTGAGCGGATCGAGGCTGATTTGCGCAAGGCGCAAGAAGCGCTGGAGCTGATTGCCACTCACGATAGCCTGACCGGCCTGGCTAACCGTCGGTTGTTCGAAAGGGCACTGGACATCGAGTTCGCGCGCGGTGCCCGGCAGTTGAGTTCGTTGAGCCTGGTCATGCTCGATATCGATTTCTTCAAACGCTACAACGACACCTACGGCCATGTCGCCGGTGACCATTGCCTGGCCGAGGTGGCGCGAGCGCTGAAGAGTTGCTGCCATCGCAAGGCCGATCTGGCGGTGCGTTATGGCGGTGAAGAGTTCGCCGTGTTGCTGCCCAACACCGACATTCATGGCGCGCTGGCGATTGCCGAGCAAATCCGCCGTAGCGTCATGGACAAGAACATCACCCACAGCGGTTCGCCCACGGGTTATGTGACGGTCAGTCTGGGCTGTTACGCGTTCATACCGACCGGGCGCGACAGCCTTGAAGTGTTCATCGAACGCGCCGATGCGGCGTTGTATCAGGCCAAGCATTCGGGGCGTAACCGGGCCTGCGTGTTGTCGATGGAAGGGGGCGTGGAGGCGCTGTTGCGCTCTGATCGTTGAGTCGCCCGCCATGTTGTTTCAGTCTTGCAACACCCCGGCAACCGGCCGTCCGCCTGTCAGTTCTGGCTGAATCGATCGTCTAGAGTTCCGTTAGCCCTGCCGAGCCCGGCAGCGCTCCCCAACGCACGGACGATCGCCTAAATGTTGATCACTCAAGCATTGACAGCCGTTGCTCTAACCCTCGCGGCTGCCGCCGTTTTTCCACTGGCCAGCCAGGCTCAATCGAAAGTCACGCCCGAAGAGGCACACGCCATTGGCGTCGACGCCTACCTGTATTTTTATCCGCTGCTGACCATGGACATCACCCGCAAACAGTTCACCAATATCGAACCCGGCAAGGAGTTTGGTAAAGGCCCGATGAACACATTTGTGAGCGTGCCGCAGTACCCGCCGGCAAATTTCAAAGGGGTCGTGCGCGCGAACTTCGACACGTTGTATTCCATCGCCTGGCTCGACTTGACCAAGGAACCATTGGTGATTTCCGCACCGGACACCGCGGGGCGTTTTTATCTGTTGCCGATGCTCGACATGTGGAGCGACGTATTTGCCTCGCCCGGTTGGCGCACGACCGGTACGCAGGCCAGTCAGTTTCTGGTGACCCCGCCGGGCTGGACCGGAACAGTCCCGGCCGGATTGAACCATTTGCCGGCGCCGACGCCTTTCGTCTGGATCATCGGTCGTACCAAGACCGATGGCGAAGCTGACTACGCAGCGGTGCACAGCATTCAGGCGGGCTACACGGTGACGCCTTTGTCGCAGCTGGGTAAAAAAGCCGAACCGGTTACCGTGAAAATCGACCCGACGGTGGACATGAAAACGCCGCCGAAGATTCTGGTCGATACGATGTCGGCAGCCAATTACTTTGCCTACGCTGCCGAGCTGCTCAAAGTGCATCCGCCACACCTCACCGACCAGCCGATCCTGGCGCAGATGCAGCGCATTGGTATTGAAGTAGGCAAATCGTTCAATGTTGAGGCGCTGGACCCGGCCGTGAAAGCCGCACTGCAGACCGTGCCTGATGAAGCGCAGACGCTGATGAAGTGGAAGGTGGCAACCCTCGCTCGCGTGGTCAATGGCTGGTCGATGAACACCGACACCATGGGCGTCTATGGCAACTACTACCTTAAACGCGCAATCGTGGCCCAGGTCGGGCTGGGGGCTAACTTGCCCGAGGATGCGATTTATCCTCTGAACATGGGCGATGACCAGGGCAAGCCGCTCGACGGGGCCAACAAGTACGTGCTGCATTTCGATAAAGGCGAAGCGCCGCCGGTGAACGCTTTCTGGTCGATCACCTTGTACGATCCGGAAGGGTTTCAGGTGGGCAATTCACTCAACCGTTTTGCGGTCAGTAGCTGGATGCCGTTCAAGACCAATGCCGATGGCTCTCTGGATATCTACTTCCAGAACGAAAGCCCCGGCAAGGACCAAGAGGCCAATTGGCTGCCCGCTCCCAAAGGCGCGTTCAACCTGACCATGCGCTTGTACGGTCCGAAACCCGAGGCGTTGAACGGCAAGTGGAACCCGCCAGCAGTCAAGCGCATGTAATGGGCGGGTAACGAAAGCAGGCCACTTCATGGCCTGCTTTTATTCGTTCAGCTGCCTGTTCCACCCCCCGCACCTCCGGTTCCGCCACCCGCCGCCCCGGTGCCGCCGCCTGCGCCCGAACCCGAACCACTGGCGCCGCCATTAGTCCCGGTTCCAGAGCCGCCACCCGAATCCGTGTTACTCCCGGCTGGAGGCGTGCCGGGGGTGTGGTCGGTAGACATGCCCGAGCCGCTGTTGGTCCCGGACTGAGAGCCGGTCGAACCGGTACCGTCGTTGGACGCTGCAAACGTGGCTGCCGAGGCGGTGCATAACAAGCCTGCAAGTATCAGCGACGTGAATTTTTTGGTCATCATGGTCCGTCTCCAAAAGATGAGTCGTTACCTGATATTGGTGCGAAGGACGGGGTGGTTGGTGCCGGTTGGATGACGAGTGGTCACCCCGGCTCAAGGTGTGAGGGAGCCAGCCAACTCAGCTTCAACAGACCTGACGCCATCGCAAGCAGGCTCACTCCTACAGAGTTTTGAGGTGTTAGCGAGGGCTGTATCCGGCCAGTTTCTGCTCGAGATTACTCCGCACCGCCGGCCATTCGTCATCAATGATGCTGAACCGCACCGAGTTGCGCTTGCGGCCGTCGGGCATGATCCGTTCGTGGCGCACGATGCCTTCCTGTTGCGCACCCAGCCGTAAAATTGCCTGACGGGATGCCTGGTTGTTCTCGTCGGTGGTGAATTGCACCCGCACACAGTCCAGCACCTCGAAGGCATGGCGCAGCATCAGGTACTTGGCTTCGGTGTTGACGAAGGTTTTCTGCCAGCTCGCGCTGATCCAGCTGCTGCCGATTTCCAGCTTGCGGTTGAGTCGGTCGATTTTCCAGAAGCGTGTTGAACCGATTACCTCGCCGCTGTCGTTGAGCACGATGACGAACGGCAGGACCGTGCCGGCATCGCGGCCATCCAGGGCTTTTTTCAGGTAACTGTCGACGGTCGTCGGGGAGGGCACGACAGTGACCGTCAGGTTCCACAGCTCACCGTCCTGCGCGGCATCGAGCAGCGCGGCGGCATCACTGAATTGCAGGGGCCGCAGGCTGATTCGTTGACCGTCCAGGGTGTCCATGTTCAAGGCCTTCTCGGGAAAAAAAAACGCGGGGGCGCGCGCCATTACAAGGGAGCCGTCGTCGATTGGCAAGTGCGGCACTGACACCTTTAATCGCCTGCTGTGCTGATCACGGCAACTGTCGCCACGCAATCGGGTCACAACCGGATACCGCCAATCCGTTGCGAGCCTCGGACCATGAAAAACCTGAAAATCGCCACTTTCAACGTCAACGGCCTGCGCGCACGCCTGCCCAACTTGTTGGCGTGGCTGGAACGGGAAAAACCGGACATCGCGTGTTTGCAGGAGCTCAAGTCGGTCGACTCGGCATTTCCGGCTGCCGAACTTGAAGCGGCCGGTTACGGTGCAATCTGGCAGGGCCAGTCGTCGTGGAATGGTGTGGCGATTCTGGCGCGAGATGCGCAACCGCTGGAGAGCCGGCGCGGTTTGCCGGGTGACGACACGGACACCCACAGTCGCTATCTGGAAGCGGCGGTGCACGGCGTGCTGGTGGGGTGCCTGTATCTGCCCAATGGCAACCCGCAGCCGGGGCCGAAGTTCGATTACAAACTGGCGTGGTTCGAACGGCTGATCGCCTATGCCAAGGATCTGCAGAGCAGCGAGCACCCTGTGGTGCTGGCGGGTGACTACAACGTGGTGCCCACCGATCTGGACATCTACAACACGCGCTCCTGGCTCAAGGATGCGTTGCTGCAACCGCAAAGTCGCGCGTGTTATCAACGCTTGCTGGATCAGGGCTGGACTGACTCCCTGCGTCATTTGTATCCCGAGGATCGGCTTTACACCTTCTGGGATTATTTCCGCCAACACTGGCAGAGCAATTCCGGGCTGCGTATCGATCACCTGTTGCTGAACCCGGCGCTGAGTCCTTATCTGCAAGAGGCGGGGGTCGATGCCTGGGTGCGCAATGAGCCGCATGCCAGCGATCACGCGCCGACGTGGATTCGTGTGAGTTCGCGTAAGCGACATTGATATTGGCCAGTGGGTTGATTGGCTAAATCAATTGTCAGTTGAAGCACCTTATCCCTTATACCTGTCGGCCATCGGCGGAGAGATCCGCGGCCCATGCATAAGGACTGAGCAATGAGCGAGCCACGCCTGACCCACCTTGCGTTGTATCTGCAGCGTCTGGGCTTCGATGCACCCCCGGCGCCGACCCTGGCAACACTGCGTCAGCTGCAACTGCGCCATACCGGTGTCTTCGCGTTCGAAAACCTCACCACGTTGTCGGGTGAGCCGGTGCTGATAGACCTGCCATCCATCGAGCAGAAAGTCCTGTTCGACGGTCGCGGTGGCTACTGCTATGAACTCAACAACCTGTTCCTGGCGTTGCTCCAGGAACTGGGCTTCGATGCTCGCGGCATCAGCGGCCGTGTCGTGATGGGCCAACCCGAAGGCGCGTGGACTGCGCGTACGCACCGCTTGAGCCTGGTTACGCTGGACGGCGTGCGCTACATCACCGATGTGGGCTTCGGCGGCATGGTCCCCACCGCACCCCTGATACTCGATACCGACGCTGAACAACTCACACTGCATGAACCGTATCGCATAGAACACCATGAAGATGGCTACACCTTGCGGGCCAACGTCAGTGGCGAGTGGCGCCCGATGTACATTTTTGACCTGCAGCGTCAGGAAGACATCGACTACACCGTCGGTAACTGGTACGTCTCGACCCATCCCGAATCGTCATTTGCGCGGCAGCTGATGGTTGCCCGGACCGGAGACGGCTGGCGCCGTACGCTGAACAACGGCAGCTTTGCGATACACCGGGTCGGTCGCGAAAGCGAACGGCGGCAGGTGGTGGATGTGGACGAGCTGGTCGGGGTACTGCAGGACGAGTTCGGGATTCGGGTGCCGGAAAATGCACAGTTGAAACGGCGGCTTGAGCAATTGGTTCGCCCAAGCTGAGCCAGTGTTTTTTGAGGCTTCACAGCGGCGCGTTCAAGGCGCCATCACCCGATGAATTTCACTGAGGACCTCGGTCAGTTTTTTCTCGAGGTTCTTCAGCTCGCCAGGGGTTATCCCTTCCTTGAAATGCCGGGCATTCCCCACAGCCGTGCGCTGATCGAGCTCGACGGGTGTTTCCCGGTGATTGAGCAACGCCTGACGCAAGGTGTTGTTGATCACCGTCTGATAGCCAAAACCCTCGCTCTCGGCGAGGGAGCGAGCCGCCTCTATGACGGCATCATCCAGCATGATGGTGATTCGGGTTTTGCCTTTGCTGGTGGCTATGGCACCACGCTTGGCATTGCTGAAGTCGTATTCATCTTTCATCGGTCAATCCTCCATGTACCGGCGACACTCGTTTTTGGTAGCGATGCGCGCGGAAATGATTCGGACGAAATTCGGATCTCGATAGGTATACGCAACGACCAACAGGCGACCTTTGGCATCCATTCCCATGATGACCCACCTTTCTTCATCATGGTGGAGGTCTTGAAACGCAAGCGCTCGCTCGTCATAGAAAACCGGCTCCGTTTCTGAAAGGCTGATGCCTTGGTGCTTTAATTTGTTGGCTGCGTTTTTTGCCTTGTGAAACTGAATTTCGAATGACTTCATTATGCATACTTTATATGTATAAGCGAGGGGCGTCCGTGCCGGCGGTCGCTTGGAATGCAGAAGCCTAGTGGGGAATGGGTAAACCGGTGATAACGATGTATTTCAAAAATTTTGAGGAGCCAGCAAGCCGCACAGATAACGCCTGAATGGACACCTGTCCATAATCTGACCGATGGGTTGTATACAACTCTATAGACATTTGTCCTGAGTATTGCATACAGTGTGCGCATAACAAAAACCAGGGAACCCCCTAACTATGAAAACGCCCCATGTTTCACACCAACGGCCCGAGGATGAAAACCTTGGGATCGGCGCGAATATGGCTTACGGCCTGCAACATGTTCTGACCATGTACGGCGGCATCGTTGCGGTGCCTTTGATCATTGGTCAGGCGGCCGGGCTCTCGCCGGCGGACATCGGATTGTTGATTGCTGCTTCATTGTTTGCAGGGGGGCTGGCGACGTTACTGCAGACCCTTGGTTTACCGTTTTTCGGTTGTCAGTTGCCGCTGGTACAGGGCGTGTCGTTCTCTGGCGTCGCGACCATGGTGGCGATTGTCAGCAGTGGCGGGGAGGGCGGGTTTCAGTCGATTCTCGGTGCGGTGATTGCCGCGTCGTTGATTGGCTTGTTGATCACGCCGGTGTTCTCGCGCATCACCAAGTTTTTCCCGCCGCTGGTCACGGGCATTGTGATCACCACCATCGGCCTGACGTTGATGCCGGTGGCGGCACGCTGGGCCATGGGCGGCAACAGCCATGCGCCGGACTTCGGCAGCATGGCGAACATCGGTCTGGCGGCGGTGACGCTGGTGCTGGTCCTGCTGCTGAGCAAGATCGGCAGCGCGACCATCTCCCGGTTGTCGATTCTGTTGGCGATGGTCATCGGCACAGTCATCGCGGTGTTCCTCGGCATGGCGGACTTCTCGTCTGTCACCCAGGGCCCGATGTTCGGCTTCCCGACGCCGTTCCATTTCGGCATGCCGACCTTCCACTTCGCCGCCATCCTGTCGATGTGCATCGTGGTCATGGTGACGTTGGTGGAAACCTCTGCGGACATCCTCGCCGTCGGTGAAATCATCGGCACCAAAGTCGACTCCAAGCGCCTGGGTAACGGCCTGCGCGCCGACATGCTGTCGAGCATGATCGCGCCGATCTTCGGTTCGTTCACCCAAAGCGCTTTCGCCCAGAACGTCGGGCTGGTGGCGGTGACCGGGATCAAGAGCCGCTTCGTGGTTGCCACGGGCGGTTTGTTTTTGGTGATCCTCGGCTTGCTGCCCTTCATGGGCCGGGTCATCGCTGCAGTGCCGACGTCGGTCCTCGGCGGCGCCGGTATTGTGCTGTTCGGCACCGTGGCGGCCAGCGGTATTCGTACCCTGTCCAAGGTTGATTACCGCAACAACGTCAACCTGATCATCGTCGCCACCTCCATCGGTTTCGGCATGATCCCGATTGCTGCACCGAACTTCTACGATCACTTCCCAAGCTGGTTCGCGACCATTTTCCACTCGGGCATCAGCTCGTCAGCGATCATGGCCATTGTGCTGAACCTGACCTTCAACCACCTCACGGCCGGTAACTCGGATCAGCAGTCGGTGTTCGCGGCCGGTACTGAACGGGTGCTGCGTTACCAGGATCTGGCAGCATTGCGTGAAGGGGATTACTTCAGCGAAGGCAAGCTGCATGATTGCGACGGGAAAGAAATCCCGGTGGTGGAGGCGGACCATGGACATGGCGAACCGCGTGCAGCGCAGGCGAAAAGCAGTGAACATGTCTGACAACACTCAAGGCATGGAAATATGAAAAAGGCGTCCTTCGGGACGCCTTTTTTATTGCCTGGACTACGCTCTGGCGACGGTGCGGGCCAAGAGGACTTGTCGTCAAATGTGAAGTCACTGACGTCAAATGAAAAGCAGTCGGCGTGCTCGTGACGATACTGGTTTCCCTGCGAAACCCCGTTTTCACATCAAGCCTGGTGGGGGAGAGCGGTCAGTTGCATCTCAGTAAAACAATTATAGAGAGCGCAGAATGAAGTTCAGTTTTATAGACAACAGCAAGCCGAGCCGCCGGCGTGTTCTACGCGATGCCTTCGTCCTGGCTTTTGCGGCATCTCCGTTGGCAAGCCTTGCCAAGGCAGCCGACAAAACCAAGGTCGCCGACGAAACCGCCGAAGAAGTCACCTTTGCTGCCGGCCCAAGGCCGTTGGTGCAATACCCGCAAAAGCGCCCGTTGACCCTGGTGACCACCCGCCCGCCGCACCTTGAGACGCCGTTCCCTGTTTTCAATGAAGGGCCAATCACACCCAATGACGCCTTTTTCGTGCGTTATCACTTGGCCAATTTCCCTACCAGCATCGATCCGGACACCTACCGTCTGACGATCAAGGGCTCGGTCAACACGCCGCTGTCCCTCTCCCTGTCGGAGTTGAAAGCCCTCGCCGAGCCGGTTGAAGTGGTGGCCGTCAATCAATGTTCGGGTAACAGCCGCGGCTTCTCGATGCCGCGTGTGTTCGGCGCGCAATTGGGCAACGGTTCAATGGGCAATGCGCGCTGGGTGGGTGTCCCGCTCAAGGTGGTACTGGAAAAGGCCGGTGTGAAAACCGACGCCAAACAGGTGACCTTCCGTGGGCTCGATAAGCCCGTGTTGCCAAGCACGCCGGAGTTCATCAAGGCGCTGGACATCAGTCATGCCATGGACGGTGAGCCGATGATCGCCTGGTCGATGAACGGCACAGATCTGCCATTCCTCAATGGTTACCCGATACGTCTGGTGGTGCCTGGGTATTTCGGTACGTACTGGGTCAAGCACCTGAGCGAGATCGAAGTCGTCGACCACACCTACGACGGTTTTTTCATGGCCAAAGGTTACCGGGTGCCGGACAACGATTGTTTCTGCATCGCCCCCGGCACCACGGCGGCGCAAACCAAGCCGATTTCCAAACTGCCGGTGCGCAGCTTCATCACCAGCGTTAAACATGGCGATGTATTGCCGCTGAAAAAAAGCGTGGTGCTCAAGGGCATCGCGTTCGACGGCGGCGCAGGCGTGAACAAGGTGGAAATTTCCATCGACGGCGGGAAGAGCTGGCGCGAAGCCAAGCTAGGTCAGGACCTTGGCCGCTTCTCCTTCCGGGAGTGGACGCTGCCGATCACCTTTACCAGCAAGGGCGCCACGCAGTTGATGGTGCGAGCCAGTAACAGTGCGGGCGAGACGCAGCCGCTGCAAGCCGACTGGAACCCGGCCGGCTACCGCCGCCACGTCGTAGAAACCAGCCACGTGACTGTCGCCTGAGGGGCCCGCATGAAACTCATGAAACGCATGACCACTTTGCTGTGCGCGGCTCAGGTTGGCTGGATTGGCCTGGTTGGCGCAGCGCCGCTCTCGATCACGCTGCCGCCTGAAACGGCGGTGTTCAAACCCAGTGCGCTGCCTGGCTATCAACTGGCCCAGCAGAAATGCTCCACCTGCCATTCCGCCGATTACATCAGCTTCCAGCCTCCCGGCATGAGCCTGGCGCAATGGACGGGTGAAGCGGGCAAGATGCAGCACGTGTACGGGGCGCCGATCAGCGATCAGGATGTGAGCATTATCGGCGCTTACCTGGCGGTCACTTACGGCAGTGCCCATGCGAACGATGCCGAGGTGCAGGCAGCCTCGAACCCATCGGCAAGCCAGCCTCCGGCAGCGCCCGTGGCCAAAGTCGATGCAATGGGTTTGCTACAGGGCAACGCTTGTCTGTCCTGCCACGCCCTCGATCACAAGATCGTAGGCCCGGCCTATCACGAGGTGGCGGCCAAGTACGCCAACGACCCGCAGGCACTGGCCAAGGTCACGTCGAGCATTCAACACGGCGGCGCCGGCAAATGGGGGGACATTCCGATGCCGCCTTTCGCGCAGTTAAGCCCGGATGATCTGCACACGCTGAGCACGTTCATCCTGCAGCAGTAAGTTCCCTGTCAACAACGCGCGTTACCTGCCATTGGTGATCGCTCTGGGGATGTCGTCCAGAGCGATCACCCGATCCACTCCACCCAATTTGATCGCCTCTTTGGGCATGCCAAACACCACGCAACTGGCTTCATCCTGAGCGTAGGTGCGTGCGCCGGTCTCATGTAATTCCTTCAAGCCACGGGCACCGTCATCACCCATGCCGGTCATGATGATGCCGGTGGCGTTTTTCCCGGCGAACTTGGCCACCGAACGAAACAGCACGTCCACGGAAGGGCGATGACGGTTGACCAGTGGGCCATCGACAACCTCGACATGGTAGTAGGCGCCGCTGCGCTTGAGCAGCATGTGCTTGCCGCCGGGGGCGATCAGGGCCAGGCCGGGAATCACCCGGTCATTGTTCTTCGCTTCGCGCACTTCTATCTGCGACAGCGTGTTCAAGCGCGCAGCAAACGAGGCGGTAAATTTTTCCGGCATGTGCTGCACGATGACGATGCCCGGGGAAACCCGTGGCAGCGCTGTCAGCACTAATTCCAGTGCCTGGGTGCCACCGGTGGAAGTGCCGATGGCGACAATCCGCTCCGTGGTTTGCGCCATGGCCTGGCCGCTGGAAGGCGGCAGAATGGCGTCGGCATTCAATTTGGCGCCCACCGGCGTAATCGCTGCGGCGTTCCTGACCAGTTGCTTGACGTTGGCCTGCGCGGCGGCCCTGACTGCCGCCACCAGCTCGGCGGAGGATTGTTCGAGGAAACCTTTCAGGCCGACCTTGGGCTTGGTAATGATGTCCACAGCCCCGGCAGCAAGGGCCTGGAGCGTGGTTTCCGCGCCTCGTTCCGTGAGCGTTGAGCAGATCACCACCGGAGTGGGGCGCTCGGCCATGATTTTCTTCAGGAAGGTGATGCCGTCCATGCGCGGCATTTCCACGTCCAGCACAATCACGTCGGGCCACTCCTTGGCCATTTTGTCCATGGCGAAGAGAGGGTCGGAGGCGGCGCCAATCACCTGGATATCCGGCTCGCGCTCCAGCAGCGCCAGCACTACCTGGCGTACCACGGCAGAGTCGTCGACCAGCAGAACCCTGATTTTTTTCATAGGCGCTTTTCGCTCTTGTTCAAGTCTTGATGGCGGACCCAGACATGGCCGCTACTGATGTCGAAGATCACGTCGCGGTGCCCGTTGCGTCCTAAATCCTCGGCGCTCAGGCGCAAATGATGGCGCGTGACCAACTGGCGTGCGGCGTTGATATTGCTGTGGGCGACGCTGTTTTCCTCGCTGTAGCCGGGGAACATCGTGCCGCCGCCGAACAGCTTGACCTGGTAATCCTCGGGCCGCGTGTGGTGGCGGGCCACCTCCAGCAGAAACAGCGCCATGGCCTCGTCGGCATATTTGCCGTCGAGTGGCCCGCCGGGCTTCTGCCGGTTCGGCAGCATGTAGTGGCACATGCCGCCGATCATGCGCGCCGGGTGCCACAGGGTAATGGCGACGCAGGAACCCAGCAGTGTGCGAATACGGGTGGCCGCACCGTCGAAATAGAACTCGCCGGGCTGCAGGAAAATCTCATTGCTGCCGAGGGGGCTGTTCATGGTTTGCGGTAAATCGAGGGTGAGATCAGTTTCAGGGCATCGGTAATGCCGTTCAGGCTTTCCGAATGACTGACGATGAAATAGCCACCGGGTTTGAGCCGTGGCAGCATGCGCGCGACCACCTTGCGCTTGGTCTCCTGATCGAAATAGATCATCACGTTGCGCAGGAAAATCACTTCGAACTCGCCGATATCGGGCAGTGTTTCGTTGAGATTGATCGGCATGAAGTGCACCCGGCTGCGCAGGCTACGTTCGATGAGGAACGTGCCTTCCTGACTGCCGGTTCCCTTCAGGCAATGCTTGGCCAATAAGGGATGCGCAATGTGGCTGGCGCGCTCGATCGGGTAGTGCCCTGTGCGGGCTTTGGCCAGCACCTGACTGCTGATGTCGGAACCGATGATTTCCCAAGGGGTACTGCCCAGGCCATCGGCCAGGGTCATGGCCAGGCTGTAGGGTTCCTCGCCGGAAGAGCTGGCGGCGCTCCACAAACGGAAGGTTTTGCCCGGAGCGACCTTGGGTAAAACCTGCTGGCGCAGGAAATCGAAATGCTTGGGTTCGCGGAAGAAATAAGTTTCGTTGGTGGTGAGCAAGTCCAGGGCAATCTGCAATTCTGCAGAGGACCCATGGCCCATGATCATCTGGAAATAGTCGCCGTAGCTGTTCAGTTGATGGTGCTTCAAACGTTTGGACAAGCGCCCGGCAACCAGTGCTTTTTTCGCGGGGCTCAGGTTGATGCCGGCGGCACGATACAGCCAGCTTTGGAACTGCTTGAACTCGCTATCCTTGAGCGTTTCTGCATTCACGATCAAACATCCTTGCCAGGTCCGGGAACGACGTTGCAATGCACAATCGATCAAGGTCGAGGCGCACCACGCGCCTCGACCAGGGTCGATGATCAGCCGGCCGGGCCGCTAGCCCGACGCGGCGTCCGCCAGTGCGCCGACCTCGGACAACTTCGCCATCTCGTCGACCGACAACACGCGGTCGGCGTTGAGGACGATGACGAACTTGCCGGCCACCTTGGCCATGCCGCTGATGAAGTCGGACCGTATCCGCGCGCCGAAACTGGGCGCCGGTTCGATCTCACCGGCGGGGATTTCCAGTACCGCCGAGACCGCATCCACCATCAGCCCCACATCCTGAGTGCCGGCGTCCGAGTCGGCCTCGATAATGACGATGCACGAACGCCGGGTAACATCGGATTTTTGCCGGCCGAACCGCGCCGACAGGTCCACCACCGGCACCACCGCACCGCGCAGGTTGATCACCCCACGGACGAAGGCGGGCATCATCGGCACGCTGGTGATGTTGCCGTACTCGAGGATCTCCTTGATCCCGAGAATGCCGATGGCAAACATCTCGCCGCCCAGGAGGAAGGTCAGGTACTGCGCTTCCTCCTGGTGGATGGCCTCGGGTCGATTTGTATTCATCAGTGCACCCATGCTGACCTCCCGTTAAAACCGAGTGAATTCGGCTTCTGCGACGTTGCTGAGCGCGTAGTGAGTGGCCGCCCGGTGGGGCAGGTGCTTGGGAGGTAATGGCGGTTTTTTGCCCGGCGCCTGCGTCCTGTGCGCGACCGCCTTGTGCGGGCTGTCGCTGACATCGGATTCGCGGGCGAAGAAGCTCATCGCCTGTTGCAGTTGCTCGGCCTGGCTGCTCATCTCCTCGGCGGTGGCCGCCAGTTCTTCACTGCTGGAAGCATTTTGCTGGGTGATCTGGTTCAGTTGGTTCATGGCCGTGTTGATCTGTGCCACCCCGGAAGATTGCTCTTCCGACGCTGCGCTGATCTCCTGAACCAGGTCCGAGGTCTTGTTGATCGAGGGCAGCATTTCGTTGAGCAGTTTGCCGGCCTTCTCAGCCATTTCCACGCTGCTGGAGGACAACTGACCGATCTCCTGCGCTGCCACCTGGCTGCGTTCGGCGAGCTTGCGTACCTCGGCGGCGACGACGGCAAAGCCTTTGCCATGCTCGCCCGCCCGCGCCGCTTCGATGGCGGCGTTAAGCGCCAACAGGTTGGTCTGGTAGGCAATGTCGTCGATGATGCCGATGCGCTGGGCGATCTGTTTCATCGCGGCGACCGTCTGTTGTACCGAATCACCGCCCTCGGTGGCTTCCTTGGAGGCCTTGCTGGCCATGCCGTCGGTGACCTTGGCGTTTTCGGTGTTCTGATTGATGCTCGCGCTCATCTGCTCGATCGACGCGCTGGTTTCCTCGACGCTGGCCGCCTGTTCGCTGGTGGCCTGACTCATGGACTGGGCGGTAGCGCTGACCTGTTCGGAGGCGGTGACCAACGCGTCAGCCGCGGCACTGACATCCTCGATAATCGTGGTCAGCTTCTCTGCCGTGGAATTCGCGTCGTCTTTGACCTGAGCAAAGATACCGGTCGATTCTCGCGTGATGCGCTGTCCAAGGTCACCATTGGCCAGCCCGCTGAAAACACGACTGACGTCCTCGATGACGTTCGAGAGTGCGTCACAGCTGGCATTCGCATCGTCTTTGACCTGGCCAAAGACACCCGAATATTCGCGGGTGATACGTTGTTCAAGGTCGCCCTGCGACATGGCACCAAACAGTCGTCCCACGTCAGAGAAAATGACCCCGGTGGTTTCCATCAGCGAGTTGACGCCGGCGCACAGCACCTGAATCGGGCCGCTCTTGCCTTCCAGGGGGATGCGTTGGCTCAGATCGCCATCCTTCGCCGCCGAAGTGACATGCTGGGCTTGCTCTACCGCCTGTACCAGCATGTTGTTGGCATTGACCTGCGCCGTCACGTCGGTGGCATATTTAACGACTTTGAAGGGCTGGCCGTTCATGTCCATGATCGGGTTGTAGGAGGCTTGTATCCAGATTTCCTTGCCACCTTTGCCGATGCGTTTGTATTCGCCGGCATCGAATTCACCGCGCCCGAGCTTGTCCCAGAACACGCGGTATTCCGCAGAGGCGCGGTAGACCGGGTCGGCAAACATACTGTGATGTTGGCCCTTGATCTCGGCCAGGGTGTAGCCGAGCGTGTTCAGGAAGTTGTCGTTGGCGTGCAAAATCTTGCCATCGAGCGAGAACTCGATCACCGCTTGTGCCTTGCTGATGGCGCTGAGTTGGCCGGCGAAATCGGCGGCTTGCAACTTGCTCTGGGTGATGTCAGTCGCATACTTGACGACTTTGAAGGGCTTGCCGTTCATGTCCATGATCGGGTTGTAAGAGGCTTGTATCCAGATTTCCCTGCCACCTTTACCGATGCGTTTGTACTCGCCGGCATCGAACTCACCGCGCCCAAGCTTTTCCCAGAACAGACGATATTCAGTCGAGGCGCGGTAGGCGGGGTCGGCAAACATACTGTGATGTTGCCCTTTGATCTCGGCGAGGGTGTAGCCCAGCGTGTTCAGGAAGTTGTCGTTGGCGTGCAGAATCTTGCCGTCGAGCGAGAATTCGATCACCGCTTGCGCCTTGCCAATGGCGCCAAGTTGGCCCGCGAAGTCGGCGGCCTGCAACTTGCTCTGGGTAATGTCGGTCGCGTATTTGACGACTTTGAAGGGCTTGCCGTCCGTGTCCATGATCGGGTTGTAGGAGGCTTGTATCCAGATTTCCTTGCCACCCTTGCCGATGCGTTTGTACTCGCCGGCATCGAATTCACCACGCCCGAGTTTGTCCCAGAACAGGCGATATTCAGGCGAAGCGCTGTAGGCCGGATCGGCAAACATGCTGTGGTGTTGGCCCTTGATCTCGGCCAGGGTGTAGCCCAGCGTGTTCAAGAAGTTGTCGTTGGCGTGCAAAATTCTGCCATCGAGCGAGAACTCAATGACGGCCTGTGCTTTGTTGAGCGCGTCAATTTGCCCTTTTAAATCCGATAACAGCGCTTGCTCTTTAAGCCGTTCTTCCTGGTTATAGCTGAATCGATTCATAAAACGGGTGACCATTGATTGATTAGCCTGATTCATGACAACTCCCAATGAAGTTCAATTTTTTATTCTGTGGCCTGTTGCATCGCTTCAGATGTTATTGAGCAGGTCAGTCATGCGCCCCTTGTTCGACACGCGTCAGTTCCCCTTGAATCGGCGCTTTGCACGTTCATCAACGGTGTTTTTCAAGTTGGTATTCAGGCTTCAGCCAACGCCGGTTGCAGGTGGGTGTGTGCCTGTTGTTGGGTGACCTGTTGCAGCAAATTCGGTACATCGAGAATCAGTGCCACCTCACCGCTGCCCAGAATGGTCGAGCCGCCGATGCCGCGCAGGGCGCTGAACAGCTTGCCCAGCGGTTTGATCACGGTCTGAAATTCACCTTGCAATTCGTCCACCACCAAACCGGCTTTCTGCTCGCCGCAACGCACCACCACTACGTTCTCGCGCCGGCCCGGGCTGCCCTCCGCGTTGAGCTGTTCACGCAGGTACACCAGCGGCAACACTTCGCCACGCAAGTTCAGGTAGCTGCGCTCGCGGGTGGCTTGGCGATCTTCGTCGGTCAACTCCAGGCACTCTTGCACCATGTCCAGAGGCACCACGTAAGTGGCCTGACCGACGCCAACCAGAAAGCCATCGATGATCGCCAGGGTTAGTGGCAGGCGGATTCGCACCCGGGTGCCTCGGCCAGCCTGGCTGTCGAGGTCGACACTGCCGCGCAGGGCGGTGATGTTGCGCTTGACCACGTCCATGCCGACGCCACGGCCGGAGAGGTTGGTGACGGTCGCCGCGGTAGAGAAACCCGGCTCGAAAATGAGGTTGTAGATGTCCTGATCGGACGGTGTGGCGGTGGCGGTGAGCAGGCCGCGCTCGCGGGCCTTGTGGAGGATGCGCTCGCGGTCGAGTCCGGCGCCGTCGTCGACGATTTCGATGACGATGCTGCCGGAGTCGTGGTAGGCGTTGAGGCTCAGCGTGCCTGTCAGCGGTTTGCCCGCTGCCTGGCGAACCTCGGGCGATTCAATGCCGTGATCCATGGCGTTGCGCAGTAAGTGCATCAAGGGATCGCCGATCTTTTCCACCACGGTCTTGTCCAGCTCGGTGTCGGCGCCGCTGATCTGCAGATCGATATCCTTGCCCAATTCGAGGCTGACATCGCGCACCACCCGCTGGAAGCGGTTGAAGGTGTCGCCGATCGGCACCATGCGCAGGCGCAGGGCGCTGTCGCGGATTTCCTCGACCAGGCCTGAGACCCGGGAACCGGCTTCCTGCAAGGCGTCGTTGTGGCTGCGCTGAGCCAGCAGGTTGGCGCCGGCTCCCGCGATCACCAGCTCGCCGACCAGGTTGATCAGCTCGTCCAGCTTGTCCGCATCCACGCGAACGTAGCGGTTCTCTTTGTTCTTGCTCTCCTGAATCTGGCTTTGCTTGTTCAGGGCAGCCTGCACCAGTGCGGGCGTCACCGAACGCTGCTCGACGAGGATCTCGCCCAGGGGGGCAGCCGGGGTGTTTGCTTCGATAGGGGCGCTTTGTTCGTGCAGGGCCTTTTCCAGTTCTTGCGGGGTCAGGGCGCCGCTGCTGACCAGGAGCTCTCCCAGACGGGCCGCATCTTCTGGCAGTCGATCAATCAGCTCGATGTATTCGGCGATCTTGCTGTGCGGCGGGAGGATGTGGATCAGGCAATCGTCGCGCACGAAGTCGAAGGCTTCGGCGATGGCTGCTTTGTCCGCCGTGGACTGGTAGTCAATCTCGAAGCCCAGGTAACAGGCTTCGGCATCCATCGCATCGGCCTGCGGCATGCCATCGGCGAGGGTAGAGATGCGGACGATCTCGCCCTGGCTGTTGAGGTAGCGCAGGAACGACAGCGGGTCCATGCCGTTGCGCAACACTTCCTGGCCGAAGCGCAGGGAGATGTGCCAGAGGTCGGAGGCCACGCTGTCATCCGCGCAAACCTCGGTCAGATAATCGGTATTGAACGGCGCAACGGCAGTGGCGGATGGCTCCAGCGAAAGCGTGATGACCTGGTAGGTGTTCAGGCGTTGGCGCAGGCCGCTTTCCCGAGTCTGTGCCGGGGTATCCAGCTGACCGCCTTGGGCGGCAACCACGTTGACCAGCTCCAGCATGTGGTCGCCGCATTCCAACAGCAGGGCGACCAATTCGCTATTGATACCGACCGCGCCGTCACGCACACGATCGAGCACGTCTTCGACAATATGAGTGAAGCCAACAACCGGCTCCAGGCCGAACAGCCCGGCCGACCCCTTGATGGTGTGCGCTGCTCGAAAGATGGCGCCCAGGGTGTCGCTGTCGCCCGGTTCGCTCTCCAGTCGCAGCAACGACTCTTCCATATCCTGTAGCAGTTCGCGGGCTTCGGCGATGAAGGTTTGCAGGGCTTGATCGAGATTTATACTCACGCTGAATTCCTTTTGCGCTGAGGTCAGCTAGCGGCCGAGTTGGAAATAACCAGAGGGTCGCCAAAGAAAGCGGCGAGGTTGCACAGGTCGAAGACTTCCAATACCGAGCGGCTGTGCCCAGCCAGGCGCAAGGTCGTGCCGACGCGCGTGGCTTCGCGTTTGGCCAGCAACAGCTGCTGCATGCCGGCGCCGTCCATCTCGCTGACCTGGGACAGGTCGATTTCCAGCTCGCCAGGCCCGGCCAGGTGGGGCAATAGCTGTGCCTTGAATTCGGCCGCGGTATAGATGTTCATCTCGCCTTCGATATGCAACTGGCACAGGCCATTCAGTGTGGCTACGCGGATGTTCATGCTCGCCTCCGGGCTCGGTCGATCAAGGCAGGATCAGTTTGGCGACGGCGGCCAGCATCTGTGCCGGCTGGAAAGGCTTGACCACCCAGGCCCTGGCCCCGGCAGCCTGGCCTTCCTGTTTCTTCGCTTCCTGGGATTCGGTGGTCAGCATGATGATTGGGGTGAACTTGTAGTTGGCCAGCTTCTTCACCTCCTTGACCAACGTGATGCCATCCATGTTGGGCATGTTCACATCGCTGATCATCAGGTGGATTTTCTGTCCGTTCAGCTTGGTCAGCGCATCTTTGCCATCGCTGGCCTCGATCACGTCGTAGCCAGCCCCTTTCAAGGCAATGCTGACCACCTGGCGTACGCTGCTGGAATCGTCGACGACCATTACGGTTTTAGCCATGCTGCTCTCCTGCTAGAAGAAAGTGATTTCCTGTTCCTTGGCGGCGCTGGAACTGTGTCCGTGATGGATTTGTCGCTGCTCATCGGTGGCGTAGGTCAGCTCCATGCTCGCCAACCAGGCACGGGCATCGATCTGTTCCAATTGATCCGGATTGCGCTGGCCGTTCTGCAAGTGCTGGTGCAAGGCCTGCATGTTGTCGCGAACATGGGAGAGGATCTGGCTGACGCGATCCTGGAACTGCAGGCCGATCAGGACCTCGCTGATTTCGTCACGGATGCCGACGCTCTCTTGCTGCAGCAACTCGGTAGAGCCCGACAGGCGCTGGGTAATGCTGTGAAAACGATCCAGTACATGTTGAATGCTGGCTTCGGAGGCGGAGACCGAGTGCTGGTCATTCGCCGAAGTGTTGTCGGCGACTTCGACCAGTCGGGTGATGGCGCTGTTGATGATGCCGACGGTGGCCGACATCTTTTTCCCGGTGTCGCTGGAGAGACTCGACAAGCTACGCACGGCATCGGCCACCACGGCGAAACCACGGCCGGCTTCGCCTGCTCGAGCGGCTTCAATCGCGGCATTCAGCGCCAAGAGATTGGTTTGCGCAGCAATCGCCGCAACTTCTTTAGACATGCTCAGCAGTTCGCCGGTGTAGTCGGTGAGGCTGCGCACTTGTTCCAGCATCTCGTCGCGGCTCAGTTGCGTGGCCTTGAGGGAATTGACCACCTGCGTCAGTTCCGTTTCGCTCTGCGCGAGCACCACCACCGCGCCGCTCTGGGCATCGCCGGCCAGGCCTTCAGCCGCTTGCTGCGAAGTCTGCACGGCTTCTTCCAGCTTGCTGTAGATGCCTGAGAAGCGCTGGCTCAGCGTGACGATGGCCTGCTCGGTCTGGCTGCGGGAGTTCTCGATCTGCTTGGTCCAGATCGGCACCGCTTCCAGGCACACGGCCTCCAGACCGTTGGCTGCGGACGCGGCACTGGCGGCCTGATGTTGGCTCAGGCTGCTGGCATGGGCGTGGCTCAGTGCCTGGTCGAATAGCTTGCGCTGAACGCGGACAATCCAGGCACTGGCACCGCCGCCGCAGGCGAGCAGAATCAGGGCGGCCGTCACTTGCGGTGCTGCCATCCCGGCAAAGGCCAGTAGCGACACAGCACCGCCCGAGGCAATGGCCAGGACGGGCCAAATCAAGGGGGTGAAATCAGGTCGAACGGAGGAATAATTGCGGTCAAAGTCATAGGAAGACAAGCGCTGGTCCTTATTCAAATCGCTCCATTCGAGCGGCAAAATGTGTCACCGATAGCGAAGTGCCTGCCCCTGTGCTTGCAGCTGAATCGTTGCAAATTCAACGGCTTGGCCATCGCTGGCGACAGGTCATATTGCTTTGGAACTAATACAAATTGTTGCTGTCTTGGACGATAGCAGTAGGCCACCCTTTTGCAAGGAAGCAACCGCGTCAGCCAATGTTTTATTTAGTGCTGGTTGCTAATTTTCAGCGTGACTGCGAGGGGTTGTTAATTGCATTGCGGGGAAGGGCGGAGCGCAGGGGCGAGTTGGATAACTCAATAAACAGGCACAAAAAAAGGCCAGCTAAGCGCTGACCTTTTTTGTGTATCTAGATGGCTCCACGACCTGGACTCGAACCAGGGACCCAGTGATTAACAGTCACTTGCTCTACCAACTGAGCTATCGCGGAATGGCGCCTATGTTACTGATTCAAAAAGAGAAGTCAAGCGCCTGATAGCAACTTGAGCGATTCGTCGGGACAGACGGTGGTTTATCGACCGTGGGCGGTTACCAGAATCGTCCCAGAGGTCTACCATGGCTGCCCGGAAGTGGTCACACGCGCTACCGGCCATTCGCCGAAACAGGTATGCGCCATGAACCATTCAATCCTTGCACCTCACACCAACGGGGTGTTCGCATGAGCATCGCTCAGATCAGCTTGCCCAAAGGTGTCGGCCCTCACGCCGAAAAACTGCTCGACGCAATCACGCAGGCCGGCACGGTCGAGGATCTGAACCGTGCCGGTGGCAAGGCTGAAGGGTTTGTTCTGGGCCTGGAGAGTGCCAAGGCGATCAAGAGTCAGATTGCCGAGTCGCTCTATGTCGCCTATGACGACGCCGCCAGCCAGCGTGCTACTGAACTGGCTTAACCGCCGAACGTAAAAGTGCCAAGCATCATTTTGGCGTAGAGCGTTGTGGCGGCCAGTTGCACCAGCCACAAGGCCAGGCCGCCGAGAAACACACCCGCAGCGACTTGCAGTACCAGGTTATTCCCGCGTTTGGCCGGGGTGCGAGGGACGAAGTCGTCCAGCTCATCGCGGTCGGCGCGTAGGTCATCGTTTTTCATGTGGGTTCTCGTCAGAATTCTCGGGTGTACACAAAACTTGTGGGAGCGAGCCTGCTCGCGAAGGGGCATTGCATTCAACATTGATGTTGTCTGACACGACGACTTCGCGAGCAGGCTCGCTCCCACATTTGATCTGCGTGCAGTCTAGAGCGCTCGTTCGCTGCGCTGGGAATTATCTGAAGCAAACAAAACGGGAAGCCCAAGGGCTTCCCGTTTTTTTTACTACTCGATGACTCAGATCACCGCAACGATCGCCTTGGTCACTGCGTCGATGTTGCTCTGGTTCAACGCCGCCACGCAGATGCGGCCGGTGTCCAGGGCGTAGATGCCGAACTCGGTGCGCAGGCGGGTGACTTGCTCAACCGTCAAGCCGGAGTAAGAGAACATGCCACGCTGACGGCCGACGAAGCTGAAGTCACGCTGCGGGGCGTTTTTTGCCAGGGTGTCGACCATCTGGATGCGCATGCCGCGAATCCGCAGACGCATTTCAGCCAGTTCTTCTTCCCACTGGGCGCGCAATACCGGGCTGTTCAATACAGCGGCGACGATGCTTGCACCGTGGGTTGGCGGGTTGGAGTAGTTGGTGCGGATCACGCGTTTGACTTGCGACAGCACGCGCGCGCTTTCTTCTTTCGATTCGCTGACGATCGACAGGGCGCCAACGCGCTCGCCGTACAGCGAGAACGATTTGGAGAACGAGCTCGATACGAAGAAGGTCAGGCCCGATTCAGCGAACAGGCGCACTGCGGCGGCGTCTTCGTCGATGCCGTCGCCAAAGCCTTGGTAGGCCATGTCGAGGAACGGCACGTGGCCTTTGGCTTTAACCACTTCCAGCACGTTGTTCCAGTCCGCCGGGCTCAGGTCCACGCCGGTCGGGTTGTGGCAGCAGGCGTGCAGCACAACGATCGAGCCTGCGGGCAGGGCGTTCAGGTCTTCGAGCAGGCCGACGCGGTTTACGTCGTGGGTCGCGGCGTCGTAGTAGCGGTAGTTTTGCACCGGGAAACCAGCGGTTTCGAACAGGGCGCGGTGGTTTTCCCAGCTTGGGTCACTGATCGCCACGACGGCGTTCGGCAGCAGTTGCTTGAGGAAGTCGGCGCCGATTTTCAGCGCACCGGTACCGCCCACAGCCTGGGTGGTGATGACGCGGCCAGCGGCGATCAGTGGCGAGTCATTGCCGAACAGCAGTTTCTGCACAGCCTGGTCGTAGGCGGCGATACCGTCGATTGGCAAGTAGCCACGGGAAGCGTGTTGAGCGACGCGAATCGTCTCGGCTTCGACAACGGCGCGCAGGAGTGGAATTTTCCCCTCCTCGTTGCAGTAAACACCGACTCCCAGGTTGACCTTGTTGGTACGGGTATCGGCGTTGAATGCTTCGTTGAGGCCCAGGATTGGATCGCGTGGTGCCATTTCGACAGCGGAGAACAGGCTCATTTTTGCGGCGGCTCTGAATGGAGAGTGGAGGGACGTGTGGCGCTCCAGCCGAATGCACTAGAGCGGTGCACAAACGGGGAGCTAGTATAGAGGCCATCGGCGACCGATGGCGACAGCCGTTTCGGCTTTTCAGCTAAGTTTTTCCGATTATTTTTCGACCGTTAGTCGATTGCCGTCGTCAAAGGATTCACGGGATGTAGGACGTTTGCCTTGAAAGAGCAGGCAATCGACTCCACATTGAGCACAATCCAGTTTTTTCCTCGGGCGACGTCGGTCGTTTGCGGTCTTTCTCGTTGCTGTCCGGTTTGGCCGGACAGGCGCGACCCCAGGGGTATCGAATGTCTGAATTCCAGCTAGTCACCCGCTTCGAGCCCGCCGGCGATCAGCCGGAAGCCATCCGCCTGATGGTCGAGGGCATCGAAGCCGGGCTGGCGCACCAGACGTTGCTCGGTGTGACCGGTTCCGGCAAGACCTTCAGCATCGCCAACGTGATCGCGCAAGTGCAGCGTCCGACCCTGGTGCTGGCGCCAAACAAGACCCTGGCCGCGCAGTTGTATGGCGAGTTCAAGGCGTTCTTCCCGAACAACGCCGTCGAATACTTCGTTTCCTACTACGACTACTACCAGCCCGAAGCCTACGTGCCGTCGTCGGACACCTTCATCGAGAAGGATGCATCGATCAACGACCACATCGAGCAGATGCGTCTGTCCGCGACCAAGGCGTTGCTGGAGCGCAAAGACGCGATCATCGTCACCACCGTCTCATGCATCTACGGTCTGGGCAGCCCGGAAACCTATTTGAAGATGGTGTTGCACGTGGATCGCGGCGACAAACTCGATCAGCGCGCCTTGCTGCGTCGCCTGGCGGACCTGCAATACACCCGCAATGACATGGACTTCGCCCGTGCGACCTTCCGCGTGCGTGGCGATGTGATTGACATCCACCCGGCCGAATCCGACTTCGAAGCGATCCGCATCGAGCTGTTCGATGACGAGGTCGAGAGCCTG
The DNA here is from genome assembly GCF_057128725.1 of Pseudomonas oplopanacis. Taxonomy (NCBI): domain Bacteria; kingdom Pseudomonadati; phylum Pseudomonadota; class Gammaproteobacteria; order Pseudomonadales; family Pseudomonadaceae; genus Pseudomonas; species Pseudomonas oplopanacis. The sequence continues at coordinate 701,106 of NZ_JBSKHV010000001.1, read as the reverse complement.
TCAGCCTTCGATCCACTGACCGGCGAAGTGATCCGCAAGCTGCCGCGCTTCACGTTCTATCCGAAAAGCCACTACGTAACGCCACGAGAAACCCTGCTCGGTGCCGTCGAAGGGATCAAGGTCGAGTTGCAGGAGCGTCTGGATTATCTGCGCACCAACAACAAGCTTGTTGAGGCCCAGCGTCTGGAGCAACGCACGCGCTTCGACCTGGAAATGATCCTCGAGTTGGGCTATTGCAACGGTATCGAAAACTACTCGCGCTACCTGTCCGGCCGTGAATCGGGCCAGGCGCCACCGACGTTGTTCGACTACCTGCCGGCCGACGCCTTGCTGGTCATCGACGAATCCCACGTCAGCGTGCCGCAGGTTGGCGCCATGTATAAGGGCGACCGTTCGCGTAAAGAAACGCTGGTGGAATACGGTTTCCGCCTGCCGTCGGCGCTGGATAACCGGCCGATGCGTTTCGACGAGTTCGAAAGCATCAGCCCGCAGACGATTTTCGTCTCGGCGACGCCCGGCAATTACGAGGCGGAACATGCGGGGCGTGTCGTTGAGCAGCTTGTGCGTCCGACGGGGCTGGTCGATCCTCAGATCGAAATCCGCCCGGCGTTGACCCAGGTCGACGACTTGCTCTCGGAAATCGGCAAGCGTGTCGCGCTCGAAGAGCGGGTGCTGGTCACGACCTTGACCAAGCGCATGTCCGAAGACTTGACCGATTACCTGGCCGACCACGGCGTTCGCGTGCGTTACCTGCACTCGGACATCGACACCGTGGAGCGGGTCGAAATCATTCGTGATTTGCGCCTCGGTACGTTCGACGTGCTGGTGGGGATCAACCTGCTGCGCGAAGGCCTGGACATGCCGGAAGTGTCGCTGGTGGCGATTCTTGATGCGGACAAGGAGGGCTTCCTGCGTTCCGAGCGCTCACTGATCCAGACCATCGGCCGGGCGGCGCGTAACCTCAATGGTCGGGCAATTTTGTACGCTGATCGCATCACCGGTTCCATGGAGCGGGCGATCGGCGAAACCGAGCGTCGTCGCGACAAACAGATCGCTTTCAACCTGGCCAACGGCATCACGCCGAAGGGTGTGTTCAAGGACGTCGCCGACATCATGGAAGGTGCCACCGTGCCAGGCTCGCGCAGCAAGAAGCGCAAAGGCATGGCCAAGGCTGCCGAGGAGAGCGCCAAGTACGAAGCGGAATTGCGCTCGCCGGGTGAGATCGCCAAGCGTATCAAAGCCCTGGAAGAGAAGATGTACGCGTTGGCGCGTGATCTGGAGTTTGAAGCGGCGGCGCAGATGCGTGATGAGATTGGCAAGTTGCGGGAGCGGTTGATCACTGTCTGAATTTTGCAGTGCCTGGGATGGCCTCTTCGCGAGCGGGCTCGCTCCCACAGGGATTACACTGAACCTTGTGGGAGCGAGCCTGCTCGCGAAAACGGTCGCCTGAGCTCCGCAGGTCTTGACTAGTGTGCTTCCCCAGCCTTAATCCCCTCCGGCAATTTCTTGGTCAGCAAGATTGCGAGCATGCTCACCCCCAACGCAATCCCGACAAAGTGAAACGCATCGTTGTAAGCCATGATCGACGCCTGCTGATGCGCAATCTCACTGATTTTCCCCAGCGCCGCCGTCTCATTGCCCAACCGGTCCGCCATTGACGCCAGCCGCTCGGCCACCTGTGGATTGCTCGGCACGATGGCTTCGCGCAAGTAATCGAAGTAGGTCTTGGTTCGCGCATCCAGCAGCGTGGCGAGGAGGGCGATGCCAATCGCGCCGCCGAGGTTGCGCAGGATGTTGAACAGGCTCGACGCCGAGCCCGCGTCCTGCGGCAGGATGTACGCGGTGGCGATCAGCGAAATAGTGACCATGATCAGGGGTTGGCCGAGCGCGCGGATGATCTGGATCTGATTGAACTGCGGTCCGGCAAAGTCCGGGTTCAGCACCCCCGATGAAAAACTCGCCAGCCCGAACAAGCCGAATCCCAGCGTGCACAGCCACTTCGGCGAAATGTACTTCATCAGCTTGGGCACCAGCGGAATCAGAAACAGCTGCGGCACGCCCATCCACATGATCACTTCGCCGATCTGCAGGGCGTTGTAGTTCTGGATCTGCGCCAGATACAACGGCAACAGATAAATCGAGCCGTACAACCCGACCCCCATCCCCAGGCTGGAAATACTCGACAGGCCAAAGTTGCGGTTGCGCAGGATGCCGAGGTTGATCAGCGGGTTGGGCTTGGAAAACTGCACGATCACAAAGGTGATCAGGCTGATCAGCGCAATGCTGCCCAGGGTTACGATCAGGTTCGATTCCAGCCAGTCCTTGCGATGGCCTTCCTCCAGAAACACCTGCAAACAACCGAGTCCGACGCCAAGGGTGAGAATGCCCATGTAATCGGTGCTTTTGAGCAGCTCCCAGTGCGCTTCCTTCTTTTCGAGGCCATACATCAGGCCGGCGATCATGATCAGGCCCGGCGGCACGTTGATGTAGAAGATGTATTCCCAGCCCCAATTCTCGGTCAGCCAGCCGCCCAGCGTCGGGCCGATGGAAGGCGCGAAGGTGGCGGTCATGGCGAACATGGCCATGCCTTTGGCGCGGTGATGTTCCGGGAGTTTGATCAGCGTCAGGGTGAACGCCAGCGGGATCAGCGCGCCGCCGGTAAAGCCTTGCATGGCGCGGAAGACGATCATGCTTTCCAGGCTCCACGCCATGGAACACAGCAGCGAGGAGGCGAGGAATCCCAGTGAAACCCACACCGCCAGTCGCCGCGCCGAGAGCAATTGCACCAGCCAGGCGGTCAGCGGAATCATGATGATTTCCGCCACCAGGTACGAGGTGGAAATCCACGAACCTTCCTCCAGGGTGGCCGACAGGGCGCCCTGAATGTCTTTGAGCGAGGAGTTGGTGATCTGGATATCAAGCACGGCCATGAAGGCGCCGAGCATCACGCTCATGACTGCGATCCAGTCCCGCCGGGTCGGTTCGCCGACCGGGCGGATCAGTTGATCACCGGCCATCGCCAGGGGCGTCTTTGATGTTCACTTTGGCGGTGACTGACATGCCCGGGCGGATCCTGCCGCGCAGCGGATTGTCCGCGTCGAACGTCAGTTTTACCGGAATCCGTTGTACGACTTTGGTGAAGTTGCCGGTGGCATTGTCCGGTGGCAACAGGCTGAACTGCGCGCCCGACGCGGCGAACAGGCTGTCGACGCGTGCCTTGATCGGCGTGTCGCTGTAGGCGTCGAAGGTCAGCTCGGCGCTTTGGCCGGGCTGCATGTGGCCGATCTGGGTTTCCTTGAAGTTGGCCTGAATCCAGATGTCCTGGTCCGGGACGATCGACAGCAAATACGCGCCGGCCTGCACCACTTGGCCCTCGCGGGCAGCGCGCTGGCCGATCAGGCCGCTGATCGGCGCGTGGATTTCGCTGCGGGTCAGGTTCAGTTCGGCTTGTGCGAGGTCGGCCTTGGCGTTGGCTATCTGCGCGTCGAGGCGCTTGATCTCGGCATTCAGGGCGTTGACCTGCTGGCGTTGGCCCTGTGCGTCGGCCTGGGCCTTGGCCACTTGCGAGCGCGCGATGTGGTTGTCGGCGGAGAGGGTGGTCACCCGTTCTTCCGAGATGTAGCCGGGTTTGCGCAAGGTCTGGGCGCGGGTCAAATCGATCAGCGAGCGGCCGAGGCTGGCCTGGCTGGACGCGACCTGCGCTTCGCTGGCGGCGATCAGGCTCGATTGCTGGGTCAGTTTGCTTTGCGCTTGCAGGCGTTCGGCCTGGCGGGTGGCGAGTGTCGCGTTGGCGCGGTCGACGGCGAGGTCGAAATCGGCGCCTTCGAGCTTGATCAGCAGCTGGCCTTTCTCGACGTGCTCGTTGTCGTGCACCAGTACTTGGTCGATGCGCGCGCCCAACTGACTCGAGACACGGGTGATCTCGCCCTGGACATAGGCGTTGTCGGTGCTTTCATAAAACCGTCCCTTGAAGAACCACTGGGCAAAGAAACCCCCGGCAATCAGCAGGACGAGCAACAGGAAAATAAACAGGCGACGCTTGAGTTGGGCAGGCATGGGGCAGACTGTAGTCGAGAAATTGTAAGGAAAGTTATCAGCTGGTGAATCTGTCATACAGCCGACAAGCGGTAAATGCCATCGGCTGATATTCGGCCATTCACCCGGGGATACGCGCGTTGTAGGCGCAAACTTGGCTTAAATGCCCTGCTCACTGGAGCCGGGCGGGTATCGCCTGTTACCATTCGCCCTTTGATTTATCTTCATTCGAGACTTGCCATGACCACCGTCCGCACGCGCATCGCGCCATCGCCTACCGGGGACCCCCACGTAGGTACCGCTTACATCGCTTTGTTCAACTACTGCTTTGCCAAGCAGCATGGCGGTGAGTTCATCCTGCGGATCGAAGACACCGACCAGTTGCGTTCGACCCGCGAGTCCGAACAGCAGATTTTCGACGCTCTGCGCTGGTTGGGTATCGACTGGAGCGAAGGCCCGGACGTCGGCGGCCCGCACGGTCCTTACCGTCAGAGCGAGCGCGGCGATATCTATCAGAAGTATTGCCAGCAACTGGTTGAAATGGGCCATGCCTTCCCGTGCTTCTGCACCGCCGAAGAACTGGACCAGATGCGCGCCGAGCAAATGGCTCGCGGCGAAACCCCGCGTTACGACGGCCGTGCGTTGTTGCTGTCCAAGGAAGAAGTCGCGCGCCGGCTGGCCGCTGGCGAACCTCACGTAATCCGCATGAAAGTGCCGAGCGAAGGCGTGTGCGTGGTGCCGGACATGCTGCGTGGCGACGTCGAGATCCCGTGGGATCGCATGGACATGCAAGTGCTGATGAAGACCGACGGCCTGCCGACGTACTTCCTGGCCAACGTGGTCGACGACCACCTGATGGGCATCACCCACGTCCTGCGCGGCGAAGAGTGGCTGCCATCGGCACCGAAACTGATCCTGCTTTACGAGTACTTCGGCTGGGAACAACCGGAGCTGTGCTACATGCCGCTGCTGCGTAACCCGGACAAGAGCAAGCTGTCCAAGCGCAAGAACCCGACCTCGGTAACGTTCTACGAGCGTATGGGCTTCATGCCGGAAGCGATGCTCAACTACCTGGGGCGCATGGGCTGGTCGATGCCGGACGAGCGCGAGAAATTCTCGTTGCAGGAAATGGTCGACAATTTCGACCTGAGCCGTGTCTCGCTGGGCGGACCGATTTTCGACGTCGAGAAGCTGTCCTGGCTCAACGGCCAGTGGTTGCGTGACCTGCCAGTGGAAGAGTTCGCTTCGCGCCTGCAAACCTGGGCGCTGAACCCTGAGTACATGATGAAGATCGCGCCGCACGTTCAGGGCCGGGTTGAAACGTTCAGCCAAGTGGCTCCGCTGGCCGGGTTCTTCTTTGCCGGTGGTGTGAATCCGGATGCCAAGCTGTTCGAGTCCAAGAAGCTGTCGGGCGATCAGGTTCGTCAGTTGATGCAGTTGATCCTGTGGAAGCTGGAAAGCCTGCGTCAGTGGGAAAAGGACAGCATCACCGCGACGATTCAGGCAGTGGTCGAATCGCTGGAACTGAAGCTGCGTGACGCCATGCCGCTGATGTTCGCGGCGATCACGGGGCAGGCCAGCTCGGTGTCGGTGCTGGATGCGATGGAAATCCTCGGTCCGGACCTGACTCGTTTCCGTCTGCGTCAGGCGATTGACCTGCTGGGCGGCGTGTCGAAGAAAGAAAACAAGGAATGGGAAAAACTCTTGGGCAACATCGCCTGAGGACGTTTGACCCTGCAGCAACCGCCGAAGGGCGCGATCATTTGATCGCGATCTTCGGCGCTCCCCCTGATTTTCCGGGGGGAGGGCGGTAAGTGATTGTTATGTCGGCAAAAAACTTTGAAATATTTTAAAAATAAGTTTGACAGCTTTTCGATCCGCCATTAAGATTCGCCCCGTCCTCAGCGATGAGGGGCTATAGCTCAGCTGGGAGAGCGCTTGCATGGCATGCAAGAGGTCGACGGTTCGATCCCGTCTAGCTCCACCAATTTACACTTCAAGGTCTGGCCACACCGGCCTTGAAGCGATCAGCACTCAGCGCTGATCTGTTGTATAGAAGGGTTTGCGTCCCCTTCGTCTAGTGGCCTAGGACACCGCCCTTTCACGGCGGTAACAGGGGTTCGAGTCCCCTAGGGGACGCCAGTTTTACAGAAGCAGTGTCGCAAGATGCTGCTCCGCCGCCAGGCGATAAATCGGGGCTATAGCTCAGCTGGGAGAGCGCTTGCATGGCATGCAAGAGGTCAACGGTTCGATCCCGTTTAGCTCCACCAATTTTACAGTTCAAGGTCTGGCCACACCGGCCTTGAATCGATCAGCTCTCAGCACTGATCAGTTGTATAGAAGGTTTTGCGTCCCCTTCGTCTAGTGGCCTAGGACACCGCCCTTTCACGGCGGTAACAGGGGTTCGAGTCCCCTAGGGGACGCCACGATTACCCGCTCTGCGGGATTTTATAAGGGTCATTCAATTATTGAATGGCCCTTTTGTTTGTCTGGCGTTTGGCCAAATCCCCCAATTTCTTTCAAACTGTTCTTCAGACCAGCGGTCACATCCACGACTTGCGAAAAATTATTATGAGAATAATATTCTAGTCGTAATATTCGGAGGCAACGATGAACGATAAAAAAGCTCAAACCCGCGAACGCATCCTCAAGGCTGCCAGCGCAGCGCTGATTCAGCGCGGCCCGGCAGAACCGAGCGTTGGCGAAGTGATGGGCGCAGCCGGCCTGACCGTCGGCGGCTTTTATGCGCACTTCGAAAGCAAGGACGCAATGATGCTGGAAGCGTTCCAGCAGTTGCTCGGTCACCGTCGAGGCCTGATCGCCGACATGGATGCCGAGTTGACCGGCGAAGAGCGTCGCGCCTTGGTGGCGGCGTTTTACCTGTCGCGTAAACACCGTGACTCTTCTGAGTCGGCGTGCCCGATTCCGGCTTCGGTCGGCGAGTTGGGGCGGCTGCCGGACGCGTTTCGTGTCGCACTGAATGAGCATGTGGAAATGATGGTCGCGCAGTTGGCGGCCAGCCCGGAAGACACTGACAAAGCCTTGGCTGACATGGCCTTGATGGTGGGTGGTTTGGCGCTGGCCCGCGCGCTGGGGCCGGGAGAGTTGTCCGATCGATTGCTGCGCGCCGCCAAATCGGCGGTGCTGTGACCTGAAGGCATTGGCCTGAGGAGTGAGAGCGATGAGCACGTTGAAGTGGGTTCGTGGCGTTAATGGCACCTTGGGCTGGTTCGCACCACAACTGGTCGCGAGCAGAATGCGACTGGCATTCATGAGCCCGCGAGAACTGCCTCCGCGTGATTGGGAGTTGCCGCTGCTGGCGAAGTCCGAACGTATCACGCTGCGCTTTGGGCTCTCGGCGCTGCGCTGGGGTCAAGGCCCTGCCGTATTGCTGATGCACGGGTGGGAAGGGCGGCCGACGCAGTTCGCCAGCATTATCACTGCACTCGTCGATGCGGGTTACAGCGTGGTCGCCCTCGATGGTCCCGCGCATGGTCGTTCACCGGGTGAAGAGGCGAACGTCGTGCTGTTTGCCCGGGCCATGCTCGAAGCCGCCGCCGAATTGCCGCCGCTGCAAGCGGTCATCGGTCATTCGATGGGCGGCGCCAGTGCGATGCTCGCCGTCCAATTGGGTTTGCGCACCGAAACCCTGGTCACCATCGCCGCTCCGGCGCGGATTCTCGGCGTGCTGCGTGGCTTTGCCAAGTACGTGCGACTGCCGCCCAAGGCGCGTTCGGCCTTCATCCGTCAGGTCGAGAAAGACGTCGGCATGCGCGCCGCAGCGATGGACGTGGCGCACTATCAGCTCGACATGCCGGGCCTGATCGTCCATGCCGAAGATGACTGCTTTGTGTCGGTCAAGGAATCGCAACTGATCCACGAAGCCTGGTTTGACAGCCGCTTGCTGCGTCTCGAAGAGGGCGGCCATCAGAAAGTGCTGGCCGATCCCCGGGTCATTGATGGCGTGTTATCACTCCTGGCCGGTCGCAGCCTGCAATCGCGCCAATCGGCGTAAGCATCCGTTACACTGCCCCGGTCGACATTATCTGACCGGGAGTGGGGCATGAGCTGGGATCGGGCAACGCCATTTATCATTGATCTGCAAGTGGGCGCCGAGGACATCGACGGGCTGGGTCACGCCAATAACGCGGTGTACGTGACATGGCTCGAGCGTTGCGCCTGGCGCCACTCGCAGCGTCTGGGCCTTGATCTGGTCGAATATCGGCGACTGGACAGGGCGATGGCGGTGGTGCGGCACGAGATCGATTACCTGGCCGCCGCCTACGAAGATGATGAGTTGCAGTTGGCGACCTGGATCGTCGATTGGGATCAGCGCCTGAAAATGACCCGACACTTCCAGTTGAAACGCCCGCGCGACAACACCACGTTACTGCGCGCACAAACCACGTTCGTCTGCATCGAACTGTCGACCGGCAAGCCCAAGCGCATGCCGCCGGAGTTCATCGAGGGCTACGGCCCGGCGTTACAAATGTTAGATACGACCAACATCTAATGTGGGATGTTCTGCAGATTCCCCGCGCAATCCAGTAAACTGCCGCACGTTTTTCGTCGAGTGTGTTTTTCATGCAAATTGCTTTGGCGCCCATGGAGGGGTTGGTCGACAACATCCTGCGGGACGTGCTGACCCGTGTGGGCGGGATCGATTGGTGCGTGACCGAGTTTATCCGGATCAACGATCAGTTGCTCACGCCTGCCTACTACCACAAGTTCGGTCCCGAACTGCTGACCGGTGCCCGCACCGCGTCCGGCGTGCCTCTGCGTGTGCAACTGCTCGGTTCTGATCCAGTGTGCCTGGCAGAAAACGCCGCGCTGGCCTGTGAGTTGGGCTCTGAAGTCATCGACCTGAACTTCGGTTGCCCGGCCAAGACCGTCAACAAATCCCGTGGCGGCGCGGTGTTGCTCAAAGAGCCTGAACTGCTCAACGAAATCGTCGAGCACGTGCGTCGCGCGGTGCCTGCGCACATCCCGGTGACGGCCAAGATGCGTCTGGGCTTCGACAGCCCCGACGGTTCGCTGGTCTGTGCCACGGCTTTGGCTGAAGGCGGCGCAGCACACATCGTGGTGCATGCGCGGACCAAGACCGATGGCTACAAACCGCCAGCGCATTGGGAGTGGATCCCGCGCGTGCAAGAGGTGGTCAAGGTGCCGGTGTTTGCCAATGGCGACATCTGGAGCGTCGAAGACTGGCGTCGTTGCCGCGAGATCAGCGGCGTCGAAGACATCATGCTCGGTCGCGGCCTGGTCTCGCGCCCGGACCTGGCCCGGCAAATCGCGGCAGCGCGAGCCGGTGAAGAAGTGGTCGAGATGACCTGGGCCGAGCTGTTGCCGCTGATCCAGGACTTCTGGCTGCAAGCCAAGGCGCAGATGACAGCCCGCCAATCGCCGGGTCGCTTGAAGCAATGGCTGGCAATGCTGACGCGCAATTATCCCGAAGCAGTGGAGTTGTTTACCGTGCTGCGGCGTGAGACCGAGCTGGATCAAGTCAGCCGTTTGCTCGGTCTGACAGTCGCCGAAGCGGCGTAAAAAAATCTGAAAAAAGTCTCTTGAAATGCTATCAGCGGTCCCTATCTAAGGGTTACGCGATGCCGAATTCGGGTCGCGGAGATAAAAAACCTTGCTGATTGTTTTCAGGAGATTTGACCCATGACTACTGCATTTTCCTTGGCCCCTCTGTTCCGTTCCTCGGTAGGCTTCGACCGTTTCAACGACTTGTTCGAAACCGCCCTGCGCAACGAGCCAGGCAGCACCTACCCACCATACAACGTGGAAAAACACGGTGATGATCAATACCGCATCGTCGTCGCCGCAGCCGGTTTCCAGGAAGAAGACCTGGACCTGCAAGTGGAGAAAGGTGTGCTGACCATCAGTGGCGGCAAGCGTGATGCCAACGAAGGTGTGACCTTCCTGCACCAGGGCATCGCCCAGCGTGCGTTCAAGCTGTCCTTCCGCCTGGCCGATCACATCGAGATCAAGGCTGCCGATCTGAGCAACGGTCTGCTGAGCATCGACCTGTTGCGGGTGATCCCGGAAGAGGCGAAAGCCAAACGCATCCCGATCAACGGGACGCAGAAACCGGCGTTGCAGCACTGAGTCATGTGCCGCAACACAATCGTCTGAACGGGCGATGAGCCGCTGAATGAAGGCCCCGATACGTCGGGGCCTTTTTTGTGCGCGCAAGAAAACCGCTGTGCGACTTTGCCGCTGGCGGCGGTTTCTCTACAATCCGCCGCAGTTTTGCCGACCTCCATTCCTCACCGGTCGGCCTGGAGCCTTTTTTCATGGACGAGATTCAACAGCGCTGGCTGTGCGCCCTGTCTGCACCCATGGCGGCGATCAATACCGGCGCCAGCTACGACGACCCCGCGTTCTGCAATGATCGCTACATCGATCTGCAGGACAGTTGGGGTATCGATGACCGTGGGCAATTGTTCGACATGCTCGAGCGGATGACCGACGACGGCCATGCCAAGCACCTCAGCGCGGCCTATCTGGCGTGGCAGCGCTGTCTGCCGAGTGAATGGCAGGCTTTGCTCGACGACCTGAGTCCCCGCGAACGCATCCTGCATGAGTTTGCCAGTCGCACGTTCGGCAGTTGCGGGCCGGGCGGGATTTTGTCCTGGGACTATGGCCGCATGGGTTTTCTATTGCGTTGTGCGGTGCGCAATCAGTGGGTCGATCTGGACGAAAGCAATTGGCTGCACAGTCGTTTGGCCCTCAGAGCGCAATTTCACTACGGTAGCTGGATGGCTTACTTCGACGGTTTTGTGGTGGGCCGGACCTTTTGGTCGTGCCTGAGCGCCAGCGACGATGAGCTTGCGCGCGAACTCGATCGACAAGGCGCCAATGCCCTTAATGTGCGGATTGCCCGCGGCCTTGCCGAGAACATTCCTCAGTTTCTGGCTGATTTACCGTGGCACATGGAAATTGATCAGCCGTCACGTCCGGCATCGCTCAAGGAGTTCGACTGGTCATGAGTTGCTGGATTCGCTTGGGCATCGAGCCTACCACTGACGAAAACCTGATCCGCAATGCCTACCGCGCACGTTTGCCAGCGCATCACCCGGAGACCGACCCGCAAGGCTTTCAGGCGCTGCGCATGGCCTACGAAAAGGCCATGCGCCTGGCTCGAGAGGACGAAGAAGAAGAGCCCGAGGACGAGTACCAGTCCCAAGCCTCTGAGCAGCCTGTGGTTGAGGTCCCTCCGGTATTCGGGGAGTTCTGCGAGCTGCTGGATGATCCCGCGCGCCGGTTCAATTTCGCCGCGTGGCAGGCCTTTGTCCGAGGGCTGGATGAGCTGTCGCTGGACGTGCTCGATGAAGTCAGCTGGGGCCTGTACCACCGGATGGCCGACGCCGGTCCGTTGTCGTACCGTTGCGCGAATCTGTTGGCCAAACGTATGGCCTGGGATCAACAGTTGCTGGATCTGGGCTTCGACGACGCACATCAGGTGGGGGTCTTTCTCCAGCGAATCGAAACGCCGGACCCGTTTGATACGGATCTGATGAGCACATGGTCTGAGGCAGCCCAGACTGAATCGCTGTGGTACGCCCGTAGCCTCGACTTCATCTTCAACCAGCGCCCACTTCAAGAGTTCGCCGACTTCGCCAGTCAGCATACCTGTCTGCCGTTGCCGGATGATGCCGCGTTTCTCAAGCGTCTGTTGGTGCAGTTCACTCAGGCAGGTATTGGCGGGCCGATGTTTTTGCAGTGCTGTATCGAACAGCAGCTTGCCGCACCGGATGATGTCGACTGGCTTTACCTGTTGGCGTGCCAGAACAGTCTGCTGTGGCGGGACGATCAGGCATTGCCGTGCTGGATCAGGCTGTGGAACGAGCATCGCCATCCGATGGCGGAAAGTCGTCTGCTGGAGCTGTGTGCCAAGCGCCAGCCGACTTTTCTGCCCCTGCTGATTCAGGCATTCGATCGCCTGCAGGGTATTTTGGACTGGCCAGAGGATCTTGGCGATGACGCCCAGGTGTATGGCTGTCCGTCACAACACCCCGAGACGCTGAACCGTTGGCTGGGTGTCGGACGGTTGAAGCTTGAGAGCCTTGCGCAAAGTTTTGTCGATTGGCGCATGAGCGGTGATGACCTGCCATTGCTCGCGCAATTGCTGGGCGAAAATGCCGACAGCCGATTACTGCATCTGTATCGCCACGCCTGGGCGCTGCATCGGGGTGATACGGCGTTGTTGCAGCAGATCGTGGATGCACCGCTGCCGATCGATGCCCTCGAAAGCCTGGTGATGAGCGGGTTCAAATATCAGGCTGAGCAACACCTGCGCTGGCTGGGCGAGGCACCGATTGCGCTGGCCATGAGTGCTTTCGGCGAAGCGGATTCAGGTTCACGGCCATTGCCGCAGGTGCTGACCGACGGCGAGCCGCACAAGGTCTGTCGGCTGTGGCTGCGTCGCTTGCGGCCTTACAACGACGCTGCGCTGGAACGACTGGCAGACGCGTTCAAGCTGGCAGCGGTCAAAGACGACTGCGACTTGTCCGAACTCGACTTGATTCTGCAGTTAAGCCGGCGCGGGATTCAGTTGCCGCCGGTCGGGCTGGGTGAGGCCACTTGGGAGTGGCACTCGCAGACCCTGTTCTTGCTGGCATTGCTGGACCAGCCCGAACGCTGGCTGCAAATGATTGATGCGCAGTGCGTGGAGCGCCTACCTTTCAATCCCGCCCATCCCTTGAGTCGCCTGCAACCTTTGTTGCGGCGCTTGCAGCGTGAGCAGGGCAGTTGCGATGGTTTGCTCGGATGGCTGCAAGGCAATGACCCGGTACATGGCTTTTTGGTGCAGCAATTGTTCAGCGTACAGCAGGCACTCGACAGCACGCGGTTACCGGCCAATACCCTGCTTTACACCTGCCTTGAAAGCGATCGTGCTGCCTGTGGCGACGATTTGCTGGGTTTGATGATGTTCTGGGGCGTGCTCTATCACGACCCGAGCCTGAGTGCCGAGCAGCATCGCGCATTGTTGCAATCGATCGCGGCGGTCAGTTGTGAAGACGATTGGTTCGAAGGCTTCCGCGACGGTTTGATCAAAGGCGAACCGGTGTGGCCGCCGCGCAAAGTGCTGACCGATTTTGGTGTCGACAAACTGCTGGCGTATGAAGCGCTGGATGCGCTCAAGGGCTTGATTCGCTATGGCGCTGCCGGGGTGCCGAAAACGCGCGTCCTGCGCCAACTGCAACAGGGCAAGGACGATGCGCAGAACAGTGTCGGGTTGCGCCTGGCCCTTTGCGCGATATTGTCCTGGTCGGAACGATTACTGCTGGCGAAAAGCGATGTGCAGCCGGTACCGGCGACAGCGATCTGGCGTCTAGGCTCGCGGTTGGGGCGCAAGGCTTTTATCGCTCAGGTCTTGGGGTGTGTGGTGATTGCGCCGGTGGCAGGGCTGATCAGTGGCACTACGGGCGCAGGCATTCTTATCCTGCTATTGGGCGTGCTGCTGGTGTTCGGCGCTATTCTGCGCCGCTTGCACGACATGGGCCGGGGCATTCCGACGTTGCTGATCTTCATGGCGCTGACGCCGGTTCTGCCATTCCTGCCGTTGCTGCTGTTCGGCTTTCCCGGTGACAAGTTGCCCAACCGCTATGGTGTGCCGCCGGACAGCGGCGATTCCGAAATGCTGTCCGGCGGCTTGCAGGCTGCCTTGCGGCGGCTCAACGGTTAGAGACGCAGTTGATCCAGCGCCTTGTTCAGCTCTGAGCGATGGCTGGCAATTTCCGAGGGTTGCTGGCCGCCGAGCACGGTGGTGAAGTTGTGCAGCCATTCGGCAATGTGCTCGCGTTGCGTGCCGAGGCTTTGCATCCATGCTCGCTCCAGACGGGCGAGCAACGTGCGGTTGGGCAGCGCATCGCGTGGATGGACTTTCAGGGTCGACAGCCGGTTATGGCTGTCGCGACGCGCTTGCTCGTCCAGACCGGTGGGGCTGCGGTCGATGCTGTGACTGTGACGCTCGCCGGTTTCGAGCAGGGTGACGTCGACTTCGAGCAAACCGTTGATGTCATAGCTGAAGCGTACGTCCAGCTCCTGGATGTGTTCAGTGGGCGTCAACGTCACATCGAAAGCATCAATCAGAATGTTGTCGCAAACCCACGGCCGTTCACCCTGATACACGGCGATGCGCAGCAGCGATTGCTTAGGCTGGGTGGTGTAATAGCGCTCCACCCTTGACGTCGGAATGATGGTGTTACGTTCGATGATGGGCGAGAAGGCACCTTTGATGTCTTCGCCACGCATGGTCGCAATCCCCAGCGTATACGGGCAGACATCCGTCAGAATCAACTCTTCAACCGCACCGTCGCGCGCCTTGCACGCCGCTTGCGTCGCCGCTCCCAGCGCAACAATGGTATCCGGATCAAGATGCCGGTAAGGCAGGCGCCCGAACAGCGTGGCGACCATTTGCTGCACCGCCGGCATGCGCGTGGCGCCGCCGACCAGCACCAGGCTGTCGAGGTCGCGGGGCTTGAGTCGGGCATCGCGCAGCGCTTGTTCGATCGGCGCGCGCAAGCGCGCCAGCAACGGTTCCCAGACTTTTACCGCCGCCGCTTCGTCCAGTGACCATTCGAAGGTTTTGTCGGCGTGGCGCCAGCTCAGGTGTTGAGTGCCTTCGCCGAGTTTGCATTTGAGCTGCTCAAGGGTATCACCGAGGCTGGCCATGCTTTGCGCATCGACCATTGCCGGGGTCAGTTGCCAGTGTTTCAGGCAGGCCTGCAACAGCGCGGCAGTGAAGTCTTCGCCGCCGAGAAAGTTGTCGCCGGTGGAGGCGTGCACTTCGATCAGTGGCAATGCATATTCCAGCACCGTCACGTCGAACGTACCGCCGCCCAGGTCGAAAATCAGCGTGCGCTCGAATTTCTGCTCATGCAGCCCGTAAGCCATGGCGGCAGCGGTCGGTTCGTTGATCAGACGCGATACGGTCAGGCCGGCCAGTTCGGCGGCGAACAGCGTCCGCTTGCGTTGCTCGTCGCTGAAATACGCCGGCACTGAAATCACCGCCTCGTGCACCGGGTGGCCCAGCCAGGCTTCGGCATCTTGCTTGAGCGAGCCGATCACCAGCGCAGAAAGTTCTTCTGGGCTGAATTGCCGCCCGCCCAATTCGAACTTTTTGTCACTGCCCATGAACCGCTTGAACGCTGCCACTGTGCGTCCAGGGTGGGTGGTCAGGCGTGCGCGGGCAGCATTGCCCACCAGAATGCTGTCGTCCTCATCAAGGCTGATTACTGATGGAGTCAGGACATCGCCGAGGGCGTTGGGAATCAACTGTGCCCGACCACCCTGCCAGACGGCGATCAGGCTATTGGTGGTCCCAAGGTCGATACCCAGCAAGGCCGGGCGGGGAAGGGTTGCATCCTGCATGGTTGATCTCTTTGAGGCGGTACAAAAAAACGCGACCGTACAGGTTGAGAGAAAAGCTGGCAATTGGGGCATCTGTTACCGAACATCTCCATCGTTCGGTGCATCAGTGCCCCGTCCCTGATTATTTCAGGAGTTTTTGAAACTCTTCCACCGGCAACGGCCGGCTATGCAAATACCCTTGGTAGAAATGGCAGCCCAAGCCCTGCAAAAACTCCAGTTGCTCCGCCGTCTCCACCCCTTCGGCAATCACTTTCAGCTCCAGACTCCGCGCCATGGCGACAATCGCGCGGATGATTTCCGCGTCGTTCGGATCAGTCGTGGCGTCACGAATAAACGACTGATCGATCTTCAATGTGTCGACCGGCAAACGCTTGAGGTAGGTCAACGAGGAGTACCCGGTGCCGAAGTCATCCATCGCGAAACTCACGCCGAGTTTTTTCAGGCGACGCATTTTGTTGATGGTGTCTTCCAGGTTCTGGATGACGATGCCTTCGGTGATTTCCAGTTTCAGCAGCGAGCAGGGCAAGCCGTGGCTGGTGAGGCTGTGTTCGATGCGTTCGACGAAATCGGTTTGCCGAAATTGCCTTGGGCTGATGTTCACGCACAGGCTGAAACTCAGCGGGTTGACCAGGCCTTTGGCGACCAGTTTCTTGAAAGCCCCGCAGGCCTCATCGATGATCCAGGTGCCGACTTCGAGAATCAGTCCGCTGTCTTCCAACACCTTGATGAACTCGGCCGGTGATTGCGGCCCGAGTTCGGGGTGGTCCCAACGCACCAGCGCTTCGGCGCCGACAATGCGATTGCCCCGGGCGTCGATCTGCGGTTGGTAGTGCACATGGAATTCACCCCGTGAAAGGGCCAGGCGCAGATCGGTTTCCATGCGCAGGCGTTCGCTGGCGGCCTTCTGCATGGTGTTGTGATACATCTGCGTTGTGTTGCGGCCCGAGTCCTTGGCGCGATACAGCGCGATGTCGGCGCGTTTGAGCAGGTCGGTCGGGGTCGAGCCGTGGTCGGGAATCAGCGCGATGCCGATGCTCGGCGTCACTTGCAGGCGCTGGCCATCGAGGAACATCGGTTCTGACAACAGTTCTCGCAAGGTGTCGGCCAGTTCCCGGACCTGGGCGCTGACTTCGTTGCGCGAACCTTCCAGGCCGCTGAGCAGCACCACAAATTCGTCACCACCCAGCCGCGCCACGGTGTCTTCCATGCGCACGCTGGCTTCCAGCCGCGCCGTGATGATTTTCAGCACGGTATCGCCGACCGGGTGACCGAGGGAGTCGTTGATGTGCTTAAAGTGATCGAGGTCGAGGAACAGTAGCGCACCGCGCAGGTTATGGCGCTTGAGCAGGGCGATCTGCTGGCTCAGGCGATCCATCAGCAGCGCGCGGTTGGGCAGGTTGGTCAGGGGGTCGTGGTAGGCCAGGTGACGAATTTGCGCTTCGGCGTTTTTCAGCAGGCTGACGTCGCGGGCGGTCAGCAACAGGCAGGCGGTTTCGTTGAGGGTGATCGGCTCGACCGAGACTTCGACGGTCAGCAACTCCCCGCGTTTATTGCGCCCGAGCATTTCCTGGTGATGCACCCGGCCCTTGAGTTGTAGCTCGGCGAGCAACGCCGAACGTTGTTTCTCTTCGGCCCAGATGCCCACTTGATACACCGTACGACCAACCACTTCTTGCGCTCGATAGCCGGTCAGGCGGCAGAAGCCGTCGTTGACCTCCAGGTAGCGTCCGGTGTCGCGCTCGGTAATGGTGATGGCGTCGGGGCTGGAGTGGAACGCCTTGGCGAATTTCTCTTCGCTGGCCTTGAGCGCCGCTTCAGAGCGTTGTTGCTGGGTGATGTCGCGCAAGGTGGTGACGATGCAGGGTTGGTTATCGACGTTGATCTGGCGGCTGGAAATCACGCAGGTCAGCGATTGCCCGTCCTTGTGCTGGGCGACGATGGCGACATTGTTCAGCCCTTGTTCGCGGATGACCTGTTCGATTCGTTGCAGGCTTTTTGCCGAGGCGTCCCACAGGCCAATCTCGTCGGCGCTGCGGCCAATCACTTCGGCGGCGCTCCAGCCGAAGGTCTGGGTGAAGCTGGAGTTGATCTCGATGAACTGGCCGGTGTCCTGGCGCGTCACGCAAATCGGGTCCGGGCTGACCTGGAACAGCGTGGCGAATTTCTCTTCTGATGCCACCAGTTTTTGTTCGCGCTCAACCTGATCGGTGATGTCGAGCAAGGTGCCGGCCATGCGCAGCGGGAAACCGTTTTCATCGCGGTAGAGGCGGGCGCGGCTTTCCAGGTAGCGCGAACTGCCGTCCGGCAGTTGTACACGGTAGGTCAGCTGATAATTGCCGGCCGGGCCTTCGCGCAGGCTGCGGTAGGCGTCGCGCATGGTGTCGCGCTCTTCACCGGGTACGCCTTCAAAAAATTCATCGAAGGATTCATGGAACGGCTTGGCTTCCAGTCCGTGCAATTGCGCGGCCCGCGCAGAGCCGTAGAGCATGCCGCTGGGAATGTGCCAGTCCCAGGTGCCAAGCTGCGCCGAGTCCAGGGCGAGATCGAGGCGTTCCTGACTGTCCTTGAGGGCTTGTTCGGCGACTTTGCGTTCGGTGGTGTCGAGGAAGGTGCTCAGCAGATACGGCTGGCCCTCGAGTTCGACTTTTTGCGCGCTGAGGATGCCATCGAGGACCTGCCCGTTGCTGGCGCGAAACTGCACCTCCATGCTGATCAACTCGCCTTTGGCCTTGGTGGCAGCGACCAGTTTGGCTCGTTGTTCCGGGTGCACCCACAGGCCCAGTTCCAGCGTGGTGCGGCCTATCGCGTTTTGCACAGACCAGCCGAACAGGCTTTCGAAATACTGGTTGGCTTCGGTGATCAGGCCGTCTTCCTGGCGGGTCAGCAACACCATGTTCGGGCACAGGTGAAACAGCGTGGCGAAGCGTTTTTCCGAGCTGCTCAGGGCTTGTTCGCGCTGGCGCTGATGGGTGATCTCGCGGATCACCCCGATCATGCGTGGCCGGCCGTGTTTGTCCGGCAGCAGGCTGCCGCTGATTTCCAGCCAGTGCAGGCTGCCATCGGGCCAGCGGATGCGATGGTGCATCGCTTGCTCAAGCGGCGCGCCGGCAATCACCGCATGGAACGCGCGGACGGTTTTCGCCCGGTCTTCCGGCGGCAGCAAATCGAGGTATTCCAGGTCCTCGGGCAATGGCAGGTGCGGATCGAAACCAAACAGTGCCTGAGTCCCCCGCGACCAGCTGATCTGCCCACGTTCGATGTCCCAATACCAGGCCCCCAACCGCGCGCCGTTGAGGGCGGCGAGCAATTGTGGCGCGCTTTCCCAACTCAGCTCGGACCTTTTTGGGTCGAGCGCCTGGATACGCGGCATCGGCGGAACACGGTCAACAGATTTCGGCATTGGCAGCAGGCCTTGGGCGGAAATGAGCGTTAAGCGCAGGGTTTCGCGGCTATAGTTTCGCGGCTATATAGGCGTAGCACACGTTAGCCATGAGTCCCTGGCAAATCGAGTTGTGCATCCAGCAAAGCCATGAAAGCCCTTGCCGCATTCGATAGCGTCCTTTCGGTGTGCAAGATATAGCCTAGCTGGCGAGTCAGTTGTATGCCCGGCAAAGGTATTCGTGCAACCTGATCATCGAGCATCGTACGCGGCAACACGCTCCAGGCCAGGCCGATCGAGACCATCATCTTGATCGTTTCCAGATAATTCGTGCTCATGGCGATGTTCGGCGTCAGGCCCTGCGCCTCAAATAATCGCTGCACGATGTGATGAGTAAAGGTGTTGCCGCCGGGGAAAACCGCCGGGTGCAGGGCAATGTCGGCCAGGGTGACCGGGCCGTTGCTGATCAGCGAATGCTCCGGGGCGACCACGAAATCCAGCGGGTCGTCCCACACCGGTGTCGCCTTGACCAGCGAATGGGGCTCTGGCGCCAGGGTAATCACCGCCAGTTCTGCGCGGCCATGGAGGATTTCTTCGTAGGCCACTTCCGAATCGAGGAACTGGATATCCAGCGCCACTTGTGGGTAACGCCGGGTGAATTCCCTTAATAAGGGCGGCAAACGGTGCAGGCCGATGTGGTGACTGGTAGCCAGGGTCAGGCGGCCGGACACTTCGCCGGTCAAGTTGGTCAGGGCGCGTCGGGTGTCGTCCAGCACATTCAGAATCTGATAGGCCCGTGGCAACAGGGCGCGGCCGGCCTCGGTCAAGCCGACTTCGCGGCCCAGGCGATCAAACAGACGCACCTTCAATTGCTGCTCCAGCCCGGCGATGCGTTTGCTGATGGCCGGTTGGGTCAGGTGCAGCCGCTCGCCGGCGCCGGAGAAGCTGCCGGTCTCGGCAATTGCGATAAAGGCATTGAGGTTGGCCAGATCCATTGTTGTATTCCAGTTGGTTATCCAAAGCATAAAAAATATGAATTTGAGTTATTTAATGTAACCCCCTAGGATCAGCCTCACAAGCCAAAGGGTTATTGAAACGTTCAAGGCCCGGGGCATAGAAACAAGCTGATGAGGAACCGTCTGATGGCCGGCAAAACGCTCTACGACAAGCTCTGGGATTCGCACTTGGTCAAACAGCGCGACGATGGCTCTGCGCTGATTTATATCGATCGTCACATCATCCACGAAGTGACCTCGCCGCAAGCCTTCGAAGGCCTGCGTCTGGCCGGGCGCAAGCCTTGGCGCATCGATGCCAACATCGCGACCCCGGACCACAACGTACCGACCACCCCGGAGCGCAAGGGCGGCATCGAAGCGATCGTCGACCAGGTCTCGCGTTTGCAGGTTCAGACCCTCGACGACAACTGCGATGAATACGGCATCGTCGAATTCAAGATGAACGACATTCGCCAGGGCATCGTCCACGTCATCGGCCCGGAGCAGGGCGCGACATTGCCCGGTATGACCGTGGTCTGCGGCGACTCCCACACCTCGACCCACGGTGCATTCGGCGCCCTGGCTCACGGTATCGGCACTTCCGAGGTCGAGCACGTGCTCGCCACTCAGTGCCTGGTCGCCAAGAAAATGAAGAACATGCTGGTGTCGGTCGAAGGCCAATTGCCGTTCGGCGTGACTGCCAAGGACATCGTCCTCGCCGTGATCGGCAAGATCGGCACCGCCGGCGGTAACGGCCACGCCATCGAGTTCGCCGGTAGCGCGATTCGCGACTTGTCCGTTGAAGGCCGCATGACCATCTGCAACATGTCCATCGAGGCCGGCGCTCGCGTAGGCCTGGTGGCTGCTGACGAAAAAACCGTAGCCTACGTCAAGGGCCGTCCATTCGCCCCGAAAGGCGCGGAATGGGACTTGGCCGTCGAAGCGTGGAAGGACCTGGTGTCGGATAAAGACGCCCAGTTCGACACCATCGTCGAGCTCGACGCGACCCAGATCAAGCCGCAAGTCAGCTGGGGCACCTCGCCTGAGATGGTTTTGGCCGTGGATCAGAACGTGCCGGACCCGGCGAAGGAAATGGACCTGGTCAAACGCGATTCGATCGTGCGCGCCTTGAAATACATGGGTTTGACCGCCAATCAGGCGATCACCGACATTCAGCTGGATCGCGTGTTCATCGGTTCCTGCACCAACTCGCGGATCGAAGACTTGCGCGCCGCCGCCGTCATCGCCAAGGGCCGCAAAGTCGCGTCGACCATCAAGCAAGCCATCGTCGTGCCGGGCTCGGGCCTGGTGAAGGCGCAGGCCGAAGCCGAAGGCCTGGACAAGATTTTCCTTGAAGCCGGGTTTGAATGGCGCGAGCCGGGTTGCTCGATGTGCCTGGCGATGAACCCGGACCGTTTGGAGTCCGGCGAGCACTGCGCGTCGACCTCCAACCGCAACTTCGAAGGCCGTCAGGGCGCCGGTGGTCGTACCCACCTCGTCAGCCCGGCGATGGCCGCCGCCGCTGCTGTAAACGGTCGTTTCGTCGACGTCCGTGAATTGATCTAAAGGAGCGCAGCATGAAAGCTTTTACCCAGCACACTGGTCTTGTCGCGCCTTTGGATCGTGCCAACGTCGACACCGACCAGATCATCCCGAAGCAATTCTTGAAGTCGATCAAGCGCACCGGTTTTGGTCCGAACCTGTTCGATGAGTGGCGTTACCTGGATGTGGGGCAGCCGTATCAGGACAACTCCAAGCGTCCGCTGAACAAGGACTTCGTCCTCAACGCCGAACGTTATCAAGGCGCCAGCGTGTTGCTGGCCCGTGAGAACTTCGGTTGCGGCTCCAGCCGTGAACACGCGCCGTGGGCACTGGAAGAATACGGTTTCCGCAGCATCATCGCGCCGAGCTACGCCGACATCTTCTTCAACAACAGCTTCAAGAACGGCTTGTTGCCGATCATCTTGAGCGACGCTGAGGTTGATGAACTGTTCCAGCAGGTTGAAGCGAATCCGGGCTACCAGTTGCAGGTCGACCTGCAAGCCCAGACAGTGACCCGTCCGGATGGCAAGGTGCATAAGTTTGAGATCGATGCGTTCCGCAAGCATTGCCTGTTGAACGGCCTGGACGATATCGGCCTGACGTTGATGGACCATGAAGCGATTGCGACGTTTGAAGCCAAGCACCGGGCGAGCCAGCCCTGGTTGTTTCGCGACGCTTGATTGATTCGAGATTGATGTAGTCATGGCGGGCCTCTTCGCGAGCAGGCTCGCTCCCACCTTGGAATGCATTACAAATGTGGGAGCGAGCCTGCTCGCGAAGACGGCAGATCAGACAACACAAATATCAGGACATAACTATGACCAGCACCGCCCAGCACACCCAGGTAGTCCAAAAGCAATTCGGTGAACAGGCCTCGGCCTACCTGAGCAGCGCCGTTCACGCTCAAGGTACCGAATTCGCGCTGCTACAGGCCGAACTGGCCGGGCAGGGCGATGCTCGGGTACTGGACCTGGGTTGCGGTGCCGGTCACGTGAGTTTTCACGTGGCCTCGCTGGTCAAGGAAGTGGTGGCCTACGACCTGTCGCAGCAAATGCTCGACGTGGTCGCCGGTGCTGCCGTTGATCGTGGCTTTAGCAATGTATCGACGGTCCTCGGTGCCGCCGAGCGCCTGCCGTTCGCCGATGGTGAGTTCGACTTCGTGTTCAGCCGATATTCGGCGCACCATTGGAGCGATCTCGGCCTGGCGCTGCGGGAAGTGCGTCGAGTGCTGAAGCCGGGCGGCGTGGCGGCGTTCGTCGACGTGTTGTCACCGGGCAGCCCGTTGTTCGACACTTACCTGCAAAGCGTCGAAGTGCTGCGCGACACCAGCCATGTGCGCGATTATTCCGCCGGCGAGTGGTTGCGTCAGGTCAGCGAAGCGGGGTTGCATACCCGAAGCACTACGCGCCAACGCCTGCGTCTGGAGTACACCTCCTGGGTTGAGCGCATGCGTACACCTGAAGTGATGCGTGCCGCCATCCGCGAATTGCAGCAGTCGATGGGCAACGAAGTGCGCGAATATTTCGAGATTGAGGCCGATGGTTCGTTCAGTACCGATGTACTGGTGCTGTTTGTAGAAAGATAGCCACCGATCGATAGAATTTTTCCGGGTGTGCCCCAGGGGCGCACCGACTGATGACATGAGGAAAGCATGAGCAAGCAGATTCTGATTCTCCCAGGTGACGGTATTGGCCCGGAAATCATGGCCGAAGCGGTCAAGGTGCTGGAATTGGCCAGCGACAAGTTCGCCCTGGGCTTCGAGCTGAGCCACGACGTGATCGGTGGCGCCGCCATCGACAAGCACGGCGTGCCATTGGCTGACGAAACCCTGGAGCGCGCCCGCGCTGCCGACGCTGTGCTGCTGGGTGCCGTGGGCGGCCCGAAATGGGACACCATCGAGCGTGACATCCGCCCTGAGCGCGGCCTGCTGAAAATCCGTGCGCAACTGGGCCTGTTCGGCAACCTGCGTCCGGCGATCCTGTACCCGCAACTGGCCGAAGCGTCGAGCCTGAAGCCGGAAATCGTCGCCGGCCTGGACATCCTGATCGTCCGTGAGCTGACCGGCGGTATCTACTTCGGCGCGCCACGCGGCACCCGTACCCTGGAAAACGGCGAGCGTCAGTCCTACGACACCCTGCCGTACAGCGAAAGCGAAATCCGCCGCATTGCCCGCGTCGGCTTCGACATGGCCATGGTGCGCGGCAAGAAGCTGTGCTCGGTGGACAAGGCCAACGTATTGGCGTCCAGCCAGCTGTGGCGTGAAATCGTCGAGGAAGTGGCCAAGGATTACCCGCAAGTCGAGCTGAGCCACATGTACGTCGACAACGCCGCCATGCAGCTGGTGCGTGCACCGAAGCAGTTCGACGTGATTGTCACCGACAACATGTTCGGCGACATCCTGTCCGACCAGGCCTCGATGCTCACCGGTTCCATCGGCATGCTGCCGTCGGCGTCCCTGGACACCAACAACAAGGGCATGTACGAGCCTTGCCACGGTTCGGCACCAGACATCGCCGGCAAGGGCATCGCTAACCCGTTGGCAACCATTTTGTCGGTGTCGATGATGTTGCGTTACAGCTTCAACCAGCAGGTTGCAGCCGATGCCATCGAGAAAGCCGTGAGCCTGGTGCTGGACCAAGGCCTGCGCACAGGCGACATCTGGTCGGCGGGTTGCACTAAAGTCGGTACGCAGGAAATGGGCGACGCAGTAGTCGCCGCGCTGCGGAATCTGTAATCTCTCGGGCCCGCTGCGAAATTCAATACAAAGCAGCGGCCCACATTTCAAGAAGGTGTAGTTGCGATGAAACGTGTAGGTCTGATCGGTTGGCGCGGTATGGTCGGTTCCGTGCTCATGCAGCGGATGCTGGAAGAGCAGGATTTCGATCTTATCGAGCCGGTGTTTTTCACCACTTCCAATGTCGGTGGCCAAGGCCCGTCCGTGGGCAAGGACATTGCTCCGCTCAAGGACGCTTACAGCATTGAAGAGCTGAAAACCCTCGACGTGATTCTGACCTGCCAGGGTGGCGACTACACCAGCGAAGTGTTCCCAAAGCTGCGTGAAGCCGGCTGGCAGGGTTACTGGATCGACGCCGCTTCCAGCCTGCGCATGCAGGATGACGCGGTCATCGTCCTGGACCCGGTCAACCGCAAGGTCATCGACCAGCAGCTGGATGCGGGCACCAAGAACTACATCGGCGGCAACTGCACCGTCAGCCTGATGCTGATGGGCCTGGGCGGTCTGTTCGAAGCCGGTCTGGTCGAGTGGATGAGCGCCATGACGTATCAGGCGGCCTCCGGTGCCGGCGCGCAGAACATGCGTGAACTGATCAAGCAAATGGGCGCGACCCACGCCGCTGTCGCCGATCAACTGGCCGACCCGGCCAGCGCGATCCTCGACATCGACCGTCGTGTGGCCGAAGCCATGCGCAGCGAAGCGTACCCGACCGAAAACTTCGGCGTACCGCTGGCTGGCAGCCTGATCCCTTGGATCGACAAGGAACTGCCGAACGGTCAGAGCCGCGAAGAGTGGAAGGCCCAGGCCGAGACCAACAAGATCCTTGGTCGCTTCAAGAGCCCGATCCCGGTCGATGGCATCTGCGTGCGCATCGGCGCCATGCGCTGCCACAGCCAGGCGCTGACCATCAAACTGAACAAAGACGTACCGATCGCCGACATCGAAGGGCTGATCAGCCAGCACAACCCTTGGGTCAAACTGGTGCCGAACAACCGCGACATCAGCATTCAGGAACTGAGCCCGACGAAAGTCACTGGCACCCTGAACGTGCCGGTGGGCCGTCTGCGCAAGCTGAACATGGGTTCGCAATTCGTCGGTGCGTTCACCGTCGGCGACCAGCTGCTGTGGGGCGCGGCCGAACCGCTGCGTCGCATGCTGCGAATTCTGCTTGAGCGTTGATCGGTTGAAGCAATGAAAGAACCCGTACCTTGAAAGAGGTGCGGGTTTTTTTATTCCCGGTGGTCTGATGTCGATGAGTTGTCTGTACCGGCCCCTTCGCGAGCAGGCTCGCTCTCACAGTGGGTCGCGGTCTAATGTGGGAGCGAGCCTGCTCGCGAAGGCGTCAGTCCAGGCACCGCAGATCCCAGCCGAATTGCCTGCACGCCACCCACCCGGTAAAGTGCCGCTCCCCCCGTTTCGCCTGAGGTAGAACCATGAGCCAGTCCTTTGATATCGCCGTAGTCGGCGCCACCGGTACTGTCGGCGAAACGCTCGTGCAGATTCTTGAAGAACGCGACTTCCCGGTCGGCGACTTGCACCTGCTGGCCAGCAGCGAATCGGCCGGCCATTCGGTGCCGTTTCGAGGCAAGAACGTGCGGGTGCGGGAAGTTGATGAATTCGATTTCAGCAAAGTCCAGTTGGTGTTTTTCGCAGCCGGCCCGGCGGTGACGCTCAGTTTCGCCTCACGCGCGACCGCTGCCGGTTGCTCGGTGATCGACTTGTCTGGCGCTTTGCCGGCCGACCAGGCGCCGCAAGTGGTGCCAGAAGCCAATGCCGAAGTCCTCACGACGTTGAAAAAGCCTTTCCTGATCGGTAGCCCAAGCCCGTCGGCCACCACCCTGGCCGTGGTGCTGGCGCCGTTGCTTTCGGTTATTGATCTGCAGCGGGTCAACGTCACCGCCAGCCTGGCGGTCTCCGCCCAAGGTCGCGAAGCGGTGAAAGAGCTGGCCCGGCAAACTGCCGAGCTGCTCAACGTGCGTCCGCTGGAGCCGACTTTCTTCGATCGGCAAATGGCGTTCAACCTGTTGGCACAGGTCGGCAAACCGGATGAGCAGGGCCATACACTGCTGGAAAAACGCTTCGTGCGTGAGTTGCGTCAGGTCATTTCGCAGCCTCAATTAAAGATTTCCATCACTTGCATTCAAGCCCCGGTGTTTTTTGGCGATAGCTTTAGCGTGACCTTGCAGTCAACGAGCGCTGTCGACCTGGCGAAAGTCAACGCGGCGCTGGAAGATGCACCCGGTATCGAGCTGGTTGAGGCCGGCGATTATCCGACCGCGGTGGGTGACGCGGTGGGCCAGGACGTGGTGTACGTCGGTCGGGTTCGCAGCGGTGTCGACGACCTGTCGGAACTTAATTTGTGGCTGACGTCAGATAACGTACGCAAAGGCGCCGCGCTCAATGCTGTGCAGGTGGCTGAATTGTTGATAAAAGACCTGCTGTAAAAGATACTTGGCAACAATTCACAGAATGATTCTAGCCGGGCGCTATGCTTGGCCGCACTGCTGAAGGAAAGCCACCCGACGGGTCTTTCCGGGGCAGGCAAGAAATGATCGCGCGCGATGACACTTCGACGCCGCGCGCAATGCCTTACGGCAGCGACTATCAATACCTTCTCGCTGGCCGAGGAATGTTCAAACAAAGGATGAGGCTATGGTTCAAGTTCGCAAACTGGTGTTAGCAATTGCGGCCGCCTCGGCGCTGTCATCCGGTATGGCGCATGCCCTCGGGCTCGGGGAATTGACCCTGAAGTCGACGCTGAACCAACCCCTGGTGGCGGAAATCGAGCTGCTCGACGTCAAGGACCTTACGGCCGCCGAAGTGGTGCCGAGCCTGGCCTCGCCGGAAGATTTCGCCAAGGCCGGTGTCGACCGCCAGGCATTTCTCAATGACCTGACCTTCACCCCTGTGCTCAACGCCAGCGGTAAAAGCATCCTGCGTGTGACCTCCAGCAAGCCTTTGTCCGAACCGATGGTGAAATTCCTGGTTCAGGTCATGTGGCCTAACGGTCGCCTGTTGCGCGATTACAGCGTACTGCTCGATCCGTCCAAATTCTCGCCGCAGACCGCTGAAGCGGCTGCGCAGCCAGCGCCGACTTCAAACGTTACGGCTCCGGTGACCGGCGCGTCCAACCCGGCTCAACACACCACTACGCCGCGCGATACCCTGTGGGAAATCGCTGCGAAGGCGCGCAACGGTGGTTCGATTCAGCAAACCATGCTGGCCATCCAGGCGCTGAACCCGGATGCCTTTATCGACGGCAACATCAACCGGCTGAAAACCGGTCAGGTGCTGCGCATGCCGGATCAGGCGCAAGCCACCACGCTGCCGCAACCCAAGGCAATCGCAGAAGTGGCCGCGCAGAACACCGCGTGGCGCCAGGGTCGTCGTTATGTGGCGAAACCCGGCACCGGGCAGCAACAGCTTGATGCCACCAAGCGCGGTCGTGCTGACGCCACCAGTGCAGAACCTGCCAAGGACAAACTGAGCCTGGTCTCTGCCGAATCCGGCAAGGCCAGTGGTAAAGGCGCCGCAGGCGATGCCAAGAACCTGAGCAACAAGTTGGCTGTGACCCAGGAAAGCCTCGACACGACCCGTCGTGACAACGCTGAACTGAAAAGCCGCATGACCGATCTGCAAAGCCAGCTGGACAAGCTGCAAAAACTGATCGAGCTGAAGAACAATCAACTGGCCAAGATGCAAGCCGAAGGCGCGGCGGGTGCACCTGCTGCAGCGACTGCTCCGGCCATGTCGGCTGAATTGGCAGCAAACCCTGCGCCGGCACCGGCTGAGGTAGCGCCTGCTCCGGCGGCGGCACCTGAAGCGACACCGGCACCTGCCGAGCCGCCAATCGAGCCGACGCCAGCGGTCTCCGACGACCAGAAGTTCAACGAACTGCTGACCAACCCGATCCTGCTGGGTTTGATTGGTGGCGGTGCGGTGGTGCTGGCGCTCTTGCTGCTGTTGCTGGCACGTCGCCGCAAAGCCCAGCAAGAAGCCGAGAAACACCTGCGCATGGCCCGTGCGTTGTCTGAAGAACAGAACATGTCCTTTGACAACGACCTGCCGGAAAGCAGCTTCGAAGGTCTGGAAGTGCCGCCGCCTAGCGTGAAGCTCGCCACTGCGCCGACGCCAGCACCTGCTCCCACGCCGACGCCTGCACCCGTGGTTGCACCGGTTGTGATGACTACGCCCATTGCGGCGCCTCTGGTGTCGCCGGCTGGCGAGCGTGATGACGACGTGCTGGCCAAGGCGCAATCGCACATTGCTGCGGGGCGTCTGAACCAGGCTGCCGCGTTGCTGGAAGATGGCATCAAGCAAGAGCCGCAGCGCAGTGACCTGCGTTTGAAGCTGATGGAAGTCTACGGTCAGCAGGGCGACCGTGACGCGTTCGTGGGTCAGGAGCGCCAACTGGTCGCTAACGGTGACAACTTCGCCCAGGTCGAAAAACTCAAGACGCGCTTCCCGGCCATGGCCGTGGTTGCCGCCAGTGGGCTGGCCGCCGCAGCCATCGCCGCGGAACTGGATGCGCAGTACGTCAAGGACCTGCTGCTCGACGAGCCGCAAGCACCGGCCGCAGCCGATGACGACTTCGACAGCGCGTTCGACCTGAGCCTCGACGACCTGGAAGCCGCTTCCCCGGCTGTGGTTGCGCCTGAGGCAGACGCGTCGACCGAGCTGGACGAGTTCCCGCTGGATGACGATTTGAGCTTTGAATCGGTGCTGCAGCAGCAAACCGACATCAAGGAAAACCTCGACGACCTGTCGGACTTCGATCTGGACATGGACCTGGGCGCCCAGCCGTCGCCGGCGATTCTCGCTGAAGACGACTTCCTGCTGGATCTGGACGAAGGCGTGAAAGATTTTCCGGTTGCGCCTGAAGTGCCACAGGACGATCTGGAATTGCCTGCCGATTTTGACCTGTCGCTGGCCGATGAAATGGACGCGGCCCCGGCCCCGGCCAAGCCTGTCGTCGCTGATGTTCCGGATGACTTTGAAGCAGAACTGGATGACGTCAACGCCGAACTGGATCGTCTGTCCCAGAGCATTGGCGAGCCGCGTTTCACCGCAGAAGACGCCATGGCTTCGGCAGCGGATGAGCCGGACTTCGACTTCCTCTCCGGTACAGATGAAGTCGCTACCAAACTCGATCTGGCGCAGGCCTACATCGACATGGGCGACAACGACGGCGCTCGGGACATCCTCAATGAGGTGGTGACCGAGGGTGATGCCGGGCAGAAGAGCGAAGCCAAGGAAATGCTTTCGCGTCTGGCTTGAGTGATCCGTCAGCAGTAAATAAAACGGCAGCCCATTGAGGCTGCCGTTTTTGTTTCAATGCAGGAGTGAGCCTGCTTGCGATGGCTATTTCGGATCAGGACAGCAAATCCTCATAAAACGCCCCAAACGGCCGGGTAGGGTGCGCAATCTGGATTTCCAGAATCCATAACCCGACATTCGGGCATTCCTCGAAATTCCCCAGATCCCCGGCCCGATAGATCGCATGGGGAAAATCGCTGACCCGATGTCCCTTGATCTCCAGGTTCAACTTCCAGCCCATCGCCGTCGCCTGTTCGTCGGCATAGCGGTACAGCTCGGGACCGGCGACCTGATGGGTGCGCCAGTAATCGTGAACCTGATCGAACAAGGTCTTTGCTGCCGCCGCGCACGCCTTCATTTCCGGGTCGTCGCCGACAATGAACGTCGCACCCGAATCGCCTTCATGGCGGTCCCAGACCACCCCGAGGTCGATAAAGAAAATATCGTTCTCGGCCAGTACCGGATCACCTTCGGAGGGTTGCTTGAAGGTTTTCAGGGTGTTCTCGCCGAAGCGGATCTTCGACGGGTGCCAGATCCGGTCCATGCCCAGTTCGTTCAGCACTTGCAGGCTCATCGACATGGCTTCGGATTCGCGCATGCCGGGTGCGATGCGCCGGGCCATTTCATCGATGGCTTCCCAGGTCTTGCGTTTGGCGTGGAGCATGCCTTCCAGGCTATAAGCCGGGCCGACGGCTTCTTTGAGAATCGCGGTCATCATCAGGTCTCGGTAGTGTGTTTTTTTTCATTGTGTAATTTTCTATATAGCGAAGACCGCCGGTGCGATGCAATGGCGCAAAAGACACAGGCCTCTGGCGTCTCGGTCCGGCGGCCTTATAATGCCCGCCTTTGCGTAGATCAGCAGGCTGCACCCCTTGGCAAATATAGATAATCCGGCCGCAGAAATGGCGGCCGACGGCTTTTACCGGATCGCATTGGGCGTTGAATACAAAGGCTCGCGTTATCGCGGCTGGCAGCGCCAGGCCTCCGGTGTGCTCACGGTGCAGGAAACCCTTGAGAAAGCCTTGTCCAAAGTCGCCGACTCACCGGTGTCGCTGCTGTGCGCCGGGCGAACCGACGCGGGCGTGCATGCCTGTGGCCAGGTGGTGCATTTCGATACCCAGGTCGAACGGTCGATGAAGGCCTGGGTCATGGGTGCCAACATCAATTTGCCGCACGACGTCAGCGTCAGTTGGGCCAAGGTCATGCCGGCGCATTTCCATGCGCGATTCAAGGCCATTGCCCGGCGTTACCGCTATGTGATCTACAACGATCAGATCCGCCCGGCGCACCTCAACGAAGAAATCACCTGGAACCACCGCCCGCTGGACGTCGAGCGCATGGCCGAGGCCGCGCAGTACCTGGTCGGCACGCATGATTTCAGTGCGTTCCGTGCCGGGCAGTGCCAGGCCAAATCGCCGATCAAGGAATTGCATCATCTGCGCGTCACCCGTCACGGCAAGATGATCGTGCTGGATATTCGCGCCAGCGCGTTCCTGCACCACATGGTGCGTAACATTGCCGGCGTGCTGATGACCATCGGTGCCGGCGAGCGCCCGGTGGAGTGGATGAAGGACGTGCTGGAAAGCCGCATTCGCCGTTCCGGCGGGGTCACGGCACATCCGTTTGGCCTGTATCTGGTGCAGGTCGAGTACCGTGACGAGTTCGAATTGCCCGAGCGTTACATCGGCCCACACTTCCTGACCGGTTTCACGGAACTTGACGGCTGACGCCCTCGAACGCATTTGTTACCATCCGGGACTTTCCCGGAATTGCCCTGAGGATTTATCGACATGTCAGCCGTTCGCAGCAAGATTTGCGGGATTACCCGCATAGAAGATGCGTTGGCGGCGGTCGAGGCCGGGGCCGATGCCATCGGATTTGTGTTCTACGCCAAGAGCCCGCGGGCCGTGACGTTCCAGCAGGCGCGCGACATCATCAAGGCGCTGCCGCCGTTCGTCACCACCGTGGGTTTGTTCGTCAACGCCAGCCGCTGCGAATTGGGCGAATTGCTCGATGCCGTGCCGCTGGACCTGTTGCAGTTCCATGGCGACGAAACGGCCGTCGATTGCGAAAGCTGGCACCGGCCATACATCAAGGCACTGCGGGTCAAGGCCGGAGACGACATCGCGGCAGCCTGCGATGCGTTCCCAAGTGCCAGCGGAATCCTGCTCGACGCCTACGTTGAAGGTGTGCCGGGCGGAACCGGTGAAGCTTTCGACTGGTCTCTGATACCGCAAGGCTTGAGCAAGCCGATCATTCTGGCGGGCGGCTTGACCCCCGATAACGTCGCCGGGGCGATTGCCCGGGTCCGGCCTTATGCGGTGGATGTCAGCGGTGGGGTAGAGGCGAGCAAGGGCATCAAGGATCACGCAAAGATTCAAGCGTTCATCAAGGCTGTACGCACTAGTACATAGAGGATGTGACGGCTGGCAGACTGCCGCCGTCCCAAAATGCACTGCGCTGC
This sequence comes from Pseudomonas oplopanacis, assembly GCF_057128725.1. Classification (NCBI taxonomy): domain Bacteria; kingdom Pseudomonadati; phylum Pseudomonadota; class Gammaproteobacteria; order Pseudomonadales; family Pseudomonadaceae; genus Pseudomonas; species Pseudomonas oplopanacis. The sequence continues at coordinate 669,259 of NZ_JBSKHV010000001.1, read as the reverse complement.
ACAAAGCAGGCACGGCTGAGGGTTGATGGGTTGTACGCAGGTCGCGTTTCGCTGACCCGGCCATCCACCGACCATCGCCACACACATGAATTTAGCTCAAGGGCATACGCGGGGCTGCGAACCAGAGCGTTCGGGCCGCCGGTACTGGAGAAAGAAAGCATGAGCAACTGGTTAGTAGACAAACTGATCCCTTCGATCATGCGTTCCGAGGTCAAGAAGAGCTCGGTGCCTGAAGGTCTGTGGCACAAATGCCCGTCTTGCGAGGCTGTGCTGTATCGTCCGGAACTGGAAAAGACCCTGGACGTTTGCCCCAAGTGCAACCACCACATGCGTATCGGCGCGCGCGCCCGCATTGATATCTTCCTTGACGCCGAAGGCCGTGCCGAACTGGGTGCGGACCTGGAGCCGGTTGACCGTCTGAAATTCCGCGACGGCAAGAAGTACAAGGATCGCCTGACCGCTGCCCAGAAGCAGACCGGCGAAAAAGACGCACTGATCTCCATGAGCGGCACCTTGCTGGGCATGCCGGTCGTGGTGTCGGCGTTCGAATTCTCCTTCATGGGTGGTTCGATGGGTGCCATCGTCGGTGAGCGTTTTGTTCGCGCCGCCAACTACGCCCTGGAAAACAAATGCCCGATGATCTGCTTCGCCGCTTCCGGTGGCGCGCGGATGCAGGAAGCCCTGATCTCCCTGATGCAAATGGCCAAGACCTCGGCGGTACTGGCGCGTCTGCGTGAAGAAGGCATTCCGTTCATCTCCGTGCTGACCGACCCGGTCTACGGTGGTGTTTCCGCCAGCCTGGCGATGCTTGGCGACGTGATCGTCGGTGAGCCGAAAGCCCTGATCGGCTTTGCCGGTCCGCGCGTGATCGAGCAAACCGTGCGTGAAAAACTGCCGGAAGGCTTCCAGCGCAGCGAGTTCCTGCTGGAACACGGCGCGATCGACATGATCATTCACCGTCAGGAGCTGCGTCCGCGTCTGGGCAACCTGCTGGCACAAATGATGGGCCTGCCGACGCCGAAATTCGTCGCCGCGCCAATCGAGCCGATCGTGGTTCCGCCGGTACCTGCGAACATATGACCGAGCGTACCCTTGGCGAGTGGCTCGCCTACCTTGAGCAGTTGCACCCTTCGGCCATCGACATGGGCCTGGAGCGCTCGCAACAGGTAGCGTCCCGCATGGGACTGGGCAAGCCGGCGCCTCGGGTGATCACGGTCACCGGCACCAACGGCAAGGGGTCTACCTGCGCATTCGTGGCTTCGTTGCTGGGGGCGCAAGGCCTGAACGTGGGTGTCTACAACTCTCCGCACCTGCTGCGCTACAACGAGCGGGTGCAGGTCAATGGCGTCGAAGCCACTGACGCCGAGCTGTGCGAAGCCTTTGCGGCTGTCGAGGCCGGCCGTGGCGACACGTCCCTGACGTACTTCGAAATGGGCACCCTGGCGGCATTCTGGCTGTTCCAGCAGGCCGGGCTTGATGCCGTGGTGCTGGAAGTCGGCCTGGGCGGGCGCCTGGACACGGTCAACGTGGTTGATGCCGACATGGCGCTGGTCACCAGCATCGGCGTCGACCATGCCGACTATCTGGGTGATACCCGTGAGTCCGTGGCCTTTGAAAAGGCCGGCATTTTCCGTCAGGGCGCGCCTGCGCTCTGTGGCGATCTGAATCCTCCACAACCCCTGCTGGACAAGGCGCGCGAGCTGGCTTGCCCGTTTTTCCTGCGTGGCCGCGATTTTGACCTCGGCGTGACCGATCACAACTGGCAGTGGCGCGGCCTGGATGCTCAAGGGCGTATGGTCGAACTGCGCGATCTGCCGTTGCTTGATCTGCCGATGGAAAACGCGGCGCTGGCGTTGCAGGCGTATCTGCTGCTCGGGTTGCCGTGGGTCGATGCGCAGATTATTGAGGCGCTGAAAGCGACGCGGGTGGTGGGGCGTCTCGACCGCCGTCAGTTTGACTGGCAGGGCAAGCGTTTGAACCTGCTGCTGGATGTAGGGCATAACCCGCATGCGGCGGAATATCTGGCACGGCGCCTGGCCAGTCGACCACCGGTCGGCAAGCGGTTGGCGGTGTTCGGTTTGCTGGCTGACAAGGATCTGGATGGTGTTGTCGGTGAATTGAATGCTAGTGTCCAGCACTGGGCCGTTGCGCCGCTGGATTCCCCGCGAGCGCGACCGGTTGCCGATTTGCAGGCTGCGTTGCAGAACGTTGGCGCATCGGTAACGTCCTATGACAGCGTGGCGGCAGCCCTGGAAGGGCAGAGCGCGCTGGCGACGAGCGACGACGAAATTCTGTTGTTCGGATCATTTTATTGTGTCGCCGAGGCCCTTGAATGGCTGGCCCGGCGCTCCACGGAGGAAGCGGCAAATGGCATTGCTGGATAAGGCCTACAAACAACGCATGGTTGGCGCGCTGGTGCTGGTGGCACTGGCGGTGATTTTCCTGCCGATGCTGTTTTCCCGTCAGGATGAGCAGCGTCAGGTGGTGGTCGACGCCCCCACTGCACCGCATGCCCCGGCGGTGCCGCAAGTGCAGGTCGAGCCAGTCGTGGTGCCTGAGCCGCAAGCGCTGCCTCAAGAGCCGGTGCCAAGTGACGATGAAATCGCTCAGCAAGAAGCGCCGACGGCACCCGTTGCGACGGCTGTCCCTGTAGCACCTGCGCCTGTTGCCAAGCCTGTTGCTCCTGCGCCAGCCGCGAAGTCCACGACGCCACCGACGCAGCCGATCGCGGCCGCGCCGGGCAAGCCTGACACCACGCAAAGCCGTATCGACGCCAACGGCCTGTCGGTCAGCTGGTCGGTTCAGGTGGCGAGTCTTTCGAGCCGAGAAGGTGCTGAAAGCCTGCAGAAAGACCTGCGCAGTCAGAGTTACAACGCTTACATCCGATCCTCTGATGGCAAGAATCGAGTGTTTGTCGGTCCGCTGATCGAGCGCGCCGAAGCCGACCGTTTGCGTGACTTGCTGGACCGCCAGAAGAAGCTCAAGGGCTTCGTCGTGCGTTTCCAGCCTGAGCGCGGGTAAAAACTATCACGCCGATTTGAAAAGCACTGACAATCGCAGCTTACCGATATCCCTGCGCTCTGCTAAAATGCGCCGCCTTATCCGTCTGTAGGCTGCACTGTGCCATTTACCTGGGTTGACTGGGCGATCGTTGCAATCGTCGCCATCTCCGCATTGATCAGTTTGAGCCGCGGCTTCGTCAAAGAAGCACTGTCGCTGGTGACCTGGATCATCGCAGGAGCCGTTGCCTGGATGTTCGGTGGTTCATTGTCCGAGTACCTCGCCGGATACATTCAAACACCGTCGGCTCGTGTAATCACGGGCTGTGCCATCATGTTTGTCGCCACGTTAATCGTAGGCGCAATGATCAATTATCTTATCGGCGAGTTGGTTCGCGTCACCGGGCTATCCGGGACCGATCGATTCCTCGGCATGGCCTTCGGCGCCGCGCGTGGCGTATTGCTGGTGGTCGTGGCGGTCGGGCTGTTGAGCCTGGGGCCGGTACAGCAGGACGGGTGGTGGAAAGAGTCACAGCTCGTGCCAAAATTTCTATTGGTTGCAGATTGGTCCAAAAACCTGATTCTCGGGTGGAGCAGTCAGTGGCTTGCCAGCGGTATCAGCGTACCCGCTGAGATACCGTTCAAGGAGCAACTCTTGCCGATGGCCAAAACGCCTCAGTGAGTGTTGTTCAGTTCAGATCCATTAAGTAGGGGTTGCGTCGCATGTGTGGCATCGTCGGTATCGTCGGTAAGTCGAACGTCAATCAGGCGCTGTATGACGCGCTAACCGTCCTCCAGCACCGCGGCCAGGACGCTGCCGGTATCGTGACCAGCCATGATGGCCGGTTATTCCTGCGCAAGGACAACGGCCTGGTGCGTGACGTGTTCCATCAGCGTCACATGCAGCGTCTGGTCGGCCACATGGGCATTGGCCATGTGCGTTACCCGACCGCAGGCAGCTCGACGTCGGCCGAAGCTCAGCCGTTCTACGTCAACTCGCCTTACGGCATCACGTTGGCGCACAACGGTAACCTGACCAACGTTGAACAACTGGCCAAGGAGATTTACGAATCTGACCTGCGCCACGTCAACACCAACTCCGACTCGGAAGTCCTGCTGAACGTGTTCGCGCACGAACTGGCCCAGCGCGGCAAGTTGCAGCCAACCGAAGAAGACGTGTTCGCCGCTGTGACTGACGTGCACAACCGTTGCGTCGGTGGCTACGCAGTCGTGGCGATGGTGACCGGTTACGGCATCGTCGGTTTCCGTGACCCGCACGGCATCCGCCCGATCGTCTTCGGCCAGCGTCACACCGACGAAGGCGTCGAGTACATGATCGCCTCCGAAAGCGTCTCCCTGGACGTGCTCGGTTTCACCCTGATTCGCGACCTGGCACCAGGCGAAGCGGTCTACATCACTGAAGACGGCAAGCTGCACACCCGCCAGTGCGCGACCAACCCGTCCCTGACCCCGTGCATCTTCGAACACGTCTACCTGGCGCGTCCGGATTCGATCATTGACGGCGTTTCTGTCTACAAGGCTCGTCTGCGCATGGGCGAGAAGCTCGCCGAGAAGATCCTGCGCGAACGTCCTGAGCACGACATCGACGTGGTCATCCCGATCCCGGACACCAGCCGCACCGCGGCCCTGGAGCTGGCGAACCACCTAGGCGTCAAGTTCCGCGAAGGCTTCGTGAAGAACCGCTATATCGGCCGGACTTTCATCATGCCGGGCCAGGCCGCACGGAAAAAATCCGTACGCCAGAAGCTCAACGCGATCGAACTGGAATTCCGTGGCAAGAACGTGATGCTGGTGGACGACTCGATCGTTCGCGGCACGACGTGCAAGCAGATCATCCAGATGGCTCGCGAAGCCGGCGCCAAAAACGTCTACTTCTGCTCCGCCGCACCGGCCGTTCGTTATCCGAACGTCTACGGCATCGACATGCCGAGCGCTCACGAGCTGATCGCCCACAACCGTTCGACCCAGGACGTTGCCGACCTGATCGGCGCTGACTGGTTGATCTATCAGGACTTGCCTGACTTGATCGAAGCGGTCGGTGGCGGCAAGATCAAGATCGACAAGTTCGATTGCGCGGTGTTCGATGGCCAATACGTCACCGGCGACGTCGACGAGGCTTACCTGAACAAGATCGAGCAGGCACGTAACGATGCCTCCAAGGTCAAGACGCAGGCAGTCAGTGCGATCATCGATCTGTACAACAACTGAGTTTCTACCGGCCCTGAGGGGCCGGTTTTGTATCTACTGATCAAGAATAAAGTTAAGGAGTGAGAGCATGAGTCAGGATTGGGATGCCGGTCGGCTGGACAGCGACCTCGATGGCGTAGCGTTCGATACCCTGGCCGTACGCGCCGGTCAGCACCGCACGCCGGAAGGCGAACACGGTGATCCGATGTTCTTCACTTCCAGCTACGTTTTCCGTACCGCTGCCGACGCAGCGGCACGCTTTGCCGGTGAAGTGCCGGGCAACGTTTACTCGCGCTACACCAACCCGACCGTGCGTGCGTTCGAAGAGCGCATCGCCGCGCTGGAAAGCGCCGAGCAAGCCGTGGCCACGGCCACCGGCATGGCCGCGATCATGGCGGTGGTGATGAGCCTGTGCAGCGCGGGCGATCATGTGATTGTTTCGCGCAGCGTGTTCGGTTCGACCATCAGCCTGTTCGAAAAGTACTTCAAGCGCTTCGGTATCGAAGTCGATTACGTGCCTCTGGCGGACTTGTCCGGTTGGGACGCGGCAATCAAGGCCAACACCAAATTGCTCTTTGTCGAGTCGCCATCCAACCCGTTGGCCGAGCTGGTGGATATCGCCGCGCTGGCTGAAATCGCTCACGCCAAAGGCGCGATGCTGGTGGTCGACAATTGCTTCTGCACCCCGGCGCTGCAGCAGCCGCTGAAGATGGGCGCGGACATCGTCGTGCACTCGGCAACCAAGTTCATCGACGGCCAGGGCCGTTGCATGGGCGGTGTCGTCGCCGGTCGCAGCGAACAGATGAAAGAAGTCGTCGGTTTCCTGCGCACTGCCGGGCCGACCTTGAGCCCGTTCAATGCCTGGATCTTCCTCAAGGGCCTCGAAACCCTGAATCTGCGGATGAAGGCGCATTGCGCCAACGCCCAGCAACTGGCCGAGTGGCTGGAGCAGCAGGACGGCATCGAGAAAGTCCATTACGCCGGCCTGAAAAGCCACCCGCAGCACGAACTCGCCCAGCGTCAGCAGAAAGGTTTCGGCGCGGTGGTCAGCTTTGAGGTTAAAGGTGGTAAAGAGGGCGCCTGGCGCTTTATCGATGCGACCCGACTGATTTCGATCACGGCCAACCTCGGTGATACCAAGACCACCATTACGCACCCGAGCACCACCTCCCACGGCCGTCTGGCGCCGCAAGAGCGTGAAGCCGCGGGCATTCGTGACAGCCTGATCCGCATTGCGGTCGGCCTGGAAGACGTGGCTGACCTGCAAGCCGACCTGGCGCGCGGGTTGGCTGCCTTGTGATCGAGTTGTCCACGCCGACCTCCGGGTCCAATGGTCGTGTTGCTCTGGTCACCGGCGCGGCGCGCGGCATCGGTCTGGGAATCTCGGCCTGGCTGATCAGCGAAGGCTGGCAGGTGGTGCTGAGCGACCTGGATCGGGTGCGGGGTTCGAAAGTGGCGAAGGTGCTGGGCGACAATGCCTGGTTTATCGCCATGGACGTCTCGAACGAAGGGCAGGTGGCACTGGGTGTTGCCGAGGTGCTGGGGCAGTTCGGGCGCCTGGATGCGTTGGTGTGCAACGCCGCGGTGGCCGATCCGCACAACATCACCCTGGAAAGCCTCGATCTGGCTTACTGGAATCGTGTGTTGGCGGTGAACCTCAGCGGGCCGATGTTGCTGGCCAAGCACTGTGCGCCGTATCTGCGCGCGCACAGCGGTGCGATCGTCAACCTGGCCTCGACCCGCGCCGGGCAGTCGGAACCCGACACAGAGGCTTATGCGGCGAGCAAGGGCGGGCTGTTGGCGCTGACTCACGCCTTGGCGATCAGCCTTGGGCCGGAAATCCGTGTGAATGCGGTCAGTCCGGGCTGGATCGATACCCGTGACCCTGCTGTGCGGCGTGCCGAGCCACTGACCGACGCCGATCATGCCCAGCATCCGGCGGGCAGGGTAGGGACGGTTGAAGACGTCGCGGCGATGGTGGCCTGGTTGCTGTCCAAGAATGCCGGGTTCGTCACGGGCCAGGAGTTTGTGGTTGACGGTGGCATGACCAAGAAGATGATTTACAGCGAATAGCGCTGAGGCATTGGCTTCATCGCGAGCAGGCTCGCTCCCGCATCAGATCGAGTTGGTCGCACAAACGCGGTCCACTGTAGGAGCGAGCCTGCTCGCGAAAGCGGTCTGACGGTTTGCGACCCGGGGGCGGAATGACACAGTTTTGTCTTTTTCAGAAAAACTTCAATCCTGCTATTGACTTAGGTTCGGTACCTGCGTAAATTTCGCGGCCTCGGAGATGCAAACGGGTGATTAGCTCAGCTGGGAGAGCGTCTGCCTTACAAGCAGAATGTCGGCGGTTCGATCCCGTCATCACCCACCACTTCCGAGATACTTGCGAAAGCAAGAGGTAGGCTGAAATGCCTCCACCGACGCGCAGCGGTAGTTCAGTCGGTTAGAATACCGGCCTGTCACGCCGGGGGTCGCGGGTTCGAGTCCCGTCCGCTGCGCCATATTTTCCGAGTCAGATTTATCTGGTTCGAGATTGAAAAGCTTCTGAGTTTTCAATCAGACGAGTTACTTGGATGAAAGTCCAAAGCGATACGCAGCGGTAGTTCAGTCGGTTAGAATACCGGCCTGTCACGCCGGGGGTCGCGGGTTCGAGTCCCGTCCGCTGCGCCATATCTGCTTCAAGGCCCACTGAACGCCTTGGAGCTACAAAGAAAGACGCTGGTCATGCCAGTGCTTACTTTGAGTCGATAGCAAAGACCCTGGTCGAAAGACCGGGGTTTTTTGTGTCTGCGATTTGGCTTTTTCTCTTTTCCCCTCAATTAACCCGCAGCCCCGATGTACTGGTGCCTGCGCGGCCGAACTACCTGCCTGTCATTCAAAAATTCAAGCATTTACCGGGTGTAACTCACACAAAGGGCTTGGTTTGAACTCACAACACTAATTAGAATGAGTCGCATTTAAAATATTTCTTCGCGCAGGGTTTTCTTTAGATGAGTGATGCAGCGATGCCGCCTGAGCAAACCTTCCACGACCTGTATCGCGATCACCGGAGCTGGCTCGAAGGCTGGTTGAGAAGACGGATGAGCAATGGTTGCGATGCGGCGGACCTGAGCCAGGATACCTTCGTGCGTTTACTCGCCAGCACCCAGCGCATCGCCGACCTCCAGGAGCCTCGCGCCTACCTGGCAACCGTCGGCAAGCGGCTGCTGACCAACTTCTATAAACGTCGCAGCCTGGAGCAGGCCTACCTCAATGCATTGGCGTTGCTGCCCGAGGACTGCATACCGTCCCCCGAGCAGCGCTGGATTCTGCTGGAAACCCTGCAAGCCCTCGACGAATTGCTCGATGGATTACCGAGGCCGGTCCGACGGGCGTTTCTCTGGAGTCAGCTGGAAGGCCTGGGTTATCAAGAGATCGCTGAGCGACTGCAAGTCTCGGAACGCACGATCAAGCGCTACATGGCTCAAGCCTATGAACATTGCCTGCTGGTGGAACTGTGAGCGGTTCGGCACCTTCGGCTGAAGCCCGACAAGTCGTGCGGGCCGCCGCACAATGGTTGGCCCTCATGGAATCCGGCTACGCCAACGAGCGGGATCGGGCGCAGTTGCAGTGCTGGCGCGATAGCCATTCCAGTCACGAGCAGGCCTGGCAGAAAGCGCAACTCTTGCGTCAACGCTTTGCCGACCTGCCATCGGCCCTGGCCATGGCCAGCCTGGACCGGCCGCAAGCCAGTCGACGCACGGTGCTCAAGCGCGCCGTCGGGGCGGTGGCGCTGGTGCCGACCGCGTGGCTGATCAGTCGACAATTGCCTCTGGATGTCTGGAGTGCGGACCTGCGCACCGCCACAGGGGAAAGCAAAAAAATCCAGTTGGCTGATGGCAGCTCTGTGCAACTGAACACGGCCAGTGCCGTCGATATCGACCTGAAGAACCGGCGTCTGAAACTGCTGGAAGGCGAAATCGCGCTGAATGTGCCCGGGACTTCGCCGCTGACAATCCTCACGCGCTTCGGGCAAGTGATCGTCAGTCAGAGCGAAGTGTGCGTTCGTCAGGGGCCGGTGGGCTGCAAGGTGTCAGTGCTTCGAGGCTCGGTGCAGCTGCAGCCTCTGCACGGGCCGGTCTTTTCGTTGCTCGGCAGCCAGCAAGTCAGCCTTCAAGCGGCCGGTGCCAGCGCTGTGGAACCATTCGACGTGCTGGCCCCAGGCTGGCGTGACGGTGTGCTGATGGCGCAGAACCAACCCTTGGGGGATTTTCTGCGCGAACTCAGCACTTATCGTCCGGGTGTGTTGCGTTGGGAGCCAGCACTGGAATCGCTGCGCATCACCGGCAGTTTTCGCCTGGAAGACACTGATCGCATCCTGGCGCTGCTGGAGGCGAGCTTGCCGCTGGAGGTGCATTCGCGTACGCGTTATTGGGTCACGCTGGTGTCGCGCAAAAATAGTGTTTAAAGCGTGTCCCCTTTTTTCGTGTCGCTTGTCATTCAAGGCAAGTGAAACGAAATCAGAGAGATTCTCAATGCCCCTCGTGATGCCTGGGAGTACGCATCTGGCTCCATCCAGGTTGCGCCCGTTGTTGCACTTGAGTCTGTTATTGAGCCTGAGTGCCTGTCCATTGTTCATGACTGCCGGTTGGGCCGAAGACGCGTCGCGCCGCAGCTATCAGGTGCCGGCCGGTAGCCTCGGCGCTGCGTTGACCCGTTTCGCGGGGCTGGCTGGCGTCAATCTGTCGGTGGAGCCAGGACTGGTGAGCGGGCGCACCAGCCCCGGTCTTTCCGGTGACTTTGCGGTGGAGGAGGGCTTTGCCCAGCTGCTTCAGGGTTCCGGTCTGCAACTGCAGCCGGTGGGCGAGCAAGCTTATATGCTGACCCCGGCGCCAACAGGCAGCACCCTGCAACTGGGCGCCACCTCGATTTTCGCGGCTGCGGACACGACGCATGGTGATCCGTATGCCGGTGGGCAAGTCGCGCGCCGTGGGTCGCAAGGCTTGCTGGGCTCTAAAGACTTCATGGAAACGCCGTTCAGTGAGACCACCTACACCAGTGAAACGGTGAAAAACCTGCAGGCTCGTACCTTGGGCGACCTCATCGCCAGCGATCCTTCGGTTCGCGCTACCAACCCGGCTGGCGGGCGGTATGAGCAGTTCACCATTCGCGGGCTCAGCCTGTTCAACAGCGATGTCTCCTACAACGGTCTCTACGGTGTCCTGCCGACGTACACGATCGACATGGAAATGGCCGACCGCGTCGACATCCTCAAAGGGCCGAGCCAGCTGATCAACGGCATCTCGCCGCGGGGCAGCGTGGGTGGCGGGATCAACGTGGTGCCCAAGCGCGCCACCGACGCGCCCATCACTTCGTTCACCACCAGCTATGCGTCCGACAACCAGATCGGCGGGGCCGTGGATGTGGGGCGGCGCTTTGGTGAAGATGGCATGTTCGGTGTTCGTTTCAACGGCGTGAAGCAGTCTGGCGACACTGAATGGGATCACCAGAGTGTCGATCGCGACATGGCTGTGCTGGGCCTGGATTTTCGTGGTGAACGACTGCGGCTCTCGACCGACGTCGGGCATACCGAGCGTGATACCGACGCCCCGCAGGAGCGCGTGCAAGTGGGCGCCAGCGCGCAGGTACCGCATGCCAGCGACGTTCGCCACAACTATGCGCAGCCATGGAGCAAAGCGCGTACCAGGGACACCTTCGGGACGGTGGCCGGCGAATTCGATGTCAGCGATTCCGTGATGCTGTACGGCGGTGTGGGCGCGCGCAAGAGTGATCATGACTTTCTCCGGCACGCCGTCGCGGTCACCAACAACGCGGGCGATTTCAGCGTTCTTCCACGTGACTTCACCCGTGACGAAAATGTCCGGACGGCCAATGCCGGTGTGCGCAACTGGTTTCATACCGGCCCGGTGAGCCATGAAATCAACTTGGCTGCCAGCTACTTCTACATGGACTTCGAAAACGGCGGCGCCCGTTATGCCGCCGCGCCCAGCAATATCTACCACCCCGTGGAAACACGGACGCCCAACATTCCCACGCGATTCGATTCGAAGGTGTATACCGAGAACCGCTCCAGCAGCGTGGCGTTGGCCGACACGCTGGGTTTCTTCGATGACCGCGTGTTGCTGACCCTCGGCGCTCGCTGGCAGCGCGTGCAGGTTGACGACTGGACGGACGATGTCAAAGGCGACACGGCCTACGATGAGGAAAAGGTTTCGCCGTCGGGCGGCATCCTGTTCAAGGCGACCGACAAGCTGTCGCTGTACGCCAACTACATGGAAGGCCTGAGCCAGGGCAAGATTGCGCCGTCGACTTCGATCAACGAGGACGAGATCTTCCCGCCGTTCATCAGTCGGCAGGTCGAGGTCGGTGCCAAGTACGACGCGGGGGCGTTCGCCATCACCACCGCGGTGTTCCGGATCAAGCAGCCGGCCTACGAGACCAACGCCACCACGCGCGTGTTCGGCCCGAACGGCAAGCGCGAAAACAACGGTGTTGAAGTCAGTGTGTTCGGTGAGCCGCTCAAAGGCTTCCGCCTGCTCGGCGGCGTCATGTACATCGACAGCGAGTTGACCAACACCGCCAACGGCACCTTTGACGGCAACCGCGCGCCGGCGACGCCGCAATACAACGTCAGCCTGGGCGCCGAGTGGGACGTGCCGAGCGTGCAAGGCCTGACCCTGACCAGCCGCGGCATCTATTCCAGCTCGCAGTATCTGGACCAGTCCAATGACAAGGAAATCGATGCCTGGACGCGTTTCGATGTCGGCGCGCGCTACGCCTTCAAGGTCGAGGAAAAGAACATTACCCTGCGTGCCAATGTCGAGAACGTAGCCGACAAGCGCTACTGGAGTTCTGCCGGGGCTTCGGATGACAGCGAGCCTGGATTGACGCTCGCGACCCCGCGCACCTACCTCCTTTCGGCCACGGTCGACTTCTGAGCATGCCAAGCCTGTCGGGCCCGCTCAAGAACGAACACATCAACACACCTTCGAGGCGTACGCTGCTGCGCCTGTCGTTGGGTGTGCTTGCACTCAGGTTTGCTCCTTCGGCGTGGGCGCAGACCGAGGCCGCGCCGCTGCGGGTGATCACGCTGTTTCAGGGCGCCACCGACAGCGCCGTGGCGTTGGGCATCACACCGTGCGGCATCGTCGACTCCTGGAGTGAAAAGCCCACCTATCGCTATCTGCGGTCGGCGCTTGAGCCAGTGCCCCATGTCGGGCTGGAGACCCAGCCGAGCCTTGAGGACATCGCGCTGCTGAAGCCGGACGTGATCATCGCCTCGCGCTTTCGCCATGAACGCATCGCACCGTTGCTCAAGCAGATCGCCCCGGTGGTGATGCTGGAGGAAGTCTTCGAGTTCAAAAAGACCCTGGCGCTGATGGGCGTTGCCTTGCACCGCCAGCAGCGCGCCGACGAGGTGTTGAACCGATGGCACCTGCGCACGGCGCAACTGCGCCAGCAACTGCAGCAGAAGTTTGCTGGCCGCTGGCCGCCCACGGTATCGATTCTGGATGTCCGCGAGGACCATATCCGCAGTTATTTGCCGGCCAGTTTTCCAGGTTCGGTGATCACCGAGCTGGGGTTCGACTGGAGCGAGGCCAGTCGGGCCGCGAACGGGGTATCGATCAAACTCACTAGCAAGGAGAGTCTGGCGGTGGTGAATGCCGACATTTTCTTTGTCTTCCTGCGCGCCGAGAAACCGGCCGTACAGCGCAACTATGAAAGCCTGGTGCGGCATCCGCTGTGGCAGCAAATGCGTGCGCCGCAACAGGGACAGGTGTGGCGGGTCGATGGCGTGGCCTGGAGCCTGTCGGGCGGAATGCTGGGAGCTAACCTGATGCTTGATGACGTTGCGCGGCTGGTCACGGCGGATGTGGCCTCATGAGCAATGGTTTGAAACTGTGGATGGCTGGCGTCGTGTTGCTGATCAGCGGCGTGCTGAGCCTGGCGGTCGGCGCGACCTGGATTCCGTTGTCGGACATTGCCGTCGCGTTTGTGCATCCCGATCCGCTGAGCGTCAGTCATGTGTTGGTGACCACCACGCGCCTGTCGCGCACCTTGATGGCGATGGCTGTGGGCGCAAGTCTGGCAGTGGCAGGCGCCTTGATGCAGGCGCTGACGCGCAATCCGCTGGCGTCCCCCGGGTTGTTCGGGATCAACGCCGGTGCGACGTTTTTTATCATCCTGTGTTCTTCGCTGTTTTCCCTGTCATCCCCGGATGCCTGGCTGTGGTGCGCGTTCCTCGGCGCGGCCGTCGCTGGCAGTCTGGTGTGGCTGATTGGCAACATGGGGCAGGGCAGTCTCAGCCCATTGCGCATCGTGCTGGCGGGTGCGGCGATGGCGGCGTTGTTCTCCGCGTTCAGCCAGGCGTTGCTGGTGGTCAATCAGGATGGGCTGGATACGGTGCTGTTCTGGCTGGCCGGCTCGCTGACCGAGCGCAGTCTGTCGGTTGCCGCGCCATTGCTGTTGTGTGGCGTACTTGGGTTGTTCGGCGCGATGTTGTTGGCGGGGCAGGTCAACGTGCTTGACGCAGGCGAGGAGATCGCCACCGGCCTGGGTCAGCGAACCGGTTTGATCCGGCTGCTGATGAGCGTGCTGGTGGTCTGTCTGGCGGGCAGTGCCGTGGCATTGGCCGGCAGCATCGGGTTTATCGGGTTGCTGGTGCCGCACATGGTGCGCAAAGGGTTGTCCATCGATCATCGCTGGTTGCTGCCCGGGTGCGCGCTGCTCGGCGCGATTGTCCTGCTGCTGGCGGATACCTTGTCGCGGGTGTTGATCCTGCCTCAGGAAGTGCCGGTGGGCGTGATGACGGCGTTGTTCGGCGCACCGTTTTTCATTCTGTTGGCGCGACGTGGAAGTCGTTATGGATAAGGTCCTGACCTGGCGCCGTAGCGGGTTTTCCCGGCGGATCAATGTTGCCACGTTGTGGCGGTTGCTGGCGGCGTTACTGGTGACGGCGCTGATCATGCTCGGCTCGCTGTCCTTGGGCAAAGTCATGCTGTCGCCGCTTGAGGTGTTGCGCATATTGCTGTCGGATCAGGACGCCAGCCTGACCTTCATCGTCGAACAATTGCGCTTTCCGCGCATGCTGCTGGCCGCGTTGGTGGGGGCGGCGTTGTCGGTATCGGGGTTGATTCTGCAAAGCATCATCCGCAACCCGCTGGCGTCACCTGACTTGTTGGGAATCACCAGCGGCGCCAGTGCGGCGGCGGTGCTGTATTTGTCGTTTTTCTCTGTCGCGCTGGGCCAACAGTATCTGCCGTTGGCGGCAATGCTCGGTGCGGGGCTGGCGGCATTGGCGATCTATCTGCTGGCGTGGAAACAGGGGGCGTCACCGCTGCGACTGGTGTTGATAGGCGTCGGCATCAGCGCGATGTTGACCGCCGCGACCACCTTCATTCTGGTCTTCAGCCCGCTGACCACGACCCTGTCGGCTTATGTCTGGCTGACCGGCAGTGTGTATGGCGCCAGTTGGCCGGAACCGCTGGCGTTGGGTCGCTGGTTGTTGGGTATTTTGCCGTTGCTGGTGCTGTTGGCCCGACAGGTGAGGGTGCAACAACTGGATGACGCTCTGGCCCGGGGCATCGGTGTGCGCGTGCAGTGGTTACGCGCCGGTTTGTTGCTGGTGAGTGTGGCATTGGCCGGTGCGGCGATTGCCTGGGGTGGAGCGATTGCGTTTGTCGGGTTGATTGCGCCGCACATTGCCAAGCGTCTGGTGGCTCCGGGTTTTGGCGGTGAGGCGGTGATGTCGGCGCTGGTCGGGGCGAACCTTGTGGTGCTGGCCGACCTGGTCGGGCGTGTACTGTTTTTGCCGCTGGATCTGCCGGCCGGCATTTTTGTCGCCGTGCTGGGCACACCCTTTTTTCTCTATTTGTTGATTAAACAACGTCATTAAGGAATTCAACGTATGACGTCGATTGCAAGTCGCGGCCTGACCCTGAGTTATCAGCGCCAGGTGATTATTGACGCGCTGGACATGCAACTGCCCAAGGGCAAGATTTCGGTATTGATTGGCAGCAACGGCTGCGGCAAAAGCACCTTGCTCAAATCCTTCGCCCGACTGCTGAAACCACAGCAGGGCTCGGTGATTCTCAACGGTGTGGATATCCAGCAAAAGTCCACGGCGGCGGTGGCCCGGGAGTTGGCCATTTTGCCTCAGACCCCCAGCGCGCCGGAGGGCATCACCGTCCGGCAGTTGGTGACGCTTGGACGTTACCCGTATCAGAGCTGGATGCAACAGTGGTCGGCGCAAGACGAAGCCATGGTCAACCGCGCACTGGCGCAAACCAGTTTGCAGGCCCTGGCGGATCGACCGGTGGACGCATTGTCCGGCGGGCAACGCCAGCGTGCGTGGATCGCCATGACCCTGGCCCAGGACACCGGCATCGTGCTGCTCGACGAACCGACCACGTTCCTCGACCTGGCGCACCAGATCGAAGTGCTGGACCTGTTGCGCGACCTCAACCGGCTCGAAAACAAAACCATCATCATGGTGCTGCACGACCTCAACCTGGCCTGTCGTTACGCCGACCACATGGTGGCGGTGCATAACCGGACGGCGTTTGCCCAGGGCAGACCCGATGAGGTGTTGACCGAGTCCCTGGTCAAAACCGTGTTCGACCTCAACTGCCGGATCATTCCCGATCCATTCTTCGGGACGCCCTTGTGTATTCCGTTTGGCCGGGAATTACCGCAATGAGTCTGGCGCGTTATTTCACGGCGTCGGAATGGGCGGTGTTGTCCGGTGGACTGCGGCTCAAGGACAGCGACGAGCGTGATCCGGTGCATTCGTTGGTGGCCCGGGACTTGTTGCAGGAGGGCGTGTGCGAACAACTGCTGGACCTCCTGGGCCCGGTGATCGGCTCGTCGACCCGGGCGATCACGGCCTCGCTGCTGGGCAAGCGCTTGTCGTTTCTGGCGACCGGCGCGTGTTTGTATGCAATGTCGGTGTATGACAAAGGGCTGTTGCTGACGCTCGACAATACGGTGATTGAGTACGGCCACGATGGCGGGCTGTGGACGTCTTCGATGCCGCTGCATCACGGTCAGCCGTTGACGTACGGGGCCAATGAACGCGAGGCCTGGCGGGACGCGTTGGTGCAGGGGCTGTTCGCTGGACTGCTGAAACCCTTGTGGCAAACCTTCAACCGAGTCACGGGTGTTTCCCGACGCATCCTCTGGGAAAACACGGCGGTGCGCGTGTATTCGCTGTATGAAAAGCGCATGGCGAAAATCGATGACCTGTCAGTGCGTCAGCGCTGTGAAGCGGATTTCAATTGGCTGCTGACACACGCCGAGCCCGCGCTGTTCGGCCTCGACTACAACCCGTTGAGCCATTTCCGCCGACCGCCCACGCTGCTGGACGACGGTCAACGCAGCATTCGCTTTCGCCGAACCTGTTGCTTCTACTACCTCGCCACCGAGCCCGCTGAATACTGTTCGACCTGCCCATTGCTGCGTCCGGGGAAATGTCGATGAGTTACCAGGTCATCCCTCGCCACTGACGGGTCAGCCCGCTCTGGAACGGTTCATCGATCGGCTGCGTCGCAAAGTCGCAGTTTTTTGATTCGCTGGTCAGTTTTTTGTTTGCCGTAAGGGTTTAAGTCTATAAACTTAACCTTTCGGTCAGCTTTGCGCTGGCAAATTCAGCCCTTTGCATCGTCAAAAAGGGCTTCCGCTAGACTCAAGAATTCCAGTACGTAACCAAAAGGGCGGGCCCATAACCGCCCAGAGGATGATCCATGTCCAACCGTGAAATATCCCGGCGCTCGTTCCTTCAGGGCGGGCTGGTGGCAGGTGTGAGCGTGACGCTCACGCCGCTCAGCAGTCAGGCGCTCGCCGCCTTGATGGAAAACAGCGTGACCGTGCCGTCCGAGCAATGGCTCGGCAACAACGGCAAGGCACGCTCGCGTAACGATGCCTTGTCGAAGGTCTGCGGCAGCAAAGTCTTTGCCCGCGACATCCGCGCCAAGGACATGCCGGGCTGGCCGCAGCAGCAAGGCCACGCCATGCTGCTGAAAACCATCAAGGCCGACCGCATCTACGCGGGCATGGACCTGTCGTGGCTTGGCGCCGACTTGCAGCCTGACCGCATCGTCACCGCCGCTGACCTGGAGAAAGACGGCATCGTCTTCCCGGAAGAGCACGCGCCGGATCCGTTGCTGCCGGAAGGCAAGGTGCCGATGTTCATCGGTCACCCGGTGGCCATTCTGATCTGGAACGACTTCGAGCGTTTCCGCCAGGCCA
Source organism: Pseudomonas oplopanacis (assembly GCF_057128725.1). Classification (NCBI taxonomy): domain Bacteria; kingdom Pseudomonadati; phylum Pseudomonadota; class Gammaproteobacteria; order Pseudomonadales; family Pseudomonadaceae; genus Pseudomonas; species Pseudomonas oplopanacis. The sequence goes on along the minus strand of NZ_JBSKHV010000001.1, from coordinate 651,803 downwards.
AGGCCAAACTCAAATTCAATGACAAAGCGATTCGTTACGGTGCTCAAGTGCCGTTCTACGAAGGCGATCCTTACGGCAGCTTCCGCTATGTGCGTGTGGGCGGGGCGACCTCGGCGGACGAAGACGAATTCGCCAGCCTCAAGGATTCGATCCTGTTCCCGATGCTGAAAAACCGTCGCCCGGTGTGGAATTCCCAACCGAACCTGCACGGCAATCTGACCGAGCGTGGGTTGTTCTACGCCGATCGCATGAAACAGCAGATCGACACGCCGCCAGACAACTGGCTGGTGTTCGACGAGCGCTACAAAACCCCATCGATCGAACCCGCCGCGATGGAGCCGGACAACGGCAACGGCTGGTACGACCCGGCGACCAAGACCCTGCATTTCGTGGTGGCGACCCAGTGCCCACTGGAGGCAGCGACCGAGACCGCGAAAATGATCGCGCCGTCGCGCTTCGGCCTGGCGAACCTGAACATGCACCCGGGTTACACCGTGGGTTACGGTTCCAAAGACCACAACATTTTCGTCTACTACGCGGCCCTCGCGGCGTTGTATGGCGCCGGTGTGCCAGTGCGTCTGGCCAATGACCGCTATGAGCAATTCCAGAGCGGCATCAAGCGTCATCCGTTCGACATCCGCTACCAATTGGCCGTGGACAAGACCGATCACAGCTTCAAGATTTTCCGCGCCGAAATGAGCGTCGACGGCGGTGGCCGAGTCAACTACAGCCCCTCCGTGGCCGCCGTTGGCGCCACGGCCGCGCAGTCGATCTACTACATGCCGCAGAACGATTTGCAGGTTACCGCCTATCATTCCCGCGCCGTTGAAGCCGGCTCGATGCGGGGTTACGGCACCCTGCAAAGCATGGCGTCCACCGAGATGATGGTCGACGAAATTGCCGATCGCCTTGGCATCGACGCCATCGACCTGCGCAAGAAAAACGCCATGCTCTCGGGCATGAAAAACACCCAAGGCGCAGTGCCGGCGGGTGCGTTGCGCTTGCACGAGATTCTCGACAAAGCCGCCGTTCACGACGTCTGGAAAAACCGCGCCGCGATCAAAAAGCAGCGCGAAGCGCAGGATCCGGATAACTGGTACGGCATCGGTTTCGGCATCTGCCAAAAAGACTTCGGCACGGGCTCCGAAGCGCCGATGGCGAGCATCGAATTCACCGCTCAAGGGCACATCACCCTGCGCCACATCGGTATCGAAATCGGCACCGGCATGTCGACCTCGCAAGCCTTGGTTGTGGCCGATTTCCTCGGCATCGCGGCGACGGAAGTGAAGACTGGCGAGACCGAATGGAAAGAGTTGCAGCTGATCAGCGGCGGCAACCCTTACATCATGAGTCAGGCCGAACAGGACAGCCTGCTGCGCAACCCGCGCTGGGTTGGCAAGATCGCGTCGGCGTCGTCGGCCACTAACTCCGCCTACTACTTCAGCCACGCCACCCGTGAAGCGGCGCGCGTGCTGTTTAACCACGGTTTGTGGCCGGCGGCGTTGCAGATCTGGAGCCAGGGCCCTTACGGCGGCTCGGCGAATCCTTACGTGGTGCGTCGCGAAGATGCACATTGGGTCGACGGCAAACTCACCGCCAACGGCATGCAGCCGCTGAGCTTTGAACAGCTGGCCAAGCACGCTCACGAGAAGGGCCTGGTCACCGGCGCGACCGTGCACGGCTTCAACCGCTGGAGCTGGGCCGAGGCCGAGTTCAGCATTGACGGCGTGCGTGAACGTCTGCCGCTCGACGGCTTGGCAGTCAAGTACGGCGATGGCGCACCGAGCGTGAAAAAGGCGCAAATGAACAGCGCCGGTTTCCACCTGCTGGATCGCCAGAACGTGCACTACCCGGACACCCAGTTGAACAACGCGGCGGTGACTTACTACAGCCCGGTCGCGACGCTGGTGGAAGTGAAGGTCAACAAAGGTTCGGCCGAAGTGCAAGTGCTCAACCATCACTCGTGGGTCGAGTGCGGTCGGGTGCTGGTGGAAGAACTGGTCAAGGGCCAGATCGAAGGCGGGATCGCCATGGGCATCGGCCATGCGCTGATGGAAGAGATGCCGCTGTACGAAGGCGGGCCGGGGGAGGGTGACTGGAACTTCAACCGTTACCGCTTGCCGATGGCGCGCCACGTGGCGGTCTGGAAGCAGACGGCTGAAATCCTGCCGCCGCTGTCGCCGAGCGATCCATCGAAGGGCATCGCCGAAGTGGTGATGATCCCGGTGGTCGGTGCCATCGGTAACGCTGTGGCACACGCCATCGGCAAACGGGTCCGCGACCTGCCTATCACTTCTGCACGCATCAAGGAGGCCCTCAATGGCTAACCGTCCGCTTCAACTGACCCTCAACGGTCAATCCGTCGGCCCGGTGGACATCCCTGATGACCTGCCGATGATCGATTATCTGCACGAATACAAAAACCTAACCGGCTCGCGTTTGGGCTGCGGCCAAGGCATCTGCCACGCCTGCGTGGTGATCGTCGATAACCCGGACGGCACCAGCGAAGAAGTGCGCACCTGCATCACCGGCGCGCATTACTTTGAAGGCAAAAAAGTGCGGACCATCGAAGGCCACGCGAAACGCGACGAGGAAGGCAAAGTCACTGAGCTGAACCCGATCCAGCAGCGCTTCGTCGACGAATTTGCTTTCCAGTGCAGCTACTGCGCACCGGGTTTTGTGAATGCCGCGACGGTGCTTGTGGAGAAGCTGCAGCGTCAGCCGATCGTCAAAAGCCAGCTGGAAAAAGTCATCGAGGACAGCCTCGGTCACCACATCTGCCGCTGCACAGGCTACGTGCGTTACTACAGCGCAACGCGCAACGTGCTGACCGATCTCGGCCTGGTCAAGGAGGGTTAAGCATGAAGCAACTACTTTCCCGCCTGGCGTTGGCGGTCGGTCTGGCTGCGCCGGTGTTGCTGGCGCACGCGGAAGATCAGGTCAAGCGCGGCGAATACCTCGCCCGTGCCGCTGACTGCATGGCCTGCCACACCGCGCCGGGTGGCGCGCCGTACGCGGGCGGTCTGCCGATTGTCTCGCCGTTCGGTACGATTTACGGCACCAACATCACCCCGAGTAAAGAGCACGGCATCGGCCTCTATAACGATGACGAATTCTTCGCCGCGCTGACCGAAGGCAAGCGCCGCGATGGCGCCAACCTGTACCCGGCAATGCCGTACACCTCGTATCACCTGATCCCGCGTGACGACTCGGATGCGATTCACGCGTACCTGAAAACCGTCGAGCCGATCGAGCGTGCAGCACCGGTCACCAGCCTGAGCTTTCCGTTCAACGTGCGCCTGGGCCTGATGGGCTGGAACATGCTCTACGGCAAGGACGTGCAGCTTTCGTCCACCGAGGGTAAAAGCGATGCTTTCAAGCGCGGCCAGTACATGGTCGACGTGCTCGGTCACTGCGGCGAATGCCACACCCCGCGCGGTTTGCCGGGTGCGATGCAACAGGACAAGCGCCTGACCGGCGGCCTGCTCAATGGCTATCTGGCACCGAGCCTGTTGGCCAATGACCTGGCGGCTCGCGGCTGGAACCATCAGGACCTGAGCTCGTTCCTCAAGCACGGCATGAGCGCCCAGGGCACGATGTTCAACGAGATGTTCCCGGTGTTCCACAACAGCACCCAGGGCCTCAATGACCCGGACCTCGCGGCGATGGCGACCTTCCTGCTCGGCGATCAACCGCCACAGGCCAAGGTGCTGACTGACGTGCCGCTGGACAAGCTCACGGCCAGCGCCCAACGCGGCCGTCAGGAATACCTGAACGTCTGCGCCGGTTGCCACGCGGTCGGTGGCGAGGGCAAGCCGCACATCGCGGTGGCCATGCGCGGCAACACCACGCTGCGCCTGGAAGATCCACGCAACCTTGTGCGGGTGATCGACGACGGTATCGGCGAGCAGAAGTTTGCCGGGTTCGAACACATGCAGCCGATGCCAGGGTTCGCCGAGAAGCTCAGTCACGAGCAACTGACGGATCTGCTGAACTACCTGCGTCAGGGTTGGGGTGGTCAGCCGGCAGATCTGGCGGTGAGCGACGTGCAGAAGTTGCGGGCTGATGCGCCGCCGCTCGAGCACAAGGCGCACTGACATGCAGCATCTCGATCTGCAAGTCGTGCGCCGGGCACTGCAATGGTCGTCGGCCGGCCAGCGCGTCTGGCTGTGCACGGTGCTCGCCACCTACGGCTCGGCACCGCGTGCGCCGGGTTCGCTGCTGGCGGTGAACGCTGACGGGCAATGGATCGGTTCGCTGTCGGGTGGCTGTGTCGAGGAGGACTTTCTCGAGCGAGTCGCCGAGGGCGCGTTTCTGGAGGCGGTCAGCGTCGTGCGTTATGGCGAGGGGGATGATCCGCGCTCTCGGGTGAGTTTGCCCTGTGGCGGTGTGCTCGATGTGCTGGTGGAGAACCTTGAGCCGGATTGCGAGGTTCAGGCGCATCTGCGAGAACTGGAATCGGCGCTGTTGGGTCAGCGTCGGCTGATCCGCGAAGTCGATCTGGCCAGCGGTGCGCGCAGCCTGTTCGATGATCGCGAGCAGGGCGTGCGCATCGAGCGTGAGATCGACCGGGTGCGCGTGCGGATCGGTGCGGCCCAGCGCTTGTTGCTGGCCGGGTATTCCTCGGTTGCGCAGGCGTGTGCAGAGTTCGCCGTCGGGTTGGGTTTCGAAGTGATTCTTTGCGATCCGCGCGACGAGGTGCTGGAAGGCGTGGTGCTGGAAAACGTCGAGATTCGTCGTCAGTTGCCCTCGGTGTTCATTGCTGACGGCGGTTGCCACAGCGACACGGCGGTGGTGGCGTTGACCCACGATCCGCGCATCGATGACCTGGCGATGATGGAAGCGGTGCGCACCGAGGCGTTTTACATCGGTGTGATGGGGTCCATGCAGACCTCGCAAAAGCGCTTTGAGCGGTTGCGCAGGATTGGTGGTCTGGGGGAGGCCGAGCTGGCGCGAATTCATGCGCCAATCGGTTTGAACCTGGGCAGCAAGACACCGGCTGAAATCGCCCTTGCGGTACTCGCCGACATTCTGCGAATCCGCAGCGGCATTGAACGGGACAAGCTGTAAACACCGCTCCTACAAAAAAGGGGCCGCATTCAGCGGCCCCTTTTTTGTATCAGTATCCGAATTTGTCCCGCAGCCCGTAGTACCAGGCGCCCAACGCCGCAAACGGTGTGCGCAGCAATTGTCCGCCGGGAAACGGGTAGTGCGGCAGATCAGCAAACGCATCAAAACGCTCCGCCTGACCTCGCAACGCCTCGGCCAGCACTTTGCCCGCCAGGTGTGTGTACGTCACGCCATGGCCGCTGCAACCTTGGGAATAGTAGATGTTGTCGCCGATCCGTCCGACCTGCGGAAGACGCGACAGGGTCAGCAGGAAATTGCCGGTCCAGGCGTAGTCGATTTTCACGTCCTTGAGCTGCGGGAACGCCTTGAGCATCTTCGGTCGAATGATCGCCTCGATGTTCGCCGGATCCCGCGCGCCATACACCACGCCGCCACCAAAGATCAGCCGCTTGTCGCTCGTCAGACGGTAATAGTCGAGCAGGTAATTGCAGTCCTCGACGCAGTAATCCTGCGGCAGCAGGTTGTTCGCCAATTCCTCGCCCAGCGGTTCGGTGGTGATGACCTGTGTCCCGCAAGGCATCGACTTTGCGGCCAGTTCCGGCACCAGATTGCCCAAGTAGGCATTGCCCGCCACGATGATGAACCTGGCCCTGACCTTGCCCTCTGGCGTATGCACCACCGGACTCGCGCCGCGCTCGATGCGCACCGCTGGCGACTGCTCATAAATAGTGCCGCCGAGCGACTCGACGGCCGCCGCTTCGCCCAGCGCCAGGTTCAGTGGATGAATGTGCCCGCCACTCATGTCGAGCATGCCGCCGACATATTGATCGCAATTCACCACTTCACGGATACGACGCTGATCCATCAGCTCCAGCTGCGTATGACCGAAACGCTCCCACAGGCGCTTCTGCGATTCCAGATGACCCATCTGCTTGGACGTGATGGCCGCGAACACACCGCCGTCCTTCAAGTCGCACTGGATATTATATTTGGCGACCCGCTCACGAATGATCCGCCCACCCTCGAACGCCATCTGCCCCAACAACTGCGCTTGCTTGGGACCAACGCTGCGCTCGATCACATCGATATCGCGGCTATAGCTGTTGACGATCTGACCGCCGTTACGACCCGATGCGCCAAAACCAACCTTGGCCGCTTCCAGAACCGTTACCTTGAAACCGTTCTCCAACAGAAACAGGGCAGAGGACAGACCGGTGTAACCGGCGCCGATCACGCAGACATCCGTCTCTACTTCACCCTGCAAAGCCGGGCGCGGCGGAACCGCATTGGCCGATGCGGCGTAATAGGACTCTGGGTAGGGAGTGTTCGCCATCCTGCTGCCTCTGTTTAATATATTTTACGAGTGCCTTGATCCTACCCGAGTTAAAAATCGACCGCCAGCTACCGGAAAATCTTCGTCGAAGCCGCAAAATTAAATATTTTGCATATTCATAGGGTTAGCTCGAAAAAAGGTGTTGACACCCCTCCGGAATTCCGTAGAATGCCGCCTCACAGCAGGCACGTAGCTCAGTTGGTTAGAGCACCACCTTGACATGGTGGGGGTCGTTGGTTCGAGTCCAATCGCGCCTACCAAACAAAATCCGCTCTGCTGGGCGGTCTAGAGGGGGCACCGGAAACGGTGACCCCTTTTTGCCTTCTGCGATTTGCAAAACTTTTGCAAAACCCCCACCTCAGAACGCCAATTCGGCGCCCACCTCCAGGTACTCGATCTTCTTTTCGTCGTGCCCCTCTTGATAGTGCTTCGTCATCTTCTCGTCCGCGTGCCCCATCAAAGCCTGAATGTATTCCTGTGGGAAATTCTGCTGCTCGTAAAGCCATGCCCCTAAAGCGCGAATCTCGTGAAAAGTGGGGCGCTCACCGGCCGGCACATGGTCGTAGGCGTGCGCTGCATCCCGGGCCTTGCTGAACTCTTTGGTCAAGTAGTCTGGGGTCACCGAAGTCCAGTGGTCCTTTGCGTCGATCTGTTCCCGGCGCCGGGCCTTGGGCTTGTAGTGGATGAGGTACGGCGATACGATCGGCGATCGCATGCACTCACCGACAACCTCGCGCAGCGCCGCGCCCATGGTGATCTTCAGGTGAACTGGATTGTCATAGCCTTGGGTCTTCCCGGGTGACACCGTCAGCGTGTTCTTGTCCATGTCGGCAGCAGACTTCAACCAGGTGACGATGTCCTCACGCCGCTGAAGGCTGGCGAGTGCCAGGCGAATCGCGCGCTTTAGCCAAGGCGGGGTGGTCGCCGCGTCGATGATCGATTTCAGTCCGTCGAGCGTATGCCGCTGGCGTTTCTTCTCCGCCTCTTTCTTCACCAGCGTCAGTTCGGCGTTGTTGCGTTCTGCCAGGCCCTTGGCCACAGCGAAGGCGAAGATCTGGACCCACAGACCGCGGTGCTTCGTGTAGGCGTTGTTGCTGAACTGGTCGAGGTATTCGGCCATGGCCAGCACGTCCATTTGCCCAATCAGCCGATCGCCCAGGTCTTGCCGATATCGCTCAACCTTGAACTTGATCTCCTCGAGCGTGCGTGCGGCATATCCCTTATCCACCAACCATTCATCCGTGAAGCGCTGCAGCAGGTTGCTCACGATCGGCAGTCGGTCACCAGTCAGGAGGGCAAGAAGCGAACCGTCATCAACCACCAGCTCCGCGAACTTCAGGTTGGCAGCCCGAGCCAGTTTGATTGCCTCTTCCAATGGGCGGTTGATGCTGGTCATCACTCCGGTGACGGGGTTGCGGTACCGCCAATACTTTCCGTTTGGGTAAAGGTTTGGCGGAAGCTTCCTGTTTTGAAGCGTGCGCGGCCGGGCAGCCATCAGCCTATCTCCAGCATCTTGGCCAGCAGTGGGTCGCTTGAACCCATCACCGCGGCCTGAACATCGACGAAATACATTCCGCCTTTTACCTCTCCAATCACTTCGCCTTCCTCAATCCATTTTTTCAACTGTTGCAGACTTGGTTTGCCGCCTACGTAACGCAGCTTTCTGTATTCGCCTGCCTCCATGAGGCGCGGCAACTTGACCGTAATTTGGGCCAGAACTTTTGCCATGATGATGCTCCGCGCCGCGTGGCGGCAGAAGGTGGTTATTGGGTGGCTGCTTTGGCATGGCCGACGCAGAACTTCGTGGGCTCGCCCTGTTCATCCAGGTGTGCGTGGCACATGAAGCCTTTTCGGTCGTGAGCCATGAACTCGGCATCGCCGGTAGTAATCGGTGACTGATTGGCAATTGATCCCAACCTGTAGGCGCACCCATGGCACGCGCCTTTCGGATCGCACTTGCTGGCGATCTGGACGCCTTGGCAGGCCCCGATGATGGTTGGAAGATTCACGCTGGTGAATTTGTCGGGATGCACACCGCATTCCTCGATCAGCACCTGGTCGCTCATCTCCGCGCAGTTCGCTGCCACCGAGTTGGCCATGCCGATAAACTGGGCCAGGAGTTCGACCAGACGCAGCGAACCGTTTCTTTGCAGGTAACCGGTGAGCGCCTCACGGCGCATTGCCAAATCGAATTGAGCAATGCCAGCCAGTTCGACGGCATCGCCCCGGGTCATGCTGTATTCGCAGTTTGCAGGCATGGGATTCCTCGCCCGCCGTTCACCGGCAGGTATATGGTTTAATGAAATAGATCTTGAGCGGGAGGTGGCGATGGATAAGGCGATTCGAAACCCAATGATTATCACTGGGGGTCTATTGGCTATTTTCGGACTCGGCGTTTGCCTGAACCAACTGCTTAGAGACGGGAGGGTCGGTTACTTGGCGTTTGGCTTATTCGTCTCAGGGAGCACATTATTGTTGGTTGGATGGATACAGAAGAATAATTGAGTTTCCCCGTTTCACCGAGGCCCCTTGTAGCAGTAAACGTAGGCGAACCAGGCGAGGGCGATCATGGCGTCACCTGCTTGATGTTCGACTCGACCCATTTGCGCATGCGCACCCATCGCTGCTCCGGTGTCTCTGCCTGCCAGCTTCCCTCGTCGTTCATGAAAACGATTTCCGAAGCCATGGCGGGGCTGATGCCAAACGCCTCACCTACGGCTTCTCGGTCATCCGGATCGAGCGCTGCCATATCCACGCCGCGTTTTGCCCCAACCACGCCGATGGTGCAGAACTCGCCTTCAACCACCAGAGAGTCGGCGATCAGGCGTTTGCCCGGCATGGCGTCCAGTGCATCGCGCAGTTCAGCCAGGAAGGCCTGCCCGCGCTTGCCTCTGAGCGCTGACTTGACGGCGCCCCTCCAGCAGATCAGATCCCATCCGCAGCAATCGTCGCTGTATCCGCTACGGCTCATGGCTGTACCTCTTTGCGGTAGCCCGCATCAATGGCCCGAAGGAAGTCATCCCTGAACTGCTGGTTAACGCCTGCCCATGGCACGCGATGGTTTTCGTTGGGGATCATCGTTTCGAACAACTCGCGCGCAAGGTTCTGCCGGTGTTGCTCGGCGGTAGCGCCGTTCGGGCGGAACTCGCGCTCGCCGACATACGAGCAGTTGTCGAAATCAGTTCCGATGTATTGCCACACCACCACATTGCTCGATGAGTAGAGGATGGTGCATGAACCAAACCCTGATTCGCCGGCTGATCCATCGACTTCACAAACCGTTCCAACGGGCGGCGGACCGTCTCCAGACCAGGGCAAATCACTTTCTTCAGGCATGACTTCGTCCTTGCCGCTATAGCGGCTGACTTTGGAGGGGAGGGTGGATTTTTTTAAGATTTCTGCGAAGCTTCTAGGGCGCTTTGGTTGCTGGATTTACTTCCCTATTGATTGAGCATTTCAACAAGGAATTTATCGTGATTAATGTGTTCGGAAAGGCTTTAGCCTGCGGTGCTGTGATCCTTAGCGTTTCTGCGTGTTCCACAGTTGAAGGACTTCAACCTTCTGATACTGGCATTACCGTTAATGTTTCCAATAAAACCTACAATGAGGTTTGGAAATCTTCCGTAAGCGCAATGAGCACAAATTTGGCGATAGTCGAAATGAATAAAGATGCAGGAGTGATTAAATCTGAAGCACCTGCTGGCATGGCTACATGGGGAGAAGTTGTCGGGTTGTTCGTTACGCCAGTGACGCCAACAGCACAGAGTTATTCGATTCGAGTCGTCAGCAAAAAGCGTTCAACGTATCAAATTACTGGCCAAAACTGGGCGCCTAGCGTTGCTGCCCGCATCCAGGCGGATTTAGATTCAGAGTGAATCTCGCTCATCCTGCAATCTCCATCGATACCAGATCATGGGCATTCACTACCGGCATTCCGAGCTCGCGGGCGATGTGCACTTCGAGTCGGGCACCTTTCGAGTTTTCCCACCCGGGCAAGACCGCGACCATTCCGCATAGGCCCAGGCGTGTCAGGTCGTAGTCCATGTAGTCAGCCCATTCAGCGTCCTCTATGACGCCGTGCTCAGCAGGGTTCTCAATGATGTAGCCCCGTACACGCAGATCGGCCGCAATCTTGTTGAAGGCGGGGAAGTTGAAGTCTTCGAAGCCCGTCATGGGCCCGGCCAGGTACAGGTGGTTGGCGCGGGCAGCGGCGAGTGTCACGCCAGGTGCCTTGGTCAACTCTGCGCCACGATCCAGGCCCATCGCATAGGCGGCGTCTTGAAACACCATTAACTCATCAGAGAAGCGCTCAATCTTGCCGACGTATTGCTGGTGCAACTGCTCAATCGCGGCATGATCTTCAGGGTGATTTCGGTTTTCGGTGGGCATGGGGCGTCCTATGCCGGGGCATGCCCGGGCGGTGGGGTATTGAGGAATCAGCTAGAGTGAGCGATTAGCTAGGCAGAAGGTGAAAAGGAAATGAAGTACGAAAAGCCTCAGAAAGGAAATCCTCATAACCTAACTATCAAACAACATGTATTTCCACGAGCGAGTATCGAAAGATTTTATGATTCCAATGGATTCGTTTCTGTCTTTAGCAAGAGTCAAGGGAAAGTTATTCCGCTGAGATCTTCTAATGAGTTTTTTTGTGCTAAGAGAGTTTGGGATCAAAGAACAGAAGCATTTATTGGCAAGCAGATCGAAGACGAATTTCAAGCGTTAGTCAGAGGGATTGAATCAGGTGCTGTAACCGTCATAGGGCACTTTCAGAAACGAGTGGTTGAAGAGTTTTATTCGCTATGGCGAACCAGGCATCGTTTCCTTATGCACGGATTAGATGACATATCCGTGAACGGCATTGCTGGTGAATTTTTAACTGTCGATCAGCAAGAACTTCTGGAAAAGCATCACACCATATTCTTCAGAGACGGCGTGATGCCGGGCCGATTCGCCGCAGGAATTCATGTGATGAGATACATGGATTCGTTTCTACAATCAAATATGAACATGCAGTGGGGGATAATTCGAACTGTTGATGGTGAATTTATCGTTCCCGATTGCTTCGAAGATATGATGATTATTCCGTTGGCTCCTACAGTTGCACTTATGGCGGATCAGCCGAACTCCATTATTACTAGGGATGAAGTTGCCGTTGTAAATAGAGTTGCGATAAGCCGGTCTTCAAACTATTTTTTTGCTCGTGATCTTTCTTCGTGCCCCGTAATTTCTTATGCCCCGCCGAGGCTACAACGGCTCTTTTCTCCTGATTCTACGCAGCAGCCTTAAGGGCCTCGATAATTCGCTGTCCGGCCAGTGGCGGTACCGCGTTGCCGGCCATGTGCATGGTGAGCCGATGATTGTCCGGCCGCTTCGTGTCGGCTGGAAACGACATGGCGGCCAGTGCCTCATTCGCCGACAGCATTCTCATTTCGTCGCCGCGCACCAAGGCCCACCGGTCCAGGGTGGTGATGGTGCCGATCGGGCGCTCCAAACTGCGACCAGTCAGGCCCGAGCCTGATCCGTAGTAGGGCATGATGAATCGATCACCGAAGCGCTCCCGGCCATTCTTCACGCGGAGCAGCGTCGATTCAGCGCGGCCTGGCTTCTCGACCTTGCTCCACTTGCCCGCGTCGAAATCGATGAAGGATGAGGCTGGAACATGCCGGCGCTGGTGAAGCTGAAGGTTCAGCGGCGCCTTGCTTCGGGTGCAGACCAGAAACAGGCGAACGCGGTGCTGTGGTACGCCGAGATCGGCGCAATCAACGACATGCGGCGCGAGCATGTAACCGAGCGCGGCCATAGCCTGCGACCACGCTGGGTACAGGGCCCAGTCCGTGAACTCTTCGACGTTCTCGACCAGCACCACTTCAGGCCGGTGGAATTCGGCGGCCGATACAACCGCCCAGGCTGTCGAGCGCGACGAGTCGTGCTGAGCGTTACCGGACTTCTTGCCTCGCGCCTTCGAATGCCCCTGGCAACAAGGCGAAGCAAGCATGATGTCGTGGGCCGGCACCTTCGACCAGTCCGCCTGATGCAGGTCTTGGCAGATGTGAATGGCGTCCGGGTGGTTGGCGCTGTGCCACTCAACCGCGACAGGCCAGTGATTGGCGGCCCAGATGACGTCGATCCCGGCATTGCGGGCACCGGTAGACCATCCGCCGAGACCGGCGAACAAATCGATTGCTGTGGGCATGAGGGAATCTCCCGGATATAGTTGAGAATTCACATTTGGGGGGCGCACGCATGGATATACTTTTGAATATTGGAGGGTCAGCAGCTCTGGTTTCTTTAGTGCTTTGGCTTGCTAGGAACTTGATAATTACAAGGCTGACGAAGTCGGTTGAAAGCGAATATGCCCATTTGCTTGAAAGTTATAAGTTTGATTTGCGGAAGTCAGAAGAGTCTTTCAAGGCAAAACTACGAAGTAATGAGGTGGAAATTACTGCGTTGCGAAGCGGAGCTCTTTCAGCCATATCAAGCCGGCAGTTGTTGCTGGACAAAAAAAGAATGGAAGCCTGTGATGAGTTGTGGGCTTCAGTAGTGTCCCTAGGTGCATTTAAGATTGTATCTATTTGGATGTCGGTTATAAAATTCGAAGTAGTGGCGGAGGCGGCTAAGCACGATACAAATATCCGTAAACTTGTCGAGATTCTAGATGAGCAGATAGATCCCCAATTTTTGAAAACTCAGATTGTTCCATCAAAGGCGCGTCCTTTCGTTTCACCGATGTTGTGGGCATCTTATTCCGCATACGCGACTGTAATGATGCAGGCTGTCATGCGCGCATTTTCTATAAAGCATGGGCTTGGGGCAGATGTTCTTGATTTTAAGAAAACGTCAGAAGTGTTAAAGCTTGTGCTTCCACATCAAACTGACTTCATTGATAAGTTTGGCGCTTCGAGTTATCACTATCTGATAGAGGAGCTTGAAGAAAAGATAATAACTGAAATTCATCACACTATTTCCGGTGCCTCGACGGACGACGCGGGTATCCAGCAGGCTGCTGCCGTCATTAAAAAATGTAACGAGATTGCCGTTCCCATCGACAAGCCTTAAGAAAATTTTTCTTTGTCTTCTCGCGGACTGGCGTGATTCGTTGGGGTGAGGTATTTGTGTTCGGCCCGGCATGGGCCGGATTAGGGGAGTACGAATGTCGAACCAAGCACAAATAGATGCTATTGAGCACCTGCTACTGGCAGTGCTGAAACGATCCGGAACAACGTTTTCCGATGTTGCAATTGAAGAGGCGCTTGCGTCCCTAATGAGAGCTGATGCGCCTGGTGGTCTTGAGCGGCGAGGAGCCGCCGGTGATTATTTAATGGAACTGAGATTACGGCTGGGTTAAGCGCCGCCCTCCGTGACTGATGCGACAGTGATTAGGCCGGTCACCCGGCCTGACATACTTACTTCAACACTGCCTGCTGGGACGATTCTCCAGCGCCAGGACGGTGTGCAATATCGCATGCTGGCAGACGGCACATTCACCGGCACAACGCTGCAGCCGACGGTAGTGGCAGTTGAAGCGGGCGCCGCTGGCGACGCTTCAGCCGGCACACCGCTTTTTCTTCTGTCGCCCGTGGCAGGCGTGCAATCGACTGGATCAGCCGCAACCGCGATTGATGGGGGGATTGACGTTGAAACCGACCCTCAACTTCTCAGTCGGTTGCTGAAACGAATCCGACAACCACCTCATGGCGGAGCTGAATCCGACTACGAACTGTGGGCGCTTGAAGTGCCTGGTGTTACGCGGGTCTGGGTTTATCCGCTGCAAATGGGTGCTGGCACCGTAACCGTTCTATTCGTCTGCGACGGTGAGACCAACATCATTCCGAATCCAACAAAGGTCGCGGAGGTGCAGGCCTATATCAATGCTCGCTGTCCCGTGACCGCTGAAGTGTTTGTAGCTGCGCCAATCGCCGACCCGCTCAACATGACGGTGAAGCTTTCCCCGAACACTGCTGCAGAGCAGGCCGCTGTTCGGGCCGAAGTCGCGGACTTGATTGTCCGAGACTCGAAGCCGGGAGGCCCGATCCTGATCAGCCGACTCCGGGAAGCGGTTTCTACAGCAGCGGGCGAGTCCGATAACGCCATCACGTCTCCGACTGCCGACGTAGCTCATTCCATCGGGCATATGGCCGTTCCTGGAACAATCACCTTCTCCAGCTTTTAAGGAGGCGTAATGCCGACAGCTGCCGACTACTTGGAGCAGCTAAAAACGCTGCTGCCTCCCGGTCAGGCATTCCCTAGGGAAGCCGGGACCAAACTGCATGACCTACTCGACGGTATGTCTATCGAGCTGGCCCGCGTAGACGGCCGAGGCGAAGCCCTGCCGGTCGAGGCAAACCCTGCCAGCACAAACGAATTGCTCGGTGATTGGGAGCGCGTGGCGGGGCTGCCGGACAAATGTTCTGGAGTATTGGAAGAAACGCTCCAGGGACGGAAAAACGCGTTACTGGCAAAGCTCACCAGCACTGGCGGCCAGTCCGCTGCTTACTTTGTTGAGATCGCCGCAGCCCTTGGCTACACGGTAACGATCGAAACTTTCAGACCATTCAGGGTTGGTCGCTCGCGGGTCAGTGAAGCTCTCACCAACGGCGCCTGGGCTTTCACATGGTTGGTCAGGGCTCCAGAAGTATCCGTGACCAGCTTTCGAGTTGGTCAATCGGCGGTTGGCGAGCGGCTGAGAACTTGGGGCAACGACACCCTCGAATGCAAATTAAATCAATTGAAGCCCGCGCACACGATCGCGCTCTTCGCGTATGGAGAATGACGCATGCACAGAATTGATGGTCCTGGCGCCACTGTTGACAACCGATTTACGGACGGAGACCCGGTTGCTGGCATCCAAGCCACCATGGTCACTGACGACTGGGCGAACGATGTTCAAGAGGAAATTGTTAGCGTCCTCTCTGATCAGTCCATTGCGCCAGTAAAAGGGACTCAGAACCAACTGTTAGCAGCCATCAAAGGTATCGCAGGAAAACTGGCGACAGAGTTAGTTGCGGGCGTATCCAAAATTGCAACGCAAACTCTGACGGATGCAGGCGTCGATGATTCCACTATCGTCACGCCGAAAAAATTACGAAAGGGCGTGTCTTTCAATATTGGTGCAAACGGATACGTCGCGCTTCCAAGCTGGCTGGGTGGCTTTATCTTTCAGTGGGGTAGCGCGAGCACTTCGGCTGGCGGTGGCGTTTTTGTTACATGGCCAACGGCGTTTCCAAATGTGGTTGTGCACGCGTCTGGTTCTGCCAATGCCTCTGTGGTTACTCCGGCAATTGTGACTGCAAGTGCAGGATTGGCAAATGGAAGTTTTTTTGCGTCAAACGGTTCGGGTGCTGCTGTCGCTATTGGCATTTTTTGGCTTGCAATCGGCCGTTAAGAGGGTAATCGCATGATGTACTACAGCAAAATCGCAAAGGGTTTTTATGATGGCGCTCTCTTCGAGGATCTTCCTTTAGATGCTGTTGAAGTTGCCACTGATGACTACAAATCGATACTTCAAGGGGCGTCACAAGGGCTAGTCATTACCTGTAATAAGGATGGCTACCCAGTCCTGTCTGATGCTCCAACCCCAACCACTGAAGAGCTAGCGGCAATAGCACGCGGGGAGCGCGACACGCTGCTCATGGAAACGGATTACTTGGTGATGCAGGACTATCCCCATAGCGCGGCATCTCTGGCAGCGATTAAGGAATATCGCCAAGCGCTGCGGGATGTGCCTGCACAGCCAAGATTTCCGAATGGGATTGAATGGCCGGTTCGACTGTAACGGTTAAAAAAGATTAGGTTGGTGAAAGAAGTTGGCCAGCTAAATAGGGGGACAATTTATATTGTTTGATGTTAGGCCTGTTATTTATGAAGTATTATTGTCCCTTCGAGAAGAGCATCGCGTTTCATCTCTGGGGAAAAAAGTCGGTCAAGGCTATCAATGTTTTCCCAGGCCCATGCTGGCAGTAATGCTTGTGGATCAAGGCCGCTACAACGCATTAGGATCTCGGTGCTACTCCGATAGTGCCGCGATGCATCTGGCGTCAAGTAAGGCACAATTCTCGCGCTCTTAAAACCTGCTCTCCGGCTGGTCGCATCGATATAGGTGCGCGTGAACAACCACTTGTCGTCCATGTAGCGAAATTTTATATCGCTCTTGTCGGTTCCTTTCCTTGCGTCAAGGTCGATGCATATAGCCTTGAGGAAGGATCGAGCATTATCGGGAAGTTGTCGGTCGCTTTCATTTGCATCAGACATGATCCGATTGAAAGCGTGCGCCAACAATGAAAATCCCTCGAACGGCTCGATGAACATTGCAATGCCGCCAGGTTTCAACGCCTTGAATGCGGTACGAATAGCTGCCTCAGGGTCGATTAGGTGGTGCAGTATGGCGGACCCAATAACTACGTCGAACGCTCCATCCTTGAAGTGATTGTTCATAGAGTCCGTGCAGATGCATGCAACTCGTGAACTCAGTTTTTCACTTTCAAGATAGTGATGGAGTAATGCCAGCAAGTCCGGGGAAAGGTCAGTTGCTACAATCTTGCACCCTTCGAATATCCGAAGTGACGGGATTACCGAGTTGGCGCCCGAGCCGGTCCCGATGTCCAAGATTGTCAGGTTTTCAGAAGGTTTCCAGTCCGCCTCTGCGAGTGCGTTGCGGAAATGCATAGTCGAGTCGTCACTGGCGGAGTACCGCGCATGGTATTGCTCTGCGTTGGCTAAAAACTGTTCTGATAGCCCTATTTTTTCCTCTCCCACCTCGGGCTCTGGCATCTGGATGCCGCGCAGACGAACGTCGGTCGAGCCTAGATCGATTAGATGAGTGGTAAAAAAACCAGCAGCCCAGTTCGTATCGTTTTTTATCACACGCTTAACAGCTGCCAGGAGGGATAGCATCAGGGGGCTTCTTCCTTTGAATAATTTTCCAATAAATCAAATTTGCATAACCCGTTAGCTAAGCAGAACAATTCCTTTTTTGCCAATACAACGATTTTGAGTGCCCGCCATTGAGCGGGCATTTTTTGTCTGGAGAAAAGCATGCCCATCACGCAACAGCAGCTATTGCAGATCCTCCCGAACGCCGGCGCCAAAGCCGGCGTTTTTGCACCAGCCCTAAATACGGCCATGGACCGTTTCCAGATCATTGGTCAAAAGCGCGTAGCTGCATTCATCGCTCAGGTCGGTCATGAGTCAGGCCAGCTGCGTTACGTGCGCGAAATTTGGGGGCCGACCGCCCAGCAGGTCGGATACGAAGGGCGCAACGACCTTGGAAATACTGTGGCTGGCGATGGCCTCAAGTACCGCGGACGGGGCCTGATCCAGATCACTGGCCGGGCGAACTACGCGGCGTGCGGCGAGGCGCTGGGCGCGGACCTAATCAGCCAACCAGAGCTGCTGGAGAAACCGCACTACGCCTGCATGTCGGCAGCCTGGTTCTGGGCGACCAAAGGGCTGAACACGCTGGCAGACACTGGATCATTCGTAACCATTACCCGTCGCATCAACGGTGGCACGAACGGCCTGGCAGGACGCCAGGCGTTCTATAGCGCTGCGCTGAAGGTGCTGCAATGAACGCTCAAGTCGCAAAGTTGCTTGGTTTGTTGGCGCTCGCACTGGTTTTGATCTGCTGTGGGGCGGCCGGTGCGTGGCAGTGGCAGGCCAACAAGTACGATAAAGAACTCTCAGATCAGGCCGTCGCTCATCAGGCCGACATGACTACGATTGCCAATGGCGCGACCGTTCAGGCGCGCCAGGCACTGGAAAAGCAGCAGGCCCAAGAACAGGCCCTTGCCGCTCTCGATCAAAAGGCCCAAGAGGACAAGACCCATGCGCTCGCTGAAAATGACAAGCTCCGCACTGATATCGTTTCTGGCGCTCGCCGGATGCGCCTCGCGGGAAGTTGTAGTGCCGGTGGTACCAACCTGTCCGGTACCGCCGTCGGCGCCAGCCTGGGCGATGCAAGCACCTTCGAACTCTCTGCAGCTGCTGGATCAACTGTTCTTTCAATCCGCGCAGGAATCATCGCCGACCAAGCAGCCCTGAAAGCTTTGCAGTCGTATGTCGAGAGTGTGTGTCGCTGAGTCGCTTATCTATGGTGAGGCTCGTTTATGTTGAGAGAACCGTACAGTTTTGTGATAAATTTGCGCGAAAATTGACAATGGAATGCCCAGGTAATGGTTTTCAGTTCGGTTGTATTCATATTTTATTTTCTGCCAGTTTTTCTATTGCTCTATTATTTGACGGGGGCTAAGAATGCCGTTCTGCTAACGGCAAGTGCAATTTTTTATGTTTGGGGGGAGGGGCTATACCTCTTTCTGCTAATTGCGCTGCTAGCAATGAACTTTTGGGCCGGAAAAAAAATAGGTGAATCCTCTGGGCGAAGCAGGGTATGGCTGCTCGCTGGGGCTGTTGTAGCAAACTTAGTAGTTCTTGGTTTTTTTAAATATAGCCAGTTTCTGGTAGATATTTTATCGAAGGTCATAGGGTTTGAATCTCCGCATCTTGGTGTGCATTTGCCGCTGGGCATATCCTTTTTTATTTTCCAATTGGTATCGTATCTGGTAGAAGTCCATAGGAAAACAATCGCTCCGGAAAACAGTATTGTTAGGTTGTCGACCTATGTGATGATGTTTCCGCACTTGGTGGCTGGTCCTATTGTTCGCTATACAGATATCGAAGGCGAGCTGCACAGCAGGAAAGTAGGTGCAGATAAAATCGGCCTTGGTATTCAATATTTTATCGTTGGCCTTTGCCAGAAAGTAATGATTGCCAACTCTGTTGCGCCCGCTGCGGATCACCTGTTTAGCCTTGATCCTACGGGAGTGACCACAGCTATTGCTTGGATAGGAACTCTTGCATATACATTGCAGATTTACTTTGATTTTTGCGGTTATTCAAACATGGCAATTGGCCTAGCCTTTATGCTGGGTTTTAGGTTTCCCAAGAACTTCGATTATCCATATTCTGCAAAGTCGATTACAGAATTTTGGCGGCGGTGGCATATGTCGCTTTCGTTTTGGTTTCGAGATTATATCTATATCCCACTGGGTGGGAGTCGTGGCGGGGAAGTCGCCACAATTCGAAACCTGTTAATTGTGTTTTTCGTAACCGGCCTTTGGCATGGTGCGGCTTGGACATTCATTTTTTGGGGTATGTTTCACGGACTGTTCGTAGTGCTTGAAAGAGTTTTCTTAAAGCGCGTTCTCGATGTCTCCCCGGTCATTCTTACACGAGCCTACACGATGGCCGTGGTAATGGTTGGCTGGGTATATTTCAGAGCTAACAGCTTTGACGAGGCATGGGTGATTATCAAGGCTCTTGTGGGTTTTGGTGCTCGGGAGCCTGCGTGGCAACCCTATATGGTCTGGATGACTCCTGAAACAGTCCTGGCGTTAATTGTGGGCTCAATCCTTTCATTCCCGGTGATGCCGTGGATCTGTGGGTTGTTTAAGATGAGTAGAGTCAGCGGCTCTACGGAGCCTGGCATGCATGGGCGTGATGCTGCGGACGTTCATGCGTTACCTACCTTTATGTTAATGGGCGGCCTGGTTTTTTGTATGTTTCTACTTGCCAGTAGCACATTGAACCCATTCCTATACTTTCGATTCTGAGGCGCTAAAATGAACGATGCTTCTATTAGCAATGCCTTGGTGTCGGAGCAGGCAGCGTCTGCTCATAAATGGTGGTCACTAATTGCCTGTGTGGTGGCGATAATCGCTGCGGTCCATTTGTTCCCTTTGCTTAATATTAATGAGCCTGATATTGCAGAGAATAGAGTGCTGGCTGGAGCTCCTGAAGTTCCAAGAAGCATCTCGGATTGGTCTGTACTGCCGGCTCAACTTGATTCGTTTGCAATGGATCGGTTTCCACTTCGTACATACCTGATATCCGGCTTGAATTACTTCAGGTATAAGCTCGGGTATTCAGGTTCAAATAAGATAATAGTCGGCCAGAATGGATGGCTTTTTTATGACGACAGCACCCATATGGCAATCATGTCAGGTAAGTTGATGCTCGATAAGGCAAGCATTGGCTACTGGGTGGACGGGCTACGTCAACGTGTGGAGTATTTGAAGCGCAGGGATACAAAATTTTACGTAATGATAGCGCCTGTCAAGGAGGATATTTATCCCGAGCACAGACCTAAATGGATGCCTAGCGTCAGAGTTAACACTGAAGTTGATGAAATACTTAACGCTTCCAAGGCTGCAGGGTACGATCAGATCATAGATCCGCGTGCACTGATGTTAAGGGAGAAGGGTAGTCAGAAACTCTATGACGAATACGATACGCACTGGACGGGTTTAGGTGCCTATCTTGGCTACACACAGTTAATGACGAGGATTTCTAAAGATTTCTTAGGGATGTATCCATTACCCTTGTCTGCTTTTAGTCCGTCTGTGCTTCCGCATGCCATGATTCCCAGGGATCTATCGTTGATGCTTGGTATCTCGGATTTTGTTCCACATGACCGTGTTTCCTTCGTGAAAGCCTTTCCTCATGAACGAAATAAAACTACGTACTTGAGCGACAGCCACAGCTGGATGGCGCCGCAAGTACTTCACACAAATGCCAACACAGGGAAAACGATCCTTCTCCTCAGAGACTCGTTTACTACCGAGCTCCTCCCGTTCCTCAAGGAGCACTTCGATACGATCGTGATGGCGCATGTGCAGGATGGATTTTTCCGTACGGATCTCATCGAGAGGTTTAAGCCTGACGCGGTCGTGCTTGTGGTAATCGAGACAGGAGCTCGCAACTCCATGAACGTGATGGCTGACCTTGATCTGAAATGAGCTGCGGCAGCGGTCAGGGTGCCTCTATGCGCAGTCGTAGTGGTGCAGGGATGTGTGATTGTGCTCGGTCGGCAGAACGCCGGAGGTGGGATTTTCAGCGAGAATTCTTCCCCAAAACGCAACCGTTTGGACCAATGTTTATTGGGTTCTAAAGAGTCGCAAAAGGCGCTGCTTTTTATGGTCTTTTTGTGGATCAAGGCCTTGATTGTAAAGGCCTTGCTTGATTTCTATACGGCATCCCAGGCTTTGATGCCGCAATTGACCGCCCGGAACGGTGAAAATGAGCTGGTAAGGTTCGGGGGACCCCAAAATATAGGATGGGTTAACCCCCATAGTTGGGGAATTCATCACGACTGAAGAGATTTATCATCAAAATCGTTGGTCCTAAACCTGTCCACTCCCACTGGCGTGGATATTGCTCAGGTGCTCACACTCAATGATTCGTTGATGACGGAACCGGAGTTTCGAGCCATGGTTAAGCACTCGCTTTTTCTTAGTGTCGTGTGTGGATTTGGAATATTTACCATCGGCGTGGCTATGAGCATTTTTTGTATTTTTTGGTGAGCGGGTTGAACACCATCCCCTCAGGTCCGGGGGGCCGATCAATCCGGCGTTATGAGTACCGCGAGAGTCATCTTGATAAACTCTTCGTTCTTGTCGATCGTTTCCAAGGCGCCTCGCACATTGCCACCGACCTCGGTCGCACCGCGCTGCTCTACCCAAAGTGTCAGTTCCATGATGGCTGCCTCAAGGGCGAGTTGGTTTTCGTTGATCTTGAACAGCAGGGAAGGGAGCAGGTCTGAATTTGGAATCGCGAATTCTCCGTGGAAGGGGACAGCGTAGCAGTGGAAATGAGTGGCGGGAGAACTTTGGCAGGACGCCGGAGAGGGGAAGCACTGTAGGAATATACAACGCTAAGTTGTTGATTCTTATAGAGTGGTACTGCGGTTTTTTACCTGTTTTAAAACACCTATTTTTCTTTATAGATCATATGCTTGCATGGGTTTCGGGGTCACCTTGACATGGTGGGGGTCGTTGGTTCGAGTCCAATCGCGCCTACCAAACAAAATCCGCTCTGCTGGGCGGTCTAGAAGGGCTCACCGAAAGGTGGGCCCTTTTTTGTTGTCGCGGATTACAAAATTTTTGTAATCCCCACCTCGCTACACCTTTTCCTCGCCTCACCTCCAATCTCAGCCTTTTTATTGATGAGCAATTAAATGTTGCTAACCTGATGCCGATACGCCTGTAACCAAAAACCAACAGGCGCTCACGCATGGAAGTCAGCAACATTCAAAACGAATATCAAAAGCCAAAAAACCTGGCAGGCTTGGGGCGTCGGTGGGGAGGGCAAATGATTGACTCACTCATCACTTTCTTTCTGTTCCTGTTTGCCGGTCGAATGGGCGACTTCATAGGTCTGCCACCCACCGTGGTCGGCATCCTGGCGCTGGGCGCGGGTGCGGGTTATTACCTGTTTTCCGATGCAATGCCCAATGGTCAAAGTGTTGGTAAAAAATTGCTGGGTATGTCCGTGATTGATGAGCGCAGCTACCTTAACTGCAATCTTTATCAATCATTTGTGCGCAATATCACCACGCCGTTCCTGAGTATTTTTGACTGGATCTTTATATTCTTTGGTTCGCGAAAACGACTCGGCGATATGCTCGCTTCTACGATCGTGATTCGATCCAGGTAAGAGGCGGTTTGCAGCAATTGAGGCGTAAACTGGCGGTGCTACCTCATCAAAAGGAGCCGCATATGATCGCCGACGAAATGAAAAGACAGGCATCTGAAGGCAGAGCTGTTTGGGATCAGTACTTCTGCGCTGCGTTGATTGCGGAGAGCAACCTGACGGCGCCGGTCGTGGGTGGGGCTACTCACGAAGACAGGCAGAACCTGTTGATCGAAAGAGCCAAGGCGCTCGCAGACAAGATGATGGAAAACAGAAGGTAACCAGAGCCCAGCCATTGCGCTGGGCTTTTCACGTCTGGCTATGTCAAAGACCGTTGTTCGAATCAGGCGATCAGGTCTACTTTTCCGGTTGCCAGGCGATAAACGCCGCCCACTACTTTCAGCGTGCCTTTGCTGAGGGCGTCAGTCAGCAGGGGGGAAGCATTTTTTAGTCGCTTGACCAAGTCTTTGACGTTTTGCGCTACCGCATTAGCGGGAAGGCTCCCAGGTTCCTTGAGTACCGTCTCGATAGAGCCCTTGAGTGCCTCAGTCAGTTTCGGGATGTGGCCAGGAAAAACGGTGTGATCTTTTACCGCTTTGATACCCGCATTAATCGCACCGCAGTCTTCATGCCCGAGCACGAGGATCAGTGGTGAACCAAGCACCGCGACTGCGTATTCGAGGCTGGCCAAACCTTCGTCAGTGACGAAGTTGCCGGCGATACGTATGGCGAAAAGATCTCCCCGGGCAGTGTCAAAAGCGTACTCGGGAGCGATACGAGAGTCAGAACAACTGAGTACCGACACGAACGGGTTCTGGCCTGTGACCAGGGCTTCTCGTTCAGCCTTGAAGTCATGGGTCTTGGAGGTGCCGGAAACATACCGCTCGTTTCCCTCCATTAGCCTTTGAAGGGCCATGTCGGGGTTGATTGAGTTTTGCGGCTTTGGGGGCGCCGCCGTTTTCTCGGCGGCCTGGAGGAGTTGGTCAGGCAGGGCGCCAGCCAGTAGCAGGGCGCCTGCACCGAGGCCGGCATACTTCAGGAACTGACGGCGACCACCCGCGTTTTGAAGCGGTTTTGAATCACATGATTCACACATGGCTTGTGTACTCAGGTGAAAGGGGGGCTTGCTGTCAAAAGCGAGTGCTTTCAGAAGCCTTCAGCTCTTGTGTGGTGGAGTCTAGCCGGTCTGTGACGTAATGTTTCTGGTGCTGTTTTCAGGTCTGTTGGTTTGGTTCGCGATGGTTTTGCTTAGCCAGAGTCTTACTCATGTCCCATGAAAAAAGTGTGGATATTTAATGGCTTACGGTTTTTTTTAACCAACCGGTGGTCGAAAATATATTGTTACAAGTGAGTTGCTGGGATATTATCGCCCCGCGTTCACCACCACGGTTTATGCATTTTTAAGTCCCAAGCTTCCATCAGCTGCTTGGGATTTTTTTTTGCCTGAAATTTGTCCTGCCCCCTTCGTATACCCGCCCGAATCGGGCAACCCTCGGTTTTTTGGGCTACTACTGTCTGGCCATACTCAAACTCGGTCTGATGGGGGTACATCGATGCTGGTTCATTGGTCTCTTGCAGCAATTCATTTGCTGGCTGTTGTGCTGGCATTCTGGGCGGTTTTGACCCGAGGCACGGCATTCAGTCGCCTGGCGGCCGGGACAGGGGAAGCTCGTCGCGTGCTGATGGCCGATAACCTGTGGGGAATCTCTGCAGTCATCCTCCTGATTACCGGGGGGATGCGAGCCTTTGGCGGGTACGAGAAAGGCACCGATTACTACCTTCATCAGCCACTGTTCCACCTCAAGATGACGCTTTTCGTGCTGATCCTGCTGCTTGAAATTGCCCCGATGGTGGCGCTGATCAAATGGCGGATTGCACTGGGGCGTGGCGCGACGATCGATACCGGTCGGGCAAAACTGTTTGCTCGTTTCAGTCATGTCGAAGGCTTGCTAGTGTTGCTGATGGTTATCGCGGCGACGGGAATGGCGCGCGGGGTAATCTTTGGTTAGCCGAGTGCGATCACGTACTTCCTCGGGTTTATTCGGAAACGTCTGACAGCCATGGCATGGGACATGCCGGTAGTATCGGCTTCATTTTTTGGCGGGAGAGGGTGAGCGAGCCGGCGGGCATTGCGGCGCTCGAATCTTTAGCCAGCCGATGTTCGGGGCGAACGGGCTGGCTACTGACTGCAACAGGATTCAGGGGGTTTGTGGCTTGTCTGGCGCGGTGAGGCCAGCCTGAATGCGTTGATAAATTTCTTCACGGTGCACTGCAACGTCTTTCGGGGCGTTGATGCCGATCCTGACTTGCTGGCCGCTCACGCCCAGAATGGTGATCGTAATGTCGTCACCAATATTTATGCTTTCACCGACTTTGCGGGTGAGTATCAGCATGGTCTTCTCCTTGATTGCTTTGTAGGGCACCTGATTCGAACAGTGCAGAGGTCGGTGGTATGTATAGATTAGTGCGAAGTCTCACAGTTTGGGTGCCTCTTTCTGACGCGCAGATGCTGCATTAATTCCCAAGGCGTAACTATACAGAGGCCGCAACCATCAATCTCGTTGTTTTGTGCCCATTTTGCGGCACTCGGGAAGTATTCATGAATGTTAAAATCGCCGCTTTTGGCATTCAGAGGGAACCGTTGTGCGCAAAATGGTCTTGGTAATTGCTGTATTGGCGCTGGCTGGATGCGGTGAAGGGAAGGGTGTTGACGCTCAAAAAACGAAGCCGGCAGTCGTTTCCGCTCCTGCAGCGACAAGCGGGCCGCAATGGGACCTCGAAGTGCGAGGCGAAACACCCCAGGCGGTGAGTGATCTGAGTGGCTGGCTGATTGAACACAGCTTCGTCTCCAACGTCATCGTGGAAAACGGCAAGACGCGCATTCTGATGGGGCCATTCAGTTCAAAAGCCGAGGCGGAGGCCAAGCAGGCAGAAGTGGCTGCGGCGTTGGTGCGGGCCAAGAAACAGAATGTCGAATTGCTGGTAATTGAGCATCCTGCGGCTCAATAACGCAGTGGCTGGAAAAGCAAAAGGCCTCGGGTTTTACACCGAGGCCTTTTGACTTTCCTGCGGGCAATCAGCCGCAGGCTTTCATGTTCACCGGCCCGACAAACTCGTTACCGCGACCCATGACGCACGCCACGCTCTGGTTGCGCTGACGTTCCCAGGCTTCAACCGGATAGGTTTTGTTCCAGGCCTCGTACAGTTGGCGATCCTGTTTCGACAGCTTCAAGCCGTACTGCTTGCTCATGTAGAAATAAGTCCGGGCGATCATGCCGCGAATGGAAGGGCGGGGCATGACCTTCTTGGCCTTGAAGTCGACCTGGGTCAGGCATGAGCCATATTGACCGGTCTGCGCCGGTAGCCAACCAAAACTGAAGTTGTTGCGGTCGCCGTTCACCTCGCCAATGCTCGGCACCAGATTGTGCAAATCGGCTTCGGCCTTCTGGAATACCGGATCGTAACGGGTGCAGTTCTTGCGCCCACCGGCCTGCCAGCACTGGCGTTGATGGCCGATCTGCCACGCCGGGACAATGTGCTCCCACTCGATGCGGGACGCGCGCTTGGCGTTTTTGCGCGGCACATAACCACAGGCAGCCAGGTTCACCTTGTTGCCGGTGTATTTGCAGCCGCAATAGAACTCGGTGGATTGCGGTGCATACAGTTTCCAGGCGACTTTTTTGGCTTCGCTGAAGGTGCGTGGGGCGCCAGCCAGAGCTCCGAAAGTGACGAACAAAAACAGCAAAGCAAACCAGCGGACACTCATTGACTCAATCTTCCTTCGGCACAACCCAGAAAATCTGCACGCCGCCATCGTCGCGATAGGCGAGGGTGACGTTGTCGTTCTCATCGATTTCTTCGAGCAACTGCTCCCACTCATCCACCGGTTCGTCCGGCAGGCGGAAGATCAGTGCTGCCTTGGCTTTTTGAGCGGTGGGGGAATTGATGATTTTCTGAACGCGCAGACCCATGCGTGCATAGGTGTCAGGAGAAGCAGGGGTGGTGGCCACAGGGTTATCCTTATTAAGCTGTACGTGCATACAGTATTTAACTGTAAGCATTTTCGCAACTGCTTAAAATTCAAGAAAATCCTCTGACAGCGGTTTTTACCGTTTGGTGTAGGAAGAGGGGAAAACTTTTATCGGAGTTTTGCCTGGGGCGTGAACCACTCGTCAACGCTGACGAGTGGTCAAGAGCGAGCCCGACCAGGACCGGTCAGGCGAGGGCGAATCAGTATTCCCAGAACATCCGTTGCAGTTCTTTGCTGTCGTTGGTCTTGGTCAGTGCAACCATGGCCAGGATGCGGGCTTTTTGCGGGTTCAAGTCGTGCGCAACCACCCAGTCGTATTTGTCGTCAGGCTGTTCGGCATTGCGCAGTACGAAACCGCCTGCGTTGACGTGGGACGAACGAATGATTTGCACGCCATCCTTGCGCAGGGCTTGCAAGGTCGGAACGACGCGCGAGGACACCGAGCCATTGCCGGTGCCGGCGTGGATGATCGCCTTGGCGCCGGACTGAGCCAGTGCCTTGTACGCCGTGTCGCTAACGTTGCCGTAGGAATAGGCGATTTCTACGTCAGGCAGGCTCTTGATGGTTTTGATGTCGAATTCCGAGTCCATGGTGTGGCGCTTGGCCGGCAGACGGAACCAGTAGGATTTACCTTCGACCACCATGCCCAGCGGGCCCCAGGCACTTTTAAACGCCTCGGTCTTGATGTTGATCATCTTGCTGACGTCGCGACCCGACTGGATCTCATCGTTCATGGTCACGAGGACGCCCTTGCCACGGGCTTCTTTGCTGCTGGCGACGGCGACGGCGTTGTACAGGTTGAGCATGCCGTCGGCTGACATCGCGGTGCCTGGGCGCATGGAACCGACAACGATGATCGGCTTGTCAGTCTTTTCCACCAGGTTCAGGAAGTAGGCGGTTTCTTCCAGGGTGTCGGTGCCGTGAGTGATTACGATGCCATCGACGTCTTTGCTGTCTGCCAGCTCGGCTACGCGACGGCCCAGCTGAAGCAGGTTGTCGTTGGTGATGCTTTCCGAGGCGATCTGCATGACCTGTTCGCCACGAACGTTAGCCAATTGGCTGAGTTCCGGAACGCCGGCAATCAATTGTTCGATGCCGACTTTTGCCGCTTGATACGTCGCGCTGTTGGCAGCGCTCGCACCCGCGCCGGCGATGGTGCCGCCGGTGGCCAGAATGACCACGTTCGCCAGTTTCTGTTGCGTTTCGACTTCTTTTGCCTGAAGGGCGGTAGGGAGTAGCAGCAGGAGGGCCAAAGCGCCCGGAATAAAAGTGTTGAAGGCAGATTTCATTATTTTCTCTCTAGTAGTCAGACGGTGCTGATGCAAGTTCATCTAGATACGCCCCCGGCAGATCTGAACGCCGGGGGTGTAGGTGAAGAGCAGGATCTGTACCAGCCAAACGTTGAATGAGAAAAACTTTTAACTATTTGATTTGTATCAATAATTTATTAGGCGTTGGTCGTGATTAAACATGAGGGTGTCCGGGTTTCCGAATAGGTTGAGCGTTTGCGTTCGGCTCTCCGAAAATGCCTACGACGTTTGTAGAGAAGGTCGTCTTGCCAAATCAAGAATCAATGCTAAAGAAACCCTCGCACAGGTCGATGCCTCGTTAAGGTTATTTTTCTTACAGGAGTTCCCATGTCGTTTTCTGTTGGTTTTCCAAATGCGGGCGCGGTCACCATTGGCGGCAAGTCCCCGTCGACGATCAATGCCTTGAGCGAAGCGACGGCCGACACCGCGACTCAAGTTTTTGGGAAGGAAGAGGGTAGCGACAACCAGGTTCGAACCGGTGGCGGTGCTCCGGATGAATCCAAGTCCAAGGGCGGCAGCACCCAAAGTATTGCGGTGCAGGTACTGCTCAAGCGCATGCAGGAATTGCAACAGCAGTTGCGCGAACAACAGCAACAATTGGCGGCCGCTCAGGCAGCTCCGTATCCGACTCCAGAAGCTAAAGCCACGGCGGTGATGTCGATCCAGGGGCAAATCGCCGACACCAACGGCGCGCTGTCACAAGTGGCGGGCAGTCTGGTGAAAGAACTGGCCAAGGACTCCAGCACCGGTGGCTTGATCAGCACCGTTGCATAACGTGGCGGGTCGGAGTTTGCCAACGGAGACACAAAACAGGCCGTTGACAAATAGCAGCAGGGTTCGCATAGTTCGGTCTACGCAAACGTTTGCGCGATCCTGTGGGTGGCTCGTTCCGTCGACGATCGGAGTGCAGGCATTACTCCAGCGCAAGCATTGCTCACAATAATCATAAGATCGGAGTGAACCCATGAAGCTGCCATTCGCTGGACGTCTTCTTGCTGTCGCTATGCTGGCTGTCGCATCCGCCGCGCTGCCCGTCTCATCGGCATTCGCCGAATCGCCTGAAAAACCCAAAGTCGCGCTGGTCATGAAATCCCTGGCCAATGAATTCTTCCTCACCATGGAAGTCGGCGCCAAGGCTTATCAAAAAGACCACTCCGGCGAATTCGACCTGATCTCCAATGGCATCAAGGACGAAACGGACACGGCTGGCCAGACG
This sequence comes from Pseudomonas oplopanacis, assembly GCF_057128725.1. Lineage (NCBI taxonomy): Bacteria > Pseudomonadati > Pseudomonadota > Gammaproteobacteria > Pseudomonadales > Pseudomonadaceae > Pseudomonas > Pseudomonas oplopanacis. Next base: position 622,383 of record NZ_JBSKHV010000001.1, on the reverse strand, counting down.
CGCATCGTCGAGCAAATGATCCTCGCCAAGGTCAATGCCCTGGTCATCGCCCCGGCGGATTCCAAGGCCATGGTTCCGGTGATCAAGAAAGCCATCGATGCCGGCATCACCGTAATCAACATCGACAACCAACTGGACCCGACCGTCCTCAAAAGCAAGAATATGTCGGTGCCATTCGTAGGCCCGGATAACCGCAAGGGCGCGCGTCTGGTCGGCGAGTACCTGGCCAAGCAACTGAAGGCCGGTGACGAAGTCGGCATCATCGAAGGTGTGTCCACCACCACCAATGCCCAGGCCCGCACTGCGGGTTTCAAAGACGCAATGGAAGCGGCGCAGATCAAAGTCGTTTCGTTGCAGTCCGGTGATTGGGAGATCGACAAGGGCAACAAGGTTGCTGCCTCGATCCTCAGCGAATACCCGGATGTCAAAGCCCTGCTGGCCGGCAACGACAGCATGGCCGTCGGTGCCGTTTCCGCAGTGCGTGCAGCGGGCAAGGCCGGCAAGGTGCAAGTGGTCGGTTACGACAACATCAATGCGATCAAGCCGATGCTCAAGGATGGTCGCGTGCTGGCCACCGCCGACCAGTTTGCAGCCCGACAAGCCGTGTTCGGTATCGAGACTGCGCTGAAAATCATCAAGGGCGAGAAGGTCGACAGCGGCACCAACGGCGTGATCGAAACCCCGGTAGAACTGGTCACCAAGTAAGCCTTCTGGCGACACACTGGTGCTCGCCCGTCCGGGCGAGCACAGGGAGAGTTTTATGTCCGTTTGCGCTCCGAACGCTGTCCTCACGGTCAGCGGTATCGGTAAGACTTACGCCCAGCCGGTGCTGACCGGCATCGACCTGACGCTGATCCGCGGTGAAGTGTTGGCGCTGACCGGTGAGAATGGCGCCGGCAAAAGCACGCTGTCGAAGATCATCGGCGGTCTGGTCACGCCGACCACCGGCCACATGCAATTCCAGGGGCAGGATTACCGTCCCGGCAGCCGGACCCAGGCAGAAGACCTGGGCATCCGCATGGTCATGCAAGAACTCAATCTGTTGCCGACCCTGTCGGTGGCGGAAAATCTGTTTCTCGACAACTTGCCCAGCAACGGCGGCTGGATCAGTCGCAAGCAGTTGCGCAAAGCGGCGATCGAGGCCATGGCCCAGGTCGGTCTCGACGCGATTGACCCGGACACTCTGGTCGGTGACCTCGGTATTGGCCATCAGCAAATGGTCGAGATCGCCCGCAACCTTATTGGCGATTGCCATGTACTGATCCTCGACGAACCGACGGCCATGCTGACGGCTCGTGAAGTCGAGATGCTGTTCGAGCAGATCACCCGCCTGCAATCCCGAGGCGTGTCGATCATCTATATCTCTCACCGTCTCGAAGAACTGGCGCGGGTTGCCCAGCGCATTGCGGTGTTGCGCGACGGCAACCTGGTCTGCGTCGAACCGATGGCCAATTACAACAGCGAGCAACTGGTCACGTTGATGGTCGGTCGTGAGCTCGGTGAACACATGGACATGGGGCCGCGCAAGATTGGCGCTCCGGCGTTGACGGTCAAAGGCCTGACCCGTTCGGACAAGGTTCGCGATGTGTCCTTCGAAGTGCGTGCCGGCGAAATCTACGGGATCTCCGGATTGATCGGGGCAGGGCGCACCGAGTTGCTGCGCCTGATCTTCGGTGCCGACATTCCGGACAGTGGCACGGTCGCGCTCGGGTCTCCGGCTCAGGTGGTGAGTATCCGCTCGCCGGCCGATGCAGTGGGTCACGGCATCGCCCTGATCACGGAAGACCGCAAGGGCGAAGGCTTGCTGCTGACCCAGTCGATCAGCGCCAACATTGCGTTGGGCAACATGCCGGTGATTTCCAGTGGCGGATTCGTCAACAACGGCGACGAGATGTCCCTGGCCCAGCGTCAGATCGACGCCATGCGTATCCGCAGTTCGAGCCCGACACAATTGGTCTCCGAACTGTCCGGCGGCAACCAGCAAAAGGTCGTGATCGGCCGCTGGCTCGAGCGTGATTGCTCGGTGATGTTGTTTGACGAGCCCACCCGCGGCATCGATGTCGGTGCCAAATTCGACATTTATGCGTTACTCGGCGAGCTGACCCGACAGGGCAAGGCGCTGGTGGTGGTGTCCAGTGATCTGCGCGAGCTGATGCTGATCTGCGACCGGATCGGCGTGCTGTCGGCGGGACGCCTGATCGACACGTTCGAGCGCGACAGCTGGACCCAGGATGACTTGCTTGCCGCCGCTTTTGCCGGCTACCAAAAACGTGATGCGTTGCTCAATGAAGCAGCGCCTAGGGACCTTCCATGAAAACTGCATCTTCTGCCGGCAAACGTAGTGGCAACTTCTACGGCCTGGGCACCTATCTGGGCCTGGCCGGTGCCTTGCTGGCGATGATTGCGCTGTTCTCGGTATTGAGCAGCCACTTTCTTTCTTATGACACGTTCAGCACCCTGGCCAACCAGATTCCCGATCTGATGGTGCTGGCGGTCGGCATGACGTTCGTGTTGATTATCGGCGGTATCGACCTCTCGGTCGGTTCGGTGTTGGCGCTGGCGGCATCAACGGTCAGCGTGGCGATTCTCGGCTGGGGCTGGAGCGTTCTGCCCGCCGCGTTGCTCGGCATGGCGGCGGCGGCATTGGCCGGGACCATCACCGGTTCGATCACCGTGGCCTGGCGGATTCCGTCGTTCATCGTGTCTCTGGGCGTGCTGGAAATGGCCCGTGGCGTGGCGTATCAGATGACCGGATCGCGCACCGCTTATATCGGTGATGCCTTCGCCTGGTTGTCCAACCCGATTGCCTTCGGCATCTCGCCTTCGTTCATCATTGCCTTGCTGATTATCATCATTGCCCAGGCCGTGCTGACCCGTACGGTGTTCGGTCGCTACCTGATCGGCATCGGCACCAATGAAGAAGCGGTGCGTCTGGCAGGGATCAATCCAAAGCCCTACAAGATTCTGGTGTTCAGCCTGATGGGGCTGCTGGCCGGTATTGCCGCGTTGTTTCAGATTTCCAGGCTCGAGGCTGCGGATCCGAATGCCGGCTCCGGGCTGGAGTTGCAGGTCATCGCCGCTGTCGTCATCGGTGGTACAAGCTTGATGGGTGGTCGTGGTTCGGTGATCAGCACCTTCTTCGGCGTCCTGATCATTTCCGTGTTGGCCGCGGGCCTCGCGCAGATAGGCGCGACCGAGCCCACCAAACGCATCATCACCGGCGCGGTGATCGTGGTGGCGGTGGTGCTTGATACTTATCGCAGTCAGCGCGCAAGCCGGCGGACCTGAATCATGGCAACGATCAAGGATGTAGCCGCACTCGCGGGCATTTCCTACACCACGGTGTCCCATGTGGTGAACAAGACCCGGCCGGTCAGTCAGGAGGTGCGGATCAAGGTCGAAGAGGCGATCAAGACCCTGGACTACGTGCCGAGCGCCGTAGCCCGTTCATTGAAAGCCAAAACCACCGCGACCATCGGATTGCTGGTGCCTAACAGCCTCAACCCGTACTTCGCCGAATTGGCCCGAGGCATTGAGGATTACTGCGAGCGCAAGGGGTATTGCGTCATTCTCTGCAACTCCGACGACAACCCGGACAAGCAGCGCAGCTATCTTCGCGTATTGCTCGAAAAGCGCATCGACGGTTTGATTGTGGCATCGGCCGGCGGCGATGCGGGGCTGGCGGAAGGTCTGGCCGGTGTACGCACACCGATGGTCATCGTCGACCGCGGGCTGGACGGCGTGAATGCCGATCTGGTACGCATCGATCACGAGTACGGCGCCTATCTGGCCACTCGGCATCTGCTGGAACTGGGGCATCGGGACATCGCCATGATCGGCGGTCCGGCGGGTACCAGCGTGGCACAGATGCGTTTGGCCGGTTATTGCCGTGCCTTGCAAGAGGCGGGCGTCGAGGTTAATCGCGAGCGCATGCTGGAAAGCGACTTCACCAGCACCGGCGGTTATAGCGCGGCAGCGATTTTGCTGGAGCGCAATCCACCCAGTGCGATCTTTGCCGGTAACGACATGATCGGCATCGGCGTGTTGCGCGCAGCCGCTGAACGCAATGTTCGCGTACCGAGCGAGCTGTCGGTGATTGGTTTCGACGATATCCAGATGAGCCGTTATGTCTACCCGGCGCTGACCACGGTGGGGCAGTCGATCCTGCAGCTCGGTGAGATGGCGGCTGAAGTGCTTTTGCGCAGGATCGCCAAGCCGGACATGGCCACCGATCAGCGCATCGTGACGCCCAGCATTGTGCTGCGAGAGTCGACCGCGCCGCTCGCCGGCGTGTTCGCCCAGTTTCGTTGAAACACTGCGCCGCTAAACAAGAAGCACTGCAGACACAGAATTAATGAGTAGCAATGTATGCCAGCAAAAGTAGTGGTGATAGGCAGTCTGAACATGGACCTGGTAACCCGGGCCCCAAGGCTGCCGCGTGGCGGTGAAACGCTGATCGGACAGTCGTTTGCCACGGTATCCGGTGGCAAGGGCGCCAATCAGGCCGTCGCGGCAGCCCGTTTGGGTGCCGAGGTGTCGATGGTCGGTTGCGTGGGCAACGATGCGTATGGCGCCGAGCTGCGCGGGGCCTTGTTGGTCGAGGGCATCGATTGTCAGGCCGTCAGTACGGTTGAAGATTCCAGCGGTGTCGCATTGATCGTGGTCGATGACAACAGTCAGAACGCCATTGTCATTGTCGCGGGTGCCAACGGATCGCTGACGCCGCAAGTCATCGACCGTTTTGACGCCGTGGTGCAGGCGGCGGATGTGATTATTTGTCAGCTGGAAGTACCGGATGCAACGGTGGGCCATACCCTCAAGCGGGGGCGTGAGCTGGGCAAGACCGTCATTCTCAACCCTGCGCCCGCCAGCCGCCCATTGCCGGCGGACTGGTTTGCCGCCATCGATTACCTGATCCCCAACGAAAGCGAAGCCTCAGCCCTGACGGGGTTGACGGTGGATTCCCTGGTGTCGGCAGAAACCGCCGCGACCCGATTGATCGCCCTGGGCGTGGGTAAAGTGATTATCACCTTGGGCGCCCAAGGCTCGCTGTTCGCCGACGGCTCGCGTCTGGAGCATTTCCCGGCACCGAAGGTCAAAGCCGTCGATACCACCGCCGCAGGGGACACCTTTGTCGGTGGCTTTGCCGCCGCATTAGCGTCTGGCAGCAGCGAAGCGGATGCGATCCGCTTCGGTCAGGTTGCCGCAGCCTTGTCGGTCACCCGGGCTGGCGCGCAACCCTCGATTCCCACCTTGTCCGACGTACAGGCGTTTAAAGCACCATGAAAAAAACACCGCTGCTTAATGTCGCGTTGTCGCGGCTGATTGCCTCGCTGGGGCATGGCGACCTGGTCGTGATCGGTGATGCCGGTCTGCCGGTACCGCCAGGTGTCGAACTGATTGATCTGGCGCTGACCCAGGGGATTCCGGACTTCATCAGTACCTTGAAGGTTGTACTGAGCGAAATGCAGGTCGAAAGCCATGTGCTGGCCCGCGAGATTCTCGACAAGCAGCCGCCGGCATTGAGTGTTCTGGACGAGTTGAATGTTGACGGCGCTCTGGGTACGCGCGAGTTGCTCAGTCACGACCAGTTCAAGGTCCTGAGCCGGCAGGCGCGGGCGATTGTTCGTACCGGCGAATGTGCGCCGTACTGCAACATCGTGCTGGTGTCGGGGGTGACGTTCTAGCGCTGTATCCATTCGTTTTTCCCCACGCACAAGGAGTGCGATATGCCCCGCTATGCTATGAAGTTGCATCATCTGCTTCGGAGTCTGCTGCTTTTGTCCCTGATTACTGCAACGAGCGCCCACGCGGCGGAAAAGATCGACTTGATCATCGACACGGATCCGGGTACCGACGACGTGGTCGCCTTGCTGTTTGCCCTGGCATCGCCCGAAGAGCTGAACATTCGTGCGCTGACCACCGTGGCCGGCAACGTGCGTCTGGACAAGACATCGCGTAACGCGCGTCTGGCCCGTGAATGGGCGGGGCGTGAAGATGTACCGGTTTATGCCGGTGCGCCGAAGCCGCTGATGCGCACGCCGATCTATGCCGAGAACATTCATGGCAAGGAAGGGCTGTCAGGCGTCACCGTGCACGAGCCCAAGAAGGCGCTGGCTGAAGGCAGCGCGGTCAATTACCTGATCGACACCTTGAAAACGGCCAAACCCCACAGCATCACCATCGCCATGCTCGGCCCGCAAACCAACCTGGCCCTGGCATTGATCCAGGAACCTGAAATCGTTCAGGGCATCAAGGAAGTGGTGATCATGGGCGGTGCGCACTTCAACGGCGGCAACATTACCCCGGTCGCCGAGTTCAACTTGTTCGCCGATCCGCAGGCCGCCGAAATTGTGTTGAAAAGTGGCGTTAAGCTGACTTATCTACCGCTGGACGTGACCCACAAGATCCTCACCAGCGAATCGCGCCTGAAACAGATCGCGGCGATCAACAACAACGCCAGCAAGCTGGTGGGCGATATTCTTAATGCATACATCAAGGATGACATGGAGCACTACGGCATTCCGGGTGGCCCGGTGCATGACGCCACCGTCATCGCCTACCTGCTCAAGCCTGAGCTGTTTAGCGGTCGCTCGGTCAACGTGGTCGTAGACAGCCGCGAAGGCCCGACCTTTGGTCAAACCATCGTTGACTGGTATGACGGCCTGAAAGCGCCGAAGAACGCTTTCTGGGTTGAGAGTGGCGATGCCCAGGGCTTCTTCGACTTGCTGACGCAGCGTCTGGCCCGTTTGAAGTAAGCCGCATGCCCGCAGGTGCCAGCCTGCGGGTTTTACACCCGTCCTGCCTCCAGTGCTGCTTTTTGGTCTGCAAGGTGTTTTTCGAAGATCTGCCCGATGAACGACTGGGCGGCCTCGGTCCCAAGGTCCCGGACCAATAGATCGATACCGATAATGGCAAGCTCTTCCGTACTGCTTGGGCTGTAAGAGCTGTGTCCGTCCTGCCATTTGGCTTTGATGTCGGCGTCGATGCTTACGGTGGTCATGATGGCGCTCGTGAAGTCGGGGAAGTCTGAGTATCGAGTTAACCATTTTGCGCGGCGTTTGGCACTCCGACTTAGGCATGGGAGGAGGGCTATGCGACACTTGGTCTTTGACGAATTTTCAAGGACCGCGCTGTGCAGATCGATTTGAACACTCCCGACGGTTTGACCCTTGAGGCAGTGCGCCAGCTGTTGGCCTCCGCCAGTGACGATGAACACACTCAGCTGCGGGTCACCCAAAGCGGCATTGCCTATATCTCCTCAGGGGTCGTAGGCGGCACTGACATCGGCGGGCTGCGTTTTCGGCTAGAAACGTGGGCCAAGGGCTCGGGCTATGTAGGATTGGTCGCTGCCAGCGACGAAGTCTGGGTCATGCAGATTTTCAACGCGCTGAAAGAGAACTGGCCGAACCCGCCGTACGACTACATCGACGTTTATTGAGCGCTGTTCATATTCAGTCACGATTGAGTGCTGAAGGGCAGGGCGATGCTCAGGCAAACTCTGCGCTTGTGCGGATCGAGGGCAGGGTGAGGGCATTCACCTTGAAACCTAACGCCGAAATGGCGGTCGCACGATCTCTGCTTAATTATTGAAAAGGAGGCTTCATGCCTTGGAAGCTCGCGTCATTGGGTGCTGTGCTGGTCGTCACTCTGCTCGCAGGTTGCAGCAGCACGTCATCCGAGCCAGCAACTGACCCTGTAACGACGACTGACACGGGTCATAGCCGCTGCGAATCAAAGGCTGCGCAATTCACCGTTGGCAAAGCGGCTTCGCCCGAACTGCTGGAACAGGCGCGCACTCGCGCAGGCGCACAGAACGCACGGTTCCTGTCGCCCAACGACATGGTGACCCTGGAGTACCGCTCTGATCGCCTGAACCTGAACACCGATGCCAATCGGGTAGTCACTCGCGTCAACTGCGGCTGATCGCACCAGACTTTTGTTTCGCCCATAAAAAACCCCGTCACATGGACGGGGTTTTTTTAGTGCGGCTGAAAATTACTCAGCGCGGACTTGTGCAGCTTGCATACCCTTTTGGCCTTTCTCAGCCACGAAGGAAACGGTTTGGCCTTCTTTCAGGCTTTTGAAACCGTCGCTTTCGATAGCTTTGAAGTGTACGAACAGGTCGTCACCGCCACCTTGAGGAGTGATGAAGCCGAAGCCTTTTTCATCGTTGAACCATTTAACGGTGCCGGTTTGGCGATTAGACATGGTGTATCTCCAAGAAACATATATTTTCAGTAGTGCTGTGCTGCTCAGGCCAACTGGGCACACCGGAGTATCATAGTCGAAATGTTCGCTTTGGGAGCCCCCCGGACGTGCTGTTTGCCCTCATATAGCATGCTTTTCGTCGCGTCGAATGGCTGGAAGCCCCGGTTTAAGCGGCTTTGCGCTAAAGAACAGGGCAGTAAAAAAAGCCATAAAACCTGCGTAAATTATGTAAATCAGCCCTTTTTTGGCTGATTTTGACCTGCCAATGCTTCAAAATCCGAGCTATGCACCCTTATTTTTGAACTCGGCACACCGCGATTTCTTTCAGTGCGCGCTGGCTCAAATCGGCACCAGGTGGATTCTGTTTATCCATCAAAAGCGCGATCTCTTGGGTGGTGAATTTCTTCTCGAGTACGTCGGCACCACATGCACAGTGCTTCTGCGCTTCGGCCGGATTGACGCTTTGGCTGGCAGCTTTGGTGCAATCGCTCATGTACTGGGCTTTCACACCGGTTGGCCAGGCAGCGTGTGCGCTCAGTGGCAGCAGCAGGACTAACGGGGCGGCGAAGGCAAAAAGACGGGTAAGACGCATGTCAGGAACTCCTTGGGGTCGATAATCTGTAGCGATTCTCAGCCTATTTGAGGTGGCCCGTACATCTCAAGTTCACTCTGCGCGGTAAAAGTGTGGAAATCTTCATTGTCTGGGTACGCAGGCGTCGACGACCGTTCATCTGTGCTAGCATGGCCCGCTCGGGCATTTGCAAGCTCCGGATGACCTTCAGTCCCGGTGGCGGCAATTGCGCGAATAACCCTGATTTGAATCCCAGTCACTCTGGTTCGGTTTTCCGGTTGGCCGCAAGGCTCCTGCCGCTGTAAGGCAGGCGTTCGTCATTGAATGGCCTGGATCGGATCTTGTACTGGCTCATCCCAACCCACGTGACCTTTGGTAGGGGTCACCACTAGGAGAGGAGGCGCCATGCCAACTATTACTCTTCCCGACGGCAGTCAACGTTCATTCGATCACCCGGTTTCCGTAGCCGAGGTCGCCGCATCCATTGGTGCTGGCTTGGCCAAAGCTACCGTGGCCGGCAAGGTCAATGGCAAGCTGGTCGACGCCAGCGACATCATCGACAGCGATTCCACGCTGCAAATCATTACGCCAAAGGATGAAGAGGGGCTGGAGATCATTCGCCACTCTTGCGCCCACCTGGTTGGCCACGCGGTCAAGCAGTTGTACCCGACCGCCAAAATGGTGATCGGGCCGGTCATTGACGAAGGCTTCTATTACGACATCGCCTTCGAGCGTCCTTTTACTCCGGACGACCTGGCCGCCATCGAACAGCGCATGCAACAGCTGATCGAAAAAGATTACGACGTGATCAAGAAAGTCACTCCGCGCGCCGAAGTGATCGAAGTGTTCAAGGCCCGCGGAGAAGACTACAAGCTGCGCCTGGTCGAGGACATGCCGAACGAACAGGCCATGGGCCTGTACTATCACGAAGAATACGTCGACATGTGCCGCGGCCCGCACGTGCCGAACACGCGTTTCCTGAAATCCTTCAAGCTGACCAAGTTGTCCGGCGCCTACTGGCGTGGCGATGCCAAGAACGAGCAATTGCAGCGCGTTTACGGCACTGCATGGGCAGACAAGAAGCAGCTGGCGGCTTACATCCAGCGCATCGAAGAAGCTGAAAAACGCGATCACCGCAAGATCGGCAAGCGCCTGGGCTTGTTCCACACCCAGGAAGAGTCGCCGGGCATGGTGTTCTGGCACCCGAACGGCTGGACTCTGTACCAGGTTCTCGAGCAGTACATGCGCAAGGTTCAGCGCGACAACGGCTACCTGGAGATCAAGACTCCTCAGGTCGTTGACCGCAGCCTGTGGGAGAAATCCGGGCACTGGGCCAACTACGCCGACAACATGTTCACCACTCAGTCGGAAAACCGCGACTACGCCATCAAGCCAATGAACTGCCCTTGCCACGTGCAAGTGTTCAATCAGGGCCTGAAAAGCTATCGCGAGTTGCCGATGCGTCTGGCCGAATTCGGTGCTTGCCACCGTAACGAGCCATCGGGTGCGCTGCACGGCATCATGCGTGTGCGTGCGTTCACTCAGGATGACGCCCACATCTTCTGCACTGAAGAGCAGATGCAGGCTGAATCCGCAGCGTTCATCAAGCTGACCATGGACGTTTATGCCGATTTCGGCTTCAAGGACGTCGAGATGAAGCTGTCCACTCGTCCGGAAAAACGCGTGGGTTCCGACGAATTGTGGGATCGCGCCGAAGCGGCATTGGCTGCAGCCCTTGATAGCGCGGGCCTGCCGTACGATCTGCAGCCGGGCGAAGGTGCGTTCTACGGTCCGAAGATCGAGTTCTCGCTGAAAGATTGCCTCGGTCGTGTCTGGCAGTGTGGTACCCTTCAGCTCGATTTTAACCTGCCTGTCCGTCTGGGAGCCGAATACGTCTCCGAAGACAACAGTCGCAAGCACCCGGTAATGTTGCACCGGGCGATCCTGGGCTCCTTCGAACGTTTCGTCGGAATCCTGATCGAGCACTACGAGGGTGCATTCCCTGCGTGGCTGGCTCCGACCCAGGCAGTGATTATGAATATCACTGATAAACAAGCCGATTTTGCTGCTGAAGTTGAAAAAACCCTCAACGAAAGCGGATTTCGTGCCAAGTCTGACTTGAGAAATGAAAAGATCGGCTTTAAAATCCGCGAGCATACTTTGCTCAAGGTTCCCTATCTCTTGGTTATCGGAGATCGGGAAGTCGAGATGCAGACTGTCGCTGTGCGTACTCGTGAAGGTGCTGACCTGGGCTCGATGCCCGTCGCCCAGTTCGCTGAGTTTCTCGCGCAAGCGGTTTCCCGGCGTGGTCGCCCAGATTCGGAGTAATTATTATTAAGCGTGAAATGAGACAAGATAAACGAGCTGCACCGAAGGCCCCGATCAACGAGAATATCTCGGCACGCGAGGTTCGGTTAATTGGGGCTGAAGGCGAGCAGCTTGGGATTGTGTCAATTGAAGACGCGCTTCTTAAGGCTGAAGAAGCCAAGCTCGATTTGGTGGAAATTTCCGCCGATGCAGTACCCCCTGTTTGCAAGCTGATGGACTACGGCAAGTCGATCTTCGAGAAGAAGAAGCAGGTTGCTGCGGCCAAGAAAAACCAGAAGCAGATCCAGGTTAAAGAAATCAAGTTTCGTCCAGGGACGGAGGAAGGGGATTACCAGGTAAAACTGCGCAACCTGGTACGTTTCCTGAGTGATGGGGACAGGGCCAAGGTATCCTTGCGATTCCGCGGCCGTGAGATGGCCCACCAGGAGCTGGGGATGGAACTCCTCAAGCGAGTTGAAGGTGACTTGCTCGAGTACGGTTCGGTCGAACAGCATCCTAAGATGGAAGGACGCCAGCTGATCATGGTCATCGCCCCGAAAAAGAAGAAGTAATCAACAGGGCACGGCAGGCCTTCTGATTATGTTTATCAACTGAATGCGGAGTATCCGAACATGCCAAAAATGAAAACTAAAAGTGGTGCTGCTAAGCGGTTTCTGAAAACTGCTAACGGTATCAAGCACAAGCACGCTTTCAAGAGCCACATCCTGACTAAAATGTCGACCAAGCGTAAGCGTCAACTGCGCGGTAGCAGCTTGCTGGCACCGTGTGACGTGGCAAAAGTCGAGCGCATGCTGCGCCTTCGTTAATTTAGTCAAGAATAGAGGAAGTAACTCATGGCTCGTGTAAAGCGTGGCGTCATTGCCCGTAAACGTCACAAAAAAATTCTGAAACTTGCTAAAGGCTACTACGGCGCTCGCTCGCGCGTATTCCGTGTTGCCAAGCAAGCGGTAATCAAGGCAGGCCAATACGCCTACCGTGACCGTCGTCAGAAAAAACGTCAGTTCCGCGCTCTGTGGATCGCTCGTATCAACGCTGGTGCACGTATCAACGGTCTGTCCTACAGCCGTTTCATCGCCGGCCTGAAAAAAGCGTCCATCGAGATCGACCGTAAGGTTCTGGCTGATCTGGCAGTGAACGAAAAAGCGGCGTTTGCTGCGATTGTCGAGAAAGCTAAAGCCACCTTGGCTTAAGTACCCCCGACAGTCACCCGGCCTCACCTCTGTGGGGGCAGGTGTTAAACGTCATAAATAGGGGAAGAGCCTTCAAGCTCTTCCCCTATTTTGTATCTGGAGTCTGTACATGGAAAACCTGGACGCGCTCGTCTCTCAAGCACTAGAGGCTGTGCAAAGCGCTGAAGATATCAATGCCCTGGAGCAAATCCGGGTTCACTACCTTGGCAAAAAGGGTGAATTGACTCAGGTGATGAAGACCCTGGGGAATTTGCCGGCAGAAGAGCGTCCGCAAGTCGGCGCCCTGATCAACGTTGCCAAGGAGCGTGTCACAGAGGTTCTCAATGCCCGCAAGGCACTGTTTGAAGAGGCCGACCTGGCCGCCAAACTGTCTGCCGAGTCCATTGATGTGACCCTGCCTGGCCGCGGCCAGACCTCCGGTGGTTTGCATCCGGTTACCCGGACTCTGGAACGTATCGAACAGTTCTTCACTCACATCGGCTACGGCATTGCCGAAGGCCCTGAGGTCGAAGACGACTATCACAACTTTGAAGCGCTCAACATCCCAGGCCACCACCCGGCCCGGTCGATGCACGACACCTTCTATTTCAATGCCAACATGTTGCTGCGCACCCATACCTCGCCGGTACAGGTCCGCACCATGGAATCGAAACAGCCGCCGATCCGCATTGTCTGCCCAGGCCGTGTGTACCGTAGCGACTCGGATATTACCCACTCGCCGATGTTCCACCAGGTTGAAGGCCTGCTGGTTGATCGCGATATCAACTTCGCCGACCTGAAAGGGACCATCGAAGAATTCCTGCGTGTGTTCTTCGAAAAAGAACTGGCCGTGCGTTTCCGTCCTTCGTACTTCCCGTTCACCGAGCCATCCGCCGAAGTCGACATGGAATGCGTCATGTGCAGCGGTAAAGGCTGCCGCGTCTGCAAGCAGACGGGTTGGCTGGAAGTGATGGGCTGCGGCATGGTTCACCCGAACGTGTTGCGCATGTCCGGGATCGACCCGGAAGAGTTTTCGGGCTTTGCCTTCGGCATGGGCGTTGAGCGTCTGGCCATGCTGCGTTACGGCGTGAACGACTTGCGTCTGTTCTTCGACAACGACTTGCGGTTCCTCGCGCAATTTCGCTAGTCGTAACGAATTCTTAGGAGAGCAGGATGAAATTCAGTGAACAATGGCTGCGTGGCTGGGTAAGCCCGCAAGTAAGTCGCGACGAGCTGGTTGCTCGTCTGTCGATGGCCGGTCTTGAGGTCGATAGCGTTACGCTGGCCGCCGGCGAATTCACCGGTGTAGTGGTGGGCGAGGTGCTGAGCACCGAGCAGCACCCGGACGCTGACAAGCTGCGTGTGTGCCAGGTCAGCAATGGTTCGGAGACTTTCCAGGTCGTCTGCGGCGCGCCAAACGTGCGCCCGGGCCTGAAGATCCCGTTCGCCATGATCGGTGCCGAGCTGCCGGGCGACTTCAAAATCAAGAAAGCCAAGCTGCGGGGCGTTGAGTCCAACGGCATGCTGTGCTCGCAAGCCGAGCTGCAAGTGGGCGAAGGCAACGATGGCCTGATGGAATTGCCGGTCGATGCGCCGGTCGGTCAGGACATTCGTGAATACCTGAGCCTGGACGACGCCAGCATCGAGGTCGACCTGACCCCGAACCGCGGCGATTGCCTGTCCCTCGCTGGTCTGGCTCGTGAAGTCGGTGCGCTGTACGCCGCCACCGTCACCCGCCCGGTCGTTGCCACCGTTCCAGCCGTGCACGACGAAGTGCGTTCGGTTGAAGTGCTGGCGCCAGCCGCTTGCCCGCGTTACCTGGGGCGTGTGATCCGTAACGTCGACCTGTCCAAGCCTACGCCGCTGTGGATGGTTGAGCGCCTGCGTCGTTCCGAAGTGCGCAGCATCGACGCGGCTGTCGACATCACCAACTACGTGATGCTGGAGCTGGGTCAACCGCTGCACGCCTTCGATCTCGCTGAAATCAATGGCGGCATCCGCGTGCGCATGGCCGAAGAAGGCGAGAAGCTGGTGCTGCTCGACGGCCAGGAAGTCACCCTGCGTAGCGATACCCTGGTGATTGCCGACCACACCCGCGCCTTGGCAATCGCCGGCGTCATGGGTGGCGAGCACAGTGGTGTGAACACCGCGACCACTCGCGATATTTTCCTTGAAAGCGCGTTCTTCGATCAGATCGCCGTCGCTGGCAAGGCCCGTTCCTACGGCCTGCACACCGACGCCTCGCACCGCTACGAGCGTGGCGTGGACTGGCAACTGGCTCGTGAAGCCATGGAGCGCGCCACTGGCCTGCTGCTGGAGATCACTGGCGGTGAAGCCGGCCCGATCATCGAAACCGTCAGCGAACAGCATCTGCCGAAGATTGCTCCGGTGACGTTGCGCGCACAGCGCATCACCCAAATGCTGGGCATGGAAATGGATTCGGTCGAAGTCGAGCGTCTGCTCAACGCTTTGGGCCTGACCGTTTCCGCCGATGGGGCAGGGCAGTGGCGCGTCGAAGTGCCAAGCCATCGCTTCGACATCAGCCTGGAAGTCGATCTGATCGAAGAGCTGGCCCGTCTGTACGGTTACAACCGTCTGCCGGTTCGCTACCCGCAAGCTCGCCTGGCGCCACAAGCCAAGGCCGAAGCGCGTAGCGAGCTGCCTGAGCTGCGTCGCCTGCTGGTCGCTCGTGGTTATCAGGAAGCGATCACCTACAGCTTCATCGATCCGAAACAATTCGAACTGTTTAATCCGGGTGTGGAGCCGCTGCTGCTGGCCAACCCGATTTCGAACGACATGGCGGCCATGCGCTCGTCCTTGTGGCCAGGTCTGGTGAAGGCGCTTCAGCACAACCTGAACCGTCAACAGGATCGCGTCCGTCTGTTCGAAAGCGGCCTGCGTTTCGTCGGTCAACTCGAAGGCCTGAAGCAAGAGCCAATGCTGGCCGGTGTGGTCTGCGGTAGCCGTCTGCCGGAAGGCTGGGCACAGGGTCGCGATGTCGTGGACTTCTTCGACGTCAAGGCTGACGTGGAAGCGGTGCTGGGCTTTGCCGGTGCGTTGAACTCGTTCACTTTCGTGCCGGGCAAACACCCAGCGCTGCACCCGGGTCAAACCGCGCGCATCGAACGTGAAGGCCGTCTGGTAGGTTTTGTCGGCGCCATCCACCCTGAATTGTCGAAAACCCTCGGTCTCGACCGTCCGGTCTTCGTTTTCGAGCTGGTTCTGGCGGAAGTGGCGTTGGGCAAAATGCCTAAATTCCAGGAGTTATCGCGCTTTCCTGAAGTGCGTCGTGACCTTGCACTGATCGCCGAAAAAGACGTCGCAGCCAGCGCTGTACTGGACGTAATCCGTGAAAATGCAGGGGAATGGCTGACGGACCTCAGGCTATTTGACGTGTATCAGGGTAAAGGCATTGATCCTGATAGAAAAAGCCTCGCAGTCGGCTTGACCTGGCAGCATCCATCGCGCACTCTTAATGACGATGAGGTGAATACCACGACGCAAAATATCCTCACCTCGCTCGAACAAAGGTTGAACGCCACGTTAAGGAAGTGACGTATGGGGGCTCTGACGAAAGCTGAGATGGCGGAACGTCTGTATGAAGAGCTGGGCCTGAATAAACGGGAGGCCAAGGAATTGGTCGAACTGTTTTTTGAAGAAATCAGGCACGCTCTTGAAGACAACGAACAAGTCAAATTGTCCGGTTTCGGCAATTTCGACCTTCGGGACAAACGCCAGCGGCCTGGCCGCAATCCGAAAACGGGGGAAGAAATCCCGATCACGGCTCGCCGTGTGGTCACCTTTCGTCCAGGGCAGAAGTTGAAGGCCCGAGTTGAGGCTTATGCTGGAACCAAGTCATAACGACGAGCTCCCCGTCATCCCAGGCAAACGCTACTTCACCATTGGTGAAGTCAGCGAGCTGTGTGCGGTAAAACCGCACGTGCTGCGCTATTGGGAGCAGGAGTTTCCTCAACTCAACCCCGTCAAACGCCGCGGGAACCGCCGGTATTATCAGCGACAAGACGTGCTGATGATCCGGCAGATCCGTGCGCTTCTTTACGATCAAGGGTTCACCATCGGCGGCGCGCGCTTGCGCTTGTCCGGCGATGAAGCCAAAGACGACACCACCCAATACAAACAAATGATTCGGCAGATGATTGCCGAGTTGGAAGATGTGTTGGTGGTTCTCAAGAAATAATTTCCTGCGTTTGAATACTTCCAGTTTTCAAAAGCTTGCGATATATTCTTAAGCGTCCTTCGAGAAGAGGGGCGAGTTTCACGCCTAGTCGGGGCGTAGCGCAGTCCGGTAGCGCACTAGCATGGGGTGCTAGGGGTCGAGTGTTCGAATCACTCCGTCCCGACCATATTTTTCAATGACTTAGCCCAATCTGAAAAGATTGGGCTTTTTCATTTATGGCTTAGGGAAAAACAACAGGATAAACATGCGCCCCCTTGCTGGGCGAAGCGCGCAGATGTTCGCTTTGTCTGCTGAGGAAGTAGTTCGGCTATTAAGTGGCATGCGCAGTGTTCAGTGAACTTACGTACGCCGCGCACTCAAGAGCTAGCCTGGCGAAGCTCCTCAATAATCCGGCGCGCCCGATTCGCACCAACATCAACATGTATATCAATCATCGGCCGCATGCCGAACCGGCACATATTCTTGTATTGAGCTTCAATAATCACCTTGTCTTCATCAAACGTCATAACCGTTTGCTCAACAACCTTGGCCTTGATGGCTTCAGGATCGCTCTCAGGGTTGGTGGCAATGGTCCAGAAGTAGTGACTGCTGGTTTCGGTTTCCGGCGTTACCCCATGGAATCCGCGCATATGGAAGCCACCGCGATCGGGGTCGTCCAGGGCATCGGTTCCGGCATCTACTGCACCGGTCCAGATACGCAGATGACTGACGTGAAATTCGATTTCCTGCCAACGGTCCACGGTGCCTTTGAAAGGGTAGGCGGCCGTGTAGGTGGGAGGTGGAACCGAACCCGGCATGTGGCGCACGACCCGCACTACGTTGCCTTCACTCTCCACACTCATCCGCGCATTCATATGGATGCTGGCGTTACCACCGATGGTGCGCAGGTGGACATAACCCAGATGACTCAGGTCCATGAGGTTGTCGTGGATTAGCTGATAAGGCGCGTCGTAGTGGTACACGTCGCCGTCGAACAAGTACTTGCCATTGCTGTGAACTGGGTAGGTCGGTGGCTCGCAGTTCGGCTCCGGTTGAGCCTCGCTGCCAAACCAGATCCAGACAATCTGGTCCTGCTCACGTACGTGATACGCGGGCACTTTGGCTTTGCTCGGTATCTTGTCCTGGCCCGGGATTTCGACACATTTTCCGCGTTCATCGAACAGCAGGCCGTGGTAGCCGCAACGTATGCCAGTGGCTTCGAGCGTGCCGTTCGACAGTGGCAGCGCTCTATGGCAGCAGCGGTCTTCCAGCGCGGCGACCTCGCCGTTGGCTCTGCGAAACAGTACGACAGGCTTGTTGAGCAGTGTGCGGCCGACGGGTTTGTCCTTCAACTCCCATCCCAGGGCTGCGACGTACCACTGGTTGAGGGGAAAGCGGGGTAAGGCCGGCGCCGGAATTTCTTCGGCAAGCGTTTGGAGAGTGGATGTGTTCATGGTGTTCTCCGTGTTGATGGTGTTGATGGTGTTGATGGTGTTGATGGTGTTGTTTGAGTTCACAGATCAAGAACGAGGCGTGATGATTTGGCGCGCGAACAGCAGGGGGTAAAGCGGTCGTTTTTGGCGTGTTCGGCCACGGTCAGGAACTGGTCCCGATGTTCCGGGATGCCTTCTAGTACACGGGTTACGCAGGTGCCGCAGACGCCTTGCTCGCAGGATGACTCGATTGCGATGCCGGCCTCGTCGAGCACTTCGAATACGGTGCGTTCGGCCGGAATCTGAAACACCTGTCCAGTGCTTGCCAGCTCAACTTCGAAGGGCGCATTGGTGCTTTGATCGATAGGGGCTGCGGCGAAGAACTCTTTGTGTACCTGGTGCTGCGACCAGCCAGCGTTCTGCGCCGAATCGAGGATGTAATTCATGAAACCGGCCGGCCCGCAGACATAGAGATGGGTTCCAGCGTCTGGAGTTGCCAGCAGGGCCGACGCATCCAGCTTCTGGCGTTGTGCGCCGCTGTCGTCATGAAACTTGATGCGTCCGGCGAACGGTGTTTGCGCAAGCATCGCCACGAACGCTGCACGTTCACTGGAACGGAAGCAGTAGTGCAACTCGAAGTCGGCCCCTTGATGTGAAAGCTCATAAGCCATGGCCAGCATGGGCGTGATGCCGATACCGCCGCCGAACAGCAGGTGGCGGTTGGCTGAGCGATCGAGCGGGAAAAGGTTGCGCGGTGTGCTGATGATGAGCGTTTGTCCTGACCGTACCTGCTCGTGCATGGCTTTAGAGCCGCCACGGGAGCTCGGGTCCTTGAGCACGCTGATCAAGTAGCGATGGCGCTCCTTGGGATCGTTGCACAAGGAGTATTGCCGGGTGAGGCCCTCGGCAATGTGGATGTCGATGTGGGCGCCTGCCTCGAACGCCGGTAGCGCACTGCCGTCCGCTGCACATAGTTCGAAACTGCAGATGCCTTCGGCTTCATCTGCTTTGCGGGTGACGTTGACTTGAAGCATGACCTGTCCCTCCACATTGAAGTGGCTGCTGAAAAAAAATGAGTTGGCGCGTTAGCTGAGGACGGGTCAGCCGGTCGCTGGCACGTGGGGGACAACCCTGTGCTTGAGCAAGGCGAAGGGAATGAAATTGAAAGTGTTCATGACCACGACCTGATAATTATTTTTATGCGGTAGGGCGACGGCCTATCATGCAGGCCATCACCCGTGACGTTCGGTAGAGAAATCCTCCGGTCATTTAGTTGCGGTGTCAACCAATATTCAACGACCCACCGATCCAAGGTGTTTGCTCAATGCCCGCAGAATCCCATCTGAATCTGACTCGTTACGTCCCGGCACTCCTGAATTTTTTGTCCAATAAACTCTCTGCCGGGGCCTCACAGTGCTATCGCAAGCATTTCGGCATAGGTGTCGTGGAGTGGCGAATGCTCTCGATGCTCGCCGTGGAAAACGACATCACCGCCAATCGAATTTGCCAGACGATCGGCCTCGACAAGAGCGCGGTCAGCCGTTCACTGCAGTCCCTGGAAGTGGCAGGGCACATTTGCAGCCAGGTTGATTCAAAGGATGCGCGGCGTTACACCGTCAGCCTGACTGACAGCGGCAAAGCCTTGCATGACCGAGTGTTGAAGGTTGCGCTGGAACGAGAGCGGCGGCTGCTCAGCGGGCTCTCTGCCAAGGAAGTGGACACCCTTATCGAGTTATTGGGGCGCATGCATGCCCAGGTCTCCAACGTGAACGATTACGATCCGGTAGACGCTTGACCCTGCGCTTGGCAAATTCTCGCCTACGTTTCAGATATCGCGATTGCCGATAGGTCGCATCCCGACAAGCGATTAGTCATCGCCCCCTGTCTCACGGCATCCTGTGCCCGTTGCTCTTTCAATCTGCAATGGACACTGCATGCGTTATCGACGTCTTGACCTGAACCTGCTGGTAGCCCTGGATGCCTTGTTGAGCGAATGCAGCGTCAGCAGGGCCGCCGAACGTTTGTGCCTGGGCCAGTCGGCAGCCAGTTCGGCGCTCGGGCGTTTGCGTGAGCATTTCAATGACCCGTTGCTGGTTCAGGTAGGACGACGCCTGGAACCCACGGCATTGGGTCTGGAGTTGCTGCCCAAAGTGCGTGTAGCGCTGGCACTGACACGGGAGATTGTCGATGCGCCGGTCAATTTTGAACCTGCCAATTGCACTCGGCATTTCACGTTGGTGGCCTCCGACTACGTAGCTGGCGTGCTGCTGCCGGCGGTCAGTCTTGAATTGGCCCGCATCGCGCCTGGCGTGCGTTTGAGCCTGCGGGACATGCCTGTACCGCGTGATGGTGATGTGGTCAGCGAAGCGCTCGATTATCGTCGCAGTGATTGCGTGATAGTGCCTCAACGACGGTTGAATCCGGCTTACCCTCATCTTCCGTTAATGAGTGACCAGCTCTGTTGCATCGTCTGCGCTCGGCAACCGCAGTTCGCCGGCGGTCTGAGCCTTGCCGATTATTGCGAGGCGGAGCACGTAGTCCGCGAGTTTGCCGATGGCCGAAACCTGGCGATGGATGCCGTGCACCTGCATGAACTGGGTGTTCAGCGGCGAGTGGCGGTGGCCCTTGAAAGCTTCGTGCTGATGCCGGAATTTATCGTGGGTACTGCGCGGATCGCCACCATATTTCGTCGTCAGGCGCAGCGTTTCGCCCAGCATTACCCTCTGCGTATTCACCCGACACCGTTGGCTTTTCCCGAGGCTGTCCAAGTACTGCAATGGCATCCCTATCAGGACCATGACCCGGCCATGTTGTGGTTTCGCGGCCTCTTGCTGGAACAGGCCGCGTTGCTTGATCAGCCGGGCAACTGATCACCGTTATCCGCCACCAACCCAACCTGCTCGATAGCCTGTAAAGCACAGCGTTCGTCATTGTCCGAGGTGTCGCCGCTGATGCCGATGGCCCCGAGAAGCAGCCCCTCGGCGTTGCGAATCAACACTCCGCCGGCGACGGGAATAACCTCGCCGCCGGTCAAGCTGTTGATGGCGTCGAAAAATGCCGGCATCGCTTGAGCGCGCCGGGCCAGTTCACGTCCACCAAAACCCATGCCGAGACAGCCTCGGGCCTTGCCAGTGGCGATTTGTGGCCGAAGAAAACTGGCGAGTTCATCGCGCAAGACGGCCAGCGGATGACCGGCGGCATCCAGCACGGCGACGGCCAAGGGTTTAACCGCCGTTTCTCGGGCAATGCGGATAGCGCTGCTGGCGATGTGGGTGGCGGTCAACAGGTCGAGTTGCTGCATGGCGTTGGTCCTCATTGAACCCACTTGCCCAATTGGGCAACGCGGTCGCGGGTGTAAAGGTCCGTCCATTTCAGCGAGTTGAAGTCAGACACTTGTTTTGGGTTGTAGGGGCTGCGCTCCATGGGCACGGGTCGGCCGGCCTTGTACACGGCTTTAAGGCGCGAGCGGTCTTGCAGAATCCGGATGTCGTGCAACGGTGAACCGTCGAGTAACAGGAAGTCCGCTTGCTTGCCCACTTCCAGGGAACCAAGGGTCTCGCCACGCGGCATGCAGCGTGCGCCGACTGCCGTGGCGGCATACAACGCTTCTGCCGGTGTGAAGCCCAGACGGGTGACCAACAGTTCCAACTCCCGAGCGTGCCACTCGCCGTAAGGCGTCACCGCAAAACCGCTGTCGCTGCCACAAGCGAAAGGCACGCCGGCGGCCTTGGCCCGTTTGAGCACCGCCGAGCCCACGTCCAGGGTGCGGGCGCAGTAGCCGGCGTAACCGGTACTGATGGCCGGATCGTGGGGTTGGCAGAAGTCCACAGTGTTTTGAGGGAACGTCATGGTCGGCGCGAGGATGCTGCCGGCTTCGAGCAAGGCTTCGATGCACGCGTCGTCCATATAAAAGGCATGAAACACCAGATCAACACCGGCGCGCGCGGCGTACATCACGGCTTCGCGGCCATAGGCGTGAGTCGCCACTTTGCAGCCCAGGCGATGCGCTTCTTCGACCATTTCGTAGGTTTCTTCAGCGGTGAAGGCGGCGATGATTTCTCCATTCGGGCGCCGGTGGGTGCCGTCCATGGCGATCTTGATCAGGTCGACGCCATCCTTGGCCTGTTTGCGGATTTCCGCCAATGCTTCGCTGCGGCTGGTGACCAGGCGCGCGGTGAAATACTCCGGTGCGCCGACGCGGCTCGGGAACCAGTCATTGAGGCTCTGCCGATTGGTAATGACCCGGCTACTGGCGGCAATGCGCGGGCCCTCGAACAAACCGGCGGCGATTGCATTGCGCACGGCGATGCTGAGCTGGCCGCTATCGCCCGGGCAGACCATGCTGGTCACACCCGCGGCCAGCACATGTTGGGCGAAGAACATGCCACGCAACGCGCGGAACTCGTCGCTGGTCCAGATATCGATGTCTTCTTCGCTCTGCGCGTTACCGAAGGCCAGATGGGTATGCACATCCACCAGGCCCGGCATGACAAAGTTATCCCCGGCGTCCAGAACGGTATCTCCTGGTTGCGATTGCGGCGCCTGGGCGGTTGGGCCGACATACGACAGCAGGCCGTTTTCCACGACCAGGGTTTGCTGTTGACGGGTTTCCAGGCCAGTACCGTCAAACAAGGTCTGGCATTTCAGGTGCAGGGCGTTCATGGCGTTTTCACTTTGCTGATTGTTATGCAAAGCGAGGCTAGGGCGCGGCCATGGACACCACCAGCCACTTGCATCAATGCGCGCGTATTGATGGCGTCAATACCGGCTGCACATCAACAGTGCCGGGGCTTTGCGGCGATGAGTGAGCTCAAGGGGCGAGTATCGAGAGTCACGATGGCTGGCATCGTGATCGGCGATTTTTTATCAGCCGGGTCGGGCGTCTATGGTGCGCGCTCGTCATCCACAGAGATCCCTTGATATGACCATCGCCACTGTAAAAGCCCAACTCCTGGCACTTGAGCAAGATCGCCGCCGGGCCCTGGTTGAGGAAGATTATTCGCGCGTCGCCGAACTGTTCGCCGATGACCTTGTGTACGTGCACACCACGGGATTGGTGCAAGGCAAGGCGGACTATCTGGAGTACGCCAAAAGCGCCGTGCAGTATCTGGACATCGAGCGTGGCGAACTGTTGATTCGCTTCTACGGCGAGCGCCTGGCGGTCATGACCGGTACGCAGTGCAACACCTTGCGTAAACGCGGTGGTGACCAGTCGATTCGCGGTGAAGGTTTTGCCACGCAGGTCTGGGCACTCGGTGCCGAAGGCTGGCAGATCAGCTCGTTCCATGGCACGCGTGCGCCAAACTGAGTTCGTTTGTTAAACAATAAAAAACGCCGGAAACCCTAGGGGTGTCCGGCGTTTTTTTATGCTTCGCGAAACCAGTTAAGCGGTGTGGCCACCCAGTGTTTCGGCAATCCAGTCAGCGATGTAGTGACCGGCGTTGATGCTGTTATCGAAGCTTGAATGCTGCACGCCACCTTCGCGTTCGGTGAAGATCTTCATCTCGCGTTTAGGGCTGTTGACCAGTTGCTCGTAAGTGCGCTGTGCCCACTTGAGCGGGATTTGCGAGTCCTTTTCGCCGTGGGTCACCAGGAACGGCACCTTGATGCGATCGAGTACGCCATCCAGGTGCACGTTTTCGGCGATGGACATGAATTCATCCATGTCTTTTGCCCCCCACACCCAGCACACGTGCGCCCAATAGTGCGGTACGGGGAAGCTGCCTTCTTTTTCCAGTCGACGTTTTTGCACATCACGCCAGTCATGGTTCGCGCCCCACACCACGCCGCAGGCAAACCGTGGTTCAAACGCCACCGCACGCGGGCAGTAATAACCGCCGAGAGAGACGCCCTCCAGACCAATACGCTTGGCATCCACGTCGCTTCGGGTTTCCAGCCAGTCGACTACGCGGCTGGCCCAATGTTCGCTGTCGAAACGGGCAATCAGGTTATGCAGGCGCAGCGCTTCACCTGTGCCGGGCTGATCGATGATCAACGATGAGATGCCGCGTTTTGCCAGCCACGCAGGCAGGCCGACGCGGTATTTCATTTCCTTGGTTGAATCCAGTCCGTTGACCTGCACCAGGATCGGTGCCGGACCGGTCACGCCTTCGGCACGCACCAGCAAGCCGGAAATATGTTTACCCTCGTAGGGGATTTCTACGCGCTCACAGTTCTCGCGTGACAACTCGATGCCGCGTTTGAAAGTCTGCAAAAAGCGTTGGTACAACTCAGTCCGGCCCGGCGCGCCATGGGCCTGTAAACGTTCGCAAGTGAGGTAATAAGTGGCGGCGCGGTTGTACTTTTCGCCTGCGGACAGCAGCCGGCCATTACCTTCATCTTCCTCAGCCAAGCCACACAGCTTGTCAGCCATCTTCGCCCAGGTTTCGCGGAACGCTTTGGTTCCCGCTGCGTCGGGCTGCTGGGCGGCTTCCTGCAATGGCGCGCACATCTCTTCGATTTCGCCCATGCGGGCGCCCATCTCGATGGCCAGGTCGACAGAAAGATTCCACACATAATTGGTTGGAAAGTAACGGAACATGATGGTTGTTGTCCTTGTGATTGTCTTGACGTTCACAAGGCACGTTAAGGACGCGCCGACTATTTGGCCAATCGTGCCTCGGGATGGGAGGTATCGCGACCGGCGATAGGAGGATTCTCCAGATACTGGATAAATTCGCTGATGCGTTCGCGCAGCCAGCGGTGCATGAGGTCGCCCTCGACGCTGCGATGCCAGAGCATGACCTCGCGCATGACAGGGATCTTCACCGGTGGATTGAGGATGCGCAGCGGCAGGTGCTCGGCGTACAACCGCGCCAGACGCTGGTGCATCGTGGCGATGCGCTGGGTGCCTACAACTAGTTGCGGCAGGGTGTTGAAGTCGTTGGTAATGACTTCGATACGGCGGTTGAAACCGTACTGGTTCATGAACCATTCTTCGATGCTCAAGTGCCGGCTGCGACCAAAACCGACGGACACATGGCCCATGTCCATGTACTGCTCAAGGGTCAGGCTGTCGCCGACCTGGGTATTGCCGTCCCACACCACGCAGACGTGTTCCTCTTCGAACAGCAGCTTGTGAGGATGGCCGTCGATGATGTAGCGCTCGGGCACGATCATCAGGTCAACCTCACCGCGAATCAACAACTCACCGGAATTGTCGCCGGGGCCAAGCATCTCGAAGGTGATGTTGGGCGCTTCCTGATGGATCTTTTGAATGACCTGGGCAAACAGCACGCTGATCAGGTAATCCGAGGTCACCAGGCGGAAGTGACGTTTGCTGGTGGTGGGGTCAAACACGGGCTTGGCAGTGATCGATGACTTGATCGTCAACAGCACCTCGCGGATGGGCGTGGCGAGCTCCCTGGCATAGGGCGTGAGTTGCATTTTTCGGCCGACCTGCACCAGCAGTTCGTCTTCGAAATAGGTACGCAGGCGTCCCAATACACCACTGGTGGCAGACTGCGTCATGTGCAGGCGTTCGGCGGCGCGGGTGATGTTCTGTTCTTCGAGCAGCACATCGAGTGCGACCAACAGGTTCAGATCCAGGTGATTAAAACGCATCAGGCACGTCCGTTTTTTGTATTTATTTTGGCGATACATTCGGATGAATACATCAGCGCGTCAACCTCCCGCTGTTTCTTTTCCTCTCCCCAAAAACGCGTGCCCGGGGTTTTTCTGGTATCGCGTTTTCTGATAGGTCGCATCCCGACACACGATTAGTCAGTTGCCAAACCGCCCGGCAATCTTCGCGGCAGTCGGCGCCCTTGCCGACACCACCACCGGACGCCTTGCATCACTGATGGGCCTATCGAGCCTGCGGCCGCTTCGTCCGGATACTAATTTCAATGGAGTGGTAGCCATGAACATCCTTGGCCTTGATGCCCTGATCTTTGGCGTCGATGACATCCAAGCCTGTACCGATTGCCTGCGTGACTACGGCCTTGCCCCTGTCGCTGTCGACAGTAACGGCGGGCGTTTCGAAGCACTGGACGGTACCGCCGTGATCATTCGACGGTCGGACGATCCCGACTTGCCTGTCGCCATTGGCCCGGCACCCTCGATTCGCGAAACCGTTTATGGCGTCGCCAGCGCTGCTGATCTCGATGCCATCGCAGATGAGCTGGCGCGAGATCGTCAGGTCAGCCGTGACGGCAACGGCGTGTTGCACAGTGTCGACGACATGGGGTTTGCGATTGCCTTCCAGGTCACTGTCCGCAAGGCGTACAGCGCACCGGACGACCTGACCAACGCCGCCGGCCATGCGCCACAGCGTCCGCTTAATCAGCCCGGCATCACCCTCGAAATGAATGCCACGCCGCGCACCTTGTCGCACGTGGTGTATTTCGTCCCCGATGCGGCCAAGGCCGAAGCGTTCTATGCCGAACGCCTGGGCTTTCGAACCACAGACACCTTTATCGGCGCCGGGCCGTTCATGCGCCCGGCGGGTTCCGATGATCACCATTGCCTGTTCATGATCCAGACCCCACCGCACATGAAGGGCTGCGAACACTTCACCTTCCACATGGGCAGCGGCACCGAAGTGTTGTTGGCCGGTACGCGTTTCGAGCAAAAAGGCTGGACCAGTTTCTGGGGCCCAGGCCGCCACCTCTTTGGCTCCAACTGGTTCTGGTACTTCAACAGTCCGCTGGGCTGCCACATCGAATACGACGCCGACATGGACAAGCACGATGACGCCTGGGAGGCGCGCCGTGCGCCACTGTCGGCGGATAACTCGCAGCTGTTCCTGTTCAACTCGAAAGAAAAATGGGCACCGGGCGGCCCGCCGCCCAAGCACGGCTGAGTGCGGGTGTTGACCATGAGCCAGAGCGATTTTTTTCTGTGCCGGATGGACGAGTTGGCAGAAGGCCAGGCGCGCGGTTTCGACCCGTTGCAGCGGGGCAAGGACAGTGTTTTTGCCTTGGTGCACGAGGGGCGAGTGCGGATTTATCGCAACAGCTGCCCGCATCTGGACGTGCGTCTGGAGTACCGAAAAGACCGGTTTTTGTCGGCCGACGGCCAGTTGATCGTCTGTTACGCCCACGGTGCGCAGTTTCTCCCGAGCACCGGCGAATGCGTCTACGGCCCGTGCCTGGGCCAGCGTCTGGACGCGCTGCCATGGCGTGTGGAGGAGGGCTGGCTGGTGCTGGAAATGCCTGGATCTACCGCGCTGTCGGGGCCGGTTGAGGTATCGCGTTTGGCGATACATCGCATCCCTACTCGCGATTAGTCAAATCCCTGCTTTGACCGGAAGCTGGACCTAACGACGTAGCGCCCGGCGCTGCATCGAATCACAAGAATAAAAAGTGAGTAAACCATGAGTGCAGTGAACAAAGTTCTGATCGTGGGTGGTGGGATTGGTGGCTTGTGTGCGGCCATCGCACTGCGGCGCAAGGGCATTGAGGTCGACCTGATCGAGCTCAAGTCAGAGTGGACGGTTTACGGTGTCGGCATCATCCAGCAGAGCAATGTGGTTCGCGAGATGGCCAAGCTGGGCGTGCTCGATGGTTATCTCGATGCCGCGTATGCCTTTGAAGACGTCGCCATCTATGGCCCGGCCGGCCAGCAACTGGCGCGCATCCCGGGTCAGCGTCTGGCAGGGCCTGCCTATCCGGCGAACGTTGGCATCTCCCGTTTGGCGCTGCATAAAGTGCTCAGCGAAACCGCCCTCGAACTGGGCGCCAACGTACGCCTGGGACTTAGTGTCGAATCCCTGAAAGACCTTGGCGACAGCGTTGAAGTGCTGTTCACCGATGGCAGCCGCGGCGCTTACGACCTGGTGGTGGGTGCCGACGGTTTGTTCTCGAAAGTTCGCGACCTGCTGCTGGGCGATACGTACACACCCCGGTTCACCGGCCAATCGGTGTGGCGCTACAACTTTCCACGCGACCCGCACATCGATCACCTCGCCAACTACCAGAGCGCCGACGGCAACGCCGGGCTGGTGCCGTTGGCCGGTGACCTGATGTACCTGTTCCTCACCTCCCATGAACCGACCAATCCGTGGATGGACCCGGCCACCCTGGCCGAGCAAATGCGTCAGCGCTTGCAAGGGTTTACCGGCCTGATCGGCGAACTGCGTCAACAAATCACCGACAGCAGCCAGGTGGTTTACAAGCCGATGGAGGTGGTTTTCGTCGACGAGCCTTGGTATCGCGGCCGCGTTCTGTTGATCGGTGATGCGGCCCATGCCACCACGCCGCACCTCGGCCAGGGCGCCGGCATGGCGATCGAAGATGCCATCGTGCTCAGTGAGGAACTGACCGGTGAAGGCGATGTTGAGCAACAGCTCAAGCGCTTCATGGAGCGTCGTTTCGAGCGCTGCAAATACATCAGCGAAAGCTCGGTGTTGGCCGGCGACAAAGAGATGCAGCACGACCGCGACTTCGACCGCATCGGGCTGGTCAAGCAGATGCTCGCACGCACAGCCGAGCCTATCTGATTCAACGCATCCACAGCAGTTACCACTATAAAAACAAGAGGTTAACGCGATGGTCAATTCCACGACTGCGACGCTTGCGCGTCGCTCGGTCTGCACGTCTGCACCCTTTGGTTTCAGTTTGGCCGCGGCGTTGGTGCTGTGCAGCCAGGCGGCCCATGCCTTTCAAGTGGATACCGGCAATCCGGATTTCAACCTGCGTTGGGATAACACGGTCAAGTACAGCGCCGCGTGGCGCACCCAGAACCCCAGCAGCAAATTGACTGAAGGGCAGGTGGCGCTCAATCAGGACGACGGTGATCGGGCCTTCAAAAAGGGCCTGATCTCCAACCGCACGGACATCCTTTCCGAACTGGATATGTCCTTCAAAAACGTCGGCGCGCGCCTCAGTGGCGCCGCCTGGTACGACACCGAGTATCAGGAAGACAACGACAACACTGATCCGACACGCGCCAACGCCCGTTCCGTGGCCTATGACGAATTTACCGATGACACCCGCCACTTGCACGGCGGTGACGGCGAATTGCTTGATGCATTCGTGTACTGGAACGGCGAGCTGGCCGATCACGCCACGTCAGTGCGCGCCGGCCGCCACGGGTTGGTCTGGGGCGAGAGTCTGTTCTTCGGTGCCAACGGCATTGCCGGTGGCATGGGGCCGGTCGACGTGGTCAAAGCGCAGTCCGTTCCCAACACCCAGTTCAAGGAAATCACCCGTCCGGTCAATCAACTGTCGGGGACTTTTCAACTGACCGACGCCGTGTCGCTCGGCGCCTTCTACCAACTGGAATGGGAAGAGACGCGCCTGCCGGGTGCCGGCAGTTATTTCTCCACCAGCGACACCATCGGTGAAGGCAACGAACGCTTGATCGTCGGGGCACCGTTTCCGGCATTTCTCGGCGGTAATGCCAACAGCCCGGCGGCGTTCTTCCATGGCAAAGACAAGGACGCGAAAAGCTCAGGGCAGGGCGGCCTGCAGTTGAAATACAACGCGGAGACCGTCGAATACGGCCTTTACGCGATCCAGTACAACGACAAAACCCCCAAGCTGTATCTCAAACCTTCCGCGGGGGCGCCGAACTTCAGTACCGGACAAGTTGGTGAGTACTACTGGGTGTACCCGGAAGACATCCGCGCCCTGGGCGCGAGTTTTTCCACCACCGTGGATGAATACAGTTTCGCCGGTGAAGCGTCTATGCGCTGGAACATGCCGCTGGTTTCCAACGGTCAAACCGTGTTGCCCGGCGTAGACGCTGATAACGATAACAACCCGCTTTATGCCGTTGGCCGTACCGCCCACATCAACCTCAACGTCCTGGCTTCGTTCGGGCCGAACTTCATTGCCAATGAGTCGGGACTCGTTGCTGAGATGGCCTGGAATCGACTGCTGAGTGTCACAAAAAACCGTGCAGCGCTTGACCCCAATGCCACCGATGACGGTCTCGGTTTCAAGGTGGTGTACACCCCGACCTACCGCCAGTTTTTCTCGGGCGTCGATATCGGCATCCCGGTCGGCCTCAGCTACTTCCCCCTGGGCAAATCCGCGGTGGTCAGCTCGTTCGGCCCGGACAACGGTGGCGACATGAACATCGGCATTACCGCCACCTACCTGGACCGCGTGACCGCGGGCCTGACCTACACGCACTACTACGGCCCCGAGGACACCAACCTCAATGGCGCCAACGAGTTCAATTTCAAGCAATCGCTGAAGGACCGGGACTACCTGTCTTTCTCCGTCAAGACCACGTTTTAAGAGGACTTGCGCATGACCCACAACAAAAAGACCGGATCTTTCAAGCTCAAAGCCCTTTGCTTCGCGCTGCTCGGTAGCCTGGCTATTTGCAGTCAGATGACCGTGGCAGCGACGGCTGAAGACGCGGCGAAACTCTCGAAAAACCTGACGCCTTTCGGTGCCGAACGTGCCGGCAACGCTGACGGTTCGATTCCCGCCTGGGACGGTGGTTACACCAAGGTCGATCCCTCCTATAAGGAAGGCGGAAAACGCTACGATCCGTTTGCCGCGGACAAACCGCTGTTCAGCATCACCTCGAAAAATCTCGCGCAATACGCCGGCAAGCTCAGCGATGGCACCAAGGAAATGTTCAAGCGTTTCCCGGACACCTACCGCATCGATGTTTACCCGACCCGGCGCACGGCCGCCGCGCCGCAGTGGGTGTATGACAACACCCTGAAAAACGCTACTCGCGCCAAACTGGTCGACAGCAGCGCCGGTCCCGTGCCGCAAGGTGCGTTTGGCGGCATCCCGTTCCCGGTGCCAAGCAATGGCGCCGAAGCCATGTGGAACCACGTGCTGAACTGGCGCGGCACCTCGGTGGCGATGCATTTTCGCCACTACCTGATGACCGCCGATGGCAAACAGGTGATGACCACCGACGGCAAGGCCATTCAGGAAATGCCGTATTACTACCAGGATGGGTCGCCGGAGACGTTTGCCGGTGATTACTGGCTATTCCGTCTGCTCAACGTCGGGCCACCGTTGCGTGCCGGCGAGCAGATCATGGGCCGCACCAACATCAATGGCGACCTGTCCCAGGCGCATGTTTACCTGACCGGTCAACGCCGGGTGCGCAAGCTGCCGAATGCCTGCTGCGATACCCCGACACCCGCCACTGCCGGCGTGATGTCGTTCGACGAGTTGAGCGTTTTCCAGGGCCGCATGGACCGCTTCGACTGGAAACTGGTGGGCAAGCAGGAGATGTACATCCCCTACAACACCAACAAGGTGCAAACCGCCGCCAAACCTGAGGACCTGTTCCTCGCGCACCACATGAATCCGGATTACGTGCGTTGGGAATTGCACCGGGTCTGGGTCGTGGAGGCGGACTTGGCGCCGGGCAAACGCCACCAGTTGCCGAAGGGCCGCTACTACCTCGATGAAGACACCTGGCAAGCGATGCTGGGCGATCGCTGGGACGCCAACGGCCAACTGGCCAAGACCCTGTGGTCGTTGCCGGCAGTCATGCCGGACCTGCCGGCTCAAGCGCAATTGTCCTCGGGCTTTTATGACCTGACCTCCGGCGCCTGGTTTATCCAGAACGTCTACACCTGCCTGCCAGAGCAGTACGGCTTGGTCGATCGCTACAAGGCTTCGGAGTTTTCGCCTGCAGCGATGGCGGGTGCCGGGGTTCGTTGAGTCAGGCCGGATTGCGGCTTGCGGAGCGCGATCCGGTTTTTTACGGTTTTTCGAGGTCGGTAATGAACAGAATCTGTCAGGTGGTTGGTCGGCTGATGTGGCTTATGGCGATGCCTCTTGCGATGCCGTTGAGCCTGGCTCAAGCCGCAGCGGTGGGCGAAGTACTGAGCACCCCGGCGATGTTGGTGCCGCAAGCAACCTCCGCGGTGCTGCTGGATCTGGCCCGGGCGGGTTCACGCCTGGTGGCAGTAGGGGAGCGGGGCATCGTGCTGCTTTCCGATGACAACGGCGCAAGCTGGCGCCAGGTCGCCGTGCCGGTTTCGGTCAGCCTTACGGCGGTGCAGTTCGTCAACGCCAGCACGGGCTGGGCCGTGGGGCATGGCGGTGCAGTATTGGCCACTCACGACGGGGGCGAACACTGGATCGTGCAACTGGATGGCCTGCGAGCAGCGCAACTTGAGCTGGCGGCCGCCAGAGAGCAATTGCCTGCCGCCAACGACCAGGATGCAGCCGCCGCCCGTGTGCAAACAGCTGAACGCTATGTCGGGGAGGGCGCTGACAAGCCGTTTCTTGCCCTGCAGTTCGTGGATGACCAACACGGCGTGATTGTCGGGGCGTACGGCTTGGCCTTTCGCACCGATGATGGCGGTTCCACCTGGCAATCGATCATGGGGCAAATCGACAACCCGATGGGCGCGCACTTGTCGGCCATCGCTCAACAGGGAGAGCACTGGTTTTTGGCCGGCGAGCAGGGTTACCTAGCGCGCTCGGACGATGCCGGCCAGTCATTCACTCAACTGGAAAGCCCCTACGCGGGCAGCTTTTTCACCCTGCAATTGCGCAACGACGGCACCTTGTTGGTGGCCGGCCTGAAGGGCAATGCGTTTTCCTCCCGCGACCTGGGTGAGAGCTTCCAGCCTGCGCCCGTGTCGATGCCGGTGTCGTTCAGCGATGCGATCCGCACCGATGACGGTCAGTTGCTGCTGGTCAATCAAACCGGCGCCTTGTTTC
This sequence comes from Pseudomonas oplopanacis, assembly GCF_057128725.1. Taxonomy (NCBI): domain Bacteria; kingdom Pseudomonadati; phylum Pseudomonadota; class Gammaproteobacteria; order Pseudomonadales; family Pseudomonadaceae; genus Pseudomonas; species Pseudomonas oplopanacis. Next base: position 589,894 of record NZ_JBSKHV010000001.1, on the reverse strand, counting down.
GCACCAACAGCCAACCCGGCGCACTGCTCCAACCTTATGGCAAACCGCTCGGCAAGCCCGTTTCCAGTGTTATTCAAGCCGCCGATGGCAGCCTGATACTGGCGGGTTTCACTGGGTTGACGCGCCTTTCGCCGTCAATCGTTACCGCTTCGGAGTGAGGTTATGAAGTCTTTCGACAACGCCAAGCAAAGCCTGGCGAATTTCGATCCACGCTCCGGTTCGGTGGTGGAACGCACGCTGTTCAATCACCGTCTGTGGGTGCTGCTGGTGTGTGTGCTGACAACCCTGGTATTGGGTTATCAAGCCACCCGCATTGAACTCAATGCCAGCTTCGAAAAAATGATCCCCACCCAACAGCCATACATTGCCAACTACCTTGAGCACCAGAAACAGCTCACCGGTCTGGGCAATGCCCTGCGCATTGTGGTGGCCAACCGGCAGGGCAGCATCTACGACGCCGAGTACCTGAAAACCCTGCAGGCCATGAGCGACCAACTCTACCTGCTGCCGGGTGTCGACCGGGCGTACATGAAGTCGTTATGGACACCCGCCACCCGTTGGGTCGCGGTGACCGAAGACGGCCTTGATGGCGGTCCGGTGATACCCGATGACTACAGCGGCACCGCCGCCAACCTCGATGCGCTGCGCCGCAATGTGCAACGCTCAAATGAACTCGGTCAGTTGGTGGCGTTCGATCAGACTTCCAGCATCATTTACGTGCCGTTATTGGCAAGCACCTCCGACGGCAAGGCGCTTGATTACGCGGTCCTGTCCGAACAGCTGGAGACGCTGCGCAGCACCCATCAAAGCGCAAAAATCGACATTCACATCACCGGTTTCGCGAAAAAAGTCGGCGACCTGATTGCCGGTCTGAAACAGATTCTGTTGTTCTTTGCCGTCGCGATCCTGATCACCACCGCCGTGCTGTTTTGGTACACCCGTTGCCTGCGCAGCACCGTGCTGGTGGTGTTGTGCTCGCTGGTCGCGGTGGTCTGGCAACTCGGTTTGCTGCCGTTGCTGGACTACCAACTGGACCCGTACTCCGTGCTGGTGCCGTTTCTGGTGTTTTCGATTGGCATGAGCCACGGCGCGCAGAAGATGAACGGCATCATGCAAGACATCGGTCGCGGCATGCATCGGGTCGTGGCTGCGCGCTTCACTTTTCGGCGTTTGTTCCTCGCCGGGCTGACGGCGCTGCTGTGTGATGCCGTGGGTTTTGCAGTGCTGATGTTGATCAAAATCCAGGTCATTCAAGACCTCGCGGTAATCGCCAGCATTGGCGTCGCGGTGCTGATCTTCACCAACCTGATCCTGCTGCCGGTGTTGCTCTCGTATGTCGGCGTTTCACCCCGTGCGGCACAACTGAGCCTGAAGAGCGAACAGGCCGAGCAATCCGGTCAGGCGCGCCATGGGTTCTGGCGCTTTCTGGACCTGTTCACCCATCGTCGTTGGGCCAGCCTGTGCATCGCCATCAGCCTTGCGTTGGCGGTTGTCGGTTTTCTGGTGGGGCTGCAATTGAAAATCGGCGACCTCGACGTCGGTGCGCCGGAGCTGCGTGCGGACTCGCGCTACAACCAGGATGATGCCTTTCTGACCCGTCACTACGGTGCCAGTAGTGACCTGTTTGCGGTGATGGTGAAAACGCCGGCCAGCAGTTGTGCGCGCTACGACATCCTCGCCAAGGTCGACGCCCTGGACTGGCAGTTGCGCGCTTTGCCGGGTGTGGATTCGACCAACTCACTGGCGTTGCTGAACCGTCGCATGCTGGTCGGGCTCAGTGAAGGCAACCCGAAGTGGTACGAGCTACAGAACAACCAGGCGATGCTCAACATGATCACCGCCAGTGCGCCGCGTGGGTTGTATAACGAAGACTGCAGCCTGTTGACCTTGTATGCCTACCTCACCGACCACAAGGCCGAGACGCTGACGCGCTTGGTCGACCACGTGGAAAAATTTGCCGCCGAGAACAACACCGACGAGGTGCAGTTCCTTCTGGCCGCCGGTAACGCCGGGATCGAAGCGGCGACCAATATCGTGGTCAAACAAGCCAACCGCGAGATGCTCGTCTGGGTCTACGGCGCGGTGATTGTGCTGTGCCTGATCACCTTCCGTTCCTGGCGCGCAACGCTGTGCGCGGTCATTCCGCTGATGCTGACGTCCATTCTCTGCGAAGCGTTGATGGTCTGGCTGAACATGGGGGTGAAGGTCGCCACGCTGCCCGTCATCGCCTTGGGTGTCGGCATCGGTGTCGACTATGCGTTGTACGTGATGAGCATTCTGCTGGGGCATTTGCGCCAGGGGGCGAGCCTGTCCGAAGCGTATTACCGCGCGCTGGTGTCCACCGGCAAGGTGGTGATGCTGACCGGTATTACCCTGGCCATCGGCGTGGCGACCTGGACGTTCTCACCCATCAAGTTCCAGGCCGACATGGGTGTGCTGCTGGCCTTCATGTTCATCTGGAACATGGTCGGTGCCTTGGTGTTGCTGCCGGCATTGGCGTACTTCCTGTTACCCGCACGCAGCGCTGCGGCTGGTGCGGTTGTAGCGGTGAATGGGATCAATGTGGCGGGTTCTGATCCGGCGGTTGTTGCGAACGTTCACTCACTGCGCATCAAGGATCACTGCCATGGTCGCTAATTCCTTCATAGACAACTCCACCAGACAAGCCGGGTTGCCGCAATCGTTGTTGCTGCTGCTGGGAAGCTGTTTGCCGGTGCTGGGCGCCGTATTGCTGGCCCCGGTATTGCCACGGATGCAGGCGCATTTTGCCGATGTCGCCGGCAGCGCCGTGCTGGTCCCCATCGTGTTGACCCTACCGGCATTGGTGATTGCGATGCTGGCGCCGTTCGCCGGGCTGATCGCCGATCGCCTGGGGCGCAAGCCATTGCTGCTCGCCAGTATGTTGCTGTACGTCCTCTGTGGCGTGCTGCCACTTTGGCTCGACTCGCTGCAGATGATCGTGCTCAGCCGCGCGGGCATCGGATTGGCCGAGGCGGGCATCATGACCTGCTGCACCACGCTGATGGGCGACTATTACAGCGGCGCCAAACGTGAACGTTTGTTCGCCTTGCAGATGGTCGCAACCTCGTTGTCCGCGGCGGTGTTTATCGCGCTGGGTGGCTTCCTCGGGCAAAACGACTGGCGCACGCCGTTCGCGCTGTACGCCGTGGGTTTGATTTTCTTGCCGCTGATGGCCTGGCAGTTGTGGGAACCGCAGGCTCGCCCACAGCCAGAGCAAGCCACGCAAGCGGTGCCCACAGGCAAGTTTCCATGGCGCGCGCTCACACCCATGTATGTGCTGGCGCTGTTGGCAGGTTTGAGCCTGTTTATCGTGCCGGTGCAGGCCGGTTACCTGCTCAATCTGCTGCAAGTGGACGCCCCGGAAAAAATCGGCCTGACCATGGGCGCCAATCAACTGGGGGTTCTGGTCGGCGCGCTGAGTTTTCGTTTGTTCAGCGGGATGCGCGGGCAGCACATGCTGCTGATCGCCTATGTGCTGGCGGGCATCGGCGGGTTGTTGATGGCTGATGCCTTGAGCCATGTGCAGGTCGTGGTCGCCGTACTGATCAACGGCCTGGGCATTGGCTTGATGCTGCCGACGCTGATCACCTGGATCATGGCGCAAGTCAATTTCCATCAGCGCGGGCGGGCGGCGGGGTGCTTTACCGCCGCCATCTTTGCCGGCGAATTTATCAGCCCCCTGGTCGTGCTGGGCATGACCCATGGCGCCACCAGGGCGCTACCGCAGGCGTTGGCCATTGTCGGTGGGCTGCAACTGTTAGTGGCGGTGTTGTGTCTGGCCGTGCCCCGGATCGCGGGACTGCTGGACGACGCGAACATTGTCGTCGGTGACACCACCATCGGCGACGGCAACTGAACGAGGATTTTCCATGCAAGCGCTTCCTGAATTCAAACGAGTGGTCACCGGTCACGATCAACAGGGTCAGGCCATCGTCGCCAGCAACGGACCGACGCCGAACGTGTTCCCGCTGCTGGCCGTGCCGGGCACGGTGTTTCATGAACTGTGGACCAGCAGCACCAGCCCGGCGTTGCTCGACAACGCCAGTGATCCGAGCAGCAAACCCCTGCAACTCAGCCCCGGGCCCCAAGGCAGCGTCATTCGGGTGGTGGACATTCCTCCGGACAGCGTTCAGAACCAGGTCAGCGATGAAAACGCCGCAGCGGTATTTGCTGAAATTGGCCAGGTCCACGCGGGCACCGGGCAGGGCAGCACCCGGCATAAATTGATGCACCGCACCGAAACCCTCGACTACGGCATCGTCACCGAGGGTGAAGTGTGGCTGGTGCTGGATGAGGAAGAAGTGCACCTCAAACGTGGTGACGTGGTGGTGCAACGCGGCACCAACCACGCCTGGAGCAACCGCACCGAAGCGATGGCACGCATGGTCTTCATCCTCCTCGACGGGCGCTTCGCTGACGAGTTGAACCGTGAACAAGGAGCCTGTGCATGAAACTCGCCACCCTGAAAAACGGCAGTCGCGATGGCAGGCTCGTGGTGGTTTCGCGGAATCTCGCGTGGGCAGTGGATGCCGGTTCCGTCGCGTCCACTTTGCAACAGGCGATAGAGAACTGGAGTAGCGTGGAGCCGCGTTTGCAGGCACTTGCCGGAAAACTGAACGCTGGCGAAGCGGCGGATGCCTTTGCCTTCGATTCCGCTCAGGCCATGGCGCCATTGCCGCGGGCTTACCAGTGGTGCGACGGCTCGGCATTCCTCAGCCATGGTGCGCTGATGCAGAAAGCGTTCAACCTCGACCCTATCGACGGCGTCGAACACACGCCGCTGATGTACCAGGGGGCCGGCGACGATTTCATGGGGGGGCGCGACGATATCGCGCTGCCAAGCGAAAGCCAGGGCATCGACTTCGAAGGCGAGTTTGTGGTGTTGGTGGATGACGTGCCCATGGGGTGCGCCGCCGAACAGGCGCTGCAACACATCAAGCTGATTCTGCAAATCAACGACGTCAGTTTGCGCGCCCTGGCCCCTCGGGAAATGCACACAGGCTTTGGATTTTTGCAGGCCAAACCTTCATCCAGCTTCGCCCCCGTGGCCATCACGCCGGACGAACTCGGTGATGCCTGGCGTGACGGGCGCGTGCATCTGCCCTTGCAGGTGCATTGGAATGGCCAATGGTTTGGTCATCCGCACGGCGGGCAGATGAATTTCAGTTTTGGCCAGTTGATCGCCCATGCCGCCCTGACTCGCCGGTTGGGCGCCGGCACGCTGATTGGCTCCGGCACGGTTTCCAATGCCGAACGTAGTGTGGGCTCCGCCTGCATCGCCGAGCGTCGAGCGATTGAAATGATCGAACAGGGTGCCGCGCAAACCGGCTTCATGCGCTTTGGTGATCGCGTGCACATGGATGTTCAGGGGAGCGACGGTCAGTCGTTGTTCGGTGCAATCGATCAACGTGTGGTTCAGGCTCAGGGCTGAGGAGCGGCACATGCGAGTATTGATTACCGGTGCCAACGGTTTTGTGGGGCGTGAATTGGTGCGTTGCCTGCTGGCGCGGGGCAGCTTGCGCGGTCGCGTCATCGACTCATTGTTGGTGCTGGATACCGACCTGCAAGGCGTGCCGGAAGACTCGCGGTTGCGCCGTCATTACGGCAGCATTACCGATGTGGCCTTGATGCGCCGGGTGTTGGCCGACGGCATCGATGTGGTGTTCCACCTGGTCAGCATCCCGGGTGGCGCCGCAGAAGAGCAGTATGAACTGGGTTATCAGGTCAACCTGTTGGCCAGCCTCGAGTTGCTTAACCAACTGCGCAATAAAGCGCTGCCACCGGTGCTGGTGTATGCCAGCAGCGTGGCGGTGTACGGCGCCCATTTGCCGGCAAAAATGAACGAGCAGGCGGAGCTGCGTCCGCAATTGTCCTATGGCACGCACAAAGCCATGGTCGAGAGCGCCATTATCGACCTCGGCCGGCGTGCGGAAGTGGACGGCCGCGTACTGCGCCTGCCGGGCATCGTTGCCCGTCCGCGTGAACCGAATGGCTTGCGCTCGGCATTCATGAGCGATTTGTTGCGCGCATTTGCCGAGGGCGATGCCTATCGTTGTCCTGTCTCTGCGCAAGCAACGGCATGGTGGATGTCGGCGCGTTGCTGTGTGAACAACCTGATTCATGCTGCCGAACTCGATAGCAACGAATGTGCGTCGCAACGGGTATGGCAGTTGCCGGTGCTGCATCTGTCCATTGCCCAGGTGGTGGACGCGTTGGCGGCGAGTTATGGGCAGGAACGTCGCAGCCTGATCAGCCATGACCCCGATACCCACCTGGAAGCGTTGTTCGGGCGCATGCCACCCCTGAAAACCCCGCAGGCGCGTGCCGCCGGTTTCAGCCATGACGGCAATGCTGCCACGCTGATTCGCAACGCCCTGAATCCCGCCACCCCACGCCACTTGTCGCTCACTGGAGACACGATTCATGTCGCAGCCAATCAAGCCTAAACGTCGTCTTGTCGATCTCTCGGTCACCCTCGACAACAACCCTTACACGGACCCACCTCCGTTGTTGCCGAAGATTGATTACATGGATCACCAGCAAGGCTGGCCCGAGATGGCGGCGATGTTCCCGGGGTTGCAACTCGATCAGATGCCCGGCAACGAATCCTGGGCGGCCGAGCGGCTGCACATCACCACTCACAGTGGAACGCACATGGATGCGCCGTGGCATTACGCCTCGACCACCAATGGCGGTGAGCCTGCGTTTGGCATCGACGAATTGCCGCTGGAATGGTGCCTGCAACCGGGCGTGAAACTGGATTTCCGGCACATGGCGGACGGGCACGTGGTGACCGCCGATGAGATTGAAGCCGAACTGACGCGAATTGGCCATGCGTTGCAGCCGCTGGACATCGTACTGATCAACACCCGGGCCGGTGCGATATTTGGTCAACCGGGTTACCTCGATGCCGGCGTCGGAATTGGCCGTGAGGCCACCCTGTATCTGCTGGAGCGCGGTGTGCGTGTCGTCGGCACCGATGCCTGGAGTTGGGACGCTCCGTTCAAGTACACCCGCGAGCGTTTTGCCGCTGACGGTGATGCCTCGATTATTTGGGAGGGCCACAAAGCCGGGCGCGATATCGGTTATGGGCAAATGGAAAAGCTCGCCAACCTTGAAGCCCTGCCGGCCAGCGGGTTCGTGGTGTCGTGTTTCCCCTACAAGATCAAGCATGCGTCGGCGGGGTTTGTTCGCGCGGTGGCGATATTCGAAGAATAAGCACCGCACCGGGCTCGTAGCAGAATCCATGGTCTTCGATTGAACAGAATAAGAGAGAAAACATGCCTCTTTTGCGCATGCCCCTGACGTTACTGTTGGGTGCACTGACACTCAGTAGCAGCCTGGCCATGGCGGCCAGTGCTGATGTGAAGCAACCCAATATTTTGCTGATTCTGGCCGACGACCTGGGGTACTCCGACCTGGGTAGTTTTGGTGGAGAAATCAATACCCCCACGCTGGATGAACTCGCCCATCAAGGCTTGCAGCTCACCAGCATGTACGCGGCACCGACCTGTTCGATCACGCGCTCCATGCTGATGTCCGGCACCGACAACCACCTCGCCGGGCTTGGCACCATGGCGGAAGCCTTGCAGCCGTTTCAACGGGGTAAGCCGGGGTATGAGGGTTACCTGAATCAACGTTCCTACTCGATTGCCGAGTTGCTGAAGGAGGGCGGTTACAACACCCTCATGGTCGGTAAATGGCACCTGGGGCTGGAAGCGGATCAGGGGCCGGATCAACGCGGGTTTGAGCAGTCTTTTACCCTGCTGGAGGGCGGGGCTGCCCACTTCAAACCCGCGAGCATCGACCCGACAAAAATCGAGCAGGTGCACTATCGTGAAAACGGCAAAGCGGTAGAGGTGCCGGAAAACTTCTACTCCACCGACTTCTACACCGACAAGTTGATCAGCTACCTGCAAAACAGCCAAAAGGATGGCAAGCCGTTTTTTGCCTACGCCGCTTTCACCTCGCCGCACTGGCCCTTGCAGGCACCCAAGGAATACCTCGATAAGTACAAAGGGCGGTTTGATCAGGGGTATGACAGCGTACGTCTGGCGCGTATCGAACGGATGAAAAGTCTTGGCCTTATGGCGAACGACGCCCAGCCTGCGAACCCGCTCCCGGTGAATCCGAAACTGCCAGGCTGGCAGCAACTGAGCCCGCAACAGCAACGTACTGAAGCGCGGAAGATGGAAATCTACGCGGCCATGGTCGATAACCTCGACCATAACATTGGCCGAGTGGTGGATTACCTGCGCCAGAGCGGCCAGTACGACAACACGTTGATTGTATTTATGTCGGACAACGGCGCGGCAGCAGAGAACCACGCCCAGTTCTATCCGCCAGGCCCGGGCACCGATAACAGTTACGCCAACCTCGGTCAGGCAGGGTCGCAAATCGACTACGGCCTGCGTTGGGCAGAGGTCAGCGCCGCACCGTTTCATTTGTTCAAAGGCACCACGGCCGAAGGCGGCATTAGCGTACCGGCAATCATCCAACTGCCCAAGACACTGCGTCGTCAGGGTGTGGAGCGCGGTATAGCGCGGGTTGATGACCTGGCGCCCACCTTCCTCGATGTGGCGGGTGTCGAGGCGCCAACCGAAGTGAGCAAACACCCGATCACAGGTCAATCACTGCGGCCAATGCTCGCTGGAGAGGGCAGCCCACACCGTCATGACAGCCTGGCCGGCGAACTGTTCGGCAATGCTTATTACCGGGAGGGAAACCTGAAACTGTTGGGCATCCGCCCGCAAACAGGGTTTGGCGGCGACGCGCAGCCGCCGCAATGGCAGTTGTTCGATGTAGCGCAGGACCGCGGCGAAACCACAGACCTGGCCGCCGCCCGACCAGAGACGGTGCAGCGGCTCAAGGACGCATGGTTGAAATATGCGAGGGAGGTCGGTGTGGTGTTTCCAACGAAATAATCAGCCTCCGCTTTAAATAGGCGTTCCGCTGGAATTACAGCAGCTGATAGAGGGTTCAAGTAAACCATCTGGTTTGCTTCTGAAGTGAGAGCCATTCCAAGGAAAAATCGACAAATGCACGGGTGCGCAGAGGGACATGGCGGTGGCCTGGATAGACGATGTCCAGTACGAAACCGGGCATGATCCAGTCCGGGCAGAGTGGCTGTAATGTGTTGGCGTTCAGATCTTCATCCACCAGGTACAAGGGCAGTCGCGCCGCCCCGATGCCCAGCAGCGCCGCGCTGCGTACCGCCGAGTAACCGCCAAATCGGGAGCGTGCCGTGATGCTGACCTCGCACGAGTGTGCGCTGTTGGCGAATGACCATTGGTGAGCGTCGACTAAATGGTTATTCGTTACGCAAGGCACGCTGGCGAGTTCTGAGGGGTGGCCGATCCGACCATGGCGTGCAATGAAGTCCGTACTGGCGACAACAACTTGCTGCAACAGGCCTGCCCGGCGAGCCACCAGGTAACCATCATGCTGTTGAACAGAGCGGAAACCGACGTCGAAACCATCAGCCAGAAGGTCCCTGGGTTGCAGGGTGAAATCCACGTCGAACTCAATTGCCGGGTGAACTTTTTGAAAGGCTTGAACCAGTGCAGGCATGACTCGATCAGCGAATGAGTTGGGCGCAGTGACACGCAAGCGTCCACTGACTTCAACGCGGGTAGCGCCGACGATTCGTTCGGCATTGGTCAGGACTTCGCGTAACTGCTGTGCATATTCCAGATAGTGGTTGCCCGCTTCGGTCAGCGTCAGGCGTCGAGTCGTTCGGAGCATGAGCTGAACGCCGAGCGCTTTCTCCAGTGCCATGACTTGCGCGCTGGCGTGGGCCTTCGAGCACCCCAGGCTATCGGCGGCCAGAGTGAAACTTCCGCAGCTCGCGACCGTTGCGAAAATGAGTGCCTGGTTGGGGCGTAGCAGGATTGTCTTCACGGTGAGACAGTCATTCCATGTAGCTCCATTTATCGTCTGAATTAGCCGGCTTACTCTAACAGTCGCTTTCCCTATGCCCCGTTTGTGTTTTGTCACAAGGGGTTAGGCTGCTGGTAAGTCCATCACTTCTGACATAAATGTTGATTCCTTCGAGGCATCTTTAATGAGTTTTCCAGCTCTCTCCATACTCCCGTGCGCGCTGTGTGCATTTGTGCTGATGCTCAGTGCGCCCGACGTAACGCAGGCCAGGACTGCGTTGAAAGACGCGGAGCCGCTGACCAGGGTTTTGGTGGTGTTTCATACTGATAAAGGCGGCACCCTGAAGATGGCGCAGGCGATTGCCAAAGGCATCGAAAGCGTTCCTCGTGCTCAAGCGGTGTTACGCCGAGTGCCCGGCTCCAGCGAGGTCGCGACATCCATTCCGGTCGTCAAGGTTGAAGAGATCAGCCAGTACGACGGAATTGCACTGGGTTCGCCTGTGCATTTTGCTGGCAGTACACCGCAGATGCGCAGTTTCATCGACTCCACGCTCGATCTTTGGTCGCGTCGGGCGTTGGAAGGCCTGCCGGCAACGGTATTTATGTCCGCTGGCAGCGGTGCAGGGCGGGAGGCGGCAGTTCAGTCGCTGTGGGGGGCTCTGGCCTCCCATGGGATGATTATTGTGACAACGGGCATTATGGGGAATGCCGAAGTCGACAAACGCATCCCTCAAGGCGTCAATCCTTTCGGTGCCGTAGCGCTGACTGGAATGCCAGGCGCATCACGTCCTTCGCCAGGTGAATTGCATGTGGCTGAGCTTCAAGGGCAGGCTTTGGCGCGTGCCGCTCGAGCAATGCAGCAGTTTGGAAATAGATCGCCTGTCGATCAAGCAAGCAGTTCCGGTAATGCCCCGGGGGCTAAAGTCAGCCCGATTGATCAGCGCATTGCCGCGCTGGGGCTGGATCTGAAGCTGCCGGCTCCGGCGGGCAGTTATCTTCCTTTCAAGCGTGTTGGCAATCTGGTGTTTATCAATCAGGTAGCCTTGCGTGATGGCAAGGTCCTGCATCCCGGTACCGTTGGCGCGAGGGTGTCCGAACCGCAGGCTCGTGAGGCAACCCGTTTAGCGATGATCAACGTATTAGCGGCGTTGCAGCAAGCGGCGGAGGGTGATCTCAGTCGGATCAAACAGGTGGTGCAACTGACCGGTTTCTTCCAGACAGACGCCCATTTCACCAGGCATGCGGACCTGATGAACGAAGCTTCCGCGCTGGCAATCGATGTATTCGGCGATGAAGTTGGGCGTCATACCCGTGGAACCGTGGGGGCGATCTCTTTGCCGCTGGATTCGGCGGTAGAGATTCAGGCAGTGTTCGAAATGCATCCCGAAGAATTCGGGTGAACCCGATGAGCTACCGCAAAGCCAAACCCTCAACCCGACACCAACCCACATTGTTCTCAATTCGCAAACACTGAAGTCGCCGAGAATGGAATTGTTGGCGTAGTGGCTGGCTTGTAGCCTCCATTACGCCGAACACCACGATCCGCCAACGGTCGGGTGGAGCTCAAGCCAGGGCTCATCAAGACGTCATACCTTGCTTTCGGCCACATGCCCCTTCGGGGGATTGGCGCCTAATAAAAATAAGGAAGGCAGGTATGAGTATTCGTGCATGGGTTTGCGCAGCAACCCTGTTCGCTCCCGTTCTGGGGGCCGACGTTTTGTTTCCCTCTGTGGTCCTGGCGGCAGACGATCCCATGGGTTCGCTGGTGCGTAATGTCTTCGGCGACAGCCTTGAGCGTGAACACGGGATCAAGGTCTACGGCTGGGCTCAGGCCGGTGTGATCTACAACAATAACGGCACGGATGACGTCAGCAAGCAGAGCTTCTTCAACACCGATGAAGGCGTGAATCTCAACCAGTTCGCCCTCGCCGTGGAGAAGAAACCCAAGAGCAATGTGATCGGCCGCGTGGGTCCGTTTCCGGGTCCGATGCCGCAAGAGGCTGACTGGGGTTTCAACGTCACCACGGTGTACGGCAAAGATGCACGCTACTTCAAGACCTACGGCTGGGACGAAGACCTGAGCGCCAACCGCAGCAACAAGCCGGAAGATCCGGCGCTTACCTTCGCCCAGGCCTACGTCAATTTTTACTTCCCTGTACTCGGCGGTTCGGAGCTGATGGTCGGGATTTTCCACACGCCGCTGGAAAATGAAATCGGCTTCGCTTTGCCGTCACCCGCACCGACTGACTTCTACTCGCACACCTATTCCTTCATGCACGGCCCGGCCAAACATGCCGGGGCGCTGTACTCGTTCAAACTGCCGTCCGCGCCCGGCGAAAGCATGCTCGGCTTCGAACTGGGCGTGGTGCAGGGCTGGAACAACCTGCAGGACCCCAACCACGACCCGGATGTGATTGCCAACGTGCGCTGGCGCTCGGCGGACTTCAGCACCTGGATCGATTGGGAAAACATCTATGGCAACGGCGCTGGCGACAGTTTTGCCGAGTGCAGTTGCGGTTCGCCATTGCCCGCCGGGACCAAGGATGACGACTACAAACGCCTGGCGTCTTACCTGACCCTGTCGCAGGTGCTCGATCCGAACAATCGCGTAGCGTTGGAGTTGAACTACGGCAAGCAGGAGCAGGGCGCTTTCGCCGGGTTTGCCAACAAGAACGATGCCACCTGGTACGGCACGGACATCAACTGGTATCACAAACTCAGTGAAAACCTGATGTGGAACAGCCGCGCCGAGTGGTTCTACACCGACGCGCCGGTCCACGTGATGATGGCCAACATCGACCCGAACACCGGTATCCCGGACCCGACCTGGGGCAGTTTCTACGGCGTGACCACCAACGTGGCCTGGACGCCGACACCCAACGTGCGCCTGCGTCCGGAACTGCGCTACGACATTCATTCCGGTCCCGGTCGCGATGCCTACGCCGATGGGCAAAAAGACTCGCAGGTCGTGGCGTCCTTCGACGTCAGCTTCTTCTTTTAAACCGGCTTCTTCCGTTTACCCCTGATCCTGCGTGATGGCCCGGCCACACGTGGCGACCCCGTTCGTCCAGGCTTTTGGAGTACTGACATGACAGACAACAACGATAACAACCTGTTTGGCCGCAACTTCTCCCGCCGTGATTTCCTGCGCAGCACCGGCCTTGCTGCCGGTGGCGTGGCACTGGCGAGCATGCCGTTCACCTTTGCCATCGGCAGTGAGCGGGTGATCAAGCTCGGCTATGTCAGCCCGCAGACCGGGCCGTTGGCGCCGTTTGCGGCGGCCGACAACTACATCATCGAATCGCTCAAGCAAGTGCTGAAAAACACGATCAATGTCGGCGGCAAGGCCTATCGCCTGGAAGTCATCGTCAAGGACAGCCAATCCAATCCCAACCGCGCGGCGGAAGTGGCGAGCGAGCTGATTCTGTCGGATCAAGTCGACCTGATGCTGGTGTCGTCGACCCCGGAAACCACCAACCCGGTGTCCGACCAGTGCGAAATCAACGAGATTCCGTGCATTTCTACCGTCGCCCCGTGGCAGCCGTGGTTCTTCACCCGCGGCGGCAAGCCGGATCAAGGCTTTGAGTGGACTTACCACTTCTTCTGGGGCCTGGAAGATGTGATCGGCGCCTACAGCTCGATGTGGGGCGCGATGCCGTCGAACAAAGTGGTCGGTGGGCTCTTTCCCAATGATGGCGACGGCAATGCCTGGGGCGACCAGAAGCTCGGTTTCCCACCGGTCCTGGCGCAGAAGGGATTCCAGTTGGTCGACCCCGGTCGCTTTCAAAGCCTGACCGACGATTTCTCCGCGCAGATCGCTGCGTTCAAAAAGGCCGATGTCGAGATCGTCACCGGCGTGGTGATCCCACCGGACCTGAGCACGTTCTGGACCCAGGCTCGCCAACAGGGCTTCAAGCCCAAAGCGGTGTCGGTGGGCAAGGCGCTGCTGTTTCCCACCGCCGTCGAGGCGCTGGGCAAGGCCGGCAATAACCTGTCGACCGAAATCTGGTGGAGCCCGACACACCCGTTCAGCTCTTCATTGACCGGCGCCAGTGCCGGGCAACTGGCCCAGGGTTTCACCCAGGCCACCGGCAAACAATGGACGCAACCGCTGGGCTTCGTGCATGCCTTGTTCGAACTGGCGGTGGACATCCTCAAGCGCACCGAAGAAGTCGGTGATGCACACGCGGTTCGCGATGCCTTGCTCAAGACCAACCTCAACACGGTGGTCGGGCCGATCAACTGGAACGGCGGGCCGGTGAAGAACGTCGCCAAGACCCCGCTGGTCAGCGGTCAGTGGCGCCTGGGCAAGGACAACAAATACGACCTGATCGTGACCAGCAATGCCACCGCGCCAGCGATTCCGTTGGGCGGTGAGATGCAGGCCATTACGTATTGATCGCGCAACAGGACACGGGTGCACCATGCAACAACCACTTCTGCAAATGACTAATGTGCACAAAAGCTACGGCTCGGTGAAGGTCACGGACGCCATCGACCTGACCCTGCAACCGGGTGAAGCACTGGGCATCATCGGCCCCAACGGCGCGGGTAAAAGCACGCTGTTCAACCTGATCGCCGGTGGCGTGGCGGCGGACAAAGGCACGATTCATTTCGAGGGCCGCAATGTCACCCGTGAGCCGGTGTTCAAGCGCTGCCAGCAAGGCATCGGCCGCTCCCACCAGATACCGCACCCGTTCGTGAAAATGACCGTGTTCGAAAACCTGCTGGTGGGCGCGACCTTTGGTGCGCGGCTGCGGGACAAGGAGGCCAGCCAATGGTGTGCGCAGACGCTGGAACTCACCGGCCTGATGCACAAGGCCAACGTGCTGGCCGGTTCGCTGACCTTGCTCGACCGTAAACGCCTGGAAATGGCCCGGGCCTTGTCGACTCGACCGCGCTTGTTGTTGCTCGACGAAATCGCCGGTGGCCTGACGGAGCCGGAGTGCCTGGCACTGGTGGACACCATTCAGGGCATCCACAAGTCCGGTGTCGCGATTATCTGGATCGAACACATCGTGCACGCGTTGCTCGCGGTGGTCAGTCGCCTGACGGTGATCAACTTCGGCGCCAAACTCGCCGAAGGCGAGCCGCGCAGTGTCATGGCTGACCCTCGGGTCCAGGACATCTACATGGGCATCGGGAGCTGATCATGCTGACCATCGAAAAACTCTGCGCCGGCTACGGCGATTTTCAAGCGCTGTTCGACATCAGCCTGACCCTTGAGGCCGGTGAA
The DNA here is from genome assembly GCF_057128725.1 of Pseudomonas oplopanacis. Classification (NCBI taxonomy): domain Bacteria; kingdom Pseudomonadati; phylum Pseudomonadota; class Gammaproteobacteria; order Pseudomonadales; family Pseudomonadaceae; genus Pseudomonas; species Pseudomonas oplopanacis. Next base: position 574,759 of record NZ_JBSKHV010000001.1, on the reverse strand, counting down.
ACCGTGGCGATCATCGGCTCCAACGGCGCGGGCAAATCGACGTTCCTGCGTTCGCTGGCCGGGCTGATCAAGAACCAGCCCGGCGCCATTACGTTCAAGGGCCAGGCCATTGGCGACATGGCCGCCAATCAGGTACTGGAGCGCGGCATCGCGTTGGTGCCAGAGGGCCGCAAGCTGTTTCCGTCACTGAGCGTCGAAGAAAACCTGCTGATCGGCGCCTACAGCAAACGCCCGGGACCGTGGACGCTGAAGCGCATCTATCAGCTGTTCCCGGTGCTGGAAAAACTGCGCAAGCGACCCGGCACGGCACTGTCCGGCGGCCAGCAGCAGATGGTTGCGATTGGCCGTGGCCTGATGGCCAACCCGCACCTGCTGTTGTGCGATGAAATCAGCCTGGGCCTGGCGCCGACGACGATCAAGGACATCTACGCCGCATTGCCCTCGATCAAGGCCGACGGCACCACGGTGATTCTCGTCGAGCAGGACATCAATCAGGCACTGAGTGTGTGCGACCGCTTCTATTGCTTCCAGGAAGGGCGCGTGTCCCTGACCGGGTGCCCTGGGGACGCGGACAAAGCACAAATCAAAGCCGCGTATTTCGGGATCTAGTGATGGAATGGCTCAATACTTTGCTTCAAGGCGTGTTACTCGGTGGCCTGTACGCGATGTTCGCGGTGGGGCTGTCGCTGATGTTCGGCATCATGCGCCTGGTCAACATCGCCCACGGCGACTTCATCGTGCTGGCGTCGTACCTGGCGCTGATGGTGGTCAATCATCTGGGATTCAGTCCGCTGGCCAGTTTGCTGATCGTGGTGCCGCTGATGTTCTGTTTCGGCTACCTGCTGCAACGGCTGTTGCTCAACCGCACGCTCGGCACGGACATCTTGCCGCCGCTGCTGGTGACGTTCGGCCTGTCGATCATCGTGCAAAACGTGCTGCTGGAATTTTTCAGCGCCGATAGCCAGAAGCTGTCCCAGGGCGATCTTGAGGTCGCCAGTGTCGGCATCGGCAGCCTGAGCGTCGGCGTGATGCCGCTGATCGTGTTTGGCGGCGCGTTGCTGATCATCGGCGGCCTGCAACTGCTGTTCTACAAAACATCGCTGGGCCGGGCGTTTCGCGCCACTTCCGATGACCAGCACACCGCACGGCTGATGGGCGTCAACAACGCACACATCTTCGGCCTGGCCATGGCGCTGGCGATGGCGGTGGTGTCGATTGCCGGCGTGTTCCTGGCGATCCGCACCAGTTTCGACCCCACCGTGGGGCCTGCGCGGCTGTTGTACGGTTTCGAAGCGGTGATCATCGGTGGCTTGGGCAGCCTGTGGGGCACGCTGGCGGGCGGGGTGATCCTGGGCGTTGCGCAAACACTGGGCGCCAAAATCGATCCCGGTTGGCAAATCCTCGCCGGGCATCTTGTGTTTCTGCTGATCCTGGTCGTGCGTCCGCGTGGCCTGTTTCCCCGGAGTGTCGACTGATGAATGCCTTGAACAATCCCGCGCCGGTTTACCGCGTACAACGCACCACCACCAGCAGCACCGTTGGCCTGGCCTTGCTCGGGCTCTGTGTGCTGGTGTTGTTCAGCGCGCCATGGTGGGCGGATCGCGCCAGCCTGCGGCTGGTGGTGGAATTCGCCTACTACCTGGCCCTGGCGCAAATGTGGAATTTGCTGGCGGGGTACGCCGGCATGGTGTCGGTGGGGCAGCAGGCGTTTGTCGGTCTCGGCGGGTATCTGTTGTTTATGCTGGCCACCCGGTTTGGCATTCCGCCGTTGTTCGCAGTCCTGCTCTCGGGCGTGCTGGTTGCACTGTTGGCGATTCCCACGGCGCTGATCGTCTTTCGCCTGCGTGGCGCCTATTTCGCCATCGGCACGTGGGTGGTCGCGGAGGTTTTCCGTCTGGGCCTGGCGCAGATGAGCAGCCTGGGCGGCGGATCGGGACAGAGTTTGCCGGCGGCGATCGTACGGCAAATCGGCAATGACCGTGACGGGCGCGAAACGTTGATTTACTTCACTGCCCTGGCGATTGCCATTGCCGCCGTGGCGGTGGTGTTCTTTTTGCTGCGCTCGCGGCAGGGGCTGGCCCTGGCGTCGATTCGTGATTCGGAACCGGCCTCTGGCAGCCTCGGTGTCGATACGTTCCGCACCAAACTGATGGTCTATGTACTGGCCGCCGGGTGGACGGGTGTGGTCGGGGCGTTGATCTTCCTGCAGAAGCTGCGGATTTCCCCGGACGCGGCGTTCAACCTGCAGGACTGGACCGCCGTGGTGATCTTCATTGTGATCATCGGCGGCATCGGCACCCTGGAAGGCCCGTTGATCGGCACGCTGATCTACTTCGTGTTACGCGGCTGCCTGGCGCAGTACGGCGCCGTGTACATGATCATCCTCGGCGTGGTCGCGGTGGTGATGATGCTCAAGGCGCCGCAAGGGGTGTGGGGACTGATCAGCGAGCGCCTGGGCTGGCAGGTTTTCCCGATGCAGCGACGCTTGTCGATTCAGCCCCGGCCATGATCCACAGCATGGATCTGGAGTGCGAGGTGCCGACAGGCTAACCTCGCTGTTCCTATAAGAACAAAAACATCCAGAGAGCCTGCCCCATGGATCGTTTACTCAGTGTCGAAGCCTTTGTGCGGGTGGCCGAAACCGGCAACTTCGCCAAGGCTGCCCAGCAACTGGGCGTGACCCGCTCGGTGATCACCCACCGTATCCAGCAACTGGAACAGTTCATCAACGCGCCGCTGTTCCATCGCAGCACCCGGCATGTGCGGCTCTCCGACGTGGGCGAGACGTACTACAAGGAATGCGCCGACATGGTCGCGGGTTTCAACTCGCTGACCGAGCACATGCGTGAATTGCGGGCCAAACCCACGGGCAAACTTCGGGTGCAGATGCTGCCGGGGTTTGCCATTGGTCACTTCGGCCGGATGTTGGCCGAGTTCACCCGGCTGTACCCGGACATCGAAGTCGATGTGATCGTCAATGACCGCGTGGTGGACCCCATCGAAGAAGGCTTCGACGTGGCGTTCCAGATGTTCCCGCCGATGGCCGAGACGCTGATCGAGCGCAAGCTGTTCAGCGTGCGTCGCTTGTTCTGTATGTCACCCGACTACGCCAGCGAGTTCGGCGTGCCGACCCATCCCCAGGAATTGCTGCAACACAAAATTGCGTTGTACGAGGGTTATCCGTCGCGCAACCGCTGGATTTTCAGCCGCGAAGACGAGCAAGTAGAGCTGAGCTTGCCGGGGCAAGTACGTTCGAACTCGGTGCATTTGTTGCGCGATTACGCGCAAACCGGGGTGTGCATTGTCTGCCTGCCGACGCTGGTGGCCAGCGATGATTTGCTCAGTGGCCGGTTGATTCCGGTACTGCCGGAGTACGCCTTGTCCTCCTTCAATTTCTCGGCGGTGTATCCCGCGACCCAGCGCCGGGCCTTGAAAGTACGCACGTTGATCGACTTTCTGGTGGAGAACTTCGGCGATGAGCCATGCTGGGACAAGCCCTTGCTGGAGCGTGGCTGGGTGCGCTGAGCCAATACCCCAACCTGTGGCAGTGACCCCAATGTTTGCGTTTCGCGAACACTGTTGTCGCCGGTCCTCTAATTGTCCCAAGACCAGCTGCGACGTACTGTTGGCTCACTGTTACTACAACAACAAAACGGTGAAAACCATGAGTAGCGCGGCAATCGAAACAGTCTTTGGCTCGCTGGACAACTACAGCAAAGGCTCGGTTGAAATCATCAGCGGCCAGGCCAGCCACTACGCCTTTTCGAACATTTTCGAAGTGGCGGAAAAATCCCTTCCTTATGAAAAAGTCGTCGTCGGCCTGAACCTCGGCTACGTGATTGAAACCCTGCGCGCCGAAGGCCAGTCGCCTTGGTTCACCGCAGCGCACGACGAGTTCGCCATCGTCATGGACGGCGAAGTACGGGTGGATTTCCTCAAGCTCGATGCGCCGCTCAAGACCGGCGAGGGCACGCAACTGGCCGGTGAGCTGCCGGCGGGCAAGCCAATGGGTTACGTGTTGCTCAAGCGCGGTCATCAATGCCTGTTGCCGGTGGGCACCGCGTATCGCTTCGAGGCCAGCCGCCCCGGTGTGATTCTGCAGCAGACCATCAAAGGCCCGTTGTCGGTCGAGAAGTGGGCAGACATCTGCTTCAAGTGATCTGCCGAACCCGACCGCCCATCCCACAACAACAAGAGGAAACCCGCCATGGCCATGCTTGAAACCGCTGCCGATACCGCCCTGTTTGCCGACGATGACGTCCAGGCCAGCGCGCCCCATGCCGTTACCGGCTACCGCTCATTCAAACTCGGCGCCTTCGAGCTGTCCCGCGACGAGTATTTCGCCCGCATCACCTGGCCCGCCAAAGGCCAGACCCGCTCGCACCTGATTCCGGTCGACGCGTTCCTGCGCGCCATGATGCGCGACGTGGCCTGGGGCTTTTTCTACGGCTGGGTCAACTTCGACCAGGTTATCGGCACCCGCAATTACTACGGCAAAGTCGACCTCTACGCCGGTACGTTCAACGGCACGCTGAAGGCGGCAGGCGTCAACTACACCGAAAACTTCGAAACGCCGCTGATCATGGCCACCTTCAAGGCCATCCTGCGCGACTGGACCAACGTCACGTTCGACCCGTTCGCTGCACCGGAAGAAACCGGCAGCGCGTTCGGCCGCAAGAACGGCGACAACATCGAAGCCATCGAACGCTTCCGCATCGCCACTAAACGCATGCCGGGCCTGCCGGACGATTCGCCGCTGCGCAACGATCTGCCGGTCAATCGCCAGTTCATCGACGTGCCGCAGGACGAGCCGGAAATTCACGCCGCCGAAGGTTTCGAAGGCGAACTGCATGCCTTCAACCTGCACAAGTACCTGTCGCGTTCCGACGTGACCTGGAACCCGTCGGTGACTTCGGTGTGCAAGGCCAGCCTGTTCTGCCCGACCACCGAAGAATTCATCCTGCCGGTGTTCCATGGCAATGATCGGGTCGAGTGGTTCCTGCAAATGTCCGACGAAATCATCTGGGACGTCGGCGACAAGGACGACGGCAATCCCCGCGCCCGGATCACCATGCGTGCGGGAGACATCTGCGCCATGCCCGCCGACATTCGCCATCAGGGCTACTCGACCAAACGCTCGATGCTGCTGGTCTGGGAAAACGCCACGCCGAACCTGCCGCAACGCTACGAAAGTGGCGAGCTCAAGCCGTACCCGATCGAGTTCTAAGACCCCGTGTCTTGCCCGGCATCACGTCGGGCCATGCTTCCAGCCCTTCAGTCAGACACTGCGCGACAGTCGCGGTGCGAGGAAACCATTATGCAAAATCAGCTCTATATCGATGGCCGCTTCGTCGATGCGGTCGCCGGCGGCACCATCGACGTGGTCTCGCCCCACGACGGTTCGTTGATCACCCGCATTGCCGCTGCCGAAGCCGCTGATATCGACCTCGCTGTCGCCGCGGCCAAACGCGCGTTCCCGGCCTGGTCGGCGCTGGGCGCGGCCGAACGTGGACGCCTGTTGCTCAAGCTCGCGGACAAGATCGAAGCGTGCAGCGAAGAGCTGGCGCAGCTCGAATCCCTGAACACCGGGCACCCGATTCGCGATTCCCGTGGCCTCGACGTGCCACGTACCGCCGCGTGCTTTCGCTACTTTGGCGGCATGGCCGACAAGATCGAAGGCGCGGTGATTCCGGTCGAAGCCGGGTTCCTCAATTACGTGCAGCGCAAGCCGATCGGTGTGGTCGGGCAGATCGTGCCGTGGAACTTTCCGCTGATGTTCACCAGTTGGAAAATGGGCCCGGCACTCGCGGCGGGCAACACCATCGTGATCAAGCCTTCGGAAATCACCCCGTTGTCGACATTGCGCATCGTCGAGTTGATGACCGAAGTCGGTTTCCCCAAAGGCGTGGTCAACGTGGTGCCGGGGTACGGCCACACCGCCGGGCAAGCGCTGGCCGAACACCTCGACGTGGGCAAGATTGCCTTCACCGGTTCTACCGCCACCGGGCGGCGGATCGTTGAGGCATCGAAGAGCAACCTCAAGCGCATCCAGCTGGAATTGGGCGGGAAGGGGGCCAACATCGTTTTCGAAGACGCCAACCTCGACGCAGCGGTCAACGGCGCGGCCTGGGCGATCTTTCACAACCAGGGCCAGGCGTGCATCGCCGGTTCGCGTTTGATTCTGCACAAGGACATCGCTGACCAGTTTCTGGAACGCTTCATCGCCTTGGCCAAATCCATTCGCCTTGGCGACCCGATGGACCCGGAAACCGAAATGGGCCCGCTGACCTCGGCGCTGCACCGCGACCGCGTGATGGCCTATATCGATATTGCCATCGAGCAGGGCGGCAAGATTCTCGCCGGTGGCAAGGCGCCGGACGACAAGGCCCTGGCCAAGGGTTTTTATGTCGAACCGACGATCGTCGAGGCCAAGCCGGGTGATCGGGTGTGTCAGGAAGAAGTGTTCGGCCCGTTTGTCACCGTGGTGCGTTTCAGCACCGACGAAGAAGCCCTCGCCATCGCCAACAGCAGCGAGTACGGACTGGGCAGCGGCCTGTGGACGCAGAACCTGAGCCGCGCACACAAAATGGCTGACGCCATTCATGCCGGCATGTGCTGGATCAACTGCTACAAGCGCGTCAGCCCTGGCAGCCCGTTTGGCGGCGTCGGTCAGTCCGGTTACGGCCGTGAGATGGGGTTTGAAGCGATCCACGACTACACCGAAGCCCGTTCGGTGTGGGTCAACGTCGACGCGAAAATCCCGCCACACTTCAAACGCTGAGGCTTGTCATGAACCCTTTTATCTACCAAAGCCTGCCGACCCGCGTGGTGTTCGGCTGGGGCAAACTCTCGGCGCTGGCTGAAGAAATCGAACGGCTGGGTGCGCGGCGAGCACTGATCCTCACCACCCCTGAACAGCAAGGTCTGGGCGAACGTGTCGCTGCGTTGCTCGGTGACCGCGCGGCGGGCGTTTATGCCAAAGCGGTGATGCACGTTCCATTGGAAGTGGCGCAGGCGGCGCGGGTGGAAGCGGCGCGTCTGGATGCCGATTGCTGCGTGGCCATCGGCGGGGGTTCGACCATCGGCCTGGGCAAGGCGATCGCCATGGATTCCGGCCTGCCTATCGTCGCGGTGCCGACCACTTACGCCGGTTCGGAGATGACGCCGATCTACGGGCTGACCGAGAATCGCCTGAAGAAAACCGGGCGTGATCCGAGGGTTTTGCCGAAGACGGTGATCTACGATCCGCAATTGACCCTGACCCTGCCGGCGCACATTTCGGCCTGTTCGGGCATGAACGCCATGGCCCACGCGGTTGAGGCGTTGTATGCCGAGGACGCCAATCCGATTATCGGTTTCATGGCCGAAGAATCCATTCGCTCGCTGGCGCAGGCGTTGCCCGGCGTGGTCAAGGATCCCAATGACGCCGAGGCCCGCAGCCAGGCGTTGTACGGCGCGTGGCTGGCGGGCATTTGCCTGGGCTCGGTCGGCATGGCCTTGCACCACAAGCTTTGCCACACCTTGGGTGGGACCTTCAATCTGCCCCATGCCCAGGCCCACGCCATCGTTCTGCCGCACGCCGCGCATTACAACCGCGAAGCGGCGGCGGGGCCGTTGCAACGTGCCGCTCGCGCACTGGGCGGCAGCGATGCCAGCGAAGTCGGCGCCTTGCTGTATGCGCTGAACCAGAAGCTGGGCATTCCACTGGCATTGGCGGACATCGGCTTGCCCGCGAACGGCCCGCATGAAGCAGCGCACATCGCCTGTGCCAGCCCTTATTACAATCCACGGCCGTTTGAACAAGCCCCGATCGAAGCGCTGTTGACCCGCGCCATGCAAGGGCTGGCACCCGCCTGACAGCCCAGCCATTTCAATTTTCATCGGAATAACAACAATGACCGATCAAGAGAAAATCACGGAATCGCTGATTTCCGCGCAAGCCGTGAGCAGTTTCAACGACGCGCCGAACCCGCGTTACAAACAGATCATGCAAAGCCTGACGCGGCATCTGCACGCCTTTGTCAGCGAGGTCGAATTGACCGAGCAGGAATGGTTCGAAGGCATCCGTTTCCTGACCGAGACCGGGCACAAATGCGACGGTCTGGTGCGCCAGGAATTCATTCTGCTGTCGGACACCCTCGGTGTGTCGATGCTGGTGGATGCGATCAACCACAGGCACAGCGCCACGGCGACCGAGACCACGGTATTCGGGCCGTTCTACATCGACGGCATGCCTGATCGAGCGTTCGGCGAAAACATGGCCTTCACCCAGGGCGAGACGGCGCTGGTGCGTGGCCGCGTGGTCGATGTTCACGGCAATGCCCTGGCCGGTGCGGTGCTCGATGTCTGGCAGACTGCCGAGAACGGCATGTATTCCGGCCAGGACACCGAGCAGCCGTTCGGTAATTTGCGCGGTCGCTACCGTACCGACTCGGATGGCTGTTTTGCGATTCGCACGATTGTCCCGGTGGCCTACCCGATACCGACCGATGGTCCGGTGGGGCGCATGCTCGACGCGGCCAACCGTCATGCGTGGCGGCCCGCGCACCTGCATTTCATGATTGAGGTGCAAGGCTATCGCAAACTGGTCACGCACCTGTTCAATCACGATGACCCGTATCTGGCGTCCGATGCGGTGTTCGGCGTCAAACAGTCATTGCAGGTGATCTACGAAGACCGGATCAGCCACGACGATGTGTCGGCCATACTGGGTATGGACGTGCCGTTCAAGCGCGCGTGCTACGAATTTGTGATGGAAGCCGAGTGAAGCATGGGCCAGTTTTTTGCAGTGTTCGCCACAGACCACCCGGATTCGTTGGCCTTGCGTCAGCGTTTGCGACCCAGCCATCAAGCGCATTTACGTGCGACCGAGCGCCATCGCGTGGTCGTGCGGTTCGGCGGCCCGACCCTCGATGAGGCCGGTGCGGCGATGAACGGCACGTTGCTGGTGATCGAGGCGCACAGTTTGCCGGAAGTGGAGGCGTTCGTTCAGGACGATCCGTACGTACAGGCCGGGTTGTTTGCGAGTATCCAGATCCGTCCGTGGTACTGGAGCCTCGGCAATCCGGAATTGCGTGGCTGAACATGACCACGATCACGTTGTGCCAATTGGACGACATCGCCGACGGCGGCGCCCTCGGCCTGCCGCAGCACCAGCAACTGCATCCCGCCGGGCTGGTGGCGGTGCGCCAAGGCGGGCAAGTGTGGGTCTACATCAACCGCTGTCCGCATTTTTCGGTGCCACTGGATTATCGTCCGCAGGAGTTTTGCACCTATCGCGGCAAGGTCTTGATGTGCGCGCACCACAGCGCAATGTTTCTTTTTGAAAACGGGCACTGTATCGACGGGCCCTGCAAGGGCGCGCAGTTGGAGCCGGTGCCTGTGCGATGGGTCGACAGCCGATTGGTCATGGACCTCAACTGAGCGCTGCCGGTTTCCCTTCGTGCTCTTGCGTTACTCCCTCAGGCATCGCCAATGCCGTCGCGAAATTTAACGCCGACATGTACATCAACCCTCTGCCAGGCTCGGTCAGCCTGGCGTTTACACAGATGAAGTCGAACACCTCTTCTGCCTGAGCTACCTCTACCACCACGTTGACCACCCGGGTGAGCACCGCCTCTGGCACTTCGTTGCGGGGGGCTTTGGTGGCCTGCAGGATGGCCACGCCACGGCAACTGACGCTGTCCGCGCGGGTAATGCCATGTGTCTCTCGCAATAGCTGCAACAACCTGCGCTCGGTGCCATCGTCGGGCAACACGCAGGTAATGAGTTTGGCAGCCCCACCCGGTACTCCCGTGACCGCCAGGCTCACGAGGCATTCTCCTGCTTCAGCATCTCGCGGGGGATGTAGGTCGCCACTTTTTCCACGGGGGTCGCATAGATCATTCCAGCACCGGGAACATGCAGATTGGCCGCGTGATAGATCGCCTCGAGTACCGCATCCTGATAGTCGGCAGCGACCAGCAGGCTCACCACTTCCTTCTCCGCATCGATGGCGATGCTCAGCAGACCGAGTCGCTCACGGGGACCAATTCCGTTGGCGTGGTAGACAATGGCACCTGGCGCGCCCATGCCCTGGGCCGCGCGGATCACCAGATCGGCGCGCCCGACGGGGACAATGCAGGTGATCAGTGCAACGTCAGTGAGGTAGGTAATGCCTTCTGCTTTCATCCTGCTTCTCCCGTGTCCAATAATTGCTTCGCAGGTTGTTCCGCGGCGGCCTTTGTCTGTCTCCACAACTGGAAACGCGCCCAGTGTCCGAGGAGCATGACGCTGATGACCGGGCCGACGGAGGCCATGCAAAGAATGCCGAAACCTTCGACGGCGTTGGTCGCATTGCCCAGTCCCAGGCCCATGGCCAGAACCAGCGGAACGGTGATTGGCCCGGTGGTGACGCCCGCGCTATCCCAGGCCACATTGACGAATTCTTCGGTCGAAAAAATCGTCAGTACCACCGCGAACAGGTAGGGCGGCACCACCAGCCAGACCAGAGGCAGGCCGAACACCAACTTGGCCACACCCACGGCAATGCCGCAGGCGACACCTATCGATACCGCACGGATAAGGCCGCGCTTGCGGATAAACCCGTTGGTCAGCGTCTCGGCGGTGACGCCGAGCGCATTCAGCGCGGGCTCGGCGACGGTTGCCCCGTAGCCGAGTACCCAGGCGAACACCAGGGCCAGGACCAACCCCACCTCATACCGGTAGAGTGGGGAGTCATCCGCACCCGGCGTCTGCATGAAGGCTGCCGGAATCAGCGAACCGGCACTGCCTCCCAGCTTGGACAGACCATAGGTCAGGCCGAGATTGAACAGGCACATGCCCACCACGGTCAGGGCGATGCCGAGGAAGATCTCGCCGCGCCGTGGCAGGCTTTGGCGCAGCAGCAGTCTCAGTACGATCAGCAGGAATATCACCAGCGGCACGATGGCCCGCAGCCCGGAAACAATCTCCAGTCCGGGGCTGACCGTGTGCCAGTCAGCCGCCTGTTGTCCGGCGCTGGCCGCGACCTGCGCCGCGGCAATGATGTCTGCCGGCGAGGAGATGGCCGCCACGTACAGGCCCAGCAGCATGACGCCGATGACGGGAAACAGTGAGGCGAGGGTGACAATGCCGAACCCGGACAGCCCGGAACCGCCCTTGCCGGCAGCCGCCGCGATGCCGATGCCCAACGCCAGTACCAGCGGGACAGTGACCGGCCCGGTGGTGACCGCGCCGGCATCCCAGGCCAGGCCGATAATCTTTGCCAGCTCGGGATCACTGCTCATGTACACGGTCAGCAGCAGAACGGGCGCCAGTGATAAATAGATCAGCGGCTTCAGGCTCCAGCCGTAGAGGAAGCGCAGCGTGCCGATGACAGCGGCCAGGCCGACGCTGGCCCCCACCACCAGCACCAGTGCGCTGGTCCACTGATTGAGGATCGCCCAGAGGTAGGGCGCGCGCTCTGCAGAAACGTTTTGCCCGGCGGCGCGCAGTGCGCCAATGGCGGGTTCGGCGAACGTCACTCCGATGCCCAGCAGCAGGGTCACCAGCAACACTACGGGCAGGGATAACTTGCGGGGAAGGTTGCTGCCGATGATTTCACCGAATGGCATCAGGCCAAGTTTCAGGCCTTCCATGAACAGCATCAGTCCGACGATGACGGCGAACAGGCCTGCCGTGACCAGCATCGAGTCCTCAACCAATTGGCGCAGGATGATGATCTGAAACAGCACCAGGTACAGGGCCAGCGGCACCACGGCGCGAAGCTGCTCCATAAACCGGACATTGAGATAGGGCTTGAGGATGGCGGCGATCTCGCCGCCACGTAATTTCACCGCTTTGTGAGGGGCGGCCTGCCAGTGGCCATCGGCATCGCGGACCGGTGCGCGGACCAGCTCACGCATGGGAATTTCGCGGCGACCCGCTCCGATCCTGTGCAAGTATTCGGCGTAGCGAATGGTGTCTTTCATAGAGTCATCTGTTGAGGTTGATCTACGGGTGTTCGACCATCAGGCGGTCTCGTCTTTGTTGCGGCGTTCCCTGACCTCCGTTGAGTCATCAGCGTAGCAGGGGAGATGAGGAGTGACTCGATGTGAACCCGTTCCCTTGAAGCCCAGTTCGAACTGAACCAGGTTGATCAGCTCATAGGCATCAATCGGCTTCAACAGAAAGTCGACCACATTCAAATGCATGGCCTCGATGGCATCCCGAACTTCTGCATCTCCAGACACGATCACAATGGGCAGATCCGCCCACTCGGAGTTTCGGATCTTGCGGATCAACGCCAGGCCATTCAGCGGATGCATGTGCAAGTCCGTTATGACCAACCCGATTGAACTGTCGATTTCCAACAAACACAAAGCCTCGGCGACACTGCCAGCCGTCACACAGGCGACGCCATTAACTTGAAGGATTTCGGCCAGCAACTCGCGTGTAGCGTCGTCGTCATCAACGATCAAGGCTGTTTGAAGTGGCAATCCCGGGCCCTGGAGGACGGCGTTGATTGCCTCTCGCTCGGCGTCACTTAAAAGGTCGTAGTCGATCATCGGCTTCTTGGTCGGGAAGAAGGTTTCGAGGGGTTAAATCGAGCGACCCACAGGGCCGCTCAATTCAACTGCGCATTACCAGAGAATGTAAGCAGACGCCGTTGTTTGATTCAGATCGATTTCGCCAACTTCCAGTACTTCATATTCGGCACGGATGCCGATGTTGCGAAATACATCAAACTCAACGCCGGCACCGTAAGTCAGGTCCACGCCAGTGTCGTCATCGCTGGCATTACCGTCCGCATCCCAAGCATGAGCACCGACACTACCGAATACTCGTATGCGGTCGCCTATCGGAAAGCCGATATGGGCCGCGGCTTGAACTGATTTACCATCGAAATCAAGATCCTTGTCCTCGAATTGGCCAAGATCAACAAAAGCGCCTTCGAACGCGAGATAACTGTTGAGACGATAACCTGCAAAAACCTTATAGCTGGTGTCGTCATCGCTCAGCTGGGATTTGTCGGTTTCAATGCTGCTGACGCCAGCGCCAAGATACAAACCTTTGTCATCCGCGAGTGCCTGAAAAGACAGTAACGAAAGCAGCGAAACGAAGCCAAGGTTTCGAAATAACATGTGAGGTGAAGTCCTTCTACAGGTTGTCGGTGGTGAGGTGAACGCTTAGAAATTTGAGTGATCGCGAAGGTTGAGAGAAATCAATGATTGATATTTTGTGTGCGTTATAAGCCGTCAATCAGCCAGGCTAATGCGACGCCACATAAATAGGCGGCCAGGCAAAAGAAGATCTTTTGTTTGAGCGGCAATGAATTCAATCGATAGCGCATGCTGGTCCCTTCGGCTGAGAAATAAGCACTATTGGCCATTCGGGGCGACGGAGGAAAATTAATGATTGTTATTTATGGAATGGATGCTTATCGAAGTTGCAGTTTTGATGAGTGGCGCCGGGCAGTTTCCGAGGGCACTTCCCCATAAGCATCGTGATACGCCTTGGAAAACCTGCTCAGGTGATGGAAGTTCCAATACATCGCCGTTTCGGTGACGGTTGGCCAGGTGTTGCGGATCAAGTCTCGACGAACATTGGCGAGCCTTACATTTCTAATGTAGGCAATCGGCGTCACGCCGAACGTTTCGACGAAACCATGATGCAAAGTGCGAGTCGTCGTTCTGAGTTGTTTGACCAACGCTTTCATGCACAGCGCTTTTTTTGCATTGGCGTGGATGTATTCGATGGCTTCTATCGCGACCCTTCTTCTGGTCGGGGTTTTAAGTGCGGAGCGCCCAACCGGCGTCAGTGCCCGCAGCAGTGAAGTCAGCAGTGCACTTTCAACGCCTGACGCTTTCGAGCTGTCACGCTGTTTTAAAGAGGGGGTCTTGACGTCGATCGCATAAGCGCTGATGGCTTGAATGGCAGATTGTATTAACTTGAAGTTGGCCACTTGAAAGCGCTGTTCCTTTCGATTGGCCAGAACGTCGATCGCGGGGTGATTTTCCAGGCACTGGGCATAGTGTTCCAGCGTCGTGGTCAGGGTGAACAGCGTTTCGTTCGGCTCGCAGGTGTAATGCACGGGTTCATCGCTGTGCAACGCGATGATTTCGTTGGGGCGCAATTCATGATCATTGACGATGGGGCGGCCAACGGAAGTCTGTGAAATGGCAAAGCTGACACAGCCATGAGGCACAGAGCTGATCATCGTGACAGCCGAATCAAACTCCAGTCGACTGCATTGCACTCTAGGGCTATGCATGAGCTTGTGCTGGCGAATGTTCGCCTGATGTTCCGATGTGATGAGGTTCATCTCCCATCGGCCAATGGTTCTATTGGCGTTGTCCGCAGGCGCAGCGGTTACATGAAAGACTTCATCAGGGATGCTCATGGAATTGAAGGCTCTTTAGCTGAATGGACGGTGCCAGGCAATGCCGGCATAAGCTCCAGCGACGCTGAAAAGGCGTATGCGTCGCTCAGGGGTGAATCCACCAGGCTCTGAAGTTTACACGGCGCTATCTTCGACCCAAAAATGGTCGATGTTTCACTGGCCGGGCCGATTGCGGCGGCATCAAAGGCAAAAAAATCTTCGACTCGATAGTCTGTGCAAATCTTGTAACGAGACTGTTCATCGTCCAGCGTCTTCTTGTTGCTTTCAACACGCGTCATGTCGGTACGATAAACTTCCTTGTCATAGGCCATGGCCTTGAGAGAAAGCATTACACCAAACGAAACGGTTGCGATGTTTTTTAGCTGCATTGACGTGCTTTCCTTGTTAGTGATTTTTCAGTCAGAGCCTGGTGTCAGCCGTACTAAACTCACGGCTTGGTCTGTGGATAATCACGCGCCGGCGATGCTGATTGAAGTCAAAAACTCATATTGCCCAGGGTCAGGCAGTCAAGCGAAAAACAATGACTAGAGCGGGATCAGGGAAGGGTCGTCATTGATAACGTATTGTGGCGGGGGCGGTAGGGAGTTGTCGTTTGCCCCTTTGTCGTCATGAGATTCACTCTCGGAGTAAATCTGCAGGTGCGACAATTTCAATTTTTCATTCGGACTCAATTCTATTGAGTAGAAATCGATCTCGGTGCTGCCGTTGGAGTACTCATCGTGTGCTACTGAATAAAAGGGCAATGCCGCTAGAGACAGGACTGCCAGCATCTTGGTCATCATCGGTATGACGGCTCGCAAAAATGTATGTTTCGGGATTAGCCTGGAGCCGTTCTTGTGCTGAATGACAGCAGCTACGGCTCCGAGAATGGTAGAGGCGGGACTTTGAAGGGGGAGAGCGCTTGATACAAATCAGCAATTATTATTTTTGTTATTCGACCCGGTTTCAGCAAGCTCAGTGATTCATGCAGCGCAGACGGCCGAGATCGTGCACATAAAAACACACGGTGCTTTTGTCATTGGTAGGGATCAATTCGTAGTTCAGAACGGCGCCTTCTTGCAGAACATACTGGCGTCTGAAAAAAAGATCAGGCGTCTTTTCAATGGCAAACAACTCGGTGTCCTGGCTAAGTTTGACGTTGCTTATTTTTATCTGAACGTGATGTTTGCTTTCGCGAATGACGTCCGCCGTAATCGTAGCGTTACGAATTTTTCCGTTCAGGCTTTCCAGCGTGGTTTGCGTCAGTCGACCGTGCCCGATGGTCAGGTACTCTTCGGTATTAAGCTGGTTCAGATCTTCCAGCCATTGACGGGTAATGGTTTGATAACTGATATTTTCCATGTAATAGGATGGCGAATACACCAGCGAGAAAATGCAGATGGCGTTGATGATAGCCAGCACTGTCCAGTGAGCAATGGGCGGTATTGACTTCATAGGGTTGTCTCCAGGCATTGTCGAATCATCAATGCGAGGTCTTTTTGATCGCTATTCAACTGCAGATTTACAGTGCTTTCATCCGGGCGAACGCACGAAACGGAATAATTTGATTTAAACAGGTTCAGCCAGACCTGACCTTTCAAGTTGAGCGAAGCCTGTTGCACCTGTTTAGCCGAAAGATCCCTCAGTGATTCAGCTTCAGCGACGCTATCGCCTACAGCATGGATAGTCAGGTCGTTCTGTTTGAGGCTGGAAACTTCTACTTTCCGTGAGTCGAAATCAGAGTGGAAACCAGCAAATACGCAGACGCCCAAGGTCAGGACATAAGCGACTGACAGAGCCTTGGTCATGTAAGTCGATTGCGTGATGTTGCCAGAAGGTAGCGGGACAGGCTCAACTTCGGCTGGCGCAACAAGCTCTTCAATAACGGGCGCAGAAGGTTGCGCGGCTTCCTCTGTAGGCACCGGCAAGTCTGTCTGTGCTTCGACGACATACTGACGGTTGAAACAATAACCTCGTCGAGGAACCGTCATCAGAATCTCATGATCCCGACTGTCATTAAGCAGGTTTCTAAGGGAAAAAACGGCCTGATTCAAACTGCCGGAGGCAACAACGCGGTCATTCCAGGTGTAGTCGATGATCTCATCACGGCTTTTGGTCTGGCCGGGTTCCATCAGTAGCAGGTCGAGTAGTCGGGATTCAGCTCGGCCTATCGTGGAACTTTGGACATCACCATGGGGCGTCGTGATGGAAAGCAAGGCGGTATCTGGGTCGAAAAGGGCCATGGCACCATTTTTCAACTTGAAGGCGTAGCGCATGGGAGTCCTCCGTTCGGCGGTTCTGGCTGAGTATACAGACGGTTTGGATGGGCTGGATTTGACGCGATCCATACGGGTCAGGGAGCTGAACGGCTACAGGCGGACAAGCGCGGAAGGTGCGGAGGGAGCCATCAGAGAAGGCTGGGATAGCGCAAAAAAAGTATCACTGGAATCAAGCAAGGGTAACCCACGGAGTTTCTATCGAGGGCAGTGATGATGCTCGATAAGGGCCATCGGCGCTATCCGAAAACTGCGAGGCAGGTTTTTCAGGCAGGCCAGCGCTCCCTCAAGGAGCGCCTGGATCAAGGCAAAACGTTGTAGCCGCGCTGTTGCAGGCAGCTGCTGTACACGGAGTTGTTGGCGGTGATGCTTTGGTCGGTGGCGGCAGCGTCCTGACGGCGCTCCTGGCGTTGTCTTGAGCCCCCGATCACCACGCCGGCCGCGGCGGCGCTACGCGCATTGTTCTGGCGATAGTCTTGCTTGATATCGTCGTCGACCTGGTCGTAGAGGTTGTCATGTTGGCGGCCTCGAACCTCCGCGGCAGTGGCTCCGACGACCGCCGCTTTGGTCGCGCCTTTCACCCGACCACCAGATGGCGTTGTGTTTTGTATCGGGAATTGTGCATTGGCCTGTGATTGGCAGGCGCTGGTGTCCTGCTGGATCGTCTGGGAAGTTTGGCTTTTCAGTGGCACCACCGTCACCGCCAATGCCTGCGCACTGGCGAGCAATACCAGGATCGATAAGGTAAACATCAGTATTTTCATCACGCCGCACTCTTGTAAAACGTCGTTTCGTGGCCTGACGGTGTGTTCAGGCCGGAGGCTGAAACCCCACGCACGTCTACTCGCAATGGGGTACTCCGCAGGGGTTACTGCTTGGAAAGCAGCGTATGCATGTCATTCGTCACGTCTTTAAGTGCGACCTTGAAGTCATTGGCAGCGATAGGCTGGCTGGCGTTTTTCAACGTCGCGCCGAACACCTTGCGTACCACTTTGGCGACGGCCAAACCGGTGTTGGCATCGACCAGGTCGGCTTCAATAAACATCTCCGCCGTCTGATCGCGATGACCGGTAGCGGCTTGAGTGGCGCCGATAATCCCGCCGATCGGAACGGCTTCATACCAATGCATGCCCTCGTTGTTGGCGCTGACATGGGTAATCGCTGCCTGCAAGATCAAGGTCCGCGAAGCGGCCGGTGCCTGTTTTGCATTCGAGACAATGGTGTAGGAGGGTGCAAGGGCAGTCTTGATGCTGTTGCTGGCCATCGTCTGTACGTCTTGCAGGGTTTTCAGGTTGGCGCGTTCGGTCGGTTTCGGCGCGGGGTACAGCTCTACTTCCTTGAACACGACCGTGGAATAGGCGCGAGGATCAAACCCGGGCGCCACCCATCGCAGCACCTTCTGTTCACTCGGCGTCGTTTGCTCTTCCAGGCCCTGGTAATTGGCGAGGAAGCCCGAATACTGCTCTTGCTGCGCCACTTTCGAGACGCAGCCGACCTGAAACACGCAGCTCAAGGCGATACCCGCAATCCATTTATTCGACATGCTCATGTGTTCTGTTCTCAAGTGATGAAAGTTGTCATTCAGGTTCCGGCAAAGCGGGGCGGATGCTGCCCGCAGTGGCTGGATAATCCGAATCAATAACCCTCAAAAACTATTAAATGTGGTTGCTGGCGCATCTGCGGCCTAAACCCGAATCGTTCCCCCAAGGGCTGTGTCATGAAATGAAAAGCCATTGTCGTCTGATGAGAAGCGGCTCCCCAGGCGGCGTCCTACAGTCCAATCAGCGCAATTCGACGCAGCAAGCCAACAATGCAGATTGGAGAATAAGAAATCATGGCCAAAGCCGTCCGCTTCTATGAAACCGGTGGTCCCGAAGTCCTTCGCTATGAAGACGTGGAAGTCGGCGATCCCGGTCCAGGCCAGGTTCGTCTTCGTCATGTGGCGGTCGGCTTGAACTATGCCGACACGTACTTTCGCAATGGCACCTACCCGATCCCTATGCCCAACGGAATGGGGGTTGAGGCTTCCGGTGTGGTTCAGGCCGTCGGGGAAGGCGTGACCAATGTACAAGTGGGGGATCGCGTCACCTACACCGGTTTTCTCAATACCCTGGGTGCCTACAGCACCGAGCGTCTGATCGCGGCCGCACCGCTGATCAAGTTGCCGGAAACCATCAGCTTCGAAACTGCTGCCGCCATGACCATGCGCGGCCTGACCTCGTCGTACCTGATGCGCCGCATCTACGACTTCAAGGCCGGCGACAGTATTTTGCTGCACGCCGCTGCCGGTGGTGTCGGCCTGATCGTTTCGCAGTGGGCCAAGTTGCTCGGCGTGAACGTCATCGGCACCGTGTCCACCGACGCGAAGGGTGAAATCGCCCTGGCCCACGGTTGCAGCCAGGTCATCAACTACAGCCATGAAGACGTGGCCAAGCGCGTTCGTGAAATGACCGACGGCGTGGGTGTCAACGTGGTGTTCGACAGCGTGGGCAAAAACACCTTCGAGGGCTCGCTGGATTCGCTCAAGCGTCGTGGCCTGATGGTGTGTGTCGGGACTGCATCCGGTCCGATTCCGCCGTTCAATCCAGCGCTGCTGGCGATGAAAGGCTCGCTGTACATGACGCGCCCGGCCCTGGCCGACTATATCGCCGATCCGGCGGAAAAAGCCGAGCTGGCCGGCGAGTTGTTCGACCACGTCGGCAGCGGTCGGATCAAAATTGAAATCAACCAGCACTATGCCTTGCAAGACGCTGTCCAGGCCCATCGCGACCTGGAGTCACGCAAGACTACCGGCTCGTCGATTTTCGTCATTTAAGGAGCTACCAGCCATGAAAGTCGAACAATTGACCTGCAGCATTGGCGCCGAGCTGATCGGCGTCAACCTCGCCGACGCGGTGCACGATGACGATCTGTTTGCCGAGATCCGTGCCCAGTTGCTCAAGCATCGGGTGGTGTTCCTGCGCGATCAGGACATCAGCCGCGCCGACCACGTGGCCTTCGCCCGTCGTTTCGGCGAGCTGGAAGACCATCCGGTGGCCGGCAGCGACCCTGATCATCCGGGGCTGGTGCGCATCTACAAGAATCCGGACCAGCCAATGGACCGCTACGAGAACGCCTGGCACACCGACGCCACCTGGCGCGAAATCCCGCCGATGGGTGCCGTGCTGCGTTGCGTAGAGTGCCCGCCCGTGGGCGGCGACACCATGTGGGCCAACATGGCCCTGGCCTATGCGAACCTGCCGGAAGACGTGAAGGTGAAGATCGCCGACCTGCGCGCCCGCCACAGCATCGAAGCGAGCTTCGGTGCGGCCATGCCGATCGAGAAGCGACTGGCATTGAGAGCGATGTACCCGGATGCCGAACACCCGGTGGTGCGCACCCACCCGGAAACCGGCGAGAAAGTACTGTTCGTCAACGCCTTCGCCACCCACCTCAGCAACTACCACACCCCTGAGCGGGTGCGCTTCGGCCAGGACGCCAACCCCGGTGCCGGCGAGTTGCTGCGCTACCTGATCAGCCAGGCGTACATCCCTGAGTACCAGGTTCGCTGGCGCTGGAAGCCAAACAGCATCGCCATCTGGGACAACCGCAGCACCCAGCATTACGCGGTCATGGATTACCCGCCGTGCCATCGCAAGATGGAACGCGCCGGGATCATTGGTGACAAGACGTTCTGATCGACCCCCTCTGAATTCGAACTCGTAGACGCGCCTGCCAGGCATGACCGGCAGGCGGACAATCATAAAAACTGGAGTAACTCATGCAATTCTTCGACGATTCCCTGCACCCGGAAACCATGGAAAAAGTGGTCATCACCGTGGCCCCGTACGGCCCTGAGTGGATGCCGGAAGATTTCCCGGAAGACATCCCGCTGACCATGGACGAGCAAGTCCAGAAGGCTGTCGAGTGCTATGAAGCCGGCGCGACCGTGCTGCACTTGCACGTACGTGAGCTGGACGGCAAGGGTTCCAAGCGCCTGTCCAAATTCAACGAATTGATTGCCGGCGTGCGTGAAGCGGTGCCGGACATGATTATCCAGGTCGGCGGTTCGATTTCCTTCGCACCGGAAAGCGATGGCGAAGCCGCGCTGTGGTTGTCCGACGATACCCGCCACATGCTGGCCGAGCTGACGCCAAAACCGGATCAGGTCACGGTGGCGATCAACACCACCCAGATGAACATCATGGAATTGCTGTATCCGGAATACCTGGAAGGCACTTCCCTGGCCAACCCTGCCTTTCAGGCTGCCTACAGCGAAATGACCGTACCGGCCGGCCCGTCCTGGGTGATCGAGCACCTCAAGCGCCTGATGGACAATGACATCCAGCCGCACTTCCAGCTGACCGGCATGCACGCCTTGGAAACGCTGCAGCGCATGGTGCGCAAGGGTCTCTACAAAGGTCCATTGAACCTGACCTGGATCGGCATCGGTGGCGGTTTCGACGGTCCTAATCCGTTCAACTTCTTCAACTTCATCCACCGCGTACCGGACGGCTGCACCCTGACGTCCGAGTCGCTGCTCAAGAACGTGCTGCCGTTCAACACCATGGCGATGGCCATGGGTCTGCACCCGCGCGTGGGCAACGAAGACACTATTATTGATCACAAGGGCGAGCGTTTTGGTTCGGTTGCTCAGATCAGGCAAACCGTGCGCATCGCTCATGAACTGGGTCGCGAAATCGCTACCGGCAAAGAAGCCCGCGAGATTTATCGCATCGGTGTGAAGTACGACACCATCGAAGAAACACTGTTGGCTAACGGAATGGCCCCCAACCGCAAGGCTGGGCAAAAAGGTGTGCCGCAACGCGGCTGACCGACAGCGGGAGCGAGGGGGGTAGACCCCTCGCTCGCTGCAGTGAAACACGCTCGATAACAACAATAAAATAATGTTTCGAGGAGGCTGCATGGCCTTTCACCCTATCGCCGCCGACGATGACGACACCAGTGGTGTCGGCGTTGCGCGCAAATATGCCTGGATCGTCTTCGCACTGACGTTCGGCCTGTTGATTTCCGATTACATGTCCCGCCAGGTGCTGAACGCAGTATTCCCGATGCTCAAGGGCGAGTGGGCGCTGACGGACGGCCAGCTGGGTTTGCTCAGCGGCGTGGTGGCCTTGATGGTCGGCCTGCTGACGTTTCCGCTGTCGTTGATGGCTGACCGCTTCGGTCGGGTTAAAAGCCTGGCGCTGATGGCGCTGCTGTGGAGTCTCGCCACGCTGGGTTGTGCGCTGGCGCAGGACTACCAACAAATGTTTATCGCCCGCTTCATGGTGGGTGTTGGTGAGGCTGCCTATGGCAGCGTCGGTATTGCCGTGGTGATTTCGGTGTTCCCGAAACACATGCGGGCCACCCTGGCCAGTGCCTTTATGGCAGGCGGGATGTTCGGTTCGGTGTTGGGCATGGCCCTGGGCGGCGCGATCGCGGCCAAGCTCGGCTGGCGCTGGTCGTTTGCCGGCATGGCCCTGTTTGGTCTGCTGCTGGCGGTGCTGTACCCGATCATCGTCAAGGAAGCGCGCATTGCCCCGCAACGCGCCGCCGAGGCGGGCAAAAAAGTCGCTGCGGTGGTCAAGCGTCCGCTGCGCACGTTGTGCTCCAGCCCTTCGGTGATCGCGGCTTACATCGGCAGTGGCTTGCAACTGTTCGTGGGCGGCACCGTGATTGTGTGGATGCCCAGCTACCTCAACCGCTATTACGACATGGCGCCGGACAAGGCGGGTGGTGTCGCGGCGATCATCGTCCTGTGCAGCGGTGCCGGGATGATCCTGTGCGGCATGCTCAGTGATCGCATGTGTCGTCAGTCGGCCGAACGCAAGGTCGCTTTGGCCATCGCTTATTGCCTGGGCAGTTGCCTGCTGCTGTCGGCGGCGTTCGCCTTGCCGCCGGGACCTGCGCAATTGCTGTTGATTTGCCTGGGCATGTTGATTGCCGCCGGCACAACCGGCCCGGCCGGTGCGATGGTTGCCAACCTGACCCACTATTCGGTGCACGGTACGGCGTTTGCCACGCTGACGCTGGCCAACAACTTGCTCGGCCTGGCGCCGGGGCCGTTCATCACCGGCAAGGTGTCGGACATGATCGGTTTGCAGGCGGCCTTCCAGCTGGTACCGCTGGTGAGCATCGCGGCAGCGGCGGTGTTCTTTTTTGCCAAGTGCCATTACCACAAGGATATCGCCCGGTTGGCGGGTGAACGTGTCAACGATTCTGTAAGTGAAGCTGCGGTAGAGGTGAAGGTGTGAGTGTTCGTTTACGTATCGATGTGTTTTTCGATTTCATCTGCCCATGGTGCTTGATCGGTAAACGCCAACTGGAACGCGCACAAGCGTTGCTGCACTCGCAGCAACCGGATGTGCTGGTTACCACGGTGTGGCACGGGGTGCAGTTGTTGCCCCACCTGCCGGTACAGGGTGAACCGTTCGCCGAGTTCTACCTCAATCGTCTGGGCAGTGCCGAAGCGGTCGCCATGCGTCAGGCCCAGGTGCAGCAGGCGGCAAAAGCGGTCGGGGTAGACGTCGACTTGAGTCGCATCACCACCATGCCCAACACCGCGGACGCCCATCGTCTGTTGGCGCACGCCAACTCGCGGGGGAGCACGGCTCAGCGCGACCAGTTGCTTGAGCGTCTGTTCGCCGCGTACTTCCAGAACGGCGAGGACATCGGTCGCCGCGAGACGTTGATCACCATCGCCCAATCGTGCGGTTACGACGCTGACGCGGTGAGGGACTACCTCAAAGACGAATCCGGTCCCTTTATCGGTAACGAGGTCGGTGCCTCCAGCGGTGTGCCGAGCTTCCTGTTCGACAGCCAGTTAACGCTGGTCGGCGCGCAGCCTGCCGAGGTGATGCTGGGTGTCATGTACGAAGCCATGGAACGCCAGCGCGTGCGGATCCCGTCATGACCCGTCGTGTCCCCGTGCCTGCGGGCAAACTCCCGCAGGCGGGTGGGCGTGCGCTGTTCGAATTCGAGAACAAAAGCCTGGCGTTGTTCAACGTCGAAGGCGACGTGTTTGCCATCGATGACAGTTGCCCGCACCAAGGCGCTTCGCTGTGCGGCGGGCGCCTGGACGGCAAGGTGATTCAATGCTGCGCCCATGGTCTGCGCTTCGATCTGCGCAGTGGTTACCTGCTCGATTCCACCGCGCTCAAGGTCAACAACTACCCGGTCGAAGTCATCGACGGCCAGGCTTTTATCGTTATTGCTTCTGAGGAGTCCGCGCCATGAGCGCCATTGCTCTCACCCGTATCCATAGCCGAACACGCGAACTGGCCCCGGGTTTTATCGTCAGTCTGATCGTGGCGGCAGCCGCTTCGTTTTTGTCCGAACACTACGGCGCACCGGTAATGCTGTTTGCCTTGCTGCTGGGCATGGCGTTGAACTTCCTGGCCGGGGAGGGCGTGTGCAAGGCCGGCATCGAATTTACCGCGCGCACCGTGTTGCGCCTTGGCGTGGCCCTGCTGGGCATGCGCATTACCCTTGAGCAGATTGCCGGCCTGGGCTGGAAGCCAGTAGCGCTGGTGGTGACGCTGGTGGTGGTGACCATTGGCGTTTCGGTGATTGCGGCCAAGATGCTGGGGTTCCAGCGTTTGTTCGGCATGCTCACCGGTGGCGCGACGGCGATCTGTGGCGCTTCGGCGGCGTTGGCACTGGCGGCAGCCTTGCCCAATCATCCGCAGAAAGAACGCGCCACACTGTTTACCGTCATTGGCGTGTCAGCCCTGTCGACGATGGCCATGATTGTTTATCCAATGATTGCCAACTGGTTGTCATTGTCACCGCAAATGGCGGGTATTTTCCTCGGCGCCACCATCCACGATGTGGCCCAAGTGGTCGGTGCCGGTTACAGCATGTCGACCGAAACGGGCGACACGGCCACGGTGGTCAAGCTGATGCGAGTCGCCATGCTCCTGCCGGTGATCGTCTGTGCGGCCATGGTCACGCGCATGCAAGGCGCCGAAACCGGCGGCAAGCGACCGCCGCTGCTGCCGTGGTTCGCCGTCGGTTTTCTGCTGCTGGCGTGCATCAACAGCACGGGATGGATAGCGCCCGTCGTGCAAGGCACGGTCAATGACCTGTCGCGTTGGTGCCTGGTGGTGTCCATCAGTGCCCTGGGCATGAAGACTCAGCTCAAGGAGCTGGCCTCCGTCGGCATCAAGCCCATCCTCCTGATGGTGGGGGAGACGGTGTTCCTCGTCGTCCTGGTGCTGCTGTTGCTGCGCTGGGGATTCTGAACCTGATCGACTTCCGTTTTATGGCAGGGCCGCACCGGGTTTGACTCCTCAGCACGGTGCGGCTCTCGGTCGGTGTCACAAACATCGGCTTTTCGCGGCGACTGTATAAGCAGTCGCCGCTTTTTTCGTTGGTTCGAAAACACTTTGTGATGAGGGCGCTATTGTGGCGAGGGAGCTTGCTCCCGCTGGGCTGCGCGCAGCCCCCAAAAAAAACGGCTGCTGCGCAACCGAGCGGGAGCAAGCTCCCTCGCCACAGGACAGTGGTTAAACAGCGGGCTCGATTTTATCCAGCACCCGGATCGCCGTGATCTCCGCCACCATGATGCTGTTGGAAATTCCCAGCAGGGCGTGGCGCGACTCGCCCTCCAGATGATCGACCAAGTGATGGACCATCACATCGATCGCCGCCAGTGTCTCGACCAAAAACACGCCCAGGGTTTCTGCCGTCGCCTCCGGGTTCACGGCAAACAGCTTGCTGGGTTTGCGCGCGGTGGCTTTGATGTCGGCATTTGACGGGAAGTGGAAGTTGAGCGCGCGCTCGGCGGCTTCGTTGAGTTTTTTTGAATCGGGTTCGTATGGGGAAGCCGGATCGGTGTCTGGCGGATTGGGCGTTACCTTGAACATGGTGAAACTTCTTGATGATTGGAGCCTTCACCCATCGCTGCTAAACGAGAAGGGTGACGGCTTTACGCGGGTTAGCAGACCAGGGCATCAAGGAACCCGGCGCACCGAAGTGCCCCACGCATAGCCGCCATAACGCAGACCAACAGACGAAACTGTCGATTGATCAGTGGCGATACTGATGCACCTTGATGTTTCCGAGCTGCTAAACCCGATCGCTGATGTGTCAGCGACCGGGAAACAATAGAGCCCGGCCAATAGGCGCACAAGCCGGCGGATTCTGGCGTAGCCGTAGGCAACGGCGCAAGGTTTTGTGGCTTTCAGGACGTTACCCGGACGGGTTTTAAACAAGCCCTTTCGGTAGGTGTTTAAAATCCCGAGCTCCCACAGCGGGAACTCGAAGGGTGGGGCGAGCTCAGGATTCGTGCTGACCCGGGGCCGCTTTTGCGGTCCCTTGCTTATGTGCGCGCCACGCGGCCGGCGGCATGCCGAACTGGGTGATGAACCAGCGCGTGAAAGAGCTCGCCATCGAGTACCCGAGCATGTCGGCGATGCGCCCCAGCGAATAATTCGGGTTCTCCAGGTAACGCAGCACCAGGTCGCGGCGCACGTCGTTGATCAGGTCGTTGAAGGCGCAGCCGTCGTCTTTGAGGCGTCGTTGCAGTGTCCGTACGTTCATGCCCTGGGTCTGGGCGATTTGCTCGATGGTGGCGCGTCCCATCGGTAGCAGCAGGTAAATGGCCTTGCGCACCTCGAACAGCAACGACTCGCCTTCATGGCTCAGCAACGAGTCGAGGTAACCCTGGGCGTAACGAGCCATGGCCGGGTCGGCGTGGGGGTTGGTCACGTCCAGGCTGGCATTGGGGCAGACAATGCCGTTGAACTCGCTGCCGAACTCCACCGTGCAGCCAAACAGGCGGCGATGCAGTTGCAGGTTGTCCGGAGGCTGGTGCGTGAAGTTGACGCTGTAGGGGTGCCAGTGCGCGCCGAGCAGCGCTGCGCACAAACGGAACATGACACCGATGGCCAGTTCGTTGGCTTGCCGGGAGGGCATCGGTGTGTCGGTCACGACCTCTTCGCGAATGATCACCATCTTGCCGGCCTCTTCAATGAAGATGGCCAGCGAATCATTCATCAAGTGACGGTAATGCACCACCACCTGCAAGGCTTCGCGCAGGGTGCGCTGGTGCGTGAGCAGCAGGCTGACCACGCCGAAATCCGAGAGCTGGCGAGACTCGGCCATGCTCAGGCCGAAGCTCTGGCAGCCACTGGCGACAGCGGAATCTTCCAACACGCGCACGGCGCAATCGATAGGGATCCGGTGTTCCGGCGCCAGCAACTGAGCCCTGCTCAAGCCATTGGCAGCCAATACATCACGCGGGTTGAAACCCAGGTAATTAGTGACCTCCAGGTAGTTGGTCAAGACGGCGGCGCGAACAAGCTTGGTCATGCGTGGGTCTTCCCTGGGCCGGTAAGGGTGGAAATGAGCGTGGCGACTATATCCAGCACGTCATGAAATGGAAAGTTGTTGCATGAGTGTAGTCAGGCGCCCGGTTCTCCCTCTAAACGTAGCCGGCTGATCGCGATAAATCCGTCCGCGTATTGATTACAGTGGCCTTGGGCAAACCTGCCGTGATTTTCGACCAGCGGGCACCTCACGTCGCCACCCCCGAATTTGTCATGAAAAGAAAAGCGACTGACGTCTAATGTAAAGCGTCCGGGGTGGGCGCTCTTTAATGTCAGCACTACAAAAACGTCTGACCAATGAGTCAGTCGAGTCATCGAGAAAGCGTAGGTGCTGACGTGGACAAACTGCAAACTGCTGCAACCGTTTTAATCGTACCGGGCTTGCGTGAGCACGTGGCCGAGCATTGGCAGACATTGCTTGAAGCCAGGCTCGCCAAGGTACGCAGCGTCCCACCGCTTGAAACCGACAAACTCGACTGCGCTGCACGGGTCCGTGCGATCCAGCACGAGCTGGAGCAGATCGACGGGCCGGTGATTCTGGTCGCCCATAGCGCCGGCGTGTTGATGGTCGCGCACTGGGCCGCGTTGCACAGCCGTCCGATCAAGGGCGCTCTGCTGGCCGCGCCACCGGACCTCGATGCCACCTGGCCGCAAGGCTACCCTTCTTCCGATTCGCTGCGGTCCCATGGCTGGAATCCGCTACCCGAAAGTCCGCTGCCGTTCCCAAGCCTGGTGATTGGCAGCACCAACGATCACCTGGCCAGTCTCGAAGCCGTCAATCGCATGGCTCGAGGCTGGGGTGCAGAACTGCGCAATCTGGGTGCAGTAGGTCATCTGAATCCGGCTGCAGGATTTGGCCACTGGCCAGAAGCCGAAGCTTTCATCCTCGAGCTGGATCGCTAATTCAGGCGCCGACTGGCCGCAAGCCAACCGGCATTTGCCCTCACTCCTGATCAACGCAAAACCCTGGAACAAGGGAATGCGTGAGGGCGGCTGCGCTTAAAACAAATACAAAAGGCGGAGACAACGCAATGCACAACAATAAGAGTCACGGGTTCACGGTTTCACGCTACACATTGCTGGCCTCAGCCATTCTGGCCGCGTCCATGCCGACCGCCCAGGCGGTTGAACTGGATACCGGTAATCCGGACTGGACCGCGCGCATCGATAACACCATCAAGTACAACTACGGTGTGCGTACCGAAAGCGCCGACAAGCGCATGTTGGGGACGCCAAACAACAACGATGGCGACTACAACTTCCGCAAGGCTGGCACCAACATCACCAACCGTATCGACCTGTTGACCGAGATGGACGTGGTCTACAAGAACGCCATGGGTTTTCGTGTCAGTGCCGCCAGTTGGTACGACAAGGCGTATGAGAACACCGGCTCCAATTCCAACCCGTTCGTCAACGGCAACGATGCACGCTCCGGCCTGGTCGCCAACGATCCACGCCTGGCCGCCGTCACCAACGACAACGTCGGTTTTGGCAGCCCGCACCTGAGCAATTATGCCCAGCGTTACTACACCGGCCCGTCCGGCGAAATCCTCGATGCGTTCGTGTTCTACAGCACCGAAGTGGGTGAGGAATCCTTGCTGAGTATGAAGGCCGGTCAGCACAACGTGTTCTGGGGCGAGACCATTCTCAACCCGGTGCATTCGATCAGCTACGGCCAGTCCGGCCTCGACCTCGCCAAGCTGGCGGCGTCGCCTGGCACTGAAGCCAAGGAACTGTTCGTACCGCGTAACCAACTGTCGACGACCTTCACCGTTAACCCTGAGTTGACCATCGGCGCCCAGTACTTCCTGGATTGGGACGCGGCTCGCTTGCCTGAAGCCGGCACCTACTACGGTGGTTCCGATCTGGTGGGCTTCGGCGCGCAATCGTTCTTGCTGGGCAACACCAACGGCGTGGTTCCGGGCAGCCCGCTGGGTTGCGGCCTGGCGCCGTGCAACGGTTTGACCAACGTGGTGCGTGGGCATGACCTGACGCCGCACAGCAGCGGTGACTGGGGCGTCATGGCCAAGTGGTCGCCGGCCTGGCTGGACGGGACGCTCGGCGTCTACTACCGCGAGACGTCGGAAATCCTGCCGCAAGCCTGGCTGGATGCCCGCGGCCTGTCTTCGGCCAACCCGAATGGCACCCGACCAGCCGGGCAAGTGCCAGCCGTGGTCAACACGCTCAACTCGTTGAACACCGCCACCTATCAACTGGCCTATGCCGACGACATCAAGATTTTCGGCCTGAGCCTGTCCAAGGACGTCGGCGGCGTGAGTGTGGGTTCCGACCTGAACATCCGTCACAACATGCCGCTGGCCAGTATCCCGGCCATCGTCAGCTCCACCAGCCCGCTGGGCCTGGGCAAAGGCCTCGGCCTGTTGCCGGCGCGCACCGATGCCACGGGTGTGATCTACGACACCCCGAGCCGCGGCGACAGCATGAGCGCCACTGGTGAGACGTTGCACTGGACGTTGAACGGTCTGATGACCCTGCCGAAAACGCCGGTGTTCGATCAGGCGACTGTGCTTGCCGAACTGTATTACAGCAACCTGTTGAGCATCGATGACAAAAACAAGGCGCTCTACAAGGGGGAGGACAGCTATCGCGGTATCGACAAACCGACCCGTGACAACTGGGGTCTTGCGGTCAACTTCACACCGACCTGGTACCAGGTATTCCCGGGCGTTGACCTTAACGCGCCAATGTCCGTCAACGTCGGCCTCGACGGCGTGTCACCGGTGTCCGGTGGCGGTGCCAAGGACACCGGCAACTATGCCTTCGGCGTGGGTGCCGTTGTGTACAACAAATACTTTGTCGACCTGAAGTATGTGGACTCTTTCGGCCAGACCGACAAGTGCAACAAAAGCGGCGTGAGTACCGGCCCGACGGGGGGCGACGGCTCTACTCCAAACGCCTTTAGCGGTAACGAAAACTATGCGTGCTACGCCGGTGGCTACTCGTCCTTTTCCGGTGGCGGAGCCACGACTGAGGATCGTGGTGCTGTTTACCTGACAATGAAAACCACCTTTTGATTCATCACTCGCTTACTCGAAGTAAGCAGGAGAACCTCAACATGAAATTTGTACAAACCGTGTTGGCTGCCTCGCTGGCGATGGTTGTTGCCGCCCAGGCACACGCCGCTGTAACTGCTCAGGATGCCGCCAAACTGGGCAGCAGCCTGACCCTGGTCGGCGCTGAAAAAGCCGGGAATGCCGATGGCTCCATTCCGGCCTATGACGGCGGCCTGACCACGCCACCCGCCAGCTTCAAGGCCGGTGACAGCATGCGCCCGGACCCGTTTGCCAATGAAAAACCGCTGCTGGTGATCGACGGTAAAAACGTCGATCAGTACAAGGGTCAGCTCACTGCAACCACCGCAGAACTGGCCAAGCGCTTTCCGACGTTCAAAGTCGAGGTGTACCCGACTCACCGTACCGTTTCGCTGCCTAAAGCGATCCTCGACAACGGCGTGAAAAACGCCACCGGCGCCAAGTCCCTTGAAGGTGGCCTGGCCATCGACAACGTGCTGCCGGGCATACCGTTCCCGATTCCGCAATCGGGTAACGAGGCGATGTGGAACTTCCTGTTGCGCTATCAGGGCGTGAGCATCAGCTCCAAGTACGACTCCTGGAACGTCGACTCGGCTGGCGTGGCGAGCCTGGCGACCACCGGGCAGGCGTCCATCTCCTACCCGATCTACGAAAACCTGTCGCAGCCGATCACCAGCTCCGACGTGTATTACCAGATGAAGCTGGCCTACACCGGTCCTGCGCGCCGGGCTGGCGAAGCGATCATGCTCAAGGACGCCGCCAACCCATTGCAGCAACCGCGTCGTGCCTGGCAGTACTTGCCTGGTCAGCGTCGTGTGAAGCTGGCTCCAAACCTGGCCTACGACACGCCTAACCCAGGCACCGCCGGCGCCGGTACTTACGATGACGTGTTCGTGTTCAACGGTGCGCTGGATCGCTACGACTGGAAGCTGGTCGGCAAGCAGGAAATGATCGTGCCGTACAACACCTACAAGCTGACCTACGTGCAGGATCCGAAGTCGATCACCACGCCTAACCACCTGGCACCGGACTTTGTGCGCTGGGAAAAACACCGCGTGTGGGTCGTCGAAGGCACCCTCAAGGCCGGTGCTCGTCACATCTACGCCAAACGTCGCTTCTACCTCGACGAAGACAGCTGGACAGCTTTGGCCTCGGACCAATATGACGCCCGTGGTCAGCTGTACCGTGGTTCCTTTGCCTTCCTCAGCCAGAGCTATGACAAGCAGGTGCCTGACTCCACGCCGTTCATGATTTATGACCTGGTGGGCGGTTCCTACAACATCAACGGTGTAGTCGGCCCTTACGGCGGCATCAAGTACGTCGATCCGCTCTCCAAGGCACAGTGGTCGTCGGAGTCCCTGGCGGGCGCCGGCATTCGCTAAGCAAACCGCAACAAGGCGTTCATCGGTCCACGGCCCGCAAGCCGTGTGACCGCGCGACGGTCGGTGCACGCCGATCGTCGCGGCGCCGGTTTTCAACGTCGGGCTGCACGCTTGCAGTCCCTGACGCGGTTTTCCCAAGAGGACGCGGTATGTGTTCGTACAAAAAGTACCTGCAGTTAACGCTCGGCGCCCTGCTTGTCATGTCGCAGGGCGTCACCCAGGCGGCCGACTACATCGATGTGCTGGACCTGCCCGCCAAAGTCAGTCCGCTCGCGGTCAACAGCCCGTTGACCGGCATGACCCGCGCGGGCGACCGATTGGTTGCCGTCGGGCAGCGTGGGCACATTCTCTATTCCGATGACATCGGTAAACACTGGCAGCAGGCTGTCGTGCCAGTGAGTGCCGATCTCAGTGCGGTGAATTTTCCATCGGCCAGGGAAGGCTGGGCGGTCGGGAACGATGGTGTGGTGTTGCACAGCAACGATGCTGGCGCGACCTGGACCAAGCAGCTCGATGGCCGCCAAATTGGTGAGTTGTTGGTCAAGCATTACGGTGCATTGGCCAGTGCCCAACCGGACAACGAACAATGGTCACACTGGGCCGCCGAAGGCCAGCGACTGGCAGAGCAGGGCGCCGATAAACCCTTGCTCGACGTCTGGTTCGCCAACGAGCAGGTCGGCTATGTGGTCGGCGTGTTCAACCTGATTCTGCGCACTGAAGACGGCGGCCAGACCTGGACCCCGTTTCAGGACCGCACCGATAACCCGCAAAGCTTTCACCTGAACGCCATCGCCTCCACGGGGGATGCGTTGTACATCGCCGGCGAGCAGGGCCTGTTGCTCAAATGGGATGAAGCCAGCCAGCGTTTCACCGAAGTGCCGACGCCTTATCAGGGCAGCTTTTTCGGCGTGCTCGGCAAGCCCGGTGAAGTGCTGGTCTACGGCTTGCGCGGCAACGTATTGCGCAGCACCGATGGCGGCCAGAACTGGACCGCGCTGGACACCGGCCTGCACATCAGCGTCACCGCCGGCCTGATCGATGACCGTGGCGACTACCGCTTGTTCACCCAGGGTGGGCAGATGCTGGTCAGCCAGGGTTCTGGCGCACAACTGCACCTGGTTCAGCAGCCTGTACCGACGCCGATTGCTGGCGCCACCGAGGCCTCCGACGGCTCGTTGGTCGTGGCTGGCAGCCGTGGCGCACTGGCGCTGTCCGTCGTTAAGACCTCGAACCCTTAAAGCGAGAACCCAGACATGGGCAACATAAAACAACAAGAAGCCATGCCGGTGATCCGCGACGTGCGCGATTTCGACCGTCGCTCCGGCAACCTGCTGGAACGCCTGGTCTTCAACTACCGCCCGCTGTTCATGCTGCTGATGGCGCTCGCCACCGTGGTGCTGGGCTACATGGCGGCGACCCGCCTGGAGCTGCGTCCCAGCTTCGAAAAAATGATTCCGCAGAGCCAGCCGTACATCCAGAATTTCCTGGAAAACCGCGCGTCCCTGCGCGGCTTGGGTAACTCGGTGCGCGTGGTGGTGGAAAACACCCAGGGCGACATTTTCGACCCTGAATACCTGGACGTGCTCAAGCAGGTCAACGATCAGTTGTTCCTCACCGAGGGCGTCGACCGCGCCTGGATGAAGTCGTTGTGGAGCCCGGCTGTACGCTGGACCGAAGTCACCGAAGAAGGCTTCCAGGGTGGCCCGGTGATGCCCGACACCTACCAGGGCAAACCTGAGCAAATCGAACAGCTGCGCCAGAACATTTCCCGCGCCGGTATCGTCGGCAGCCTGGTCGCCAGCGATTTCAAATCGAGCATGCTGATCGTACCGCTGATGGACAAGGCCGCCGCCGGTGGCCAGCGCATCAACTATCACGACTTCTCGCAGATGCTCGAAGAGCAGTTGCGCGACAAGATCGAATACGCCGGTGACAGCGCCGCGCGCAAGTCCGGTGTCGAAGGCAAGGGTCACTACAAGGTCCGGGTGATCGGCTTCGCCAAACTGATGGGCGACCTGATCGACGGCCTGATCCAGGTGATGATGTTTTTCGGCCTGGCGGTCGTGACATCGCTGATCATTATTTACGCCTACACCCGTTGCGTGCGCAGCACCTTGCTGGTGGTCGGCTGCTCGCTGATCGCGGTGGTCTGGCAACTGGGCATCGTCGCCTGGCTGGGTTATGCCATCGATCCATACTCGGTGCTGGTGCCGTTCCTGATCTTCGCCATCGGCGTGTCCCACGCCGCGCAGAAGATGAACGGCATCATGCAGGACATCGCCCGCGGCACCCATAAACTGATCGCCGCACGCTACACCTTCCGCCGCCTGTTCATTGCCGGTGTCACCGCATTGCTGGCCGACGCCGTGGGTTTCGCGGTGCTGATGCTGATCGACATTCCAGTGATCCAGGACCTGGCGATCACCGCCAGCATCGGTGTCGCGGTGTTGATCTTCACCTCGCTGCTGCTGATGCCGGTGGCGCTGTCGTACGTCGGCGTCGGGGCCAAGGCCGCCGAGCGCGCGCTGAAAATCGACACCCGCGCGGAAAAGAACAAAGGCTTCGGCCGACTCTGGGATTTGCTCGACCGTTTCACCACCCGCAAGTGGGCGACCGGCGCGGTTGTGGTCGCGGTGTTGATGGGTGTCGGCGGCTTCATGGTCAGCCTGCACCTGAAAATCGGCGACCTGGAAAGCGGAGCCCCGGAGCTACGCGCCGACTCGCGCTACAACCGTGACAACGCCTACATCACCCAGCATTACGCGCTGTCCAGCGACCTGTTCGCGGTGATGATCAAGACCGCGCCGGAAGGCTGCCTGAACTACAAGACGTTGGTATTGGCCGACCGTC
This sequence comes from Pseudomonas oplopanacis, assembly GCF_057128725.1. Lineage (NCBI taxonomy): Bacteria > Pseudomonadati > Pseudomonadota > Gammaproteobacteria > Pseudomonadales > Pseudomonadaceae > Pseudomonas > Pseudomonas oplopanacis. The sequence goes on along the minus strand of NZ_JBSKHV010000001.1, from coordinate 540,544 downwards.
TGGCCTGGGAGCTGCAACAGAATCCAGGCGTACGCGCGACCACCTCGCTGGTCAACGCCGTGCGCCAGATCACCGCCGGCACCTACGAAGGCAACCCCAAACTCAACAGCATCCAGCGCAACCAGGACGTGCTCAACTACGCCGCGCAACAGGCCTCGGTGAACTCGCCGGAACTGTTCAACAACAACTGCTCGCTGATGCCAGTGATCGCTTTCCTCAAGGACCACAAGGCCGAAACCCTCGATGAGGTGGTCGCCATCGCCGACAAGTTCGCCAAGGAAAATAGCACCGAGGATCGCCAGTTCCTGCTCGCTGCCGGCAGTGCCGGGATTGAAGCGGCGACCAACATCGTCGTGCGTGAGGCCAATCACACCATGCTGCTGTACGTGTACGCGGCGGTGACCTTGTTCTGCCTGATCACCTTCCGCAGCTGGCGCGCGACGCTGGTGGCGCTGCTGCCGCTGGTGCTGACCTCGATCCTTTGCGAAGCCTTGATGGTGGCGATGGGCATCGGCGTGAAAGTCGCGACCCTGCCGGTGATCGCGTTGGGCGTCGGCATCGGCGTCGACTACGCGTTGTACCTGCTGAGTGTGCAGCTGCACTTCCAGCGTCAGGGCCTGTCGTTGTCCCAGTCGTACCGCAACGCGGTGTCGTTCACCGGCCGCGTGGTCGGTCTGGTCGGCATCACACTCGCGGCGGGCGTGGTGTGCTGGGTCTGGTCACCGATCAAGTTCCAGGCTGACATGGGCATCCTGCTGACCTTCATGTTCCTGTGGAACATGCTCGGCGCGCTGATCCTGATTCCGGCGCTGTCGTATTTCCTGCTGCGCGAAAAAACGCTGGAGACTCGTCCTGTCGAGGACGCTCCGCTGGCGCCGACCGAAGAAGCCGGCACCTCGCACACTTCACCTGTTCCTCATGCTTTGAGCACACCTGAGTAAGTCACTATGTCCGAATACAAAGCTCCCTTGCGCGACATGCGCTTCGTCCTCAATGAAGTCTTTGAGGTGTCCAGCCTGTGGGCGACATTGCCTGGCCTGGCCGAGGTGATTGATGAAGAGACGGCTGCCGCGATCCTGGAAGAGGCCGGCAAGATCGCCGGTGAAGTGATCGCACCGTTGAACCGCGCCACCGACGAACAGGGCTGCACCTGGAACAACGGCGAAGTCATCGCGCCGGATGGTTTTGTTGCCGCGTACCAGGCATTCGCCGAGGGCGGTTGGGTCGGTGTCGGCGGTGATCCGCAGTACGGTGGCATGGGCATGCCCAAGGCGATTTCGGCGCAGGTCGAAGAGATGGTCAACTCGGCCGGCCTGTCGTTCGGCCTGTACCCGATGCTGACCGCCGGCGCGTGCCTGTCGATCAAGGCTCACGCCAGCGAAGAACTCAAGCAGCGTTACCTGCCGAACATGTACGCCGGCACCTGGACCGGTTCGATGTGCCTGACCGAAGCCCACGCCGGGACCGACCTGGGCATGATCCGCACCCGCGCCGAGCCGCAGGCCGACGGCAGCTACAAGGTCAGCGGCAGCAAGATCTTCATCACCGGCGGTGAGCACGACCTGACCGAAAACATCATTCACCTGGTACTGGCCCGTCTGCCGGATGCACCGGCCGGTCCTAAAGGCATTTCCCTGTTCCTGGTGCCCAAGGTGCTGGTCAACGACGACGGTTCCCTGGGCGAGCGCAACGCGCTGTCCTGCGGCTCCATCGAACACAAGATGGGTATCAAGGCCTCCGCCACCTGCGTGATGAACTTTGACGGCGCCACCGGCTGGATCGTCGATGCGCCGAACAAGGGCCTGGCGGCGATGTTCACCATGATGAATTACGAGCGTCTGGGCGTCGGCATTCAGGGCCTGTCGCTGGGCGAGCGCTCGTACCAGAACGCGGTCGAGTACGCCCGTGACCGTTTGCAAAGCCGTTCGCCAACCGGCGCGCAGAACAAAGACAAGGCCGCCGACCCGATCATCGTCCACCCGGACGTGCGACGCATGTTGTTGACCATGAAAGCCTTGAACGAAGGCGGCCGTGCGTTCTCCAGCTACGTGGCCCTGCAACTGGACACCGCCAAGTACAGCGAAGACCCGACCACGCGCAATCGCGCACAGGAATTGGTGTCGCTGTTGACCCCGGTGGCCAAGGCGTTTCTCACCGACATGGGCCTCGAAACCACCTTGCACGGTCAGATGATTTTCGGCGGCCACGGCTACATCCGCGAGTGGGGCCAGGAACAATTGGTGCGTGACGTGCGCATCACCCAGATCTACGAAGGCACCAACGGCATCCAGTCGCTGGACCTGGTCGGGCGCAAGATCGTCGGCAGCGGCGGGGCGCTTTACCGCTTGTTCGCCTCCGAGGTTCGCCACTTCGCGGCCAACGCCAGCGCCGAGCTCGGCGAGTTTAGCAAGCCGTTGAACGCCGCCGTGGACGTCCTCGACGATTTGACCGCGTGGGTCCTCGACCGGGCGCAAAACAACCCGAATGAAATCGGCGCCGCCTCGGTCGAGTACCTGCAAGCCTTCGGCTACGTCGCGTACGCCTACATGTGGGCATTGATGGCCAAGACCGCCATCGGCAAGCAGGCCGAGGACGACTTCTACGTCAGCAAACTGGCCACCGCACGTTTCTACTTTGCCCGCCTGCTACCGCGTATCCATTCATTGAGCGCTTCGGTCAAGGCCGGCAGCGAGTGCCTCTACGAACTGGACGCAGCGCAGTTCTGATTGCCAGGCCCCCGCGACTCCCGACACCGCGTCGGGAGTCGATTGCAACCGACTGCATCGAGGGGCTCTGAGCCAATAACATAAGGACCAGGAACCCAAACATGATGGCGACAAAAATAATCCCGCCCGCCGATGGCGCCTATGCCTATCCATTGCTGATCAAGCAATTGTTGCTGTCCGGTGTGCGCTACGAGCCGGGTCGCGAAATCGTCTACGCCGACAAACTGCGCTACGACTACCAGACGCTCAACAAACGCATCCGCAAACTGGCCAACGCCTTGACGGCCGCCGGCGTGAAAGCCGGGGACACCGTGGCACTGCTGGACTGGGACAGCCATCGCTACCTGGAATGCTTCTTCGCCGTGCCGATGATTGGCGCGGTGCTGCACACGGTGAACATTCGTCTGTCGCCGGATCAGGTGCTGTTCACCATGAACCACGCCGAAGACGATCTGGTGCTGGTGCATGATGATTTCCTGCCGTTGCTCGAGCAGGTCCAGGATCGGTTGACCACCGTCAAAGGCTATCTCCAACTCACCGATGACAACGCCGCCAGCACCTCGTTGCCGGTGTTGGGTGAATATGAACATTTGCTGTCCCTGGCGTCAGACCAGTACGACTTCCCCGATTTCGACGAGAACTCGGTGGCGACCCTGTTCTACACCACCGGCACCACTGGCGACCCGAAAGGCGTGTATTTCACCCACCGCCAATTGGTCCTGCACACCCTGAATGCCGTTGGCACTCTGGGCGTGTATCAAGGCCAGCCGCTGCTGCGTTCCGATGACGTGTACATGCCGATCACGCCGATGTTTCACGTGCATGCGTGGGGTGTGCCGTATGTCGCCACGCTGATGGGCCTGAAACAGGTTTATCCGGGCCGCTACGAACCCAACAGCCTGGTCCGGTTGTACCGTGAGGAGAAGGTCACCTTTTCCCACTGCGTACCGACCATTCTGCAAATGATCCTGAACTGCGAAGCCGGCAAACAGACCCGTTTCGAGGGCTGGAAAATGCTCCTCGGCGGCAGCGCGCTGACCCTCGGTATCGCTAGCGAAGCCAGCGCCAAAGGCATGGTGGTACACAGCGGTTACGGCATGTCGGAAACCTGCCCGTTGCTGTGCCTGAGTTACCTGCGTGATGACGTGCTCAAGCAACCCATGCAAGAACAATTGGCGACCCGCATCAAGACCGGCACACCGGTGCCCATGGTTGACCTGAAAATCGTCGATGCCAGCGGCAACGATGTGGTGCATGACGGTGAGTCTCTCGGCGAAATCGTGGTCCGCGCGCCTTGGCTGACCCAGGGTTATTTGAAAGAACCCGAAAAGGGCGCCGAGCTCTGGCTCGACGGCTGGATGCACACCGGCGACATGGCTTCCATCGACTCGATGGGCGGCGTGGAAATCAAGGACCGCATCAAGGACGTGATCAAGACCGGGGGCGAGTGGATCAGCTCGCTGGAACTGGAAAGCCTGATCAGCGAACACGCGGGGGTGATGTCTGTCGCGGTCGTCGGCATTGTCGATGAACAGTGGGGCGAACGGCCCATGGCGATGGTGGTGTGCGAGCCAGGGCAGTATCTGGACAAGCAGATTCTTGAGACGCACCTGCAGACGTTTGTCGAGTGTGGGCGCATTAACAAATGGGCGATTCCGAAGCAGTTCAAGTTCGTGGCTGAGATTCCCAAGACCAGTGTCGGGAAGATCAACAAGAAGCTGATTCGGGAGAGTGAGGCGGGCTGACTTCTTGAAGAAGTTGTCAGAGTCGTTGGGTAGATAAGAGAGCGTGGCGTGGGGGGAGACCTCACGCCACGTTTTCGTTTGGGGTTGCTTGTTGTTTTTTGGGAGTTATTTAAGGATTTGGCCTACGCCGTTTTCCTACTTTCCTGACTTCTTTCCTGACTGATCCCGCGCAAAGTCTCGCGCGCTCAAAACGCTGCGCGAGAGCGAAATTTCTGGGCAAGGTCGTCGGAAGTTTCCTTCAAGTTGTAGCGGCTTTGATGAACTGGTGCGAAGTGAGATCCATGGATAGTCTTTGGCTGTCGCTGCAAATTCAGTGACAGGGCGTGGAAGCCCTTCTATCGTTAGGCGCATCAAGCGCCACCAGTTCGGCGTTTTTTATCGTCTGTGTTTTTTGGTGGCTGTGCGCGGGGCGCTTTCGAGTGCGCCGGGTGCCTAACGTCCCGGTCTTCCACACCTGCGTACAGCCGCCACCTATTTGCGTGGAAGTGATGTCTGGCGGCTTCAATCCATACGTTAGGACTCAATTCGATGAAAACACTTCACCCTGATCCACCCTACGAAAAACCAATCCCCCACCCCAAAAACCGCTTCATGGCCCTCACCAGCAACTGCACCGACATGCCCACGCTGTTCGTCGATACCCACGCACCGCTCGATGTTTTATACGAAGCCGCCAACTACCGAATTCGTGCCGTCACGCAGGTATTGGAAAACATGTCGATGCGCGGTTCGGTCGAGTGCGAATCCTTCATCCTCAGCGACTTCGCGTTGCTGTGCGCCATTCCATTGCGCGATGGCTGTGATGTGCTGGATGTAGTGGGCCGGCGATTGCGGGCGATGCCTTCGCAGTAGCGACCAGTTACCTTTGTGGCGAGGGAGCTTGCTCCCGCTCGGCTGCGCAGCAGTCGCCAGGTGTGCCTGACAAATCCGAGTTGCCGGTTTTTGGGGCCGCTTCGCAGCCCAGCGGGAGCAAGCTCCCTCGCCACAGGGTTTCTGTTGGGCTGGGATATTTTGTGTAGTGCTCAAGAATGGTGTTATCTGAGTGGGCCTCTTCGCGAGCAGGCTCGCTCCCACATTGGAATGCGATCCTCTGTGGGAGCGAGCTTGCTCGCGATGGCGCTGGAAAATTCAGCGATGCCCTTCAAGCAATGAATCCTCTTTTTCGGGCGCCGGCGCAGCCCAGGCACTCACAACCGACTGCAAAAACTGCTCGGACAACTCAGGTTTATCCAGTGCCCGGGCAATGAGCATCGCACCAGCGATCGACGACAGGATTCGCAGCGATTCCTGGTACTTCTGGTCATGGTTTTCGCCTTCGACCAGCGCCATCAACGTATCAATCAGACGCTCAACGCCTTTGGTAAACGAACTGCTGACGGCGCCGCCGTTTCGGGCAACGTCGGCGCCCAGTGCCGGGATCGGGCAGCCTTCGGTCCAGTTGTCCATGTGGCGTAGCGTCAGGTAGCCCTTGATCAGCTCCGGGATGGATTTGGCGTTTTGCCAATCCTGGATGTTGGACTCGAACGTCCGGCTGACCGCTTCTGAAGCCAGTTGCTCCTTGCCTCCCGGAAACTGTCCGTAGAAGCCGCCATGCGTCAGGCCGACCGAGCGCGACAGTTCGCCGATGCCAATCCCGTCGATGCCTTTTTGCCGGTACAACCGCGACGCGGCCGTGAGGACCGCCTCTTTGTTGGCGGCGGCCTGGTCTTTTGTGACTCTCATGAACTTCTCCTTTTCGCCAGACGGGCCTTGCCAAGGCCGGATTTCGTTGAGATGCTGTTATTTATTATGTGCGTCATATAAAGTTGTCGCAATGGCTTTGTCGGTGTCGGCAGATGACTGGCGACTCCCGAGCCTGCGGCTCAAGCCTGAACACTCTACGTGGGCCTGACCTATGAAGCGTAATGATCTGCGCTGTATCGATTTGAATCTACTGGTGGTTTTCGAAGCGCTCATGCAGGAACGCAGCGTCAGCCGCGCCGCCGAGAAACTGTCGCTGGGTCAGCCGGCGGTCAGCGGGGCCTTGGTGCGGTTGCGAAGGCTGTTCAACGACCCATTATTCGAGCGCAATGGCCGCACCATGGTGCCCACCGCGCGGGCGTTAAGTGCGGCGCAGACGCTGGGACCGGCACTCGATTGTGTGTGCAGTGCCCTGGCGAATACCAAGGCTTGACCGTGCCTGTGTTTTTTTTGCTCTTATACATGACAGTCATCATTAATGTTGATACCCAACTTCACTCCGTTCAATTCGTCGATGCCTCGCGCGACGTCGAGAATCCGGAAATTCCTGAACCGTCTGGCGGACACCCCCATGGAACAATCACTGAAACCTTTGCGTTATCCCCTCGCTGCAGTGGCTCTGGCGGTCCTCGCCGCGTGCAATCAAACGCCCAATGCCGCTCAGGCGCCAGGGGCGCCGCACGTCACCGTCGCCAAAGTGCTCGAGCAGCCCATCACCGAATGGGATGAAGTCACTGCCCGGTTGGAAGCGCCGGAAACCGTCGTAGTCCGCCCACGGGTTTCAGGTCAGATCGAACGCGTTGCGTTCACCGACGGCGTGCTGGTGAAGAAGGGGGATTTGCTGTTCCAGATTGACCCACGTCCGTTCGAACACGAAGTGCATCGCCTCGAAGCGCAGTTGCAACAAGCCCGCGCCACGCTGGTTCGCACCGGCAATGAAGCACAGCGTGGCCAACGCTTGCTGAGCAGCAACGCGATTTCTGCTGAGCTGGCAGACACCCGCACCACCACCGCTCAGGAAGCCAAGGCCGGTGTTGATTCCGTGCAGGCGCAACTGGATCTGGCGCGTTTGAACCTGAGCTTCACGCGCGTCACCGCGCCGATTTCCGGACGGGTCAGCCGTGCTGAAATCACCGCCGGCAACATCGTCACTGCCGACACCACGCCGCTGACCAGCGTGGTGTCCACCGACAAGGTCTACGCCTATTTCGACGCTGACGAGCGCCTGTTCCTCAAGTACGGCCAACTCTCTCGCCAAGGCCAGCGCAGCCAGACCACGCCGGTGTACATGGGCTTGTCGAACGAGGAGGGCAACAGTCACCTGGGGCGGATGAACTTTGTCGACAACCAGGTCAATCCGAAAACCGGCACCATCCGTGGCCGCGCTGAGTTCGACAACAGCGACGGGAAGTACACACCTGGCTTGTATGCCCGACTGAAACTGGTGGGCAGCGCCGCCTATGCCGGCCTGCTGATCAAGGACGAAGCGGTGGGCACCGATCTGGGCAAGAAATTCGTGCTGGTGATCGATCAGGACAACAAAGCCGTGTACCGCAGCGTCGAACTGGGCCCCAAGCTTGAAGGCATGCGCATCGTGCGCAGCGGTTTGCAGAAGGAAGACCGGATCGTCATCAACGGCCTGCAACGGGTTCGCCCCGGAGCGGTAGTCGCCCCGCAAGATGCGCCGATGGCCGACGCGGAAACCGTCGCGACCCTGACCCGTCAACGCCAAGCCATCGAGGCGGGTAATCAACCGGCCGCGCCGACATCGCCCTCAGATACATCACCGGTGCTGGTGAAAGCGGATGCGTCCGTTTCCCCTCGCGGATAAGAGAACATCGCCATGAAATTCTCTCAGTTCTTTATCACGCGGCCGATCTTCGCAGCCGTGCTGTCGCTGCTGATCCTGATCGCCGGCGCCATCTCGCTGTTCCAGTTGCCGATCAGCGAATACCCCGAGGTGGTTCCACCCACCGTCGTGGTCCACGCCAACTACCCCGGTGCCAACCCGAAGGTCATTGGTGAAACGGTAGCGGCGCCTCTGGAGCAAGCCATCACCGGCGTCGAGAACATGCTGTACATGTCCTCGCAATCCACCGCGGATGGCCGACTCACCCTCACCGTGACATTCGCCCTGGGCACCGATCTGGACAACGCTCAGGTGCAGGTGCAGAACCGCGTGACCCGCACCGAACCCAAGCTGCCCGAGGAAGTGACGCGCATCGGCATCACCGTCGACAAGGCTTCTCCCGAGCTGACCTTGTTGGTGCACTTGGTGTCGCCGGACAAACGCTACGACATGCTCTACCTGTCGAACTACGCGATCCTCAACGTCAAGGATGAGCTGTCGCGCCTGGACGGTATTGGCGATGTGAAGATGTTCGGCATCGGCGATTACTCGCTGCGTATCTGGCTCGACCCGAACAAAACCGCTTCGCGCAATCTGACGGCGACCGATGTGGTCAACGCGGTGCGCGAGCAGAATCGTCAGGTCGCTGCCGGGCAGCTGGGCTCGCCGCCGGCACCGAATGCCACGAGCTTCCAGATGTCGATCAACTCCCAGGGGCGTCTGGTCAGCGAAGAAGAGTTCGAGAATGTCATCGTTCGAGCCGGCCCCGACGGCGAAATCACCCGTCTCAAGGACATCGCCCGGGTCGAGTTGGGTTCCAATCAGTACGCCTTGCGCGCCTTGCTCAATAACGAGGAAGCGGTGGCGATGCCGATCTTCCAGCGTCCCGGGTCCAACGCCATCGACATCTCCAACCAGGTGCGGGCGAAGATGGCCGAGCTGAAGAAGAACTTCCCGGAAGGCATGGATTACGAGATCGTCTACGACCCGACGATCTTCGTCCGCAGCTCGATTGAAGCGGTGGTCCATACGCTGTTCGAAGCGTTGATCCTGGTGGTTCTGGTGGTGATTCTGTTCCTGCAAACCTGGCGCGCCTCGATCATTCCGCTGGTCGCGGTGCCGGTGTCGCTGATCGGTACGTTTGCCGTGATGCACCTGTTCGGGTTTTCGCTGAATGCGCTGTCGCTGTTCGGCCTGGTGTTGGCGATCGGGATTGTGGTCGATGATGCGATCGTGGTGGTGGAGAACGTCGAACGCAACATCGAGTCGGGGCTTGAACCGGCCGAGGCGACCAAAAAAGCCATGGGCGAGGTGACTGGTCCGATCATCGCCACGGCGCTGGTGCTGTGTGCGGTGTTCGTGCCCGCTGCCTTTATCTCGGGCTTGACCGGGCAGTTCTACAAACAGTTCGCCCTGACCATTGCCATCTCCACCGTGATCTCAGCGTTCAACTCCCTGACCTTGTCGCCGGCATTGGCGGCGGTGTTGCTCAAGGCACACGGCGCACCGAAAGACCGTTTCTCCAAAGTGCTGGATCGCCTGCTGGGTGGCTGGCTGTTCAAGCCCTTCAACCGCTTCTTCGACAAGGCCAGCCATGGCTACGTCATTGCCGTGGCCAAGGTCATTCGGGGTAGCAGCGTGGCCTTGCTGGTCTATGCCGGCCTGATCGCGATGACGTACCTGGGTTTCAGCACCACGCCAACCGGCTTCGTGCCGACCCAGGACAAAAAGTACCTGGTGACCTTTGCGCAGTTGCCGGATGCCGCCAGCCTCGATCGCACCGAGTCGGTGATCCGGCGCATGAGCACCATCGCCATGAACGAGCCGGGTTTCGACAGCGCCGTGGCGTTCCCGGGCCTGTCGATCAATGGCTTCACTAACAGCCCGAACGCCGGTATCGCCTTCATCGGCTTGCGGCCCTTCGATGAGCGTAAAGACCCGAGCCTGTCAGCCGGCGCGATTTCCGCCTCACTGAATGCCAAGTTCGGTGGCATCCAGGACGCTTACATCGCGGTGTTCCCGCCGCCGCCGGTTCAAGGGTTGGGCACCATTGGCGGTTTCCGTCTGCAGATCGAAGACCGGGGCAACCTGGGTTACGAAGAACTGTACAAAGAGACCATGAACATCATCGGCAAGAGCCGCAGTGTTCCGGAGCTGGCCAATTTGTTCACCAGCTATACCGTCAACGTGCCGCAGGTGGACGCCGCCATTGACCGCGAAAAAGCCAAGATTCATGGCGTGGCCATCAACGACATCTTCGACACGTTGCAGGTGTACCTGGGCTCACTGTATGCCAACGACTTCAACCGTTTCGGGCGGACCTATCAGGTCAATGTGCAGGCCGAACAACAGTTCCGCCAGGAACCGGAGCAGATCGGTCAGCTGAAAGTGCGCAACAACAAAGGCGAAATGATCCCGCTGGCCACCTTCGTCAAGGTCAGCCCGACGTCGGGGCCTGATCGCGTCTCGCACTACAACGGTTTCGTTACCGCGGAAATCAACGGCAGCGCGGCGCCCGGCTACAGTTCCGGCCAGGCGCAGGCAGCGATTGAAAAACTGCTCAGAGAAGAGCTGCCCAACGGCATGACCTATGAATGGACCGACCTGACCTATCAACAGATCCTTTCGGGCAACACCGCGCTGCTGGTCTTCCCGCTCTGCGTGCTGTTGGCGTTCCTGGTCCTGGCGGCGCTGTACGAGAGCTGGAGCCTGCCGCTGGCGGTGATCCTGATTGTGCCGATGACCCTGCTGTCGGCCATTGCCGGCGTCATCCTTTCCAAGGGCGACAACAACATCTTTACCCAGATCGGCCTGATCGTGCTGGTGGGCCTGGCGTGCAAGAACGCGATTCTGATCGTCGAGTTTGCCAAGGACAAACAGGCGCAAGGCCTGTCGCCACTGGACGCGGTGCTGGACGCTTGCCGCATGCGACTGCGGCCGATCCTGATGACGTCCTTCGCTTTCATCATGGGGGTGATTCCGCTGGTGACGTCCACCGGTGCCGGCTCGGAAATGCGCCGTGCCATGGGTGTCGCGGTGTTCTCCGGGATGCTCGGGGTGACGTTCTTCGGCTTGCTGCTGACCCCGGTGTTCTTCGTCCTCATCCGTCGCTACATCGAGCGCAAAAACGCGCGCCAATCCACCCCGGCCCATCCGGCAAACGCTTTGAATTCGGAGGCTCACTCATGACAGCGATAAAACTCTTTTTACCCAGCCTTCTGGTCGCCGCACTCGCTGCCTGCACGGTGGGCCCCGATTACAAAACACCTGACACGGCGCCTGCGCATGTCGTGTCGGCCCAGACTGGCCATTACGATCAAACCCGTTTCGAAACCATTTGGTGGCAACAGTTTGACGACCCCACGCTCAACCAGTTAGTGAGCAAGTCCCTGGAGGGCAACCGCGACCTGCGCGTCGCGTTTGCACGCTGGAAAGCGGCGCGGGCGATTCGCGATGACATCAGCAATGACAACCTGCCGGTCGTCACCAGCAGCGTCAGCAGTCACCAAGGCAAGTCACAAGTGCCGGGCTTGAGCGAAAAACGCGTCAACACAGAGCGCTACGACCTCGGTCTGGACATGGCCTGGGAAATCGACTTGTTTGGCCGGATCCAGCGTGAACTGGAATCCAGCAATGCTCAGGAAGACGCGGCAGCGGCGGACCTGTATCAGCTTCGCGTGACCATGATCGCCGAGCTGGTCGATGCCTATGGCCAACTACGGGGCGCGCAACTGCGGGAAAAAATTGCCTTGGCCAACCTGAAAAACCAGCAGGCCTCGCGCACCGTCACAGTCAGCCTGCGCGATGCGGGTGTGGGCAATGAACTGGACGTGGTGCGTGCCGATGCCCGACTGGCCGCGGTCGAAGCAACGGTGCCGCAACTTCAGGCGGAGCAGGTGCGGGAGAAAAACCGCATCGCCACGCTGTTGGGTGAGCGCCCGGATAAATTGAGCGTGTCGCTCAATCCCGCCGACTTGCCCGCCATCGCCAAGGCCCTGCCGATCGGTGATCCCGGTGAGCTGTTGCGCCGGCGTCCCGATGTCCTCGCTGCCGAGCGCAGGCTGGCGTCCGCCACGGCGGATATCGGCGTCGCCACGGCCGATTTGTTTCCTCGGGTCAGCTTGAGCGGGTTCCTCGGTTTCACCGCGGGGCGCGGTTCGCAAATCGGTTCCAGCGCCGCCAGAGCGTGGGGATTGGGCCCGAGCATTACCTGGGCGGCCTTTGATCTGGGCAGCGTGCGGGCGCGTATTCGCGGTGCCAACGCCAACGCCGAAGGGGCCTTGGCCACCTATGAACAGCAAGTCTTGCTGGCGCTGGAAGAGTCGGAAAATGCGTTCAGTGACTATGGCAAACGCCAACAACGCTTGCTGTCGCTGATCAAGCAAAGCGAGTCGAGCCGTGCCGCGGCGGACCTGGCGGCAATCCAGTATCAGGAAGGGACGGCGGACTACCTGGTGTTGCTCGACGCACAGCGCGAGCGACTGAACGCCGAGGATGAGCAGGCGCTCGGTGAGATTGATCAGTACCGAGGGATCGTCGCCATCTACAAGTCGCTGGGAGGTGGCTGGGACAGTGGTGAAACCAGGCTCGCGAAACGGGACTGAGTACCCCGGTGACTATGGCCGACGGTGATTGCTTTGGGCAAATGCCGCCGGCCATCCGCCCTCCGGGGGGCGTTCTTGCGTCAGCCACTTTGGTGATCGTGAAATGAGGACTAGGCTTAGAGTGAGGTTTTCAATGAGGTAGGTGTTATGGATACTTACATCGTTTCCCACGCGAAAAAGGACCCTGCCGGCAAATTTGTCGAGTTCACTTGGAAAAAGGTCGATGGGCACATGCACGCGGTCGGACCCAGCGAGGTCGTCAGCTTTGACGAAGTCTGCAAAGCCCTCGCTCAAGGCGACGAAGTGTTTGTCCACGATACGGTGGGGGGCAACGGAACGCGTGCATTCCTTGGCAACAATGCTTCGGGGGAGACGACGATAGAGCTTGAAGCCGATGTATCGGAACTTGAGCAAATTGGCGATATGCCCAGGTTCTGAACCTGGTGAAGGTTGTTCTGGCGCAATGGATCAGTGCGCAGGAAGTGGCACCAACCGGTTAGTGCCACTTCTCGCCAAGCCAGCAGTGTCAGAGCAAATAACCCGGTGCCTGTCCCAAGTGGTTGTCCTGCACGCCAGCAATCAAGTGCAATGGAACGTGCTGTTGTTCTTCCATGACGGGCACTTCGAAGCACCCCACAATCTGAACGGTCCGCTCACTCAATACGGTCGACTCTTGTGCCTGTAATTTAGCCATTCTCGCGTGGTTCGCTGCGATTTCACTGAGGGTTGACACGTTAAATCTCCGGTGACTCACCAAGCGTTTCGCTGGGGTCCTTAAGTGTTGAGTGGATTGTCGTCGCGTCAGAATTATGTCGTTTCCGGGCGGCTACGACCGGCCTTTGCAATCCCTGCGCCAGAGCGTCTCGTGCATTGCGCGACAGGATTTGCCAGGCGACGAATGGTTGAAAGGACAAGAAAACTTCTGGGCGTGTCGTCGGAGAGTTTATGAGAGTTGCAGCGGTATAAAGGGCCGTATGCGCCTGTCGACTGCGCATACGGTGTTGCGAATGCTCTGTAACGTCGCTTATTTGATCTCTACGTCGTTGAATTTCACGACGCTGTCATCGCCGTGATTGGTCCGTACGCTCAGTTTGAGCGCAGGGGAGTTCTGCAAATCACCGCGTCCTTGCTCAAACGCCAATCTCACCCGCGTCGGGACGCCGCGCACCACCGGGAAAGTTTCGCGATTCATGAACTTTGACGAGCCAACCTGCATCTTGTCGATGTTCAGCGCCCCACCGGTTTCTTCAAACAGACTGGTGTCGGAGTTGAAGTGAAATTCACCGTCCAGACGGGTATTCGTCAGCTCGAAATCACAGTTGGGCGAACGCCCGATTTTCTCGCAGCCCAACAGTTCGATGCGTACACCGTCAATCACCTCGATGCGTTTGCCCAACATATTGGCACCGCCGTTCTCGATGAATTTCTGCTGGTTGCGGGCGAAGTCGAAACTCGGTTTTGCGTATTCACCACCCAATGCGAAAAAAATCACCGCCAGGCCTGCCGAGAGGATCACCAGCATCGCGCCTTTGAGCATCTGTGGGAGGCGGTTGGCATACCAACCCAGGAAGATGACCGACAGAAAGACAAAGGCGCTCATGAACAGGATCACGTTTTTCCAGTTCAGAAAGCTCAGCCCGAACACGGTAGGGTCTGGAAACACATAGGTGATCAACCCCCACATAGCAGCCAGCAGTGCACTGATGCCGCCCATGATGCGCGTGATAAGACCGGAGATTTTCTTCGGTGGCAGTGCGGTTTCCATGTAAATCCTTGAATGATTTCGTCGACAGGCGTTGTTGCCCATCGAGAGAGATTGAAATAGGGATGGGCGCTTCGTGGAGTCCATTATCGAAGCGTTAACTGTCAATTTTGAGGGAAATAAAACTGGATGGCAATCTAGTGGCCATGGTTGCCTGTTTTGCTTGAAAGCAGGGAAAGTGAGTCAGGGTTGATATATCAAAAAAGAATAAATAGATAATTATATATTCCTTTTGTTGTCGGCCTGATGGGTGCACTTTGAAGGCCTGCACACTTGTGCGCATTGGCCCGACATCAGACAGGAAGCCTCATCATGACCATCAAAGCGATCAACGTCCGGAACCAGTTCAAGGGCGTCATCAAGGAAATCGTCCAAGGCGAAGTGGTGTCCGAAATCGACGTGCAAACCGCCTCCGGCATCGTCACCTCCGTGATTACCACACGCTCGGTGCGCGATCTTGAACTGAAAGTGGGTAGCGAAGTGATTGCCTTCGTTAAATCCACAGAGGTTTCGATCGCAAAGCTCTGAATCTGCCGGTTTGAAATCAACGATCAGGAGTTCAGGTCAGTTGAGGCGCTGAACGCCGCAATCCTTGTGGGAGCGAGCCTGCTCGCGAAGGGGGCTTGTCAGTCAACACTTGCGTTGGCTGAAAGGCTGCCTTCGCGAGCAGGCTCGCTCCCACAGGTGTTACTTCTTGGCTGATCGACATTGGCGGCTTCGGCCGCTTTTTTTCGGCATCCTCCGTTACCTTGAGGTTTTCATGACGACACCTTTCAAGCGCTCCGCATTAACCCTGTTGGCCACCTCCGTGGTGGCGCTGAGCGCATTACTCAGCCCGGTGGTTCAGGCCGAAGGCAACATCAGCATTGCCCAGCAATTTGGCATCGGCTACCTGATTCTGGATGTGGTGCGCGACCAGCAGCTCATCGAAAAACACGGCAAGGAGCAGGGCCTCGACATCAAGGTCGACTGGAACAGCATTTCAGGGGCCACCGCCATGAACGAGGCACTATTGGCCGGTGCACTGGATGTGGTGTCGGCCGGCGTGCCGCCGATGCTGACGATCTGGGACCGGACCAAGGGCAAGCAAAACGTCAAGGCCATCGCCTCGCTGGGGTCGATGCCCAATTACCTGCTGACCAACAATCCGAATGTGAAAAGCCTCAAGGACTTCACCGAAAAGGACCGAATCGCGGTGCCGGCGGCGGGGGTGGGTTTCCAGTCGCGCACGTTGCAGATTGAAACGGCCAAGCAGTTTGGCGCTGAAAATTTCAAAAAGTTTGACGACATCTCGATCAGCCTGGCCCACCCCGACGCGACATCGGCGCTGATTGCCGGCGGTTCAGAGATCAACTCACACTTCTCCAGCCCGCCGTTCCAGTATCAGGAACTGCAAAGCCCCAACGTCCATAAGGTGCTGAGTTCCTACGACGTACTGGGTGGCCAGGCCACGTTCAACGTGCTGTACACCACTGAAAAATTCCACGACGAAAACCCGAAAACCTATAAGGCGTTTTACGCAGCGCTGGCTGAAGCCGAGCAGATTATCAAGGCCGACAAGCCCGCAGCGGCTCAGACCTATATCCGCGTGGAGCAATCGAAACTATCCTTGCCATTGGTTGAGAAAATCGTCGCCGACCCGGAAATCGACTTCACCGTGGTGCCACAGCGAACCTATATCTATGCCGAGCAACTGCAGACGTTAGGTGTGCTGAAAAACAAGGCAGACAGCTGGAAAGACTATTTCTTTGAGGAAGCACATGGCGGTGCAGGCAGTTGAGACACGATCGAACATCATGCAAACCCCGACCTACCAACGGCTGGACGTCGCCAACGGCAAACCGATCAAGCTCTGGACCGAAGGCGTCCCGGTCGAAAACGAAGCCCGGCAGCAACTGATCAACACCGCCAGGATGCCGTTCATTTTCAAGCATCTGGCGGTGATGCCTGACGTGCACCTGGGCAAGGGCTCGACCATCGGCAGCGTGATTCCGACCGTGGGCGCGATCATCCCGGCGGCTGTCGGCGTCGACATCGGCTGCGGCATGATCGCCGCTTGCACCACGCTGACCGCTGCGGATTTACCCGACAACCTGCACGGTTTGCGCAGCGCCATCGAGAAAGCGGTGCCCCATGGCCGCACCCTAGGGCGCGGCGTCCGGGACAAAGGCGCCTGGGACAGTGTTCCGAAACAGGCCGATCATGCCTGGTCGGCGTTGGCCTCACGGTTCAAGGCAATCACCGACAAGTACCCGAAACTCGCCCACACCAACAATCGCGCGCACTTGGGCACGTTGGGCAGTGGCAACCATTTCATCGAAGTGTGCCTGGATGAGACCGACCGGGTCTGGTTCATGCTGCACAGTGGTTCTCGTGGGGTCGGCAACGCCATTGGCAATCTGTTCATCCAATTGGCCCAGGCCGACATGCGCCAGCACCTTGCCAACTTGCCGGACCGTGACCTGGCCTATTTCAAGGAAGGCAGCCGGCACTTTGACGATTACGTCGAAGCCGTCGACTGGGCGCAGGATTTTGCCAGACAGAACCGTGCGCTGATGATGCAATCGGTGATTCAAGCGACCCGGCAAGTGATCAGGAAACCCTTCGAGGCGGCGCTGGAAGCGGTGAACTGTCACCACAACTATGTGCAAAAAGAGCGGCACTTCGGCGAGGACATCCTGGTCACCCGTAAAGGCGCGGTGTCGGCGAAGAAGGGCGAGTTGGGGATCATTCCTGGATCAATGGGCGCGAAAAGTTTCATCGTCCGTGGGCTCGGCAATGAACAGTCGTTCTGTTCCTGCAGCCACGGCGCCGGCCGCATCATGAGCCGTACCCAGGCGAAAAGCCTGTTCACGGTCCAGGACCAGGTCCGCGCCACCGCCCACGTGGAATGTCGCAAGGACGCAGCGGTGATCGACGAAATCCCGATGGCCTACAAAAACATCGACGACGTCATGCACGCCCAGCACGAACTGGTGGAAGTGCTGCACACCTTGCGCCAGGTGGTGTGCGTCAAGGGCTGAGCACTTCCACTCGCCGAGCGATCATTTGTACTTGATCACGATGCCTTTGAGCTTGCGGCCCTGAATCGTTTCGATGTCGCGGCTCCACAGCGGCCCGCTGACATACGCGCCGACAGTGCCGATGTGGTCGTAAACCACCACCACGGCATCACCACCGAGTTTGGCGGATTCCTCCCGCAGTTTTTCTTCAACCTGGGTAATCGGCGGGGCAGGGTCGACGCTGGCATCGATCAGCACTTCACCCAACCGAACATGCGGGCGAGTGGGTTCGGTTCGCAGCACCACCACCTCACTGGCCAGCGTTGGCGCCGGATGTTCCACGCCCACGTACGCAGTGGTCTGGGCATCGACGGTGGCGCAACCATTGAGCGCGAGCAGGGCGGCGACGAGCCCTCCGGCCAGCAGCGACATTTTGCAGCGGGTGGACCAAGGGGCATGAGCAGGCATAGCGGGTGTCCTCCGAACAATCCGTTGCCACGCGGGTGGCTTGTTGACGGTAGCAGACGGTCCGGGAGTTGCCAGAAAGCCCAACGTTCACAGGTTGGGCTTTTTCATGCCTGACGCAAACGCGTGTTACTGATCCTTCTCGCAGTTGACCATCCACGACACACCAAAGCGGTCCACCAGCATGCCGAAACGCGCCGCCCAAAACGTCTGTTCCAGCGGCATTTGCACGGTGCCGTCTTCCGACAAGGCGTTAAAGACCCGTTCCGCTTCAGCGATGCTGTCGACATTCAGCGAAACCGAAAAACCGGCCATGTCATCGACGGGACGGTCCGGTGTGGTGTCGGACCCCATGATGGCCTGATCGCCCACCACCAGGCGGGTGTGAATGATCAGGTTATGAAGATCTGTCGGCACATGCTCGCCGGCCGGGGTTTCGCCGAAGGTCATCATGGCTTCGATCTTGCCGGGCAGGCTTCTCTCATAGAAGGTGAACGCGGCTTTGCAGTCGCCGTTGAAGATCAGGTAGGGATTGATTTTCATGTTGTGCTCCCGGTAACGCAGGAGGCCGGGCGAGGTTGCGTCAACCCCCGGCTCCGCTGTGATTGGACGCCATTAGCAAAGCGTTAGAGGGAGGTTTTGGCAAAATTCGTTTAGATGATTTTTCTATTGAAGCGGGGTGTTTTATCGCCTGAGCACGCGTGCACCTGACCTTACATCAGGTGCTCACGCCACCGCGCGTGGCGCCGAAGGCCGCAGCAGACGCTCAATGGCCCCGCTCACCATATTTTCCAGCAGTTCATCGCGCTCATGGTCATTCAGCTCATGTTGCATCAACCAACTCGGGGCGCTGTTGAGCAAGTTGGCGATGGCGTGTGCCGTGGCGCGTTGCGCGTGTTCACCGACCCGGGGTTTGGTGCCGAGCATCAGCAGCAGGCGCTGTTCGTATTGCTCGCGCAATTGCCGGACTCGTGCCTGTTGCTCGTCATTGAGGCAACCGCTGTCGCGTTCCGCCAGACGAAAATGCCAGGGCATTTCCCGGTGCAGATTCAAATGCGCACGGATCAGGTTTTGCAGCTTGTCGCGTTTCGCCGGACCCTTTTGATCGAGGCGGCCGAGGGTCGCCAGCAGCTCTTCGTAGAACTCCTCGATCAGGTCGAGCAGCAAGTGCTGCTTGCTCGGGTAATGGTGATACAACGAGCCCGAGGAAAGCCCCAGGCACGTCGCCAGCTCACGCATGCCGACCTGACCGAAACCCTTGCTGGCAAACAACTCCAGCACTTTGTCCCGGTACTCGGTGAAGCGCGAGCAACGCTCAGGCATAGGCATGGAAGCCACGTCCTGTTTTACGACCCAGATAACCGGCGGCGACCATTTCCTTGAGCAGCGGAGCCGGGCGGTATTTGCTGTCGTTGAAGCCGTCGTAGAAGGCTTCCATGATGGCCAGCAAGGTATCCAGACCGATCAGGTCGGCCAGCGCCAGCGGGCCGATCGGCTGGTTGCAGCCCAGACGCATGCCGGCGTCGATGTCTTCGGCACTGGCCAGGCCTTCCTGGAACACCAGAATGGCTTCGTTGATCATCGGCACCAGAATCCGGTTGACCACGAAACCCGGACGGTTGCCGGCGGTGATCGCGGTTTTGCCCAGGGTGGTCGCCATGTCCAGCGCGAGAGCGTGCGTGGCGTCGCTGGTTTGCAGGCCGCGAATCACTTCAATCAGGCCCATCACCGGCACCGGGTTGAAGAAGTGCAGGCCGATGAAACGCTCAGGCTGGCTGACACTGGCGGCGAGTTGGGTAATCGACAGCGACGAGGTGTTGGAGGCAATCACACACTCGGCACTGACCTGCGCGGCGATTTGTTGCAGCACGCGCAGTTTCAGGTCGAGGTTTTCGGTGGCCGCTTCGATCACCAATTGCGCGTTTTTCAGGCTGTCGTATTGGGTGCTGGTGCGAATCCTGTCGAGGGCGACGTGCTTCTGCTCCTCGGTCAGCGTTTCCTTGGTGACCTGGCGATCGAGGTTTTTGCTGACGGTGGCCAGCGCCTTTTGCAGGGCACTCTCGGAGATGTCGATCAGGGTCACGGTGAAGCCGGCCAGCGCACAGACCTGCGCAATCCCGTTGCCCATGGTGCCTGCGCCGATCACGCCGATGTTTTGCAGATTCATGTTGCCGTCCTTCCGCTCATACCTTGCGATACCTTGGCCGTCATAACGGTCGAAGGCGTACTATTGGCCGCGAGTCTAGAACCGGCCGCTCAGTTGTCCTATGCCGCAACTGTTCATCGGTGCTGGTGTTTTTTGCCATTCAAGTGTCAGGGAGCGAAACGTTCACATGCGGGAAAACGACTCGGTTGCCGTTTATTTCGTGCAGGCCATGATCCACGCACTGGGAGGAGATTCGCCGCGCCTGACGGCGGTGCTGGAACAGGCCGGTATCGACCCTGCGTTGATGGATCAGCCCACGGCGCGGGTGCCGGCCAGCGCGTTTGCCGAGCTGTGGCTGATTCAGATCCGCGAGTTGAACGACGAGTTTTTCCGGCTCGACTCCCACGGCATGCCGCCGGGCAGCTTCGCCTTGATCTGCCGCGCGTTGATTCAGGAACCTGACCTGCACAAAGCCATGCGCCAGTGCCTGGTCAATTTCGGCCTGTTCTTGCGCGACTTTCGCGGCACGCTGACCGTGCGCGGCAAGCGCGCAATCATCAGCCTCGACACCCACGCGCAAAATGACGACGTCAGCCGTTTTGGCGAAGAGACGTTCCTCGTGCTGATGATCAGCCTGCTGTGCTGGCTCGGCGGACGACGCATTCCCATCGACCGCGCGGACTTCCGCCATCAGCGCGTGTCCCTCAGCGACGACCGCCTGCTGTGGGGCCCCAACCTGACCTTCGGCGCCGAGCGCACCGAAATCGAATTCGCCAGCCACTACCTGCGCCTGCCGGTGGTGCAAGACCTGGCCACACTCAAGGTATTCCTGCGCACGGCCCCGCAATGGCTGGTGATCCGCTTCCGCAACCAGCACGGCCTGGCCTCGCAAGTCCACCAGCGCCTGCGCAACAGCGACTACAGCGAATGGCCGACCCTGCAGGATTTCGCCCTGGAACAACACCTGAGCCCCAGCACCTTCCGCCGCAAGCTGGAGCGCGAAGGCTGCTCGTATCAGGAGATCAAGGACGAAGTACGGCGCGGCGTGGCCTTTGAACAATTACGCCAGAGCAAGGCGAGCATCAGCGACATTGCTGAACGGCTGGGCTTTCAGGAACCAAGCGCGTTCCATCGGGCGTTCAAGAAATGGACGGGGGAGAGCCCGGGGCGCTATCGGGCGCGGTTTCAGGTGGGTGTGGGGTGAAGCCGACTGTTCCGGCGTATCAGTCATTCCAAGGAAAGCGCTGAAGAATATAGCGAGGTTTGCTGGAGCCGATTCGCTTGGCGTTTAATGTTATGTCGTAGGTTTTATAGAGATTCGCGTTCACCTCATTCGGATCGGGGATCGCTCTCGGGATACTTCCGTAAATAACCAAACCGTCGATGGTCCGAAATTCGAATGCCCGCTTATCCGGGAGCGCTCCAATAAACTTACCTGTGAACGTCTCGATCGTTTCTTGGATGTTATCCAGGCTTAGCCGGGCTTTGCTTCTGCGGACCTGCTCACTGTCTGTGAACTGAAATTGACGGGAGCGAGTGGTCAATGAACAAGAGGCGTCGTAGCTGGACAGCTTTCCCAGGAAATCTGCGACGCTCGACAGGGCTCTATCGGCCAGTCTCGACACCGGTTCCGATAGCTCTTCATCACTCTTCGTCGTTGCTTCGAGCAACTCGGTCATCAAGTCGATGGCTTGTGAAACCGAAGAGGTTCCTTCCATTCCCACTTGCGCCGTAGAAGGGACTTCCTCCAGTTCGAAGCCAAATGAGCCTAGGGCCGTCCCCGTTATGAGTAACTGATTGTTTGACCGATTTGGAATAGGGCCTTTATCGGCAAGGGTTCCGGAGATTGACGCAGCAATGGTGGCGATAGCTTCGCTGAACGCCTGCGTTGCTGCAGTGCCAAATTCGGCCAATACCCCCTGCGTACCTAAAACGGGGGCCCCGCGATAGGTAATGACGACATTCGCAGGTTGGTACGTGTTCTGACTATTTTCTTCAAGCGCTGATTTTGCTTGTTCAATTCGAGAGCGAATGGACATTGCAGATAGCTTACTGAGTCCAGGTTTGGCTAGCTGTTTCTCCAGAAAGCGGAGCTCTGCCGTCGTGTGCAGGTATTCGTTTCTATTCATGTGCAAGTTCCTGTTTGCGAGCTGTCAGCATGGCCAGAGCCGCTCGATCCTCCCGAGGATCAAGGTCAACCCGTAGAAATCCTTTCCACTGTTTTGACCTGCGATGGGCCCACATGCTGTACCAGTACGAGGTCATTTCTACCAAGCGCTCAGGGGGATCACGGAGTGACTGGAGATAAAAATCAACTTTGTACTGATGTTTCAAGAAGGATTTAGCCTCCCGTGTTGCACCTAACAATCGTAGTTGACCGGGTTGCAGTGCGTCATAGAACTCATCACCTGCAAAAGTGAAGGTGACGACATCGATATCTCTGGGAGCGCGCTGATCAATCAGTTCAATGTTCTCTGCAAAACTACCGTTCAGCCATTGGAATCCTTCAGCCATGCCCATCCTGTGTAATTCAGAGCGATGGGAGAGATAGCCATCCAGAATTTGACATCGATCCTGGCTGATCGCGAAGCGTTCTATGAAGGCCAAGAGATCAACCTCATAGGGAGATCGGTCCATCCCGGCAGGGTTTTGTTCATTGATGGGAGGGAGAAGTCCCTCTTGGTTTCATTCAGGTATCAATCCCGGCTTCCTTGCTCAGTGATCTGAAAGTCGGACGATCCTCATCCTGACGTCCTCTCGCGTCAAGCGAACAAACGTTACAGTTGATTCGCAGCACGCTCATTGCCGGGCTGAAGTACCCTGTCACCTTGTTTGCCCTCTGCGAGCTTGACCCATGCCAGCGGCCCTTAACCGCCTCACCGCCCTGTTCGACCAGGCCCGACGCGCCTTGCTCTTGGTCTGGGGCACGTCCCGTGGATTGTTCCTCGGCCTGGTCCTGGCCACCCTGATTGCCGGTGTCCTTCCGGCGCTGGCCGCCTGGATCGGTCAACGCATCGTCGACGCGGTGGTCAGCGCCATGCAGTTGCACGCGCAACAGGGCAGTGCGCCACTGTGGCCGGTGGTGCGTTATGTGTTGATGGAGGCGGGGGTGCTGGCGTTGTTGTCCGGTACGCAGCGGGCACTGTCGGTTCAGCAGTCGCTGTTGCGCGTGCAGTTGGGGCAGAAGGTCAACACGATGATTCTGGAGAAGGCCCAGACGTTGTCGTTGGTGCAGTTCGAGAATTCCGAGTTTTACGACAAGCTGGTGCGGGTACGGCGCGAGGCGTCGACCCGGCCGCTGGCGCTGGTGATGAAGTCGTTGGGGCTGATTCAGAACCTGATTGTGCTGATCAGCTTCGGCGTGTTGCTGGTGCACTTTTCGCCGTGGGCGCTGGTGCTGCTGGTGGTCGGTGCGTTGCCGGTGTTTTTCGCCGAGGCGCATTTTTCCGGGGATGCGTTTCGGTTGTTCACCCGCCGGGCGCCGGAGAGCCGGCAGCAGACTTACATCGAGACGCTGCTGTCCCACGAGGGGTACATCAAAGAGGTCAAGTTGTTCGGTTTCGCGCCGCTGTTGTTGAAGCGCTATCGCGAGACGTTTGCGCGTCTCTACGCCGAAGACCGTCGGTTGACATTGCGTCGCGATGGCTGGGGTTTTGTCCTCGGCCTGCTCGGCACGGCGGCGTTTTACCTGGCGTATGCGTGGGTGGTGGTCGATGCCGTTCACGGCCATATCACCCTGGGGCAAATGACCATGTACCTGGTGTTGTTCAAGCAGGGGCAAACTGCAGTCAGCAGCAGCTTGAGCGCTATCAGCGGGCTCTATGAAGATGGTCTTTATCTGTCGAACCTCTATGAGTACCTGGCCGAACCGGTGGTGGCCGATACCGGGACGCTCACGGAGGGCGCGGTGCCCGGCGATGGCCTGCGCTTCGAGAACGTCGGCTTCACGTATCCGGGGGCGAGTCGTGCGGCGCTGGAGCGTATCGACCTGCACCTGGTGCCGGGGTGCAGCCTGGCGCTGGTGGGGGAGAACGGCTCGGGCAAGACCACACTGATCAAGTTGCTGACTCGCCTGTACCGCCCCGATCAAGGTCGCATTTTGCTCGATGGCAGCGATTTGCAGGTTTGGCAGGAAGTCGCGCTGCGGCAGCGCATCGGCGTGATTTTTCAGGATTACATCCGCTACCAATTCTCGGTGGGCGAAAACATCGGCGTCGGCGACACGTTGGCGTTCAACGATGAACAGCGCTGGCAGGACGCGGCGGCCCAAGGCATGGCTGCGCCGTTTATCGAGCGTCTGGATCGCGGGTATGCCACGCAACTGGGGCGATGGTTTGCCGGTGGGCAAGAGTTGTCCGGCGGGCAGTGGCAGAAGATCGCGCTATCGCGTGCCTACATGCGCCGCGACGCCGATATCCTGATTCTCGATGAGCCAACGTCCGCCCTCGATCCGGCGGCGGAAGCAGCGGTGTTCGAGCATTTCAGCGAGCACACCGAAGGCCGCATGACGTTGCTGATTTCCCATCGATTTTCCAGCGTGCGCAATGCCGATCACATCATCGTGCTGGACCAGGGCACGATCCTCGAGCGTGGCGATCACGACAGCCTGGTGGAGGCGGGCGGGCGTTACGCGCAGCTGTTCAACCTGCAAGCCCGGGGTTACCGCTAGGTTTGGCTTTCATCAAGCCATCGATTGCCTGGCGATACTGACTGCCACCCAGCATCATGCTGTTGTTATGCGTCCCACCGGGCACCAGCAGCAGGCGCTTGGGTTCATTGGCGGCATTGAACAACTGTTGGCTGAAGCGTGAAGGCATGAACGGGTCGGCCAGACCGTGGACCACCAGCAACGGCATGTCGATGTCGACGATCTTGTCGATGGAATCGAATTTCTGTGACACCAACCAACGCACCGGCAGCCATTTCACCGGCAGGTTGCTGTCGGCCACTTGCGCCACGGCATCGCCCAGCGAAGTGAACGTGGACTCGATCACCAGGCCGCGCACCGGCACCGGGTCATGTTGCTTTTTCGCTTGTGCGGCGAGGTCCGCCGCGAGGTCGATGGCCACCGCGCCGCCCAGGGAATGGCCGTAGATCAGGCGCTTGTTGGCGTCCGGTTGCATCTGGGTGAAACGCTCCCAGGCCGCTCGGGCGTCTTCGTAAACACTGGCTTCCGAGGGCAGGTCACCTTTGCTTTGGCCGAAGCCACGGTAGTCGATGGCCAGCACCGAGTAACCCATGGCGCGCAATTGCTCGATGCGAAACGCCTGGCCCGTGAGATTCCAGCGCACACCGTGCAGGTAGAGGATCGACGGCGCATCCCGGCGCGCCGCCGGCCACCACCAGGCATGCAGGTTTTGCCCGGCCTTGAAACTGGCGGGTTTGATGTCGAATTCCTGCACATCGCTCGGCAAGCCGCGGTACCAACCGGCGGTGCCCGGTTCGATGCGAAACAGCAGCTCGCGCTCTTTGTATTTGAGCACTCCACAACTGACCGGCAGGCCGACGATCAGCACGGCCATGCACAGCAGCGGTAGCCAGCGACGGCCCAAGCGGCTCAACAAATTCGACGACATGTGGCGGTCCGGAAGATCAGCGGGAAAGGACGGTTTTTAACAGATGCGTGGTGGGGGCGGGAACAATTTCGACAGCCGTATGAATAGGCGGTACTTATCGGGCCCCTTCGCGAGCAGGCTCGCTCCCACATTTGACCGAGTTCTTCCAAAAGAAATGCGATCCACTGTGGGAGCGAGCCTGCTCGCGAAGGGGCCAGTACTGTCAAAGCCAATCCAGCTGGAGCCCGATCAATCCACCTTCAACACAATCTTCCCAACATGATCCCCTGCCTCCATCCGCGCATGGGCCTGTGACGCATCGTTGAGCGCATACACCTTGTCGATCATCGGCAGGCAGCGCCCGGCGGCGAGCACGGGCCAGACGTACTCTCGCAACTGTTCGGCAATCGAGGCCTTTTCTTCGCGGGTGCGTGAGCGCAACAGGGAACCGGTGATGATTGCGCGCTTGGCCATGATCGCCAGCAGGTCGACATCCTTGGCGTGAGCGCCGCCGAGAAAGCCCAGCATCACCAGTCGACCCTCCATGCCCAGCGCCGCAATATTGGGATTCAGGTACGAACCGCCCATGATGTCGAGGATCACGTTCACGCCTTTGCCAGCGGTTTTTTGCGCGATGACCTCGGCGAAATCCTGGTCGCGGTAGTTGATCGGCTCGGCGCCCAACTGGCGGATCACCGCACACTTGTCCTCACTGCCCGCCGTAGCGAATGCCTTGATCCCGAACTCGCGGCACAGCATCAACGCGGTGGTGCCGATGCCGCTGGTGCCGCCGTGGATCAGGGCGCGCTGGCCTTTGCTGGCGCCGCCCATGTCGAACAGATTGGCCCACACCGTGAAGAAGGTTTCCGGGATCGCCGCCGCGTGTACCCAATCCATACCATCAGGGATCGGCAGTGTCTGGCCGGCCGGTGCCACGCAATACTGCGCGTAGCCGCCGCCGTTGGTCAGCGCGCAGACCTTGTCGCCGACAATGAATTCGCTGACGCCTGCGCCGATGGCCACCACTTCACCGGCCACTTCCAGCCCCGGGAACGGACTCATGCCGGGTTTCAGCGGGTACTTGCCTGCACGTTGAAGCGCATCAGGGCGGTTGATTCCGGCAGCGTGCACGCGAATCAGCACTTCGCCCGCCGCCGGGGTCGGCACCGGCTCCTGGCGCGGCTTCAACACCTCGGGGCCGCCGGGCTCGGTGATTTCAATCAAGGTCATGGTTTGAGGCAAGGTCATGTCGAAGTCCTGGGATAGAGAAGTCATAACAGTGGGACCGCATTCACGGAGCGGTGATTCAGTTCAAAACAGGCAACAAATCATCACGACGGTTGAGCAAACGCATGCCCTGTTCCAGCAGCAGTGCAACCACAATCGCACCGGCCGCGATGACAAACAACAAGGCGTGATGACCGCCGCTGGCATTGAACAGCGCCGAATAGGCAAAGCCTGCGATGGCCTGAAAGGTGGCGAACGAAACCGTCGCGCGGCTCCAGGCCACTTGCTGCTGGTGATGCTGCGGGATCAGTTCGTGAACCCGTGCCAGCGCCAACGGGACGATGCCCGGTGGGAACGAGCCGAGAATCACCGCCAGCAAGGCCAGCGCCGTAAAAGAACTCGATATCGCCAGCAGGCCAACGGCAATCGCTTGCAGCACCAACACCACGCGAATACTGACCTTCGCGCCGAACTGATCCGCCAGAAAGCCGTAACTCACCGGCCCGATAATTGCGCCAAGGCCATACATCACCCAAATCAGCGCGCCGACGTGCGGCCCTGCACCGAGGCCACGGGCGACGTAGTCCACCAGGAACACCATGGCAGGCACCAGCCCGGCGGCCATGAATGCGTATTGAGCAAACAGCAAGTAAACCCGTGGATCAGTGGCAGTCTTGGGTTCGTTGATTGATGGCGTGACGGCTGCGTGATGCGCCTCCGACGGCCAGCCGAACCAACTGGCAGCGGTGAGCACCAGGGACAACACGCCAAGGCCAAACCAGGTCTTCTGCAAGCCAAGGCTCAGCAACGGCGGAACAATCGTCCCCGAACCGGCAATGCCCAGGCCAATCCCTAGAAAAATCGCACCGCTGGCCAACCCTCGGCGTGATGCCGGCACGTGGGGCAACACGGTCGCGGCCACCAGCACCATGATCGCGCCACCGGCAACGCCCGACAGCAGGCGCCAGCCAAAGAACCAGCTCACCGACAAGGGAAAGCCACAGGCGAAGAACGATAACGTCACCGCAAACATCATCAGCCGCAGCGCGGTTTTGTTGGAGGTACGTTGCGCGACAGGGCGGCCGATCAGGGCGCCAATCAGATAGCCGACGAGGTTCGCGGCGCCGAGGTAAACCACGTCGCTGGCGGAAAACCAGTGGGCCTGGATCAACGATGGAATCAACGGTGTGTACGCAAACCGCGCCAGGCCAATGCTGACCAGGCTGGCGCTGAGGCCGGCGAAGATCGGCAGCCACAGGGCGCTGCGCGAGGGGGGCGATGAGCTGTGCATGAGCAGGATCCTGAGAGGTGTTTGCTGGCCTTCAGCCTATCGCGATTATCTGATGCAATAACGCAGCGATTTTGCGCTATGGTGATGCGTATATGCATCAACAGGAGAGCCGTATGAATTGGGATGATGCACGGGTATTTCTCGCGGTGTGCCGAGAGTCGACACTGCGCGGCGCTGCGCGGGTGCTGGGGGTTGATCAAGCCACGGTGGGCCGGCGGATTACGGCGCTGGAAAAGTCATTGAGTGCCACGCTGTTCCTGCGCACCTCCGAAGGTTACGCACTGACCGCCGTCGGCGAGGCGGCGTTGGCGGCGGTGGAAAAGATGGAGCGCTCGGCGCTGGAGCTGCAGCGGCAGATCCAGGGGCTGGATGACCGCTTGACCGGGCTCGTTCGGGTCAGCACCACGGATTCCATGGCCATCGATTTCCTGATCCCGGCCATTGCGCGCCTGCATCAGCAGCACCCCGACGTGCGCGTGCAACTGGACGCCTCGACGCAGATTCTCAGCCTGGCCAAACGCGAAGCCGACATCGCCGTGCGCAATACCCGGCCGGATAATCCGGACCTGATCGCGCGACGCATCGCCCGCTGGCCGGTGGGCCTTTTCGCGTCCCAGGCGTATGTGGACGCCAACGGCGTGCCGGCGCCGGGCTCGGCGTTCGAGGGGCATGATCTGGTGGTGTATCAGCCGTACCTGCAAAACCAGAAGGACATGACGCTGGTGTCGGAGCCGTTGCATCGCGGGCGGATCGTGTCGAGCCTGAGCTCCAGCCTGCTGGTGCGTCGATCCATTGCGGCGGGTATCGGGCTGGGGGAAATTCCGGTGTACATGGGGGAGAGGGACGGGCTGGTCAGGCTGTGGCCGGAGCGCACACGACCGCTGCCATATGACGTCTGGCTGGTGACCCACGCCGACTTGCGGCACACCGCGCGGGTGCGGGTGGTGATCGAAGAAATTGTCGCGGTGTTTTCAGGGACGGGCGAGTGAAGCCCAAAAGATCGCAGCCTCGCTTCACTCGTCAGCTCCCACAGGTGTAAGCCAAACCCTGTGGGAGCTGAGGAGTGAAACGAGGCAGTGATTTCTTTCTTATGGCATTTCAGGCAGCTCTTGCGGGCGCAGGTCGAACACCAGCACTTCGGCATCTGCACCGTTGCTCAACGTCAGCACCTGCTCATCACGCACCCGCACGCCATCACCTTCCTGCAACTGCACGCCGTTGAGTTCAACGCTGCCACGGGCCACGTGCACATAGGCATAACGATTCGCGGCCAGTTCCAGCGCAGCGCTTTCCTTGCCGTCGATCAGCGCGGCGTACACCCGTGCATCCTGCCGCACCTTCAGCGAGCCCTTGTCGCCGTCGGGGGAGATGATCAGTTGCAGACGCCCGCGTTTCTTTTGCGTGCTGAAATGCTCTTGCTGATAACGCGGTTTGGCGCCGCTCACTTCCGGCACGATCCAGATTTGCAGGAAGTGCACGGGCCGTGTCGCCGAGTGGTTGTACTCGCTGTGGGCCACGCCACTGCCGGCGCTCATCAACTGCACGTCACCCGGGCGGATCACCGAACCGGTGCCCAGCGTGTCCTTGTGTTCCAGTGCGCCTTCGAGCACGTAGGAGAAAATCTCCATGTCGCGGTGAGGGTGCTGGCCGAAGCCTTTGCCGGCCGCCACGCGGTCATCGTTGATCACCAACAGGTCGGAGAAACCCTGTTCTTTCGGGTTGCGGTAGTTGGCGAAGGAAAAGGTATGGAACGACTTCAACCAACCGTGATTGGCCGCGCCGCGATCAGAAGCTTTGCGAAGGGTCAGCATGATGAAATCTCCTGTTGGGACGTTGATTCGTCCGAGTGAGGAGAAGGTTAATGGTTACTGGTGGATGCAATAAGTAGATGGAAATTGAAACACTGTCCTGATGAGGTTGACAGTCGTGTGCGGTCGATCACGCATTCTTTCCCGACGCTGACGCCACGATTGGCCATAATGCACAGCACCCTTTTAATGCCGAACACATAACCCTGTGGGACTGGTGTTTAGCCGATGGATCTTCCTTTGACTTCAGTGACTCTCAGCCCATGAAAACCGTAGCTGTTGTGTTATTCCCGGGCTTCCTCCTGCTCGACATGGCCGGTCCCATGGAGGTGTTTTCCATCGCCAATCGCTACCTGGCCCCGGCGGACCACTACGACCTCACGACCATCGGCACCGAACCCGGCGCATTGCGTGCATCCAACGGCGTCAACGTCCAGGCCGATCTGCACATGGATCAAGCGACTCAAGGTTACGACCTGCTGCTGATACCGGGCGGCCCCGGTGCCTATAACGAGAAACACCTGCCGTTGCTCAACTGGCTCAAGGGCGCGGCGAATCGCGCCGGGCGATACGGTTCGATTTGTACGGGCGCCTTCGTGTTGGGGTTCGCCGGTTTGCTCGACGGATACCGTGTGACCACTCACTGGCACTACACCGAACGGCTGATCAAAGGCTTCCCCAAGGCCACCGTGGAGACCGATCAGATTTACGTGCTCGACCGTAACCTCATCACCTCCGGCGGTGTGACCGCCGGCATCGACCTGGCGCTGGCGGTGGTCGCCGAAGACCATGGCAAAAAAGTCGCGCAGGACGTGGCAAAAGTGCTGTTGGTGGTGATGAAACGTCAGGGCGGACAGGCGCAATTCAGCCCGTTGATGGCCACGGTTGCCCCGCACGAAACGCCGATCACCCGAGTGCAAAACTTTGTCCTGGAACACCTGGATGAAGCGTTCTGCATCGAACGCATGGCCGGTCTTGCGACCATGAGTGCGCGGCACTTCACCCGGGTTTTTGCCCGGGAAGTGAACATGACACCGATGGAGTTTTTGCAAAACGCTCGCATCGACCGCGCCAGGAGCCTGCTGGAAACCAGTGACCTGCCGCTCAAGACGGTGGCGTTCAAAAGCGGCTTTGGCAGCGTGCGGCACATGCGTTTTCTGTTCGGCGAAAAGCTTGGCCTGACACCCAGTCAGTACCGCGAACAGTTCAGCTAGCGTGTTGTGTCCGTCATGCGCACCTTGATGGCCGGGACGCTCCCTCCGTGGCCGTTGATCCGTCACGCAGGACTGCCAAGATACCCGTGAACTCTTTGCAAGGGAGGTGCGGGAGCCTGGAAGGCGAGTGCGAAGGAAGTGTGTGGCACTTAGAGCCGGAGCAGGTTTTCAGCACGCGAACGTGCATGAACAGCCTCACAGATTTGAACAGCGAAGCGGTGCTGCATTTCGGCCCCTACGCGTTTCACCAGCGGCAACGGCTGATCCTGGACGGCGATCGGCCGCTGCGCATGGGCGGGCGGGCCCTCGACATCTTGCAGGTGCTGGTCGAGCGCGCCGGGACGGTGGTCAGCAAGGACGAACTGATTGCCCGGGTCTGGCCGACGTCGGTGGTCGAAGAAATCAATTTGCGCGTGCACATTGCTGCGCTACGTCGCGCCTTGGGCGACGGGCAGAACGGTCAACGCTACATCGTCAACATTCCCCAGCGCGGATACAGCTTTGTCGCCCCGGTGCAGCACCTGCCGGCGGGTGCGCCCCTGTCGATCCAATCCATTCAAAAAGCTCAACACAACCTGCCGGCACGGCTCACGCCGGTGACGGGGCGCGACTCGATTGTCGGCAGTCTGGTGCGGCAGTTGCCGGTGCGGCGTTTGATGACGCTGGTTGGCCCAGGCGGGATCGGCAAGACCACGGTGGCGTTGCGCGTGGCCGAACTGTTGTTGCAGCACTATCAGGACGGTGTCTGGCTGGTTGATCTGGGGGCGATTGATGATCCCGCGCACGTCATTGAACATCTGATGCACGCCCTTGAACTCGATGTCGAGACTGCCCTTGAGGGGGTGGCGCAGCGCCATGTGTTGCTGGTGCTCGACAACTGCGAGCACCTGCTGGAGCACTGTCGAACACTGGTTGAAAGCCTGCTGGTCGCTGCGCCCCGGCTGTCGATCCTGGCCACCAGCCGCGAACCGTTATCGGCCGCCGGGGAAACGCTGGTGCATCTACCGCCACTGGCGGTCCCGCCCGCGGCCGAGTGGCAGAGTGTCGCGCAGGTCATGGGCTATTCGGCCGTGCAGCTGTTCGTCAGTCGCGCCCGCGCCCGTCAACAAGGCTTTGCCCTGCGCGAACAAGACCTCAACATCGTCGGTGACATCTGCCGCAGGCTCGATGGTTTGCCGCTGGCCATCGAACTGGCGGCCGCGCAAATCGACGCACTGGCGTTGGTGGGGCTGCAATCCCAACTCGACAACTGTTTTCAGCTGCTGACCCAAGGCCGGCGCACCGCCGTCCCCCGGCATCAAACCCTGAAAGCCACGCTGGACTGGAGCTATGACCAGTTGAGCCCGTTGGAGCAAACGGTGTTGCAGCGCCTGGCCGTGTTCAAAATGGCCTTCACCCTGGACGCCGCCATTGGAGTGATCAATTGCGCGGTACTGCCGCCCGAATGTGTGATGGACTCGGTGCAGCATCTGGCTCTCAAATCGTTGTTGTCGGTGGAGGAGGGCAGCGGTGTGACCCGCTACCGTTTCCTCAACACCACTCGCCTGTATGCCTTGGAAAAACTCGAACACAGTGGAGCGTTACGCGATTTCGAAAGGCGTTATGCCCGTTTTATCAGCCGGGGGCGCGCTGCGTCAGGTGGGCAGGTGGCATTGCAACTCGTTGAGTAACCGGCGGACGTTCATCAGGTCCGGTGTGGCAAAGCCTTCGGTGAATTGCTGGTAGATCGGTGCCAGCAATTCATGGGCCTGCCGATAGCGACCCTGACGCTGCCAGAGCCGGGCCAGCGACGTGGCGCTGCGCAGCTCCCAGGCGAGGGCGCCCTGGGTTCTCGCCACGTTCAGTGCGCGCATCAGCACGGCCTCGGCCGCCTGGTTTTTCAACGGGCAATCCTCTTCCAGCAGCGTATTCGCCCTGGCCCGCAGAATTTCTGCCGTGCTCCAGCCGGCGATGCCGGTATCCGCGCGATGCAGCAAGGCATCATCGACGAAACCGCCGTCCAGCGTGACCATGATGTCCTTGATCAACCCATTGCCCGGTGGGGGCGGCGAGTGCGCCTCTGCCTGGTCGATCACCTGCGCGTAGTGACGCGCCCACGTGTAGAACAGCAGCACCGAGTGTTTTTGCGCTTGCTCCAGCAGCAGGCGCAGGAGTTCGCGGGCGCTGCGGGTGTCGCCGTTGTAGTGGGCGATCAGGCAGCCGGCCAGGGCCAGGGTGTAGCAAATCGAGGTGCCATGGTTGATCTGGATCGCGATGTTCAGTGCCTGTCGGGCCGTG
The DNA here is from genome assembly GCF_057128725.1 of Pseudomonas oplopanacis. Classification (NCBI taxonomy): domain Bacteria; kingdom Pseudomonadati; phylum Pseudomonadota; class Gammaproteobacteria; order Pseudomonadales; family Pseudomonadaceae; genus Pseudomonas; species Pseudomonas oplopanacis. Next base: position 507,133 of record NZ_JBSKHV010000001.1, on the reverse strand, counting down.
CGCCAGGCCTGCTCCGGTTGGCCCTGCAACCAGAGGATGCGTGCCAGAATCGTCAGGGAAGCAACGCTCTGGTCGTATTGCACGCCAAAACCGTGGGTGAAGCGGTTGAGGTGACCGCTGTGGGCCATGCGCTGGATCACTTCTTCGGCGTTGACCCGGGCCCGTCCCTGATCCCCGGCAAAGTGCAGCGCGAGCACGCGCAGTCGATGGGTGCTCAGCGCCAGCACGGCGTCGTCATGCCCGCCCAGTCGATCGAACTGCAGGCTCTGTTCCAGCGCCAGTTGATAATGACCGCAGCTGAGATTGACCGCCATGTGCCCGGACACCGCCCGCAACTGACCAGCCATGTCACGGCACTGTCTGGCCAGGGTCCGGGCGCTGACGAAAGCGTCGATGGTTTCCGCAGTACCACCCTGGGTGTGGTAGCAGGAACTGCCGAGCGCCAGGTTGAGGCTCATCTTCAGCTGGGGGCAGGGCTGCGGTGTGGCATCGAGCAGTGCCAGCGCCTTGCGCACATAAACGCCATGCTCCTTGAGCAGCGACAGTTCCTGCCACAGCGGCATCGACGTTGCGGCCAACTGGATGGCCAGTGCTTGCGGTCCTTGCCCGTTCAAGCCCCAATCGAGCGCCGCGCGAATGTCCTCCAGGCCACGGGCATAACGCTCGATCCACAGTCCGGTCGGGATGAGTTCCCAGTCATCGCGCGCCTGACGCATCAAGGCCAGGCAGCGTTCGGCATGGCGAATTCGCGTGTCAGGCAGGTCGGTGGCCTGGTCGAGTTTTTCCAAGGCATAGCTGCGTGTGGTGTCGAGCAGGCGATAGAACACTTCTTCGTCGCCCACTTCCACGTTCAGCAGTGACTTGGCCACCAGTTGCGTGATCGCACCAAACACCTTGCCGGGGTCGATGTGTTCACCGACGATCACCGCCGCTGCGGATTCCAGGGTGAAACCGCCCCTGAACACGCCCAACCGGCGCAGGCAGGTTTGCTCGCAGGGCGTCAGCAGTTCGTAGCTCCAGTCGAGCGTGGCGCGCAGCGTCTGGTGCCGACCCAATGCCGACTGACACCCTTGGGTCAGCAGACGAAAACTGCCTTGCAACTGCTCCAGCACGCCACTCAAACCGAAGTGGCCGACTTGCGCGGCGGCGAGTTCGATGGCCAGCGGAATGCCGTCCAGGCGATGGCAGATGTCGATCAACAGCGGCAGCTCGTCATCATTCAGTTCAAAGCTGTCGTGGCTGGCCATCGCCCGCTCGACGAACAATTGCAGCGCCGAAAACGTCATGGCCTGAGCACGGTCCAGCACGGCGATGGGCGGCGGACAGTCCAGCGACTCAAGGCGCTGGACGAACTCGCCTTCGGCTCGCAGGCTTTCGCGGCTGGTGGCCAGGATGTGCACCTCGGGCGCGGCGCGCAGGGTGCTTTCGCAGAGCAAGGCGATGGCATCGACCAGGTGTTCGCAATTGTCGATGACCAGCAGCATCTGCCGGTCGCGCAGGAAGGTTGCCAGTGCACTCACCGGTTCGCCATCGTGCAAGGACACATCGAGCAGCGTCGCCAAATGGGCGGTGATCATCAGCGGGTCGTTGATCGGTGCCAGGTCCAGCAGGCGAATGCCGTCCCGGTAGCGCCCGATCAACTGTTCGGCGACGCGCAGGGCCACGGTGGTCTTGCCGATGCCGCCGGGGCCGACGAGGGTGATGAAGCGCTGGCGAGCCAGTTGCGTCACCAGTGCATCGACCAGGGACTGGCGCCCGATCAGGCGGGTGCGCCGCACCGGCAGGTTATGACCGTTGGGCACCGGTCCTTCGAGTTCGGGGTGTTGCTCGATCCGTTCCAGCGAATAGGGCGCGACAAAGCTATAGCCGCGCTGCGCCACGGTGACGATGTAGCGCTGGCCGGCCTGGCCGTCGCCGAGGGCTTTGCGCAACGCCGCCATGTGCACCCGCAGGTTGATGTCCTCCACCACGCTTTTGGGCCAGACCGCCGCGATCAGTCGCTGTTTGCTGACCACATGCCCGGCGTGCTCCAGCAGGATCAACAGAATGTCCATGGCACGCCGGCCCAGGCGCAGGGGCTGGTCGGCCTCCATCACCAGGCGTTGTCCGGGGTAGATCCGGTAGGGGCCGAAATGCACAGCCTGTTCGGGGGAGAGGGTCAACGTGTCGCTCCTGCTTGCATCCGTCTAGTACGCGGTTTTCGAGCATGTTCCGCAGGTTTTCAGAACAGTGCAATCCGGGTGGCGGGTGACTGTCGGGTGTTGGCTGTGACTGTCGGTAGCCGCACCCTTGGCCGGGGCCGTGTTTACGGTAACAAAGCCGGGGTTACGGCTTTTGGTGCGCCAGGGAAAATTAACAACGTTTAACTCGTGCTGCGTCTGGTCTACGCCCAAAACTCTGGTTCTTCAACGTCCATCGGTCAGTCGCAGACGCGACACCTACAAGGGGCGGCATTGAAGTCAAGCAGGGATTTTTTGTCATGAGGACACCGGGATGAGCAACGTGGTGGTGGTCTATCACAGTGGCTACGGGCACACCCGTGTCATGGCGCAGGCCGTGGCTCAGGGGGTGGAACGGCACTTGGGCAGCACCTGCCTGTTGATTCCGGTGGAGGAAGTGGACGACCACTGGGACCGCTTGCACAGCGCCGACGCCATCATCTTCGGCGCCCCGACCTACATGGGCAGCGCCTCGGCGCCCTTCAAAAGCTTCATGGAAGCCACCTCGGCGTTTTACCTGGCCCAACCGTGGCGCGACAAACTGGCGGCGGGGTTCACCAACTCCGGCAGCCTGTGCGGCGACAAGCTCAACACCTTGCTGCAAATGGCCGTGTTCGCGGCCCAGCATTCCATGATCTGGGTCGGCCTCGACCTGCTGCCCGCGCGCTCCGGTACTGGCGTGTTCGATGGGCAGATGAATCGCCTGGGCAGCTCGCTCGGTGCCATGTCCCAATCCAATGTCGAACAACCCCCTGAACTGGCCCCGCCACCCGAAGACCGCTGCACCGCCGCGCATCTGGGCGAGCGTGTGGCGCGGCTGGCCGAGCGCATGCACCACTCACCGCTTTGATACACCCCCGACACTCGCAAAGGAAATAGCAGATGACAACGTTCACCACCCGCGACGGCACCGAGATTTATTACAAGGACTGGGGCACCGGTCAGCCCATCGTCTTCAGCCACGGCTGGCCGTTGAATGCTGACAGCTGGGAATCGCAGATGATCTTCCTGGCGTCCAAAGGCTATCGGGTCATCGCCCATGACCGCCGTGGTCACGGGCGCTCCAGCCAGCCGTGGTCCGGTAACGACATGGACCACTACGCCGACGATCTGGCGCAACTGATCGAGTTGCTCGACCTCAAGGACGCGGTGCTGTTCGGCTTCTCCACCGGCGGCGGCGAAGTGGCGCGCTACATCGGTCGTCATGGCACGGGCCGTTTGGCCAAGGCCGGGCTGATCTCCTCGGTGCCGCCGCTGATGCTCAAGACCGAAGCCAACCCCGGCGGCCTGCCAATTGAAGTTTTCGATGGCATTCGCCAGGCGTCGCTGGTCGACCGTTCGCAGCTGTACATCGACCTCGCCAGCGGCCCGTTCTTCGGCTTCAACAAGCCGGGCGCGAAACCGTCCCAGGGCATGATCGACTGGTTCTGGATGCAAGGCATGATGGCCGGCCACAAGAACGCCTATGACTGCATCAAGGCCTTCTCCGAAACCGACTTCACCGAAGACCTGAAGAAATTCGACATCCCGACTTTGGTGGTGCACGGCGACGCCGATCAGGTAGTGCCGTTCGAAGCCGCGGGCGTTGCTTCGGCAAAACTCGTGAAAGGATCTACGCTGAAGATCTACCCCGGTGCACCCCATGGCTTGACTGACACTCACAAGGATCAGCTCAACGCTGAGCTGTTGGCGTTCTTGAAGGGATGATGAACCCCGGCGCGGATATGCATCTGCGCCGCTTATCGCTGCTGGTGAGAGCAGCTAACTGTCGAGATCAAGTCCATGAAAAAGCTCACGAATGCCACCGGTGCACCGGTGGTCAACAACCTCAACATCCAGACGGCCGGTTCTCGTGGGCCGGCACTTTTGCAAGACATCTGGTTGCTGGAAAAGCTCGCCCACTTCGACCGCGAGGTCATCCCCGAGCGGCGCATGCACGCCAAAGGTGCGGGCGCCTACGGCACGTTCACCGTCACCCACGACATCAGTCGCTACACCAAGGCCAGCATTTTCAACACCGTGGGCAAGCAAACGCCGTTGTTCGTGCGTTTTTCCTCGGTGGCCGGCGAGCGCGGCGCGGCGGATGCGGAGCGTGATATCCGTGGTTTCGCGGTGAAGTTCTACACCGACGAAGGCAACTGGGACATCGTCGGCAATAACACGCCGGTGTTTTTCTTCCGTGACCCGCTGCGTTTCGCCGACCTTAACCACGTGGTCAAGCGCGACCCGCGCACCGGCCTGCGCAATGCCACCAGCAACTGGGACTTCTGGACCCTGCTGCCCGAGGCGCTGCACCAGGTGACCATCGTCATGAGCGATCGCGGGATTCCCACCAGCTTTCGCCACATGCACGGTTTTGGCAGCCACACCTTCAGCCTGATCGACCGCGACAACCAACGGGTGTGGGTGAAGTTTCATTTTGTCTGCCAGCAAGGCATCGAAACCCTTTCGGATGCCGAGGCGCAAGCGGTAGTCGGCAGGGACCGCGAGAGTAATTTGCGCGACCTGTACGAAGTCATCGAGGCGGGCAATTTCCCGCGCTGGAAACTGCACATCCAGGTGATGGACGAAGATCAGGCCAAAACGCACCGACATAACCCGTTCGACCTGACCAAAGTCTGGCCGCACGGCGAGTTTCCGCTGATCGAAGTCGGCGTTATGGAGCTCAACCGCAACGCCGAGAACCATTTCGCTGAAATCGAGCAAGCGGCGTTTTCACCGGCCAACGTGGTGCCGGGCGTCAGCTTCTCGCCGGACCGCATGCTTCAGGCGCGGCTGTTTTCTTACGGCGATGCGCAACGTTATCGGCTCGGGGTGAACTTCAATCACATCCCGGTCAATGCGCCACTCGCCCCGGCAACAAACAGCTACCACCGCGACGGCGCCATGCGCACCGACGGTAACCTCGGCGGCACCGCCAGTTACTTCCCCAACAGCGTGGGCGAATGGCCGGATTCGCCGGAACTGGCCGATCCACCGCTGCCGGTGGAAGGCTTTGCGCAGCACTATGATCATCGGTTGGAAAATGATCATTACGAGCAGCCCGGCAATCTGTTCCGGTTGCTCGATCCGGTGCGCAAGCAGTTGCTGTTCGACAACACCGCACGGGCCATGAATGGCGTGCCGCAGGCGATTCGCAATCGTCACATCGAAAATTGCACCAAGGCTGATCCGGCGTATGGGTTCGGGGTAGCAGAGGCGTTGGAGCGATTGTCGCCGTTGGGTTAACTAACCGCTGATGGAGCTGCTGCCGAACGTGCGTTCGGCGTTGTAGCAGCTTCGGCAGTTGCTACCGGGCGTTGAACATTATTGCGCGTGAAGTTGAGCGGTGTAGGCGGGTGGGTGAGGGTGTGGACGCACCGTGCGGCAGCGCCACGCAAAGGGATTGATGCCTTCGCTGCGGGTGAATATGTGACAGAAGTGCGCCTGATCGCAGAAACCGCATTCGAGGCTGATTTGCGTGAGGCTCAAGTCGGTGTCGCGGATCAACTGCTTGGCCCGTGCAATGCGTTGCAGACGTATCCAGTCCTGAGGCGAATAACCGGTGCTGCATTTGAACGCGCGGGAGAAATGACTGCGCGAGAGGGCGCACGCACGTGCCAGTTCAGTAACCTCGACAGTTTCGTCGAGACGTTCGAGGATCAGTTGTTTCGCCAGGCTTTCGCGCCATGGGGTCAGGCCGCCGGTGGTCTTCTTGGGCGATTCAGTGACGGCCGCGCAGGCGACGTTTTGCTGAGAATGGGCCATGACAAATGTCCGTGTCGGTGAGCTTCATTCTTCGTCGCGGGGTGTTGGCAGGCGAGTTAAACGTTGTTAATTCCGACCTCGCGAAAATCCGGTAAAGGCGCTAACTCAGCACATTGCTGCAATTTCTTCAGTCGCCGTACATGCACTATCGACGTCATCCGGTGGCGTTACACGCGGCCGCTTTTTTTTCGTTCAAGGGTGAAGGCATGAAACTTTCTCTGGTTTGCGCGCTGGGGCTCGCGGTCGCGCTGGCGTCCGGTACTTCCTGGGCGCAGGCACCGGCGCAAGTCGGCACACAGGCGCCGGGCTACTTCCGCCTGGCAGTGGGCGATTACGAAGTGACGGCGTTATTCGATGGTTACAACGACCTGTCGCCGAAGTTGCTCCAGGGCCTGACGCAAAGTCAGATTCGGGCATTGCTGGCCCGTCGCTCAATTGAAACGCCGGGGGTGCAAACCGCGTTCAACGCGTTTTTGGTCAACACCGGAAAACAGCTGATTCTGGTGGACACCGGCGCGGGCCAGTGCATCGGCGCAACGGCCGGCATGCTTTCGGACAACATGAAAGCCGCCGGGTATGAGCCGTCCCAGGTCGATGCGATTTTGTTGACCCACCTGCACCTGGATCACGTCTGCGGGCTGGTCGACGCCGAGCAAAAACCAGTGTTCGCCAATGCCACGGTCTACGCGGCAAAAGCCGAGGCTGATTACTGGCTCGACCCTCAAGCCATCGCCAAGGCTCCTGAGGGTGCCAGGCCGTATTTCAAAATTGCCCAGGATTCCACCGCGCCTTACGTTGCGCAGGGTCGCTTCAAGACGTTCGAGGCCGGTCAATCGCCCGTGCCGGGTGTGGTCGATGCCACGCTGGAGACCGGGCACACACCCGGCAGCACCACGTATCGCTTCACCTCTGAGGGGCAGAGCATCCTGTTCATGGGCGATCTGGTGCATAACCTCGCTGTGCAATTCGAGCACCCTGAAGTGTCGATCGCTTTTGACGTCAACAGCCAGCAAGCGATCAAGAGCCGGGCCAAGGTGTTCAGTGACGCAGCCGCCAGCAAGACCTGGGTATCGGCGGCGCACTTGCCGTTTCCGGGCATCGGCCACATCGCGGCCGAGGGCAAGCACTTCCAATGGGTGCCAGTCGAATACGGGCCTTACAAACGTGCGGCCAAAGTACCGCTGATCGAGTAAAGTCCCAGCGTTTCGTGCCTGGCTCAACACACAAGGGAACCGTGCTTATGAACCGTAATGATCTGCGCCGCGTCGACATGAACCTGTTGGTGATTTTCGAGGCGCTGATGTTCGAAAAGAACCTGACCCGCGTCGCGGAAAAACTGTTCATGGGCCAGCCGGCGGTGAGTGCGGCGCTGGGGCGGTTGCGCGATCTGTTTGACGATCCGTTGTTGCTGCGCAACGGCCGCGGCATGGAACCGACCGGGCGCGCGCTGGCGATTCTCAAGGAGTTGCAGCCGGCGATGGACACGATCTCGGGCGCAGTCAGCCGGGCCAAGGAGTTTGATCCGGCGACCAGTTGTGATGTGTTTCGCATCGGGCTGTCGGACGATGCCGAGTTCGGTTTGTTTCCGCCATTGCTGCGGCAACTGCAAGAAGAGGCGCCGGGGATTGTGGTCGTGGTGCGTCGCGCCAACTACCTGCTGATGCCGGCGTTGCTGGCCTCCGGGGAAATCTCCGTGGGCGTCAGCTACACCACCGACCTGCCGGCGAACGCCAAGCGCAAAAAGCTGCGCGACATCCCCTGTAAAGTGCTGCGCGGGGACAAGCGTCCGGGCACGCTGACGCTGGATGAGTACTGCGAGCGGCCCCACGCCATGGTGTCGTTCTCCGGCGACCTGAGCGGCAACATCGACCTTGACCTGGCCAAGCTCGGACGCAGCCGCCGCGTGGTGTTGGGCGTGCCGCAGTTCAGCGGCTTGCGCGCCTTGCTCGCCGGCACCGAGATGATCGCCACCGTGCCGGACTATGCCGCGTGCGCGCTGGTGGAAGGCTGCGGGTTGCGCGCCGAAGACCCACCGTTTGCCATCGATGCAGCACAGTTGTCGATGGCCTGGAGCGGGGTGCATGACAACGACCCGGCGGAGCGCTGGTTGCGTTCGCGCATCAGCGAGTTCATGTCCGCGGCTTTACCGATCCCGGATTGAACGCGATGGCCCCGTCTGTCCGAAAAGACCGTTGACCTGTTAGTTCTGACAGTAGCCGATGTGCTCGATCCAGTGTGTGATAGCTCAGCGCCCCAGGGGGCAGGTTCAATCACACACAGGGAACGAACGATGAATGGGCAGCCTGCTGAACTGATCACCGACGACTTGCCGCCTCCATACATTCGGGAAAGCCGGGTCTCCGGGCTCCTGAATCCAGTGGTGCTCAGGAACAGCTGCACGATCGGTATACCCTACCTGACTGATCCCTCCGACAGGGTTAGCATTACCTGGGCAGGTGCTCCAGGAGCCGGTTCCTACACGTCGGTGTTCTTCCCGGTCGGTGAGCTGCGCCCATTGGAGGTCGGGATCGGCGGTGCGCTGCTGGCAATCTTTAACTTGGGAACAACGGTGATACTGACCTATACCGTCATTCGAGGCACCGCGGAGCCCGTGACTTCGCAGCCGTTGATTGTGTACGTACTGCCTGTCTCGCAAACCGATTTGCCCAGACCGTTTATCCCCCAAGCGTCGGACTCTGGCGAAGGCTTGGTCCTTGATGTCAATAACCTGAGCGAATTTACCCTGCGGATCAATGCCTGGCCCCTGCTGATGCGCGACCAGTTCTTTTGGTCGCGACTGCGAGGGACCAACGCCAATGGAAGCCCTTTCAATGAGGTTTACTGGAGTGCGCCGGGTAACGTTGTCGATAAGGAGTTCAGCAGAGGATTCTATGCGCGAAACTACTCCGCCAACCCGCTGAAAGGGCTCCTGGATCGCAGCCTGTTGACCCTGGAATTCAAGGCGGGCCTGGAAGGAAGCCAGGATGAGGCCCTTGCCCAGCCGTTTGCGCATCGAAACTATATTGTCAGAACAGGCGCGCCGGTAACGCCGGTGAGACCTGTGATCGTGTCGGTGAAAGACTCACTCAATCAGGACATCATCGATGGCGGGGAGACCGCGGATGGCAGCGTGACGGTAGAAGGGACCGCCATGGCGGATGGAGAAGTGGAGATCTTTGACGGGCTCATTTCCAGAGGTACCGTCAGGGCGGTTTCCGGTCGTTGGGAACGTTCGCTGGTGGAGCTGGGCAATGGGCGTCACGTGTTCAAGGCCGTGGCCTTGTATGGCGGGAATGAGGAGTCCAACACCTGGACAATCAACGTAGCGTTGCCATTACCATTGCCGCTGACCATCAAAGAGGCTCCCGATAACACCAACCTCGACCCGGCGGCGGCCAGGGACCGCCTGACTGCCGTTCTGGACTACGCCATGGAACCCTCAGACTTGGTGAGAGTGATGTGGGTGGGAACGCCGGGCGCCGGGACGCGAACCACCGCTCCAGTCCGGGTTGGCGACGTACGGCCCAGAGAAATACTGTTACCCACAACGCTTGTAACCGCCAACGTCGGTACAACGGTCACGGTGACGTTCAGCTATACCCGTGGGCTGGCGCTCCCTGTGGTATCAGAGCCTTTGAGGCTGAATGTGCTCGCCAATCCGGCAGGCGAACAAGGGGTGTGAGCGGATTGTCCACGACGCTTTACCCGCTACGCAAAACGGTCTCGGAAGAGGCCGTTTTTTATGCCAGACAGGAAACTTCAGGCAAGACCAATCGCCTGTGGGAGCAAGCTCGCTCCCACAGGGGATCTTTGCAGGTCTTTAGAGCTGTGCTCGTCGACAAAAAGAGCACACCCATCCAATTTTCCCCCTCCCCATACCGGCACTATTGAAAAACGTCCCGGCGCATCGTTGCCGGTGGTTTTTCATTTGTGCAGGTAGCCCATGAACACATCGCAATGGGATGAACGGGCGCAGGACTTGGGCCTGCTGTTTCTGCGGGTCAGCGCCAGTCTGTTCCTGTTGTGGGTGCACGGCTTGCCGAAGCTGCTTAACTACAGCGCGCAACTGCAAGTCATCGAAGACCCTTTTCACCTCGGCGCCAACCTGACGCTGATGCTGGCGATTTTCGCCGAGGTGCTGTGCCCGTTGCTGATCATTGTCGGGTTGTTGGTGCGTATGGCGTGCCTGCCGATTTTGTCTGTGTTGCTGGTGGCGATGGTGGTGGTACATCCGCAATGGAGTATCGAAGAAGGGCAGTTCGGCTGGTTGTTGTTGATCTTGTTCACCAGCATTTTCATTGCCGGGCCCGGTCGGCTGGCACTCAATGTCCGATTCGCCGGAGCGTTGCGTCATGCCTGAAGCCAAACCTTTTGAAGAAGTCGTGACCCTGGTCATCAAGCACCGGGTGAAAGCCGGATTTGAAGCGCCTTACGAAGCGTGGTTGCGCAACATTGTCAGCATCGCCGGGCAGCAGGAAGGGCACCTGGGCGTGGACGTGATGCGCGGCAAAAATGCCGGGCTCGACATGTACACCTGCGTGTTGCGCTTTTGCACCACCGAGGCGATGCAGCACTGGCTCGACTCGCCGCAACGCCTGGAACTGGTTCGCGAAGCCACGCCGATGCTCGCCGACGGCGACCAGACCGAGGTCAACCCGGTCAATGAATTCTGGTTCGCGCCCCAGGCCGACGCCGCGTCGCCACCACCGCCACGCTGGAAGCAGGCCGTGGTGACCTTGCTGGTGATTCTGCCGCACACCTTGCTGGTGCCGCTGATCTGGGGGCCGCTGCTGCAACTCAACGCGGTTCTTTCCAATTACGTGGTGGCGACATTCCTGATCACGCTCACCATCGTGCTGTCGGTGGTGTACCTGTTCATGCCCATGGCGACCCGATTGTTCGCGCCCTGGTTATCTCCTTCCCCTCAGCCCAAGGAAACGCGATGAACGCCGATCTGATTTTATTCAATGGCCAGTTTCATACCGTTGACCGTGAAAACCCGCTCGCCAGTGCCGTGGCGATCAGCGACGGCCGCTTTGTCGCGGTCGGCACCGATGCCGAGGCCATGGCCCTGCGCGGCTCGGGTACACAAGTCATCGACCTCAAGGGCCGCTGCGTCATCCCCGGCCTCAACGACTCGCACTTGCACCTGATCCGTGGCGGTCTGAATTACAACCTCGAACTGCGATGGGAAGGGGTGCCGTCGCTGGCCGATGCCTTGCGCATGCTCAAGGATCAGGCCGACCGCACGCCCACGCCGCAATGGGTGCGCGTGGTCGGTGGCTGGAACGAATTCCAGTTCGCCGAAAAGCGCATGCCGACTCTCGAAGAACTCAATCAAGCTGCACCGGACACGCCGGTGTTCGTGCTGCATTTGTACGACCGCGCGTTGCTCAACCGTGCCGCGTTGCGCGTGGCCGGCTACACCCGCAATACGCCGAACCCGCCGGGTGGCGAAATTGTCCGCGATAGCAACGGCGAACCGACCGGCATGCTGGTCGCGCGGCCCAACGCGATGATTTTGTACTCGACGCTGGCCAAGGGGCCGAAATTGCCGCTGGAGTATCAGGTCAACTCGACCCGCCAGTTCATGCGCGAGCTCAATCGCCTGGGCCTCACCAGCGCTATCGATGCCGGCGGTGGTTTCCAGAATTACCCGGACGATTATCAGGTGATCGAGCAGTTGGCCAAGGACCAGCAACTGACCATTCGCATCGCCTACAACCTGTTCACCCAGAAGCCGAAAGAAGAGCTCACCGACTTCAAGAACTGGACCAGCAGCGTGACCCTGCATCAGGGTGACGATTACCTGCGGCACAACGGCGCCGGGGAAATGCTGGTGTTCTCAGCGGCGGATTTCGAAGACTTCCTCGAACCGCGTCCGGACCTGCCGCAAACCATGGAAGACGAGCTGGAACCGGTGGTGCGCCACCTCGTCGAGCAGCGCTGGCCGTTCCGTTTGCACGCCACCTACAACGAATCGATCAGTCGCATGCTCGACGTGTTCGAGAAGGTCAACCGCGACATTCCGTTCAACGGCTTGCCATGGTTTTTCGACCACGCTGAAACCATCACTCCGCAGAACATCGAGCGGGTGAGGGCGCTGGGCGGTGGTATCGCGATTCAGGACCGCATGGCGTTTCAGGGCGAATATTTTGTCGAGCGTTACGGCTCCAAAGCCGCCGAAGCGACACCGCCGATCAAGCGCATGCTGGCCGAAGGCGTACCGGTCGGTGCTGGCACCGATGCCACGCGAGTGTCCAGCTACAATCCTTGGACTTCCCTCTACTGGATGGTCAGCGGCCGCACCGTCGGTGGCCTGGAACTGCATGCCGAAGGTCTGTCCCGGCAGACCGCGCTGGAACTGTTCACTCATGGCAGCGCCTGGTTCTCTTCCGAACAGGGCAAGAAAGGCATGATCAAGGTCGGGCAATTGGCGGACGTGGCGGCGTTGAGTGCGGACTTTTTCAGCGTCGACGAAGACGCGATCAAGTGGATCGAGTCGGTGTTGACCGTGGTCGGCGGCAAGGTGGTGTACGCCGCCGGTGACTTCGAAAAACTCGGGCCGGCCAGCGTGCCGGTGCTGCCGGACTGGTCGCCGGTGGTCAAGGTGCCGGGCCACTGGCGTCCGACCTCGCCGATGCAGGCGCAGGTTCACCATTGCAGCGGGCCGTGCGGCGTGCATGCTCACAGCCATGAAAAGGCGCGCTTGTCGAATGCGCCGGTCAGCGATTTTGCGGGTTTCTGGGGCGCCTTTGGCTGCTCGTGCTTCGCGTTCTGACGATCACAACAAAGCGCCGACGGACTGTGTCGGCGCCCGACGTAATACCCATCCACCGAGGAGTTTCACATGAGCAACGTTCCGTACAAACGTCTGAACAAGGATGATGCCGTTGTCTTGCTGGTCGATCACCAGACCGGTCTGATCTCGCTGGTTCAGGATTTCTCGCCCAACGAATTCAAGAACAACGTGCTGGCCCTCGCGGACCTGGCCAAGTTCTTCAAACTGCCGACCATTCTCACCACCAGTTTCGAAAACGGCCCGAACGGCCCGATGGTGCCGGAGCTCAAGGAACTGTTCCCGGACGCACCGTACATCCCGCGTCCAGGCCAGATCAACGCGTGGGACAACGAAGACTTCGTCAAAGCCGTCAAAGCCACCGGCCGCAAACAGTTGATCATTGCCGGCGTGGTGACGGACGTTTGCGTGACCTTCCCGACGCTGTCGGCGCTGGCAGAAGGGTTTGAAGTGTTCGTCGTCACCGACGCCTCGGGCACCTTCAACGAAACCGTGCAACAAGCGGCATGGGCGCGTATGGCGGCGGCGGGTGCGCAACTGGTGAACTGGTTCTCGGTGGCCTGCGAGCTGCAAGGTGACTGGCGCAACGACATGGAAGGCCTGGCGAATCTGTTGTCGCCACGCATTCCCAACTATCGCAATTTGATGAACAGCTATTCGGTGTTGACGTCGAAGTAAGTCACTTCAGCTACAACGCATGTACCTGTGGGAGCGAGCCTGCTCGCGAAAGCGGTGGATCAGCCAACATCTTTGTTGGATGGGCTACCGCATTCGCGAGCAGGCTCGCTCCCACAGGGTTTGTGCTGCGCTCAATATCATCGTGGCCCCAGATTAATCGGATGCCAAAAAGCCAGGAAACGGCTATAAAGTTGTCGACTGTCAACCACGGTATGACAATGAACCCGTTCGAAGACATGCGTATTTTTTGCCAGGTCATGGACTCCGGCAGCTTCACGGCCGCAGCAGATCAATTGGGGCTGTCCAAGCAGTTCGTCAGCCGGCGCCTGATGCAACTCGAAGAGCGCCTGGGCGTGCGCTTGCTCAATCGCTCGACCCGGCGGCTGGACGTCACGCCGCTGGGGCAGAGTTATTACGAGTCGGCGTTGCGCCTGCTCGGTGAAGTCGAGCAAGTGGAGCAGGGCATCGCCGGGCAAACCACCGAGCCACGGGGCACGATTCGCATCAGCGCACCCTTGTCGTTTGCACTGGCGCATTTGGGCAGCCTGCTGCCGGTGTTCCTGCAGCGATATCGCGACGTCACCGTGGAAGTGGACCTGAGTGATCGCCCGGTGGACTTGCTCAGTGAAGGCTACGACCTGGCGTTGCGTATCGGCATTCTCGAAGACTCGACGTTGATCGCCCGGCGCATCGCCTCGATCCAGCGTGTGTATTGCGCCAGCCCGACGTACCTGGCCGAACGTGGCACGCCGCTTAACCCCGAAGACCTGCACGGCCATGACTGCCTGCCGTATGGTCACGGTCGTCAGGTGCAATGGCGTTTCGAAGGGCAGGGCAAACCGCTGACCGTCAATGTCACGGGCCGGATGCGGGTCAACAACGGGGAGTTGCTCAAGGACGCGGCGATTGCCGGGATGGGGATTACCTACTTGCCGACCTTTATCGTCGGTGCAGCCTTGAAGGACGGCAGGCTGGTGCCGGTGCTGGACGCGTTTCGACCTGAGCCGCTGAGGTTGTCGGCGGTCTATCCGCAGCATCGCCAGAGTTCGCGACCGGTGCAGGCGTTGATCGAGTTTTTGCGTGAACAGCTGGATCAGACTGAAGATGGACTCTAAGCCTCACACAGTTCCCCCTGTAGGAGTGAGCCTGCTCGCGATGGCGGCGTGTCAGACGACAACAATGTTGAATGACAAATGGCTATCGCGAGCAGGCTCGCTCCCACATTGGTTCGTGGGTCGCCTCGGGTATTGGGGTAAGACAGCGATCCCCTGTGGGAGCTGGCTTGCCTGCGATGGCGGAGTGTCAGGCGACATCAATGTTGAATGACAGATGGCTATCGCGAGCAGGCTCGCTCCTACAGTTGATGTGTGGATGACCTGGGCTTAGGGGTGATCAGGTCCTTTTGTCATCGCCGTTGACATGAACACCACGGTCATCGCCGACTTCGCCGTTGGCATGGACGCCGCGGTCATCGCCGACTTCACCATTGGCGTGTACGCCACGGTCATCGCCGATTTCACCGGCGCGATGAACACCATTTTGGTTGTGGGACACTTCGCCGGAGCGATGAGCGCCGTTTTGGTTGTGGGACACTTCGCCGGAGCGCTGAGCGCCATTTTGGTTGTGGGACACTTCGCCGGCACGATGAACCCCATGGTCATCGCCGATTTCACCGGCACGATGAACGCCATGATCGTCGCCAGGTTCGGCGTGCGTGCCATTGCGCCCGGAGTTGGAGGAGGCTGTGTTGCCGGCATTGCCCGGGCCATGGTCGCTGCCGCTGTGGCTGCTGCCGCTATTGCCGCTATTGCCGCTATTGCCGCCGCTGCCGCTATTACCGCCACTGCCGCTTCCACCGTGACCGCCGCTGTTGCCGCCGCCACCGTTTCCACCACCGCCATTGCCGCCGCCACCACCGCCATTGCCACCGCCGCCGCCACCATTACCGCCGCCACCGCCACCATTGCCACCGCCGCCATGACCTCCGCCACCGCCGCCATTACCGCCACCGCCGCCGCCACTACCGCCACCGCCACCACCCCCTCCGCCGCCACCCCCACCATCCTTGGCCTGAGCGGTCGACATACTGGACAGACTATCCGGTATCAATACGGTGGACGCCGACAAGACCGCGCCAATAGCTACTGCAAGTAAAAGCTTGTTGATGTGCATGTCGTTCTCCGTCTTCTTCAGGGTTGGAACGTTGATGAACAATGCAACTTGCTGCTCGATTCAGTTGATGAACACCCCAGCGTCCGGATTTATTCGGTTTTATCGTCAACAAAAAAAGCAACGTGGCGCTCGACCCCATTCCAGAGCCTTAGTGAATGCTTGAGGCGAGCTCGAAAATCGGCATGTACATCAGGATCACGATGACCCCGATCAACAACCCGATAAACGTCATGAGCAGCGGCTCGAACAACCGGACAAACCATTCGAGCCAGCGACTGATTTCTTCGTCGTAGAAGTCGGCGCTGCGCTCCATCATTTGCCCGAGGTTGCCGGACTGCTCGCCGGCGCGCAGCAAGCGCAGGGACACCGGGGTCACGAGGTGATTGAGCTCAAGCGCAGCCGACAGCGACTGGCCCTCGCGCACCCGTTCGCAGGCTTCGTCCAGGCGTGTGCGCGAGGCCACGGTAAGCAGGCCACGCACCATGCCCATGGCGGTGACGAGGGGAATGCCGCCCTGCAGCAGAATCCCCAACGAGCGGTAGAAGCGCGCCAGTTCATACATGAAGATGCGTTTGTGGATCGCCGGGAGTTTTTCGATCAGCCGGTCTACGCCCCGACGAAAGGCCGGTTGGCGCTGGAGGAAGGCGAGGGCGACGATGATCGCCAGCAACCCGCCAAAGAATTCGCCCTGATGCGCGTGGAGGAACATGCCACTGGTCATCAACACCTGCGACAGCCACGGCAGGTTCGACCCCAGGCCTTCAAATACCAGGCTGAAGCGCGGCACCACATAGCCCATCAAAAACAACACTACGCCACCGCCCACCACCAGCAACAGCATGGGGTAGATCGACGCGCTGACGATTTTTTGTCGAACCTCGTCCATGCGCTGGCGATAGCTGACATAGCGGCCCAGGGCTTCGCCCACGGCGCCGGTCTTCTCGCTGGACTGCACCAGCGCCACATACAAAGGCGGGAATACGGCCGACAACTGACCCAGTGCCTGGGAGAAGGATTTGCCCTCGTACAGCAAGCGCACGAGTTCACTCAAAGTTTTGCGGGCCTGGGGCGCGCTTTCTTTTTCGGCCAGGCTTTCCAGCGCATCGATCAGCGGCAGGCCTGCATTGAGCAGGGTGGTCAGTTCCTGGCTGAACAACACCAGGTTGAAAGTCTCGCGCTGTTGCAGACGCAAGGCGCGCCAGTGCCGCTCGGCCTGCAGGCTGACCACCCGCAAGCCCTGGTCTTCGACGATGCGCCGAGCCTCGCTGTGACCGGGGGCCTCGACCGTCATCGAGACCACGCCGGCCTTGCCCACGGCTTTGAGATGAAAGCGCATGGTCTTCCCCCGTCATTGCCAACTGGTGACTTCGGCGTTTTCGCCTTCGCCACCGGGCTGCCCGTCCTTGCCCATGGACAGCAGATCGTACTCACCGTTTTCGCCGGGATAGCGGTAGGTGTAGTTACGGCCCCAAGGGTCCTGCGGCAATTTTTTCTGCAAGTAAGGGCCGGTCCAGTGGGTTTCATCGCTCGGCGCGGTGACCAGCGCCTGCAAGCCCTGTTCGGTCGACGGGTAGTGCCCGACCTCCAGGCGATACAAATCCAGCGCCTTGCCCAGGCCCTCGATTTGCGCCTTGGCGACCTTGACTTCGGAACGGCCCAGCTGGGCGAAATACTTCGGCGCGACGATGCCGGCCAACAGCCCCAGCACCACCAGCACCACCAGCAGTTCGAGCAGGGTGAACCCGCGTTGCGTACGCGGGGCACAGCACAGACGTTGATTCATGATGACCTCACACAATCGGCAGAAGGGTCGCAATAAAGGCTTATGCAATTGCCATGCAAAGCCTTGGGCAACCTTCTGAACCTCCCGTACTACGGCCTTTCACGCTTACGGCACAGTGCTTGCGTATGGCTGATTAACGATCGGCCAGTGGGGCATTACCCCCAATTTTCGGGGCCGGCCAGGGGAGGTAGAACAATGAAAACACTCACCACTGGATTGCTCGGATGTCTGCTGTTGAGCAGCGTTGCACAGGCCGATGTCTTCGTTTCCGTGGACGCCAAGGGCAGCTACGTTTTGTCCAACGTTCACCGTCCCGGCCGCACCTATGAACGGGTGATTCACGAGCCCACCGCGGCGGTCGTCAGCCTCGACCAGCAACCGCAGATGATTGCCGCGCAACCTTATGCCGAGCTGGTCTCGGCGGCCGCCAAGGCCAACGAAGTACCGGCGGCGCTGTTGCACGCCGTCATCCGCGCCGAGTCCCGCTACAACGCCGATGCAACGTCCGCCAAAGGCGCTGGCGGGTTGATGCAATTGATGCCCGAGACCGCGCGGGAGATGGGGGTCAAGGATGTCTACGATCCCAAGTCCAACATCCAGGGCGGCGCCAAATACCTCAAGCGTCTGTTGACCCTGTTCGACAACGACATTGCTCTCGCGGTAGCGGCCTACAACGCCGGGCCGCAAGCGGTGCTCAGCCGTGGCGGGGTGATCCCGCCGTTCGCCGAAACCCAGCGCTATGTGCCGGATGTCCTGCGCCAATACCGGCGTTTGCAGGGCCTGGCCGTGGACGCGCCGTTGTAGTCGAGCCCCAGTGCCGGTTTGCCCCAACAGTGGGGAATGATGGCCCCGGCAGAAAAGTGGGGAATTAGTGGGGAATATCCCCCGAGTTATCAAGTCGTCACAGTAACTGGCTGAAAAACAACACAATTATTTTTGGCATGGGGATTGCTCCAGCGCACTTGTCGAGAATTGTTCCTGTGAACACCCAACGCGAGGCCCGAGATTATGTCCGGCATACCCCACGCACATCATCTGGTTAATCTGCTGTTGTTTTTAGCGCCCTTGTTTGGCATCGAGCTGGCCGAAGCGGCCGCCCGTTGCGAACGCAATCTGGTGGCGAACGTCGTGGCGCTGGATCAGCCGCTGATGTTCAACCGCCTCGGTGCACAGAACGCCAACGGCATGATGTTCGCCCTGCGCCGTGACGTGGTCGACGATCACAACATGTCCCTCGCCCAGGGTGGCGCGGCGGTGCCGGGCAAAGTCTCGTTGCGGCCGGACAAGCGTCCGCGTCCCCTGGTGCTGCGGGTAGCGGCGGGTGATTGCCTGACGATCAACCTGCAAAACCTGCTGGCGTATCAGGCCAACCCCGGCAAGCACGAAGAGACCGAAGTCGAGGGCGCAGAAGGGGGGGCAACCGGCAATGCCGACCAGTTCAAGGTTGATGAGCAAGTCACCGACCGCCATGTCGGCTTCCAGGTCAACGGCCTGCAAGCGGTCAACAGCATTGACGACATTGCGTCCTTCACCGGGCGCAATGCCAACACGCTGATTCCGCCCGGTGCCACGCGTTCCTACACCCTGTACGCCGAGCGTGAAGGTGCGTTTGCGGCCAGCAGCCGTGGCGCCACATTCGGTGGTGAAGGCGATGCAGGCAACGTCGCCAACGGTCTGTTCGGTGAGGTTGTGGTGGTGCCCAAGGGCGGCCGGACCTATCGCAACACCGTGACCGAAGAAGAAATGCGCCTGGCCAGCAGCGGCCGCACGCCGGCGGGCCAGCCGATTGTCGATTACCAGGCGCGCTACCCGCAGCGCGAGCCGTGGATCCGTGAAGGCAAGGCCGGCACGCCGATCATCGGCATGGTCGATGGCAATGAAATCATCTCCAGCGAGAGCGATGCGATCGTGATGGGCAGCAACGCCGATGGCAGCTTCCCGCCCGCGACCTACCCGCTGGAAGCCATCGGCAAACGCAACCCTGCGCTGCCTAACCGGCTGGAACCGTTCCGCGATTTCGCCTCGCAGTTCCAGGATGAGGTGGCGGCGACCCAGGCATTCCCCGCGTACTGGGCGGACCCGGTGATGGCTCACGTGCTGGAGCCGACCCGCGACTCGTTCATGATCAACTACGGTTCCGGCGGCATGGGCGCCGAAGTGGTGGCCAACCGTCTGGGCGTTGGGCCGATGCATGATTGCCTGTCCTGCGCCTATGAAGAATTCTTCCTCAGTTCCCACACCGTGGGGGACGTGGCGATGCTGGTGGACGTACCGGCCAACGTCGGCCTGGAAAACATTCTTCCGGGTGAAACGCCGCGCGCCGATCAGGTCGGGGTCAAGGCGACCATGGCGCTGTATCCGTCCGAGCCGGCCAACGTCAACCACAGCTACATCGGAGACTTCGTCAAATTCCGCAACACCCACAACGGTCACGAGCAGCACATCTTCCACTTGCACGGCCATCAATGGCTGTTCAACCCCAATGACGATAACTCCGACTATGTCGATGCCCAGGGCATTGGTCCGGGCGCCGGTTACACCTATGAAATCGCCAATGGTGGGTCGGGCAATCGCAACCGCGTTGCCGGCGATGCGATCTATCACTGCCACTTCTATCCGCACTTTGCCCAAGGCATGTGGAGCATGTGGCGGGTGCACGATGTGTTCGAGGAAGGCACCAAACTCGAAGTGTCCCAACAGGGCACCGACGGTTATCACAGCGAACCTTACGCGTTGCGCAGCGGTAAACCGGCGGCGGGCGCACGGGCCTTGCCGGATGGCGAGATCATTGCCGGCACACCGATTCCCGCAGTCGTTCCGCTGCCGGGCAAAGCCATGGCGCCAATGCCGGGCAAAGTCGCGGTCGTACCGAAGATCAGCGAAACCCTGGTGGCCAGTCAGGGTGATGACGACGAGGAGGGCGATGACGACGGCGAACATCACGGTGGCAGCGGTGGTGCTCAAGCCATCGGTTCCCTGGCTCTGGTCGACCGCAGCGAAGCCAACCGCAATGCCGACGGCAGCCTGAAAAACCCGGGTTATCCGTTCTGGATCGGCGGCATGGAAAGTTCGGTGGGCCAACGTCCGCCAACCCCGCCGCTGGACATGCTCGACGCCGCCAAGGCGCAATCCCTGAAAACCAGCGGCAATGCCTTGTGGGCCAACCTCGATCCGGCGCAGTCCGGTGGTTGGGACGGCGGTCTGGGGCGTCATTCACTGGACGGTTTCTCTTCGGGTGGTCAGGCGCACACCGTCACCACGTCGCTGGATTTCTCCAAGGAAGTGACCCGCGCCAAACCGATTTACATGCCTGAGGAAGGCACCGAAGTGGAACAGGCCGCCATGGCCTTCCACGCCAAAAAAGAACATCCGAGTTTCGCCGTACTGCCGGGCAATCAAGTGGTGGCGCGCAATTTCCGCACCAACGGCGCCTTGCCGATGGCGGGTGCGCCGTACTACGAACCGTGCATGGACGATCGGCAAAAACGCCTGACCGCCAGCGCCGGCACCGGCGAGTTCAACAGCGGCGAACGGATCGACGGCCTGTCGTTTACCGGTTCCTCGACCTTCACCGCCGACCGTCCGCGCATCTATAAGGCCGCGAACATTCAGTTCGACGCGGTGTACAACAAGGTCGGCTACCACTTCCCGCAAGCGCGCATCCTGGCGCTGTGGGAAGACGCCTGGCCGGTGATCACCAAACAGCGTCCGCCAGAACCGCTGGTGATGCGCATGAACACGTTCGATTGCGTGCAGTACCAGCAAACCAACCTGGTGCCGGCCATCTACGAGATGGATGACTATCAGGTGCGCACGCCAACCGACGTGATCGGTCAGCACATCCACCTGCCGAAATGGGACCTGACTGCCGCCGATGGCTCGGCCAACGGCTGGAACTATGAAGACGGCGTGCTTTCCCCCGGTGCCGTGCAAGAGCGCATCCACGCGATTCGCCTGTTCAACCAGTGCGAAGGCACCGACCCGCGTGACGGCACACCGGCTTGCCCGGTGGCCAAGGCGCATCCGTTCTTTGGTCAATATGGCCGGGCCGACTGGGTGGGCGCGCGCACGGCGATGCAGCGCTGGTTCGTCGATCCGGTGGTCAACAGCAAAGGCGTCGACCGTGGGCTGGGAACCATTTTCACCCACGACCACTTGGGCCCATCGACGCACCAACAAATCGGTCTGTACGCCACCGTGCTGGCAGAGCCGGCCGGTTCCACCTGGTTCCACGCCGAAACCGGCGAGCCGTTGTACAGCGGTGCGCGGCAGGACGGCGGGCCGACCTCGTGGCAAGCAGTGATTTCGACCGGTGACCTGGACGGCGACGGCAAGAACGACAGCTTCCGCGAGTTCTTCCTCGAATACAGCGACTTCCAGCACGCCTATGAAGCCGGTGTGTATGTGGGCGCTGGTCCGAACGGCGTGCCGGATGCGCAATCCTTCCCGGCCACCGCCGACAGCTTCCGCTACGCGATCAACCCGCCGGTGCGCAAGGAAGCCGCGACCCTGCTTGAGCAAGTGGTAGAAGCCCGCGGTGGGCTGTCGCCTGGTTGCCCAAGCCGGCCTTGCCCGCAAGCCATCTCGGTGGATGACCCCGGCATGTTCGTGGTCAATTACCGCAACGAACCGCTGGCCCTGCGGGTGTATGACCCGAACAAGGTCGGCCCGGACGGCAAGCGCGGCATGCAGGCCGACGGCCTCGGTGGCGACCTTGCGTACGCCATGCAAAGCCGCACCGACCGGGCGATCCCGGCGATGAACCTGGCGCCTAACCTGGTCACCGCTGCCACCGGCCCTACCGGCGGCACCACGCTGTTCCCGCCGCACATCAACAAGGGCGGTGCGGAACCGGGTGATCCGTTCACCCCGATGCTGCGCACCTACACCGGTGACAACGTGCGGCTGCGGGTGCATGCGGGCGGTCATGAAGAAGAACACAACGTGACCCTGCACGGCGTGAAGTGGCTGCAAAGCGGTTCCGGTTTCGGTAACAGCTCCAACTCCGGCTGGCGTTCGTCGCAAATGATCGGGATCTCCGAGCAGATGGGCTTCATCGCGCCGGTCTCGATGCTGTCCAGCTCAGCGGCGACCACCGGGGATTACCTGTACTCGATGGACGCTTCCCTGGAAGGTTACTGGAGCGGAATCTGGGGCGTGATGCGCAACTACACCGCGCAACGCAATGACCTGTTCGCGCTGCCGAACAACCCGAAACCGGCGGGCATGCGCAACACCGTGGCCTTCGATGGCGCTTGCCCACGGATTGGCGCCAACCCCAATGGCATCGGAACCCGGCCGACCGTGCAACGCAACTATGAAGTGGTCGCGGCGCTGGCCAACGACATCCTCGGCAACCCGCTGAACCTGTCCATGGCGGACCCGGCGGGCATCGGCCAGCATGTGGGCGGGCCGTTGAATCCGGCGGGCGGTACGCTGGTGTACAACTCCCGTGCAGTGAGCATTCCACAGGTCACGGTGAACGATCCCGAGGACGGCACGACCTTCACCATCGGCGGGCAAAGCGGCCCGTTGCATGACCCGACCGCGATTCTGTACGTGCGCAAGTCCGACCTCGACCCGGTCACCGGCAAGCTCAAACCCGGTGTACCTGTGGAACCGCTGGTGCTGCGCGCGGCGGCTGGTGATTGTATCAACATCACCCTGGAAAACCGTTTGCCGACCGTGATGCCGGACCTGGTCCAGACCGCTTCGGTGATGGGCATGGTCAAGCGTGACCGCAACGGTGGCGAAGGTTCGACCACCTTCAGCAACAACCTGATGCGGCCGTCCAGCACGGTGGGCTTGCACGCTCAACTGCTGGCGTACGACATCACCAAATCCGACGGCACCAACGTCGGTACCAACCCGATCCAGACCGTACCGCCACGCGTTGGCAACAGCGGTGCGTACCCGACGCGTACTTATCAGTACTACGCCGGGCACCTGGAACGTGAAGGCAAGCCGATTACGCAACTGGGCCGCAGTGTCGACAACATCAACGCCACGGCGGTGGAGTTCGGCGGGTTGAATTTCACTCCGGCCGACGTGATCAAGCAGCCACAAAAAGGTCTCGGTGGTGCGATGAGCATCCTGCCGATCGGCGCGACCTGGGTTGAGGATGCGCGCAAGGTCAACGCGACGGTCACCGCGCCTGGGCAGACCACCTACCGCGACTTTGCGATGGTCTGGCAGAAGGCACTCAACATGCGTTGGGCCAATGGCCGGCCGGTGGAAGGCATTGCCTCGGAAGCGGGTGTGCCGACCGATCCGCAGGACAACTCGAGCATGGCGATCAACTATAAAACCGAGCCGATGTGGTACCGCTTCGGCCTGCCGCCGGACGCGCCGTTCGGTCACGCCGACGGTAATGGTTACGGCGACGTGCCCAACGCGCACATGGCCTACAGCAACGCGCTGGTGGGGGGCGATCCGCAGACGCCGGTGCTGTATGCCAAACCGGGGCAACCGTTCCGCACCCACATCCTGATGCCCACCGGTGGCAGCCGTGGTTCGACGTTCCAGCTGGACGGTCACGTCTGGTCGGTCAACCCGTTCCAGTCGGAGAAGAGCGACACCGGCGGTTATCCGATGGGGACGCCGGGCGTGGGTTCGGTGCGGTTCGGCTACAACCCGATGTCGATGTACATCGGCGCCCACGAAAGCATCCTGCCGGCGGCGCACTTCAGCTTCATGCACCCGAGCGCCGGGGGCAGCAATGCGATACCGGGCGATTACCTGTTCCGTGACTACGCCGCCTACGGCAATACCGCCGGGCTGTGGGGGTTGCTGCGGGTGACCAACGAACCGGAACCGGCACCGGCGCCGTAAGGCATGCCAGTACAGAGAAGGAACGAGCGATGAGTCATCTGTGGCGAGGGAGCTTGCTCCCGCTGGGTCGCGAAGCGGCCCCCCTCTTCACCCAAAAGGAAGGGGACTGCTGCGCAGTCCAGCGGGAGCAAGCTCCCTCGCCACAGGTTCACCGTACGTAGGCAGACACAGATCTGAAGGGGAGAAAGGGATGAACAGGACCATCAGAATCGCCAGTGGCGCGCTGGTTTTAGGCGTTGCGCTGATCAGCCTGGGTGTGTGGCGCACCGCGCCGCCGAGCATGCTCAGCGAAGTCGCCCTGCCGGACACCTGGAGCGGCCAGAACCTCTCCCGTGACGGGGTCTCGGTGGCGCTTGAGGTCAAGCCTTTGGCCAAGGACGGTGTACTGCGCGAAGGCGAGTTTGCCGACGTACAGTTCCGGGTCAAGGACAGCACTTCGGGCCAGCCATTGTCTGGCGTCAACCCCGGCGCCTGGCTCGACCCCGAAACCGTTGCCGCCGACCAGGCCCAAGGCCGCGAGCGAAGCTGCAAATCCCGGGTCGGGGTGTTCCTCAAATCGAGCATTGGCGCGCGGCCGTTGCTGGACCTGAACAGCTACTTCCTGCTGGTGATGAACCGCGATGCCAGCGTGTCAGTGGTCGACCCGTCGGTGTCGGTGGGCGGCATCACCAGCACCATGGCCCGGATCGACCTCAAACAACCGCCGATGGATTGGGTGACCCCGAGGGACAACAAACGCGTGTTTTTGTCGATGCCGACCGCCGGGGAAGTGGCGGTGATCGACAGTGAGCAATTCAAATTGCTGGAGTCGGTGAGTGCTGGCAGCAACCCGGTGCGCGTGGCCCTGCAACCGGATGAACGTCTGTTGTGGGTCGGCAACAATGCGTCGACCGCCGACGAGTCCGGCGTCACGGTCATCGACACCCGCAGCCTCAAGACCCTCAAACACCTGGCCACCGGGGCCGGGCATCACGAAATCGCCTTCAGCAAGGACAGCCGCTTTGCCTTCGTCACCAACCGCGACGACGGCACCTTGAGCATCATCGACATCGCCAGCCTGACCGTCAGCAAGCAACTCAAGACCGGCTCGCACCCGCTGTCGGTGGCGTACTCGCCGCTGTCCCAGGCGGTGTACGTCGCCGATGGCGAGGACGGCACCGTGACTGTGGTCGACAGCGCCAGCCTGGCGGTGCGCCGGGTGATCAAGGCAAAGCAGGGCCTGGGACCGATGGGCTTCAGCGCTGACGGTCGCTTCGGCATTGTGCTCAACACCCTGGAGAATCAGGCCTCGGTGATCGACGCCGCGACCGACTCGCTGATCCATGAACTGGACGTGTCGGCCGAGCCCTATCAGGTGGTGTTCACCAAGGCCTATGCCTATGTGCGCGGACTGGCGTCGGCCAAAGTCACCATGATCAACCTGTCGTCGCTGGGCCAGGGGCGCACGCCGATCAGCCAGGGATTTGAGGCCGGGCCGCAAGCGCCACGGCTGGCCGGTGATCTGCCGCTGGCGTCAAGCCTGGCAGTGTCGCGGGACGACAACGCGGTGTTCGTGGTCAACCCGGTGGACAACACCACCTATTTCTACGCCGAAGGGATGAACGCGCCGATGTCCGGATACCCCAATCGCGGGCAAGTGGCGCGGGCGGCGATGGTCATCGACCGCAGCTTGCGCGAGGTTGAACCGGGGCTGTACAGCGCGCGGATCAAGTTGCCATCGGCCGGGCGTTTCGACGTGGCGTTCCTGCTCAATCAACCGAACATCATTCACTGCTTCACCGCGTTGGTCGAGCCAGACCCATCAATCGCCCAACACCCCGGCGCGCCCAAAGTGGAGTTCATGCTCGACAAGTCCACGGCCGCCCTCGGCAGCCCCTACGTGGTGCGCTTTCGCATCGTCCAGGGCCAGCAGAAGACCCGGCGCAGCGGGGTCAAGGATGTTCAGGTGCGCTACTTCCGCGCGCCGACGTCCCGGGCGCAGGAAGTCGCGGCCCTCGACATGGGCAATGGCATCTATGAAGCCCCGGTGACCCTGGACCAGAACGGCGCTTGGTACTTGCACGTCCGTGCGGCGTCGCTGGGTGCGAATTTCGACGACAAGACCTTTGCCAGCGTCCGGGTTCTGCCCGGCACTGCGAACTGAAGAGGACACCGACATGAACCGTTTCGCAAACCGTGGATGGCTGACGTTCTGCCTGTTGGCGGCCGGTATCGGTCAGGCCCTGGCGCACTCGGCGGACGAACACGCCGGGCACGACATGCCGCCCAAAAGCGCCACTTCCGAAAGCGCCCAGGTCAAGTTCGCCGACGTGGCACTGGTGGACCAGAACGGCAAATCGGTGCGCCTGGAAAAGGACCTGATCAGCAACAAAATCGTGGTCATGAGCTTCATCTACACCAGTTGCACCACGGTCTGCCCGGTGGTGTCCTCGATCATGGGCAAGGTGCAAAAACAACTCGGTGCCCGGGTCGGTGGCGAGGTGCAGCTGGTGTCGATCAGCGTCGACCCGCAGCGCGACGACGCCAAACGCCTGAACGACTACGCCCGCAACTTCCAGAACGGTCCGGGCTGGAGCTGGCTGACCGGCAGTTCGCAGTCGATCAATGAAACCCTCAAGGGCCTGGGCTCGTTCAGTGGCGACTTCAAGAACCATCAGCCATTGATCCTCGTCGGCGATGGCAACAGCCGCCACTGGACTCGCTACTACGGCTTCACCGACCCGGCCGTGCTGACCCGTGAAGTCGAGAAGATCAGCGGCCAGCGCAATGCCCACGCCAAACACACCGCCATTGCCATGGAGCAACAGCCATGAGAGCGCTCGCCCTGATCCTCTTCACAATGTGCTTTTGCATTGTCAGCTTGATGGCGTTTGCCCACGAAGGGCACGAAGAAACCGCGTCGGCAGTGGCTGCCGCGCAACCGGCGACCGGCACGCACGATGCGAAAACCTGGTTCACCGACACGCCGTTGCAGGATCAGAACGGCGAGACCCTGCGCTTCTACAGCGACGCGCTGCAAAACCGCGTGGTGCTGCTGAACGTGATTTTCACCAGCTGCAACGACGCCTGTCCGCTGATCACCCGCAAGCTCAAGGAAGTGCGTGAGTTGCTGGGCGACAAGGCTGATGGCATCACCTTTATCTCCCTTACCAGTGATCCGCTGCGCGATACGCCGGCGGTACTCAAGGCTTACACCTTGAAACAGGGCGTCGATGGGCCCCACTGGTTTTTTCTCACTGGCGACAAGGCGCAAATGGACCTTGTCCTGAGTCGTATCGGCCAGATCGTGCCGACCCCCGAACAGCATTCCACGCAGTTGATCGTCGGTGACGTGGCGAACAAGCGCTGGAGCAAAATCCGTCCCGATGCCCCGGCCGCCGCCATTGCTCAGCGCTTGCAGTTGCTGACCATGCCCGTGGCCGGTCGTTGAGCGCGCCATGAAAACGTCCCTGGTCCTCGGCCTGCTACTGCTTGGCGGCATGCATTGCACCGCCCATGCGTTAGCGCTCACCCCTAGCGAAAGTGCGGGCAAACGCCTGTACCGCGAGGGTTTGTCCGAGAGCGGTGAACCGGTCATGGCCCGGGTCGGCGCCGCCGACATGATCTTGCCGGCCAGCAGCTTGCCGTGCGCCAACTGCCATGGCGCCGACGGTCAGGGGCGGCCGGAAGGCGGGGTGCGGCCGCCGGACATCAGCTGGTCGCGGCTCTCCAGCCGCTATGGCCAGGAGCAAGTCAACGGTCGCGACTATCCGGCCTACACCGAGGGCGCGTTGGCCCGAGCCATTGCCGAAGGTCGCGATTCGGCCAACAACCGACTGGATCCGGCGATGCCGCGGTTCGTGCTGTCGATGAAGGATCAACGCAACCTCACGGCCTACCTCAAGCGTGTGGCCGATGACCGCGACCCCGGATTGACCGCCGACAGTCTGCACCTGGGCACCTTGTTGCCCAGTCAGGGACCGCTGGCCGATGAGGGCGCTACGGTGGCGGCGGTACTCAAGGGCAGCGTGGAGCGCATTAATCTGGCGGGCGGCATTCATGGTCGGCAGGTGAATCTGACCATCCTCGACCCTGGCCCGGACCGCGCCAGTGCCGAGCGGGCGCTGGAGCAGTTGATCGACCAGGAACAAGTGTTCGCCCTGATCTCACCGCTGGCACCGGCGCTGGACGTGGACCTGGCGGCGCGTCTGGAACAGGCCGGGATTCCGCTGATCGGGCCGCTCTCGTTACAAGGCATGGCGCAGGCCAGTCGGCAAATCTTTGAACCGTTGCCGGGGCTGCGCGAACAGCTGATCGCCCT
Source organism: Pseudomonas oplopanacis (assembly GCF_057128725.1). NCBI lineage: Bacteria > Pseudomonadati > Pseudomonadota > Gammaproteobacteria > Pseudomonadales > Pseudomonadaceae > Pseudomonas > Pseudomonas oplopanacis. Next base: position 478,604 of record NZ_JBSKHV010000001.1, on the reverse strand, counting down.
GGCCGACTATGGCACCGCCAATTTGCGTGTGCTCAAGGGGCCGACGCTGATTATCTACCCAGACGAGCCGAGCCAACGGCAGGCGGCGCAGGACCTCGGCCAATACTTGCAGGATCACGGCTGGCAAGAGGTGCGGTTGCAAGCCTACGACGAGGCACAAGACGAACTGCCGCTGGGCTCGCGCTCGGTGTTTTACCTGGGCAGTGGCAGAGGTTTCAGTCGCCTGGCCGAGCGTTTGCAAAAAGCGGGGCAGGTGCCTTACCTGTTCGCGGCCTCGAATCAGGTGGCCGGTGACGTGTTGCAAATGCCCAGCGGGTTTTCCCGTCGGTTGTTCTTGGCCTACCCGTTCGTGCCCAGCGACTGGACGCTGGCCGGGCGCCTGGCGCTGACGCAATTGCGCGAAAACCAGGGGTTGGGCGGTCAGCACGCGGTGCTGCAAGTCGGCGCCTACAGCTCGATGCTGCTGTTGAGCGAAGGCATGAAGCAGGCCGGGCGCGACGCCAGCCGCGAGAAGCTCATCAGCGCCCTGGAAGGCTTGCATGATTTCGAGACCGGGTTGACCCCGTTGATCAACTTTGGCCCGGGCCGTCGCTTGGGCTTGAGCGGTGCCCACGTCGTGACGGTGGACTTGCCCGACCAGCGCTTCTTTGTGGTTGCACCCTACAAACCCATTGCTGCCATGCCCTGACCGGAGGCCGATCATGAAACTCAACATTGCGCTGATGCTGCTGACACTGTGGGTCCCGGTCGCGTTGTGCAACAACGGCCCGGCCGCCGCGCGGGTCAATGGCGAGGAAATTTCCGAGTTTCGCCTGGAGCGCTATTTCGCCGAATTCCTCGAGGATCAGGGCCGGGCGGTGGGCAACATTCGCAACCCCAAGGCTTATAAGCAGCTGCGGCAGAAGGCGCTGGACGCCTTGATCGACAAGGAGCTGCTGTGGCAAGAAGCGCTCAAGCGCGGCGTGGTGATCAGCGATGCCGACGTGCAACGCCAGGTTGACCAGACCCGCCAAGCCATCGGCGGCCCGGAGGTGTTTGCCCGCCGGCTCCAGGACGCCGGTTTTGATGAAGCCAGCTTCACCGAATACACCCGTCGGGAACTGGCGGCCCAGCAAGTCTTTGCCGAGCTGGTGCAGGCGGGGGGAACACCGGATGAAAAACAGGTCCGGACGTTTTACGAGGAACATCGCGCCGACATGAGCAGGCCAGAAGAAATCCAGGCCCGGCACATCCTGATCAAAGTGCCGCAAGACGCCGATGCCGCCACGGTTGAAGCGGCGCGGCTACGCTTAATAGAGATGCGCGCGAAAATCAGCCAGGGCGAGGACTTTGCCAGTGTCGCCAAGGCCGGCTCCGAAGATGCTTCGGCCAAAGAGGGCGGCGATCTGGGCTATTTTCCTCGGGGGCGCATGCTGCCCGAGTTCGAAGCGGCGGCCTTCGCCCTGACGCCGGGGGCCGTCAGCGAACCGGTGCGTACGCCGTTGGGCTGGCATTTGATTTATCTACAGAACCACTTGGAGGCAGCCGATGTCTCAGAAATGCAGGGGCTTGAAATGGTCAGGGCTTACCTTGCCCGACAGCAACAGGCTCAAGCACGTCTGCAAGTTCTGGCGCAGCTTCGATCAAACAATCGAATCGAACGGATTGACGATGATTGATGCTTCACCCCCAAATGTGGGGAAAGCTTCAATGCAAATCCGGGCGCTTCCCCGTCTTTGGGGGACGGGGTTTGCGAGCGAAAAGGTTTTTTCATGAAAATCAAAGCGATGTGTCGACCAAAAAGCGGCACTCAGTCTGGCATGAAGTGTGCGTTAGCCTAATTAAGGCGCGCACTCCCAGGCACGGATATCGGACCTGCGGTTACAAGGAGTCCACCTTGTTGAACAAAATACTGGTTGTTGAAGACGAACAGCTGCTTGCACAAAACCTCCGGGATTATCTGGCGGCGCAAGGGCTGGATGTCCTGGTAGCGAACGACGGTGCGAAGGCCATCGGCGAAGCCGAGAAATTTGCACCCGATGTGATGGTGTTCGATTACCGCTTGCCCGATATGGAAGGCTTTGAGGTGCTCGACGCGGTCCGCCAGAACAGGAATTGCCATTTTGTGCTGATTACCGGGCACCCCACCGCTGAAGTCTGTGAGCGGGCCCGGCAACTGGGAGTCAGCCATATCCTGTTCAAACCGTTTCCGTTGGCGGAACTGGCCCGAGCAGTCTGTGACCTTTTAGGGATGAAGCGCGAACCCAAAACGGGCGTGAGCACCTCCGAAGGATTCGTCGAACGACGCCAGAGCAGGACCGAGAGTTTCCCGCTGCAGTTGTACGACGGTAGTTGGGTGCTTGCAGATCGCCGACGAACATCGGCCTCCATGGCGCCAGACGACGAACAACTGCTCACCGGGGAGTAATTGGCGCGACAAGGCGTTCCGGCATTCGCCGCGATGACTCGCCGCGCTGACAGGGCTCAAAGCCCCGGGCGTTGGAGAGCATGCCATGGACCGTCTATCCCTTGCCGTCGAACCGGCGTTGTTGGACTGTGTACCGTCTCGTTTTTCCAGTGAGCAGTTAGCCCAGGCTCGGGCTCGGGCCACCAGTTCCGGCGAACGGGTACTGGAAGCCCTCGGGGTGTTGTGCGAACTCGCCCCGATGCCCTTCATCCAGTGCCTCGGCACCACCCTGCATTATCCGGTGCTCGACACCGACAGCCTGTTCAAGGCCATCCCGGTATTCGACCGGGTCACCCTGGCCCAGTGCCTCAAGCGCGAATTCATCCTGCTGCGTCACGAAGACGCGGTCATCGGCGTGTTTGCCGACCCCTTCGATACCTCACGCCTGGCCTGGATCGACGATTGCCTGCACGGTGCGCCGCTGTACCTGGTGCATGCCGACGACCTGAAAGCCTACCTGGCGCGCCACGAAGAAAGCTTCCACGCGGTGGAATCGCTCAATGCGCAATCCGACACCGGCGTTGAAATCGACACCCTACAAAGCCTGTCCCTGACCAGCATCAGCGAAGACGCCAGCGTCGTCGTCAAACTGGTCAACTCGACCCTCTACGACGCCTTGAAAATGCACGCCAGTGACATTCACCTGGGCACCACCGGCAGCGGCCTGGTGATCAAGTACCGGATCGATGGCGTGCTCAACAACATCAGCAAAATCCAGGGCAGCGAGTTTGCCGAGCAGGTGATCTCCCGGGTCAAAGTCATGGCCGAGCTGGACATCGGCGAAAAACGCGTGCCCCAGGACGGTCGCTTCAAGATCGGCATCAGCGGCCGGCAGATCGACTTCCGGGTGTCGATCATGCCGAGCATTTTCGGCGAAGACGCGGTGCTGCGGGTCCTCGACAAACAGGACCTGGCCGACAAAGTCAGCGGTGTGCAATTGCAGGCCCTGGGCTTTGAAGAAGAAACCCTGCGCCAACTGCGGCGTCTGGCCGCCGAACCCTACGGCATGGTGCTGGTGACCGGCCCGACCGGCAGCGGCAAAACCACCACGCTGTACGCGATGATCACCGAGATCAACCACGGCGTGGACAAGATCATCACCATCGAAGACCCGGTGGAATATCAACTGCCGGGCGTACTGCAAATCCCGGTCAACGAAAAGAAAGGCCTGACCTTCGCCCGTGGCTTGCGCTCGATCCTGCGCCATGACCCGGACAAGATCATGGTCGGTGAAATCCGCGACCCGGACACCGCGCAAATCGCCGTGCAATCGGCACTCACCGGTCACCTGGTGTTCACCACGATCCACGCCAACAACGTGTTCGACGTGATCGGCCGTTTCACCCAAATGGAAATCGACCCCTACAGCCTGGTGTCGGCGCTCAACGCGGTGCTGGCGCAGCGGCTGATCCGCCTGGTCTGCGCCAGTTGCAGCGCGCCGGTCACCCCCACCGACGACGAATTGCTCGCCTCGGGCCTCGACCCGAAAGAGGTCGGTCACTACCAGTTTGTGCATGGCAAGGGCTGCGGCCACTGCCGGGGCACCGGGTATCGCGGGCGCAGTGCGATCGCCGAGTTGCTGCACCTGGACGACGAGCTGCGGCAAATGATTGTCGAGCGCCAACCCATTTCGAAGATCAAGGCCCACGCCTGCAAACGTGGCTTGCGCCTGCTGCGCGAGTCGGCCCTGGAACTGGTGCAACAGGGGCGTACCACGCTCGAGGAGATCAATCGTGTCACTTTTGTCTCGTGATCGGTATATCGCCGTGCTCGGCGCCAGCGGTGTCGGCCTCGGCCAGCGCCGCGGCAGCGACACCCTGTGGCTGGGCAGCGTCGGCTTCATCGACGAAGGCTTCCATGCCTGGGCCGTCGCCCTCGAAACCCTCGACCGTTTGCTCGGCGAACACGCGCCGGCCGGTGCGGAGCTGTGTGTGGTGATCTCCGGGCACTTCAGCCGTTTCTGCCTGGTGCCCTGGAGCGAAGAAATCAGCAGCCCCGACGAACTGCTCGGGTTCGCCCAACTGTGCTTCGAAGACCTTTACGGCGTACCAACGCAACCCTGGAGCATGGTGCTGTCGGCCGAGCCCGCAGGTTACGACCGGATCGCCAGTGCACTGCCGCAAGACTTGTTGACGCGTCTGCGCAGCCTGGTCAGCGGTCGCGGCATGCGCCTGCGTTCGGTGCAGCCGTACCTGATGGCCGCGTTCAATCACTTCGACAAGAGCTTTGAGGGTGGCGACTTTCTGTTCGTCGTTGCCGAGCCGGTGCGCAGCGTGTTGCTGCTGGCGCGGGAAGGGCGCTGGGTGGCGGTGCGTTCGGCGGGCAGCAGTGACAGCGACGCGGCGCTGACCGCGCTGATCGGTCGTGAAAGCCAATTGCAGGCCTCCACCAGCGAACGGCCGCTCAACGTCTACCTGCACGCCCCGGCGCGCATCGACTCGCATCCCGATGTGCCGGGCGTGCACTTGCGCACCCTTGAAGAAGACCAGACGGCCGTACGCGACAGTTTGTACGTCATGTCTCGGGCGGTGGCCTGACATGCGCCCGCTGATGCTCGACTTCCAGCAGCGTCGCCGTTCCGGCCCATTGGGCTGGAGCTTGCTGGCCGGTGGCGTGACGCTGGCGTTGGTGTGTTTCTTCTTCCAGCAGCACCTCGATGACGAGGCCTCGCAACAACAAGGCCATCTGCAACATGCCCAGCGTGCGCTCACCGGCGACAACGGCAGCAAGGTCTCCCTGACCCCGGCCGAAACCCGCGAGCAGGCACAGAACCTGGCCGAAATGCGCAAAGTCTCCCAGCAACTGCGTCGGCCTTGGGAACGCCTGTTCGCCATGCTCGAAGCGATGCCGCGCGATAACGTCGCCTTGCTGACCCTGACCCCGGATGCGCGCAAAGGTCAGGTGCGCATCAGCGCCGAGGCGCGGGACCTGGAATCGATGCTCGAATTCCACCAACGCCTGGAAGCCAGCGACGAGCTGTCCGACGTGTCGCTGCTCAGCCACGAAATCGTCGCCAACGTGCCGGAACACCCGGTGCAATTCAACCTGTCGGCCAGCTGGGAGATCGGCGATGCGAATCCCTAGATTGATCGTCCACGAATACCTGCAAGGCCTGGGCATTCCTGGCCTGGCTGGCATGGCGCTGCTGCTGGTCGCCCTGGTGTATGGCCTCGGCGGGTTGATGCCGGACTGGCAAGCGCTGCAACAGCTGAGCCAGCAGACCCGGGAAGCCGGCGAGTACCTGGCCAAGGTTGAAGACGGCAGCGTCGCCGCCCCGGTGGTGCCGCAGCGTCAACTCGACGATTTCCGCAGCAAACTGCCGTCGCAGCCGCAGGCCACCGTGGCCATCGACAAGATCTACGCGCTGGCCAGCCAGGAACACATCACCCTGTCGCGCGGTGAATATTCACTGGGCATCGACCCCAAGACGCACCTGGCCCGCTACCAGATTCTGCTGCCGGTGCGCGGCAGCTATCCGCAACTGCGGCGCTTCCTGCACGCCTTGCTCGGCCAGTTGCCGGCAGTGGTGGTGGAAGACGTGGAGTTCCAGCGCAAGAAGATCGCCGACACCGACCTGACCGGGCGGATCCGCATGACCCTTTACCTGTCGAGGTCATGATGAATACCAAGCGCGTACTGGGTTGGATGGCGTTCTTCGGCGTGGCCGCGGGACTGGCCTGGGGTCCTCAATATTTGCAGAAAACCGATGAGGGCGATGAGTCTGTCGCCGCCTCGACCACCCCGGTCAAAAGCAAAACCGGCACGCTGCCGGCGGCAGCAGCCAATGGCAAACCGGCGGTGATCAAGGACCTCAGCCCGTCCGGCGACCTGTTCACCGCCCGCAGCTGGAAGGTCGCACCGATCCTGGCCAGCGTCACCGAACAGCCCGTCAACCAGACCCCGGTGGTACAAGCCCCCAGCGTACCGCCGATGCCTTTCCAGTTCATTGGCAAGCTGAATGACCGCTCCGACCTGCAAGTGTTTTTGCAGAACGGCGAAAAAATATACGTCGTACGCAAAGGGGATGTGATCGACGAAACCTGGCGGATCGAGCGGATTTCCGACGTGGAACTCAGTTTTGTCTACTTGCCTCTGCATTTGTCCCAGACCTTGTCTGTGGGGAGCGCGCAATGAACACATCCCGTTTGCTGTTGAGTGTCTGCATCGCTGCAGCGCTGGCCGCGTGCAGTTCGGCGCAGCTCGCGAACCAGGAAGCTTCCCAACTGATCGAGTCGGGGCAGTACGAAGCCGGCCTGGCCCGTATCGAAGAAGGGTTGCGTGAAGACCCCCGCGATACCGAGCTGCACCTGGCCCTCAACAGCGGGCGAAGGCTGGCGGTGACCAACTTACTGTCCCAAGGTGACATGGACCGCGCCCGCCGTGATTTTCCTTCGGCACGCATGGCCTACGGCCGGGTGTTGAACATCGAACCAAACAACCGTCGCGCCCAGGACGCGCTGCGCCAACTCGATTACCTGCGCAGCATGGATGAAAAACTCGAACTGGCTCGTGGCGACCTGCGTCGCGGCGACATCTACGGCGCCGATCGCCAGGTCAAACAGATCCTCGAACTCGACCCGAAAAACGACGGTGCCCTGGAACTGCAAGGCAACATCCGCCTGGTGCAGAGCCGCAACGTGATCCCGTACCCACAACTGCGCACCCGCCTGGATCGTCCGGTAACCCTGGAATTTCGCGACGCCAACCTGAAAACCATTTTCGAAGTGCTGTCCCAGGTGGCCGGTCTTAATTTCATCTTCGACAAGGACCTGCGCCCGGACATGAAAGCCACGATCTTCGTGCGTGACGTGCGCATCGAAGACGCCGTGGAACTGCTGCTGCAACAGAACCAGTTGCACCAGAAAATCGTCAACGAAAACACCTTGCTGATCTACCCGGACTCGCCGCAAAAGCTCAAGGACTATCAAGAGCTGGTGATGCGCACGTTCTACCTGACCAGCATCGATGCGAACACCGCGCTGAACATGATCAAGACCATGCTCAAGACTCGCGACGTGTTCGTCGATGAGCGCCTCAATACCCTGACCATGCGCGACAGCGAAGACGCCGTGCGCATGGCCGAAAAGCTCCTGCAATCGCAAGACCAGTCCAACCCGGAAGTGGTGCTGGAAGTGGAAGTGATGGAAGTCGCCCGTCAACGGATTCTCGACCTTGGCCTGCAATGGCCGAACACCTTCGGCGTGATCAACACCGACGGCTCGCCGGTGACGATCCTCGATCAACTCAAAGGCATCGACTCCAGCCGGATCTCCATCTCGCCATCGCCGCAAGCCAAGATCAACGCGCAGGACAACGACATCAACACCCTGGCCAGCCCGGTGATTCGCGTCAGCAACCGTGAGCAGGCACGCATCCACATTGGTCAACGTGTGCCGATCATCAGTGCGACTTCGGTGCCGTCGACCCAAGGGCCGGTGATCACCGAAAGCGTCACCTACCTCGACGTCGGTCTGAAGCTGGAAGTGCAGCCGATCGTGCACTTGAACAATGAAGTGGCGATCAAAATCGCCCTGGAAGTGAGTAACGCCACGCCGCTGGAACCGACCCGCCAAGGCACCATTCCGGTTCAGGTCGACACCCGCAACGCCCAGACCACGCTGCGTCTGCATGACGGCGAAACACAGATCCTCGCCGGCCTGGTGCGTAACGACCATGGCGCCACGGGCAACAAGATCCCCGGTCTTGGCGACATCCCGGGCCTTGGCCGCTTGTTCGGCAGCAACAAGGACACCGTCGGCAAATCCGAGCTGGTGCTGTCGATCACCCCACGGATCGTGCGCAACCTGCCGTACCAGAGCCCGTCGGACATGGAGTTCCCTACCGGCACCGAAACCAGCATGCACATCCAGGCGCCGGATCGCCGGATGGAGCCACAGATCCAGAATGAACACATCGACCGCTCGGTGCCTGGCGTGACCACCGAAGTGACGGTCGGCCGGCCGGTGGCTTCCGCCACCCCTCAAGTCACAATTGAGAAGCCTTGATCATGAACGCCTCGCAACGCGGTTTTACCTTGATCGAAGTCGTCGTGACGCTGGCCCTGATCGGCCTGCTGGCCGGTATGGCCGCGCCGCTGACCGAGACCGTGGTGCGCCGGGGCAAAGAGCAGGACCTGCGCACCGCGCTGTACCAGATTCGCGATGCCATCGACGCCTACAAGCGCGCCTTTGACGCCGGCTATATCGAGAAGTCGCTGAACAGCAGCGGCTATCCACCCAATCTTCAAGTGCTAGTGGAAGGCGTGCGTGATGTGCGCAGTGCCAAGGGCGCCAAGTTCTACTTTTTGCGCCGCGTGCCTCATGACCCGCTGACGGCGGTCAAGCGTGACGACGAAGGTGGCTGGGGCTTGCGCTCTTATGACAGTACGGCTCAAAACCCGCGTGAAGGTGAAGACGTCTTTGACGTTTACTCCAAGGCCCGGGGCAAGGGTCTCAACGGCATCGCCTACCGGGAGTGGTGAGCATATGCGTCGGCAAAAGGGCTTTACCTTATTGGAACTGATGGTGGTCATGGCAATCATCGCGACGCTGATGACCATCGCCTTGCCGCGCTATTTCAACAGCCTCGAAACGTCGAAGGAAACCACTTTGCGCCAGAGCCTGTCGGCCATGCGCGAAGCACTGGATCACTACTACGGCGACACCGGGCGTTACCCCGATTCCCTCGATCAACTGATCGAACAGCGTTACCTGCGCAACGCGCCGATGGACCCGATTGCCGAGCGTAAGGACACCTGGGTGCTGGTCGCGCCGCCGGATGGCGTGGCGGGCGGGGTGGCTGATATCAAAAGTGGAGCCACAGGGAGGGCGCGTGATGGCAGCCTTTATTCTGAGTGGTAAGCCGACCGACGAGGCGGGGTTCACCTACCTGGGCGTGCTGTTCCTGATCATGGTGATGGGCATGGGGCTGGCCAGCGCCGGCGAGTTGTGGGCAACCGCCTCGCGCCGCGATCGGGAGCGTCAGTTGCTGTGGGTCGGCACGCAGTACGCCCAGGCCCTGCGCAGCTACTACCGCAGTTCGCCAGGCCTGGCGCAGTACCCGAAAGAATTGGCGGACCTGCTGCAGGACGAGCGTTTTCCATCGCCCAAACATCATCTGCGCCAGCTGTACCCGGACCCGATTGGCGGGGGTGAGTGGACGCTGATGCGCGGTTTCGACGGGCGCATCACCGGCCTCAACAGCCCTTCGACGGACACGCCGCTCAAGCAGACTGATTTTCCCAGCCAGTGGTCGGATTTCGTCGGGATGGCCAGCTACAAAGACTGGCAGTTCGTGGCCGAGAAGGCCTTCCTCGACGGCACCTCTGGCCCGCCGAAAGCCCAGTCCTCAACGCCTCAGGCGCTATCGCCATGAACAGACACTGGCTCGCGGCCCTGATCCTCACCTGCGTGGCGTCCTTCGCCAGTGCCGGCGAAGACGAGGAAATGCTCGGTTTCATTGTCGATGACACGATCTCGCACATCGGCCACGACTTTTACTACTCGTTCAGTGAACGTCTGCGCGCGACCAGCCCGATGGATTTCAACCTGGTGGTGCGTGAACGACCTTCGGCTCGCTGGGGCAGCCTGGTGACCGTGGAATATCGGCAGCGACTGGTTTATCGGCGTTTCTTGCCGCCGAATACCGTGGACCTCCAGGACGACGCCTATCAGGCCGCCGACGTGGTTCGCGCACAGATAGCCCAGCAGAAGCTGGAGGCCTTGTTGCAAGACACTACGGACCTGGAGAGGGACGAATTATGAAAAAGAAAACGTTCTTGCAGTGCACCGGCATTTTACTGCTCGGGCTGGGCAGCGCCAGCCTGGTCCAGGCCACGGAGCTGGTGTACACACCCATCAACCCTTCGTTCGGCGGCAACCCGTTGAACGGCACCTGGCTGCTCAACAACGCTCAGGCGCAGAACGACTACGACGATCCGGACCTGAAAAATCGCACCGCTATCGCCGGCACTTCGGCCCTGGAGCGATTCACCAGTCAGCTGCAATCGCGGTTGCTGGGGCAAGTGCTGGACAACATTTCCTCCGGTAACTCGGGGAGCCTTTCTACCGACGCTTTTATTGTCAACGTTGTCGATGATTCCGGTGCACTGACCATTGAAGTGACGGACCGATCGACCGGTGAAGTGTCGGAAATCCAGGTGAATGGCCTGGCCCCTTAAAAGGGCTTTGGGTCGATGGGGAGTTAGGGACATGAAAAAAATAATTGCGCTAGGGCTGATGTTGGCAACCTTACAAGGGTGTGGTTTGCGCGAGCCGATGTCGGCCGAGCAGGACACCAAGACTCCGACCCTGACACCACGGGCGTCGACCTATTACGATTTGCTGGCCATGCCTCGACCCAAGGGCCGGTTGATGGCGGTGGTGTACGGTTTCCGCGACCAGACCGGGCAATACAAACCGACCCCGGCCAGTTCGTTTTCAACCAGCGTGACCCAGGGCGCGGCGAGCATGTTGATGGATGCGTTGCAGTCCAGCGGCTGGTTTGTGGTGCTGGAGCGGGAAGGGCTGCAGAACCTGCTGACCGAGCGCAAGATCATTCGCGCTTCGCAGAAAAAGGCTAATACGCCGGTGAATATCCAGGGTGAACTGCCTCCATTGCAAGCGGCGAACATGATGCTTGAGGGTGGGATCATTGCTTATGACACCAATGTGCGCAGTGGCGGGGAAGGGGCGCGTTATCTGGGGATCGATATTTCCCGGGAGTACCGGGTGGATCAGGTCACGGTGAACTTGCGGGCGGTGGATGTGCGCAGTGGGCAGGTGTTGGCTAACGTGATGACCAGCAAGACGATCTATTCGGTGAGCCGTAGTGCCGGGGTGTTCAAGTTTATCGAGTTCAAGAAGTTGCTCGAAGCTGAAGTCGGTTACACCACGAACGAGCCGGCGCAGTTGTGTGTGTTGTCGGCGATCGAGGCGGCCGTTGGGCATTTGCTGGCGCAGGGGATTGAGCGGCATTTGTGGCAGGTGGCAGGGGATAACACGCCGGAGGCCGATGCGACGCTTGACCGGTACCTGACCCAGACCAAGGTTGATCCGGAGAGTGAGTGAACCTAGGCGGCCTTCGGGCCGACCTGGTTTTTCCCTTGGTGTACATATCCATTTCTGCGGTAACGGCCGCTGGCGGTTTCGCCCTTACGGCGAGGCACTTTTTTCAAACGCCAAAAAAGTACCCAAAAAGGCTCGCCCCGAGCGTCCGGCCCCTCGCTTAGGCTCGGCGTTCCTTCGTTCCGGTATCCATCCGGGGACACTGCCCTCCGGTCTGCTTCGCTACGACCTACATGCAGCGTGTTCGACTGCGTCGAACGGCGCTGCGCGCCACTCCCCGGATGCACACCTCCACTCAGCCTCCCGAGGGGGCGGTAGATCAAAAGCCAAAGATCAAAAGCTTTCAGGCGAGCTAACGCTCGGCCTGTTGAGTGGTGAGAAGCGGCGGGTGTAGGCCGATTTAAAACTGTGGGAGCGAGCCTGCTCGCGAAGACGGACCCACAGCCAACCAATCTCCACCAGATACACCCAATCCAACTGTGGGAGCGAGCCTGCTCGCGAAGACGGACTCACAGCCAACCAATCTCCACCAGATACACCCAATCCAACTGTGGGAGCGAGCCTGCTCGCGATAGCGGACTCACATTCAACGTTGATGGCGATTGACACACCGTCATCGCGAGCAAGCTCGCTACCACAGGGGATTCGGGATTTCTTTGATCACGGTGTCGCTGAATTTGCAGCGACGGGCAAAGCCTATCTCCCAGCCTTCCGACACAACAACCGACACCAAATTTTCAGGCCAGCCCCGATCGAAATGTGGGAGCGAGCTTGCTCGCGAAAGCGGCCTAACTACCACCACACCCCCACCAGGCACGCACAAAAAAACCGCGACCCTTCACCAAAGGCCGCGGTTTTTTACGCCTTGCGATTATTGCTGCAACACCGTTGCCGAGTTGGCGTTACCAAACTGCTGCACGGTGGCGGTCTGGCTTACGCCGCTTTGATCAACACTGGCAATGTTGCCGGTGCCGCCCTGGGTCACATAGGCCACGTTCATGGTGTCGGCTTGTTTGACCGTGATCATGTTGTCGCTGCCATACAACTGTGTGGTGTAGGCCTGGTTGCCGCTGCCGGACTGGTCGAACTCGGTGCTGTTGCCAACACCATTACTGCTGCCCTGGGCCAGGTTGGTGGTGCCGCGCTGGTCGGCGATGAGGATGTTGTCGCTGCCGTTCTGGTCGAAGTACAGCTCGTTGTAGGAGTCGGCCTGGTTGACCTTGGTGGTGTTGCCGGTGCCGGACTGGTTGGTGGTCATGATGTGGCCGGCGCCGTTCTGGGTGAAGTTGGCGACGTTGTTGGTGCCCACCTGGTTGACGGTCGCACGCTGGTTGCTGCCGAACTGACCACCCGTTTGCGGGCCTTTCCAGTTGCTGGCGTAGACTTTGTTGCCGGTACCCACCGAGTTCGCGTTGAGCACATGGCTGTCGCCACTTTGATAGGTGAAGTGCACGTTGCCGGTGCCCGATTGATACAGCGCGACGGTCGAGCCGAGGGATTCGAACTGGTCGGCATAGATCGCGTTGAGGTCGCCGACTTGCAGCACCGTCGCCACGTTGTTTTGGCCGAAGCTCTGGTCGACCACGGTTTCGTTGGTTTGCCCGATCTGTTGGATGGTGGTCTGGCTGGCAGTCTGGCTGTCTTGCCAGACTTCGCTGCCGTTGCCATCGCCGAGTTGATTGATGCTTATTGTGCCGCCCAGTCCGTTGCGTTGATCGCCATAGGCATAGTTATCGTTGCCCGACTGATTGATGTTGATCTGGCCACCTTCGTGGAACACCTGCTCGGCGGTGCCGTAGTTGGTGTTACCGAGTTGGATGATGGACGCGGTGTTCTCCACGCCCAGTTCCATCTGTTCGATGTTGGCTTCGTTGTTGTCGCCTTGCTGGAAGGTCGTGGCGGTGCTGCCGTCCTGACTGTCCTGGTAGATAAACGAGAAGTTGCCGTTACCCAGTTGTTGTTGCAACGCCTGGCTGGCGCCGACGCCAATCGACTGGCTGGCGTGGCTGGTGTTGAACGTGCCGACCTGCTGCTGGGTGATGGTGCTGCCGCTGTCATACAGCTGCTCACCGTAGCCGGCGTTGTAGTCACCGACCTGGGTCTGCTCGATAGTGCCGGTGGCGTTGTCCTGCAAGGTCGCGGCATCGTTGCCCGTACCCGCCTGCTGCTGGGTGGACGTGCTGAAACTGGCCGTGGTCTGTTTCACGTTGGCGATGTTGGCATCGCCGTTCTGGTTCTGGATGGACGTGCTGTCGTCGGCCATCGCCTGGGCACTGAGGATGACCAGTATGGCGGCGGTGAGGGGCATTAATTTGAACATGATGGAACCTCCAAGTGGTGCAGTGCTTTAGCGATATTGTTTGACGGAGACGCTCATGCCGTTCCCGGACTGGGTCACGGCGCTGGAGAGCCCCGTGCCGGCCTGTACGATGCTGGCGTCGTTGTTATTGCCGTTCTGGGAAATCTGCGCACGGTTGTGGCTGCCGGTTTGCGTAATCGAGGCATCGTTGCCGGAACCTTGCTGGTTGATCATTGCCATCAGGTCGTTGCCTTGTTGCAGGATGTAAGCCTCCTGATTGCTGCCCGACTGGACGATATTGCCGAGCAACGACTGGCCGTTCTGTTGCACCAGCGCAATGTTGGCCTGGCCGTTCTGGTCGATCAGCGCGTGCTGGCCAACCGGTGGGGGTAACTCGCCCAGGTCGCCGCCGGGGCCGAGGTCGTCGTTGTCCATCAAGTCATCGGCGCGCACACCCGCGCTACCGCAAAGCAGAAGCAGGCAGAGCAGGGCGGCGGTCGACGTTTTCATGGGTGAGTCCTTGGTTGAGGGCTTGCCCCACCGGCCATTGCGGACGGTGGGGCGAGCGTTTACTGCACGGTGACGGAGACGTTGCGCACCGAGCCCGGGGTTGATCGGATGGTGGCCGTCGGGTTGAGCGATGGGGCGACCGTGGTGTTGGTGACCGTCAGGGTCCAGCGTCCGGTGATCGCCACGTTGGCGGTGCCCAGGGTGACCAGCCCGGCCGGTGTGGTGACCTGGACGGTGACCGTGTTGCCAGCGACCGTCGACGAGGTGCCGGTGAAGTTCCAGGTGAAGCGGTTGCCGGCACGGGCGGTGACCGTGGCAGCCGTCACGTTGAAGACTTCAAGGACCAGCGGTGGCGACACCTGCACGGTGACCGTGGCCGGAGCCGACAGGGCGCCGAAGCTGTCCCGGGCGATGTAGGTGAAGGTCGTGGTGAAAGGCAGCAGCACAGCAGCCGGAGGCGTATAGGTGATCGCTGTGCCGTTGATGGCGACACTGCCGCGACCTGCTGCCGGTTGGGTGAGGCTGGCGACGGCCAGCGGCAAGTTGCCTTCAGGGTCGGTATCGTTGGCCAACACGTTGATCGTGACCGGCGCAGCCTGGGTCGAGACGCTGTCGTTGACAGCCACCGGAGACTGGTTAGGCGCCACGCTGACGGTCACGGTCACAGGGTCGGTCGAGGCCAGGCCTTTGGCGTCTTGAACCTTGTAGGTGAAGGTCGTGGTCAACGGTGCATTGACGACGGCGGGCGGGGTATAGACCACGTTGTTGACGGCCAATGCCACGGTGCCCTGGCCAGCGGCCGGTTGTGTCAGCGCGGTGACGCTCAGCGGTGTGTTGCCATCCGGGTCGCTGTCGTTGGCCAGCAGGTTGAGGGTGACTGGCACGCCGAAGGTGGTGCTGCCCACATCGGCAACGCCGATCGGCGCCTTGTTCTGGCCAGAGTCCGGAGCGGTGCCGACCACCACGACCGGCTCGGTGTCACTGCCGCCCGCGGCCGACTTGATCGTCACGGTGGCCGGTGGCTGCAGCAGATCCGGGATGGTCAAGCGCTGCAGCGTGCCGCTCTTCGATAGCCGTCCGTAACCCTGGGCGACCATGTCCGGTATGCCCACTTCGTCGGTGGAGGTGGCTTCGATCAGCAGGCTGTGATTGCTCCAGCTGTAGCGAGCGGTCTGGATTTTCACCACGTCGGTGAGTTTGCTCGACACGGAGGTCGGACGGGTTGAACCGGTCGGGTTGGTGGCAGTGATCACCACGACAGGCGGCACGGCGCCATTGGCCAGCAGGTGCTGGCCGAAGAACAGGCCGTTGTTATCGCCGACCATGGTGGTCTGGCAAGGCGAAACAGGCGGGCCGGGGACCAGGGCGATGCTTTCGCGGAAGCACAGGGTCGAGCCGTTGTTGGCTTTACCAAAGACTTCGACGCGGGTACTGCTCCCACCCGTTCCGCCGGTACGCCGGTACGTGGCGCGGCTGATTTCCACCGGTGTTTGCGCACGGCTGTCGAGCACTTTGCCGGACAGGGTGAAGAGGTTGGCCTGGATAGTCCCGGCCGGCCCCTGGATGCGCACGAAGTTGGTGTTGTTGGGGCTGCCGGTCACAGCTTCGGTGAGGTTCGGATCGCCGACGAAGGTTTCGACGGCGCCGGTTTCCGGGTTCACTTCCGTATACGGGCCGTTGACGCTGCGCAGGAATGGCCCGATATCACCGTTCACCGCGCCGCTGAAGACCCCAGGCGCTCCGACGCCGACGTCTCGGGTGATGTTGATCGCACGACGGCCGGGGGTGGTGACGTTGACCGTTTCCACGCCGTAAGGGTGGGTGATGGTGTAGGTACCGGCGACGGGAATGTTGATCCGCATGCGGATCCGCGCGAAGCTGATCTGATCACCGTCGAGCGGGTCCCCGCCGGCAAATGCAGCCTCGATCCCGGCGACGTAGGCGTCCATCCCGTAGCCTGCGGCGTTGTTGGGGATGGTGGTCTCGGCGAGGAACCAGAAGGATTCGTCTGGCCAGTTATCCGGGAACACCATCGGCTGGGCATCGTCGAAAATGCCCGGTGCCGGCAGCAGGGTGCACATGTAGGCGGGTGGTACAGAGGCGCCTACCCGCGAACTGACGGCTTTGGACTGGCACAGCTCCATCGACAGCAGATTGTTGTCCTGATACCAGATCGGGAATTTCCCGGAGGCAAAGGTATAGGGGCCGGGGTCGACGGCAGCGAGTTGCGCGAAAGCACTGCCGGACAGCGATAGAGTCAGTCCCAGGGCGTTGAGCGCCAGGCGTGGCCAATTGTTCATGATGCCTCCTGATGAGGATCTGGGCATGTGAGCGTTCATTGCACGATGACCACTTCTTCGGTGTCGCTGCCGCCATTGGATGACGTCACCCGAACCTTGGCCGGCGGAATCGGCGAAATGCCGGTGGCCAGGCTTTTCACGGCGCCATCGCCGCTGAGGGCGCCGATAGCGACCCCGGTACCCGAGGTGGCGTTGAGCACCGGTGGCGAGGTTTCATCACTGGTCGAGGCGACGATGGTGATCTGGCCGGTGCCCAGGCTGTACTCGGCACGGGAAATCACCACCAGGTCCGACAGGGGCATGGGCAGGATCGTCGGCGTGCTGCTGGCGATGGCCAGGTGGTTGTCGGCGGTCACTTGCAGAGTGTTTGGCAACGACGGATTGGTCGACGACTGCGTGTACCAATGACCGGTGCTGTCGGCTTCGGTGAAGTTCAACACCGGGTTGTTGCTGTCCAGGGTCACAGTCGCCGGTGCGGGCGGGGCCATGACGAAGACGTCCTGCTGAGCCACCGGTGCGCTGGTACCGGCATGCCGTGAGTAGGTGCTGCGCTGGGCAATGACCGGGGTTGGCCGAACCACCGTCGACAGCTTGCCGGAGACGGCAAAGAGGTCTGTGCGCAGGTCAATGCCATTCGGGCCTTCGATACGCACGTAGTTGGTGTTGAACGGACTGCCGGTGACGGCTTCCGTGAGGTTCGGGTCGCCGACGAATTGTTCGGCGGCACCGCTAATCGGGTTGGTCTCGGTGTAGGGGCCGTTGACGCTGCGCAGGAACGGTCCGACATCGCCCTTGAGCGCGCCGTCATAGGTTTTCGCTGCGCCGATGCCGATGTCCCGGGTCATGTTGATCGCCCGCCGCCCGGGGGTATCGACGGTGAACACATCGACGCCATAGGGGTGGGTTATGACATAGGTCCCGGCGGTGGGCACGTCGATGCGGATGCGGATGCGTGCGAAGCTGATCTGGTCGCCTTCCACGGGGTCGCCGCCGCTGAAGGCTGCTTCCACCGCAGAAACATAGGTCAGGTCGATGCCTCGGGCGGCATCGACGATGGTGGTTTCGCCGGTCGCCCAGAACGCTTCGTCGGGAAAGTTGGTCGGGAAGACCATCGGTTGGGTGTCGTCGAAAACACCCGGTGTGGGGATCAACGAGCACATGTAAGTCGGGGCGCCCGGGGCACTGGCCACCCTGGAGCTGACGGCCTTGGACAGGCACAGATCAAGGGTGCGGCCGTGCGTATCCTGATACCAGGCGGCGAAATTGCCGTTGGCGGGAAGGTAAGGTCCGGTGTCGACGGCAAACAGCGCCGCCTGCGCAGCGCCTTGGGCCAGAGCGGACACGATCAGGGCGATCGTGGTTTTGGACAGTAAAGGGTGCATGAGTATTCCCTCTATCAGAAGACCTGCCCGCGGGGGTGGGTCAGTTGAGAGGGCTTCGGCAACTTCCATACCAATCTTTGAAAACGGTCACGACAGGCCCGCAGGGGCTGCGTGTGGCACTGCTGCGGCAAAATCACTCCGGGCGTTGAAGCGGGCGACTGTCCCCAGTTTTGGGGGTCGATCGGGGCAGTGGGGCAAGCGGGGAAAGTGGGGGGGACAAAACCCGAAGCCGGGCAAACATCGGGCAGTGGGCTATAACCCTATAGGGAGCACCCGGGAACCTCGTCCATGACTATTCAAGCCACAGCCCTGCTCAAAGAAGAGGGCGACATTCGCCTGAGTTCGCGCAAACAGCCGTTCAATCTGCTGCGCTGGTTTTCGCTGATCAGCATGGCGGTGATCGGCACGGTGGCGCTGGCGCTGGGCGCGGTGTCCACGCGTTTTGTGATCACCGAGAGCGTGCAGCGCGATGCGTTGCTGACCTCGCAATTCATTGAAGCGATTGCCTCGGCCGAGGTGCGCCATGTGTCGATTCCCAATGTGCGGACCATGGGCGAGTTGCTCGACCCGCGCAAAGACAAGGATTTTCCCGATGTGGACCCGCAGGCCCGTGCCAGTGCCCGGGGTGAGTTCCTCGACCACATCCAGCATTTGCCCGATGTGATCCTGGCCAATATCTACTCCCCGGACCGCATGGTGATCTGGTCCACCAACCCGGAATTGATGGGTACCACGATCCATGCCGACGAGGACCTCGATCAGGCGTTCGCCTCCAAGACTCCGGTGTCCGCCAGCTATCACAACGTCGACAAGGCGCGCATGGAGCAAAAGTTCGTCACGCCGCCGGACTACATCTTCATCGAGAATTACATCCCGCTGTTCGACGCCGACCGCGACACCGTCACCGCGATGGTCGAGATCTACAAGGAGCCCAAGGACCTGATCGACCGCATGGAGCGTGGTCTGGCCCTGATCTGGCTGGCCACGGCCCTGGGTGGCGGGCTGATCTATCTGGGCTTGTACTGGATCGTGCGGCGAGCAGCGATTCTGTTGGCCACGCAACAAAAACAACTGATCACCAACGAAACCTTTGTCGCCCTCGGGGAGATGTCTTCAGCGGTTGCCCATAGTTTGCGCAACCCGTTGGCGACCATTCGTTCCAGCGCCGAGCTGGCCCTTGAGTTCGACAGTGGCCCGGCCCGCAAGAACATCAACGACATCATCGGTCAGGTCGACCGCATGTCGAAATGGGTACGGGAACTGCTGCAATCCTTGCGACCGCTCAATGACGAAGCGGAACCGGTGAACCTGGTTGCCTGCTTGCATGACAGTATGCTGGCCTTCGAGCATCAGATCGCCAAGGCTGATGTTCACGTGGTGTTCGAGCCAAAAGAGACGCCGATGGTGTTGAGCCAGCAAGTGGCGCTGACGCAGATCCTCAACAGCTTGCTGGCCAATGCGCTGGAAGCCATGGACAAGGGTGGCACGCTGACCATCCTGCTGGAGCCGATCGACAACAAAGGTATTTGTGTGAGCGTCAGCGACACTGGCAAAGGCATGAACGAGGAGCAGCGCAGCATGGCGTTCCGGCCGTTCTTTACCACCAAGCAAGGTGGCTTGGGCGTCGGGCTGGTGCTGGTGAAGCGCATCATGGACCGTTTCGGTGGCGGGGTGACCCTGGACAGCCGTGAAGGCGAGGGCACGACTGTCCGTTTGTCGTTTAAACGTTTTCCCTGAAACTGGGTATGAACTTTCCCCGTTAGCGGGTGTCAAGCCCCAGTCGTTTTTCCGGGTATGGCACATTGATGTTGATAAGCCATTGTTTTTGCGGGTGTTAATACTTTCGTATAAATCAGTTACAAATATGGCGAGCTCCTTGCAAAACCCCCATCACCCCCTTCATGACTTCGAGGCGGCTGGTGATGGACACAAAAGCGCGTTATCCCTTCAAGTGGCTTGGCCTGTTGACGCCTCTGGGCGTCCTTCTGACGATGACGCTGGGCACAGCGAATCTGCGTGCCAGCCCGATCGATGACGAGCGACAGCCTGAACCGTCCGATCCCTCGGCCTACTACGACGAACCGGCTGACGAAGCCACGGCGTTGAACGCCATTTTGACCATGCCGGAGGCCAACCAGGATTCCTTCGATTTGCCCGATGGCGTCAAAGGCACCCGCGACGATACGCGTAAAGAGAACGTCTTGCCGCCGGCGGTGCAGACCAGTTTCAACTACCCCACCAATGGCAAGCCGAGCCCGTTGTTTGGCGCCCAGCCCTTCACTCAGCAACTGGTGCTGTTCGAAGAGTTCGGCCCGGAAAAACTCGACCCCACCACACCGGCCGCGCCATTGGGTTTCCCGCCGGCAGCGGTCGGCCCGCTGCCACAACAGGACCCGACCAATGCCGCCCGCAGTGCACCACCGAGCGCGGCACTCGATGCCTTCATGCGTCAACCGGGGCTGACTCCGTTTCCCAGCCAGTACTCCAACGTGGTGGACCGCAACCCATGGCAGGCGCAGATCGAAGTGTTCCTCAACCGCCACATCGGCTCGTCGGCTGAAGGTCGTCCGCCAGGAAAGGGTTGGTCGCATCAGCGCTGGAACGAGTTCTACCCGCAAGTGGCCTACAAAACCGTGCAAACCGGGGCGAGGCTCAACAGCGGCTGGCGTGACAGCCATCAGATGCACGGTTACGCCGTGGGCGAATTCGGCCCCGGTGGCCTGTATCACAACGTCGCCGGTGTAGCGGCCACCGATGGCACCGCCAAAGGTGTCGACGCGCGTTTCCACCCGAACATGCCGGTGCAGAACCACAACTCGGTCTGGACCTTCGACGGCACCTTGCCGCCTAAATTGCTGATGGTGCGTTACGGCCAACCGGTGTTGATGCGTCACTACAACGGCTTGCCGATCGACCCCGCCGCCAACATGGGCTTTGGCTTGCACACCATCAGTACCCACGAACACAACGGTCACGCCCCGGCTGAAAGCGATGGTTATGCCAACGCGTTTTTCTTCCCCGGCCAGTATTACGACTATCGCTGGCCGATCCAGTTGGCCGGCTACGACACCATCAACACCGACGCTCATGATCCACGCGCGGCATTCCCTTGCTCGCCAGGCGAAACCCTGTGGACCAATGACGTCAACCCCAGCCGCAAAACCTGCGAGAACGGCACGATCAAGATCCGTGGCGACTGGCGCGAAACCATGAGTACCCACTGGTTCCACGACCACATGCTCGATTTCACCGCGCAGAATGTCTACAAGGGCAACGCGGCGATGATGAACTACTACAGCGCCCTGGACCGCGGTAACGAATCGGTGAACGACGGCGTCAACCTGCGCTTCCCGAGTGGCAGTGCCTTGCCGTGGGGTAACCGCGACTATGACGTCAACCTGGTGTTCGCCGACAAGGCCTGGGATCAGAGCGGTCAGCTGTGGTTCAACCCCTTCAACACCGACGGCTTCCTCGGTGACCAGGTGCTGGTCAACTGGCAGTGGAAACCGACCCTGGACGTGCGCGCCCGCAGCTATCGGTTCCGCATGCTCAACGGTTCGGTATCGCGTTACTACAAACTGGCGCTGGTACGCGAAATCAAAGGCACCAGTGGCGAGTTCCAGGGGCCTAAAGGCTCGGGCGTGTCCTATGCCCGCGTGCCGTTCCACATGATTGCCAACGACGGCAACATCATGGAACACAGCGTGCCGTTCGACGGCTCCATGGACCTCGATGCCGATGGTGATAAACAGAACCACAACGCGATCCTGCCAACCCAGGGCATCGCCGAGCGCTTCGACATCATCGTCAACTTCGCGAAAAACGGCATCAAGCCAGGGGACAAGCTGTTCTTCGTCAACCTGCTGGCCCACGACGATGGCAAAGGCCCGAAAGAGCCGATTCCGTTGGGCGACATACTGTCCGAGAAATACCTGGCGGTGATCAAACAAGGCAGCAAAGGCCCGCAGTGGGACAAGGGTGACCCGGCGGTGGGCAAGGTGTTGCAACTCAACGTCAAGGCCTACACCGGTCAAGACCTGGCCATGGACCCTGCAGCCTACGAACCGGCCAAACCGGGCAAGCCTGAAGGCCTGGTGATGATCCCGCTGAAGATCCATCGCGACAATGCGGCCGACAAGGCACTGCTGGCCCAGGCTCGTCACCGCACCTTCACCTTCGGCCGTTCCGACGGCACCGATGAAGCACCGTGGACGGTCAAGACCGATGGCGGCTTCGGCTTCCACATGGACCCACGCCGCTTGAACACTGCGACTCACTTGGCCAACGGTCCTACCGATGCCGGGGCCGCCGGTTTCGGCACCCTGGAGGTGTGGAACATCAAGCTCGGCGGCAGTGGCTGGAGCCACCCGGTGCATGTGCACTTCGAGGAGGGGATCATCCTCAGTCGCGGCGGCAAGGCACCACCGGAATGGGAAAAATGGGCACGTAAGGACGTGTACCGCATCGGCACGGAAAAAGACGGCCTGGACAGTGTCGAGATGGCGATCAACTTTCGCGAATTCGCCGGGACCTACATGGAGCACTGTCACAACACCCAGCACGAAGACAACTCGATGCTGCTGCGTTGGGACATTGAGAAACCCGGGCAATTCCAGTTGATGCCAACACCGCTGCCTAGCTGGGATGGTGTGCGCTACGTCAACTCTGCCGCGCTGCCAACCTTTCGCACTGGCGACGGCTTCGGCCCTAAAGTGACGGTCAAACAATGAAACGCCGCGAGGGAGCCGACATGAACGTGCACACGCCGCGCTCCCGCGCCCTGGGCATGCACCTGATATTGGTATTGGTCGCCTGTCTGCTGGCCAGTCAGGTGCTGCTGGCCCATGAGGGTGTGCTGGCGCCAACGGAATCGGCGACACCCTGGGGTGGCGACTATTTCCCCAACACCCTGCTGACCGACCAGGACGGTCAGCAGGTGCATTTTTTCGATGATCTGATCAAGGACAAGGTGGTGGTGATCAACTTCATCTTCACCTCGTGCAGCGACTCCTGCCCACTGGAAACCGCGCGCCTGCGCCAGGTGCAAAAGCTGCTTGGCGACCGGGTCGGAAAGGACATCTTTTTCTACTCCATCAGCATCGACCCCTTGAGCGACACACCTGAAGTGCTCAAGTCCTATGCGCAACGGTTCAAGGTCGGGCCCGGCTGGAAATTCCTCACCGGGGAATTTGCCGACGTCACTGAGCTGCGCAAGAAACTCGGGCTGTTCATTGAAGGCGTCGACAACGGACGCAGCAAGGACCACAACCTGAGCCTGATCGTTGGCAACCAGAGCACCGGTCGCTGGATGAAAGCCTCACCGTTCGAGAACCCGTGGATTCTGGCCGACCAGTTGGCCAACACCTTGCAGAACTGGAAAAAAGAAAGCGTCGCAGAAAGCTATGCCAACGCCCCGGAGATTCGCCCGCCAAGCAATGGCGAAGAACTGTTCCGCACCCGCTGCGCTTCATGCCACAGCCTGGGCCCGATGGACGGGCAGGGCCTCGGCATGCGCAGCATCGGCCCGGACCTGATCGGCGTGACCCGCCAGCGCGACCCGGCATGGCTCAACCGCTGGATTCGCGAGCCGGACAGCATGCTCAAGGAGAAAGACCCGATTGCCGTGGAGCTGTTTGAACGCTTCGACAAAATTCCGATGCCCAACCTGCGCCTGGATGAGAAATCCGCGCAATCGATTGTGGATTTTTTGCAGGAAGAAACCGAGCGCCAGCAGCCTTTGCAAGCGGCGCAGGCGCAATAGCGGCGAAATACTATCATTGGGTCAGTCAGGCACGTTCAATGCGACCTACACTGATCCGTGACACGGCTGAACAGGCTTGATATGAGCATTTCAGGACACCCTTATGCCGACAGTAGAACAACAAAAAGCACCTGCGCCGGCCACCCCGGCAGCTGAGGGCCAGAACCGGTTGGGACAGTTCAATCTGCTGCGCTGGTTTTCCCTGGGCAGCTTTTTGATCATTGCCGCCGTGGCGCTGGGTTTGGGTTATGTGTCCACGCGTTTTGTCGTCGATGAGAGCATCGAACGTGACTCCATGCTGACCGCGCAATTCATCCAGGCAATCGGTGAAGCGGAAATTCGCCACGCTGGCATCACCCCGACAAGAACCATGGGCGAAATGCTCGATCCGCGCGATGACAATGCCTATCCCGACGTCGATCCAGGCTCCCGTGCCTCGGCCCGCATAGAGTTTCTGGATCATGTCGAACACTTGCCGGACACGCTGCTGGCGGTGGTGTACGCCCTGGATCGCACGGTGGTGTGGTCGACCAATCCACAAATGATCGGTATGCGCGTCGAAGGCGACGAAGAACTGGACGAGTCCTTTGAAATGAAGGAAACCGTCTCAACCAGCTATCACCAGATCGACGAGGAACGTCCCGAACAGATGCTGTTGCGCGAGCCCAAATATCTGTTCGTCGAGAACTACATCCCGATGTTCAACGCCGACAAAAGCAAAGTGATCGCGATGGTCGAGATCTACAAGGAGCCGGTGGACCTGGTGGAACGCATCCAGCGTGGTTTCAAGGCAATCTGGATGGCGACAGTGCTCGGCGGCCTGGTCATTTACCTCGGGTTGTTCTGGATTGTGCGCCGGGCCGCGATGTTGCTGCAGAGCCAGCAACAGCAACTGATTACCAATGAGACTTTTGTTGCACTGGGGGAAATGTCATCGGCGGTGGCGCACAGTTTGCGCAACCCGCTGGCAAACATTCGCTCCAGCGCCGAACTGGCCCAGGAAATCGCCAGCCAGAGTGCGCAGAAGAACATCGGCGACATCATCAACCAGGTCGATCGCATGTCGCGTTGGGTCCGGGAGTTGCTGGTGTCGTTGCGGCCCATGAATGATGACTACGAGACGGTCGACCTGGTGCTGGCCATCGATGACACCCTGAGTGCTTTCGATGCGCTGATCAGACGTTCGAACGTGGAGGTGCATTTCACACCTCAAACCTGCCCACCGGTCGTCAGCCAACAGGTGCTGCTCACGCAAATTCTCAATAGCCTGTTTGCCAACGCCCTCGAAGCCATGCCCAAGGGCGGCCACTTGACCGTCGACATTGAACAGCCACAACCCGGCCAAGTGCGCATGACCCTCAGTGACACCGGCAAAGGCATGACCAAGCAGCAGCAACAGATGGTCTTCAAGCCGTTCTTCACCACCAAACAAGGCGGGTTGGGCGTCGGCCTGGCCCTGGTCAAACGAATAATGGAGCGTTTCGAAGGCTCGGTCGAGCTGACCAGCCAGGAGCAGGAGGGAACCCGCGTCTGTCTCAATTTTAAAGTGGCAACGGGAGGGGAATATGGAGCACAGCATATTGCTGGTCGAGGATGATGAACTCCTCGCCGAGAATATTCAGACCTACCTGGAGCGCAAAGACTTCGAGGTGACGGTCTGCCACTCTGCTGAAGATGCATTGGAGCAATTGAGTACGTTCGCCCCGGATGTGGTGCTGACCGACAACTCGTTGCCGGGTATGAGTGGTCACGACCTGATCCAGAAGCTGCGCATCAGCGCGCCGGATCTGAAAGTGATCATGATGACCGGTTACGGCAACGTCGAAGATGCCGTGGTGGCGATGAAAGAGGGCGCTTTTCATTACGTCACCAAACCGGTGGCCCTGCCCGAGCTCAAGCTGCTGCTCGACAAGGCGCTGGCCACGGACCGCATGGAGCGCACGTTGTCGTTCTATCAGGAACGCGAAGCGCAGAAGTCCGGCGTGCAGGCCTTGATCGGCGAATCGGCGCCGATGAACTACC
Source organism: Pseudomonas oplopanacis (assembly GCF_057128725.1). Lineage (NCBI taxonomy): Bacteria > Pseudomonadati > Pseudomonadota > Gammaproteobacteria > Pseudomonadales > Pseudomonadaceae > Pseudomonas > Pseudomonas oplopanacis. The sequence goes on along the minus strand of NZ_JBSKHV010000001.1, from coordinate 452,819 downwards.
TGAAGAACACCATCGCCCAATTGCTCGATGCCGAGCGCCGCATGGCCAACACCGACCTGCCGCCGGTGCTGGTCGAAGGCGAGACCGGCACCGGTAAGGAACTGGTGGCGCGGGCGTTGCACTTTGACGGCCCGCGCAGCAAAGGCCCGTTCATTGAATTCAACTGCGCATCGATCCCGTCCAACCTTGTGGAATCGGAACTGTTCGGCCACGAGAAGGGCGCCTTTACCGACGCCAAGGACCGCCGGACTGGCCTGGTGGAAGCGGCCGATGGCGGTACGTTGTTTCTCGATGAAGTCGGTGAAATGGACCTGATACTGCAAGCCAAACTGCTCAAGCTGCTGGAAGACCGAACCATTCGCCGGGTCGGTGCGGTGAAGGAGCGCAAGGTCGATCTGCGGGTCATCAGCGCCACCAACTGCAACCTCGAACAAATGGTCCAGCAGGGCAAGTTTCGCCGTGACCTGTTCTTCCGTCTGCGGATCATTTCCATCAAGGTGCCGCGCCTGTATGCCCGTGGCGAAGACATCCTGCTGCTGGCCCGGCATTTCCTGTCGATTCACGGCAAACGCTATGGCAAGCCGAACCTGCATTTCAGCGATCAGGCTGAAGAGCTGCTTCTGAGCTACAGCTGGCCGGGCAACGTGCGCGAGCTGCGCAACATGCTCGAGCAAACCGTGCTGCTGGCCCAGAGCGATACCATCGCCGCGCATCAGTTGAACGTCTGCCTGAGCCTGGTGGACGACCCGCCGATGTATCAGCATGAGCCGCAACACCACGAGCCGCGCCCGGTCTACAGCGGCACCGAGTCGATGAACCTGCCGGAAGTCGAGCGCGACATGGTGCGCAAGATGCTCGACAAGACCGACTGGAACGTCACCAAGTCCGCTCGGCTGTTGGGCCTTAGCCGCGACATGTTGCGTTACCGGATCGAAAAACTCGGCCTGGCACGCCCGGATAAGCGCCAGTGGTGAACCTTATTGCAGCACAGGCCCCTGACGACTGAGGCATTCGAGCAGGCAGCCCGGGTCGATGACTTCTTCGTTCACATACACGCCGTGCTCGGCGTCGTACGTGCGAATGAACACCCGGGTGGAGGCATCGGCGATGGTCGGCAAGCGTGAATCGTAGAACACGTGCTCGCTGGAAATCGGCACGAAATCCTGGGGCGAAGTCGGGATGTACGACCCCGGCGGAATGATGTTCATGGAGGGCGGAACCGGGTGAGCAAAGGGCTGGTCGGCTCCGTAATAATTGAATTCACTGCTGTAGTCGGTGGTCGGCGTCAGGCTGTCGTCCGCGTGGGCGACGCTCGCCAGCGTCAGGCAGACAGTGAACAGCATCAGATCGGTTTTTTTCATGGCAACACCTGTGCATTCGGTTTTCGCGCAATTCCCCAAGGTCATTAACTATAGCTGCCGTACGGGTAGCGCGTTCGCCATGGCCGGTTTACAAGATTCCAACAGGTTTTTTCAGCGCTTCGATCTAGACTTGGGCCGGTCAATCAAGACCCGAATCTGGAGCGTGCAATGGAAATGCCGACGCAAGAACAAGCCATCGCCAGCAACCGCGAGGCGTGGAACGATTCCGCCCGACATCACAAAGACACCCGCGAATGGCACGAGATGGTGAGTGCTGTGGGGCAGAGGGATTTTACCTGCCTGGATGCGACGTTGACCGGGGTGCTGGAACAGGTAGGCGTCGATGGCAAGGACGTGGTGCAACTGGGCTGCAACAACGGCCGAGAAAGTCTCTCGCTGTATGCGCTGGGTACCCGCAGCGTGGTGGGGGTCGATCAGTCGGCAGCGTTTCTCGATCAGGCGCGGGAGTTGGCGTCGCGCTCACCCCATCAGCCTGAATTTATCGAAGCCGATATCCATCATTTACCGACCTCGTTGCATCAGCGTTTCGACGTGGCCCTGATCACCATCGGCGTGTTGAACTGGATGCCGGACATTGGCGAGTTCATGCGGCATGTCGCGCAAACCCTCAAGCCGGGCGGGGCGCTGGTGGTGTACGAAACCCATCCGTTCCTGGAAATGTTCGACCCCGAATCGGCTGATCCGTATCGCCCCGACAGCTCGTATTTTCGCCGCGAGCCGTTTGTGCAGAATCAGCCGATTGTTTACGAAGGCAAGGTCGAGCAGCAGGCTGCGGCGTCCTACTGGTTTGTTCACACCCTGGGAGACATCTTCACCGGTGCCCTCGATGCAGGGTTGCAGATCAGCCACTTCAAGGAATACCCGCACTCGAATCGGGAGGAATTGTATGACCGGTATGAGCGGCAGGTGGCGCAGTTGCCGATGTGTTTTTCGTTGGTGGTGGTGAAGCGCTGAGAAAAGTAGTGCCGCTTCCGGCCCCTTCGCGAGCAGGCTCGCTCCCACAGTTTTGATCTTCACTAGGCACAGATTTTGTGTCCGGCGTAGATCCCTGTAGGAGCCGAGCTTGCTCGCGATGGCCGCACCACGGTTTATCTGTCAGCCATCAAACCTTTTTCAGGTGTTCAAATCATCAGCCTCATGCCGTTCAGGCACCTGGCTTTCCTCATCGCCCCACGTACGGTTGACGCGCTGCCCGCGCAGGACCGCAGGGCGCTTGGCGATTTCCTCCGCCCAGCGCTGCACGTGGGTGTATTCGTGTGCAGACAGAAATTCGGCCGCCGAGTACACCTTGTCTCGCACCAGTTGGCCATACCAGGGCCAGACCGCAATGTCGGCGATGGTGTAGTGATCGCCCGCCAGGTAGGCGCTTTCGGCCAGTCGGCGATCAAGGACATCCAGCTGCCGCTTGGTCTCCATCGTGAAGCGGTTGATCGGGTACTCGAGTTTCTCCGGCGCGTAGGCATAGAAATGCCCGAAGCCGCCGCCCAGATAGGGGGCCGCGCCCATTTGCCAGAACAGCCAATTCAAGGTTTCGGTGCGTCCTGCCGCATCGGTGGGCAGGAAAGCGCCGAATTTTTCCGCCAGATACAGCAGGATCGAACCGGATTCGAAAACGCGGATCGGCGGCTTCGCGCTGTGGTCCAGCAATGCCGGGATTTTCGAATTCGGGTTGATGTCGACAAAGCCGCTGGAGAACTGATCACCGTCGTTGATGCGGATCAGCCAGGCGTCATATTCCGCGCCGGTATGCCCAAGCGCCAATAGCTCTTCCAGCAGGATGGTCACTTTCACGCCGTTGGGCGTGGCGAGGGAGTAGAGCTGCAATGGATGCTTGCCGACCGGTAAGGTCTTGTCATGGGTCGGCCCGGCGGTTGGCCGGTTGATGCTGGCGAATTCGCCGCCAGACGGGGCGTTGTGTTTCCAGACCTTGGGCGGAATGTAGGACGCTTTGCTCATGAGACGGACCCCCATTGTTGGCGTGCTGTGATCACAGATTGCAAATGGACAATGCTGTGAACCATGGCAGAAGGTCGTTCAGATGTCACTGATGTCTGGCCTGGAAGATCCCCTGTGGGAGCGAGCCGGCTCCGGGCGGCGTTCCGACGAAAGCGGTGTCACTGACACCGCATTTCTCAAGCGGACATCAAGCCTGCGCCGCACTCGTCACCACTGGCCGGCCCGGTTTGCGCAGTGGGTCCAGGCGTGAACCGGTATAGGTGGATTGGCGGTAGAAGCGCCAGCGGCCGAACAGGCCATAGACGTGAGTCACGCGCCCCTGTTCGTGATACCCCATGCGGATGTGCAGCTTGAGGGCCGGGATGTTGTGGGTTTCGCAGGTGTCCACCACCTTGTTGCAGCCTTGTGCCTGCATCGCTTCCCACAGGGCGACCTGGACATCCACCGACAGGCTGGTGCCGAAGTAGGCGCGGGTCATTTCGCCGCCGAATTCAAAGAACTCACCGGGTTTGACCGGGAACCAGCAGCCGTAATAGTGACGGTCGTGATAGTCGCGGGTGCTGCCCCAGATGAACGCGCAGGCGTGGCCTTCGTCGTCCAGGTACATGTGCCCGGTGTGACCTTCGGCGGCAAGTTCGGCCATGGTGCCGACGCGGTCACCAAAATGCTTGGCAAATGCCGTGGCGTTTTCCGGGGTGATGTCCACCTTGCGTAAACCCGAATAGGGACGCAGTTTGTGCGGCGGCACCGGACTGACCAGGTCGCGCTCCATCCACAGCAGTTCCCAATGGAAAAACACATAGCGCTTCCACAGGGTGTTGAATGTGCGGCTCAGACCTTTTTGTTTGATGCGTTCGCGAAGCTTGTCGAGTGCGTTCATGAAGCCCTCCTTGACGAAGGAAATGGTCGTGCGTGGATGAATGTAGTGTGGGTATAGATCACAGTGGCCATTTCATGGCGCTGCCATCTCCGGCCTTTTGTTTCAACGTGTGTAACAGTTCAGACACAATTTCAGGCGTCAAAAAACCGTGTTGTTTTTTATTCCAGCACCGCCTCCGCACGCTCGCTGAACGACTTGCCCACCACGGTGTAGGCGACGCGTTCCACCCCCGGCAAACGCTGCTCCAGCAGGGCGCTCAACGACTCGCCCTGATCCAGATAAGCATCGCCAAAATCGGCACCGAGCTGATTGGGGTGCGCGACAATCTCCAGCAACCCATCCAGCGGCGGCGCCGCATTGCGCAGATCAACCGGGGTGCACACATAGTCAGCGGTGGCGCCGGCCAAGTGGTTTAGACGCCGATTGAGCAGCTCCTTGAATACGCGTTTGGGCAGGCTCAGGTTTTGCCCCAGGTTGCGCGCCAGCCGTACCGGCACGCCTTGACGGGCAGCGAAGCGGGCGACGATTTCACCGATGGGCCAAATGTTGTGTACGTGCTGATGGGAGTCCAGATGGCTCGGGCGTACGCCGTTGTCCAGGCAACGCTGCCATTGCGCTTCGAGTTCTTCGAGCACCGCCGCACGATCCCGGCGACTGAGCCAGAGACGGTGGCGGGGCAGGTTGAGGTCGAACACGCCGGCGCTGTCGCAGAACGTCCTGCGATTCAGAATCGACTGGCTAAGGGGCCGGCCGTAGGTGAGGTTGAAGTGCAGCCCGATCCGCCCTTCGAGCATCGGGTGCCGCGCCATCACACACGCCGCTTCGAAGGCCGGCATGTTGGCCATGGCCGTGGCGGAGCTGATGACACCGGCCTGGAAGGCCCCGAGGATCACCGCATTTTCGCAGGCACTGAGGCCGAAATCGTCAGCGTTGACTATGACTTGGCGAGGCATGTTCGCTCTCCATGATGGTTTTTGCCGGCTCGACGGCTTTGGCGACAGGCGCGGCAACCGGTGCGGGTTTTACCGCTGCTGCCGCACGCCGGGCTTTCCACTGTTGCCACAAAGGCTTGAGCCGCTGCCAGAAGCGCAACGCCAGGCCCAATGCGAGACCGCTCGGGCGCCAGGAATAGAAACTCCAACGCCAGTGTTCCAGCTGTCCGGTCATGCGTTCGTGCAGTTGATGGCTGGAGTTTTCCAGGCTGACCCGTGAGGCATCGATCCAGCGCCAGTTCTCGTCCAGCCCCCAGCGAATCCATTCTTCCAGCAGTACCCGGCCGCTGCCCAGATCGGCGTATTGCGGCAGAAAGGCCAAGTTGTAATCGTACAGCCGACCTTGCTCCAGCAAGCCGAGGCGGTAGCTGATGCAACGGCCGTCCAGTTCCAGCACCACCACCCGCACCAGTCCTTGTTCGGCGAGGGCGGTGAAGGCGCGGTCCATCCATTGCCGATGACGCTCGTCAGAGAAAATCCCGACGCCTTCGTCACCTTTCCAACTCACCGCTTCAACTTCGCTGATGGCCTGCAGCAACGGGCCCATGGTCGAGGCATCCGGGGTGATCCGTCGAACCTGGGCGCCACACGCGGCGATGCGTTTACGCGCACGCCGCAGTTTGTAGCGCGGGTCGCCGGAGACTTCCTGATGGTCGGCCTCGCTGATCAGGTGTACCGGCACCCGGCAGCTGAGCCGGCGTTCACCGGTCGAGCTGTGGGCCATCCATTGCGTCAGCACGCTTTCTTCGCCGACCGGTTCCGACAGCTCATTGAGTTGCAGCAAGGCATGGGGCAAGTGTCTACGGATCTCGACCAAAGCCTTGCGCGTGTCCTCGGCGTCCATGCAGGTGAGTAAGGCGAGACGGTCGGCGAGGGGATAACCCAAGTGATGCAGCGTCCGAAACGGCAGCCCGGCGAACCGCTCGACGGACGCCACCAGCGGCAGGCACAACTGCAACTCATTGCCTTCCCAGCCCAGCAGCACGTGCAGGCGCTGCCCGGCGGTCAATGCTTGTTCAGACGCGGCCATCCAGGCCAGCGTGTTGAACGGCGTGTGGTCCGTCACCCGCAGACGCAGCGCTTCGTAAGCCGCTGCCGGGAAGTCAGCGGCGCACAGTGACGTGCGCCATTCCAATCGTGCCGCCATAAGGTCAGGTCGCCGAGGCTGGGACAGGTTCACGGGCCGGTTTGCGCAAGGCATCCAGACGCGAGCCTGTGTAACGGGTTTCGCGGAAGAAGCGCCAGCCGAACAGGCTGTACACGTTCATGATCCGCCCTTGCTCCTGATACCCCATGCGCATGTGCAGCTTGAGGGCCGGAATGTTGTGGAACTCGCAGACATCCACCACCTTGTTGCAACCCTGGGCCTGCATCGCTTTCCACAGCTCCAGTTGCAGGTCCACCGAGAGCGTGGTGCCCCAATACGCGCGGGTCAGTTCGCCGCCGAATTCGAAGAACTCGCCTTCCTTCACCGGGAACCAGCAGCCGTAGTAATGCTTGTCGTTATAGTTGCGCGCCGCGCCCCAAATAAACGCTACCGCGTCGCCCTTATCGTCCAGGTGCATGTGCCCGGTGTAGCCCTCGCGGGCCAGCTCGGCCATGGTCTCTACACGGTCACCAAAGTAGCGGGTGAACGCCACGGCCTTCTGCGCGGTAATGGTTTCAACCCGCAGTGGCGGGTACGGCCGTAGCTTGTGTGGCGGCACCGGGCTGACCAGGTCGCGTTCCATCCACAACAGTTCCTCGTGGAAGAACACGTAATGCTTCCAGACTTTTTTCAACGTGGCGCTCAGGCCTTTTTGTTTGATCTGTTCGCTGAGTTTGTGCAAAACACTCATGTTATGTCTCCTGACGGCGGTGGCCGTGGTGGGAGTGATGCATCGCGCGGCAAGGGCCGGCGCGGCAAAGCAATTCAAGGTGTTCATGAGGCGCTCCAGCCCAGAGCGAACAGGGTTTCCCCTGGCAGGTCGAAACTGACGCGCCCGTTCTGGCAGTTGAAAGGCGCGTCGCGGCTGCGGTTGTCCGCGCCGAAGTAACGCAATGAACCCTTGAGCAGCGGGCACGTGGTGCCGGCCAGGTTCACATGCTGCAAACGCTTGCCTTTGTTGACCCCCAACAGGCTGCGTTGCGCGTCGTCGGCCATCGCCAACACGTCGACTTCGAAGGCGTCGTTTTCCACGCGCACCACGTTGGCGAGCCAGTGCTGCTGAATGAACTGCTGGGCAAAGCCCACCGGTTTCAATTCGAAGTGATCGTCACCCAGGACCTTCAACATGCCCTTGGGGTAGTTCGGTTCATCGGCGGCCTGGAACCAGTTGAGCATCTCCAGCAAACCGTCCTGGGACGAGTTGATGACCACAGATGCCCACCACAGCGAGGCGAAATGGGTGTCCTGATCGTAGGGGCTCAGGCTGGAACCGCTGGACATGTTGGTCTGGTCCAGCAACAGGGCTTTGCGTGGCCGGCCCTTGCCGTCGAGGCCGACCAGATCAGCGGCGCGACGCACGCTGTCACGGTAGACCCGGGTCGCCAGCAGGTCGCGAATCATCCATTCGTGCCAGGCCAACGCATCGACGTTGTCACCCGATTCCGCCAGCAAACGCCTGGCCCAATCGATGCCGCGTTTGTCGGCGGCGTTGTCGGCGAACGGGCCGTTGACCAGCCGTGAACTGGCCGGCATGGCGATGCGCACACCGGCCTTGGCATTGGCCGGATCGCTGCGCACTTGCCGGGCCATGCTATTGAAGATGCTTTGGTACTGGGCGTAGCTCGAATAGTTGAGGTTCGGCTCGTCAGCGAAACCGATGTAGTGCGTGCCCTTGCCACCGAGCGCGCGGGTCGAGGCGAGCCAGGCGTCGAGGCCGGCGTTGCTCATGGTGTCGGCGCGCAAATCGGCCTGGCGCTGGCTGCCGGCCAACAGCGTGATGTCCTGATAAATGCCGAAGCGGTCCTGATACACCTGGCGGAACGCATCTTCGTACTGTGGCTTTTTCGCGGTGACGTCAACGAAGGTGTAATAAGCACCCGCTTGCGGCTTGAGCGCATCGAGCACCGCATAACTGGAGGGCGGCGGCATCACGTAGGGCAGGGCGATGCCCAGGTTCGGCGTGGGGCCGAGCACGTCTTTGCTGAGCGTCAGGCGCACATCACCCGCGTCTTCGCGAAGCGGTTTTAGCTGCTGCGGGTCCTGCGCGAACAGGTTGGCGGTGCCGTCGAGCCAGAACGCGACTTTGCCGCTGCCTTGCAGGCGCAGGCGCCACACTTGTTCGCTTGAGGTGACCGGTAACTCGACCTGATCGAACTGCCAATAAGCCCGATAAGGTTTCAGCGCGACCGACAACTGTTTGCCGTCGCCCACCCGCTGCGCTTGCAGCGCATTGACACCGCCATGGAACTTGCCGGCCAGCACCGCGTGTTCACCCGGTGCGACCTTGAAAAACAACTCGTCGCCGTCATGGGTTTCGGCGCTGAAATGCACCTTGGCCGGGGCGAACAACGCCACCGTGCTGTCGTCGTGTTCAACCTTGTAGCGGCGAAAGCTGTAACCCGGAATCTCCAGTTGATAGCTGGCGGCATTCGGCGCCAGCGGCCAGCTCTGGGTGCCGCTCAATTCACTGGCGGCGATCTTGTGCTCAGCCTGAAGCTTGCCTTTGCCGTCGAGCAGGTACAGCTGTTCTTCGTTGGCATCCGCCTGCCACGCCGGGGTCCAGCGCACCGTCAGCGTGTCGGGGCGATCCGCTTGCAGGTACAAGCTGCCGTCGCGAATGTCCGCCCAGCGCATCGGCCCGGCGTAGACGTCGACCGAAAGCCCCAGGCTCACCAGCAGGGCGAAATACCTCATGCCGACTTCCTTTGCAGCATCAGCAGCATCGGTGCCACGTCGCTGGGCAGGATGATCAGGGTTTGCCAGACCGGCACGCCGCTCAAGCGGCAGTACATCACCAGCAGTGCAATGGTCACCGCCAGATAAGCGATGGACGACGCGGCCGCCGCGCCGACGATGCCGTACGCCGGGATCATGACCAGGTTCAGTGCGAGGTTGAGCAGGGCACCGAGGCCCATCAACAGTGAGATGGTGCCGGGACGATTCTTGCCCAACAAATCGAGGCGCAGGATGCTTGCGTAGCACAGGCCGAGCAGGCCCGGCAGCAATGCCAGCAACGCTGGATACGCCGGTTGATACGCCGCGCCGAACAGCGTGACGATCAGCCATTCACCGATCACCGCCATGGTCAGGCAGGCACCGAGCATCACCGTCGCAGTCAGGCGCAGCGCCAGTGGCGTGACCTTGTCGATGCCTTCTTCCTGTTGCAACAGGCGTTTCATCAGCGGCGTGGTGACCGCTTCCGGCACGATCAGCAGCAACTCGGCGGCGGCGCTGGCCATGGCGTAATGACCGAGCGCGGTACTGCCGAGCAGAGCGCCGATGAACAAGTAATCGGAACGCAGGATCACTTGCTGGAACAACAGGTCCGGATGGCTGCGAGCGCTGTAGCGCAGCAGTTCGTTCTGGCTGGCGCGGTCCCATTGCAACTTCAGCGGCTGATCACGTTTGAGCCAGACCCAGCCCGCCAGCACCACCAGGCTGATCCCCGCCAGCCAACTGATCAACGCAGCTTCGAGGGCCGACTCTTTCCACATCCAGAACAGCGCGAGGAACAGCAACAGCGGCGCGAGGGATTCCACCAGGCGCAAGGCGTTGAAGGCGACCACGCCGCCCGAGGCGTTGTGCAGGGTCAGCAACCCGCTCTTGAGCACGGTCAGCGGCACCGCCAGCAACAACAGCCAGGCGAGCAGGCCCAGTTGCGTGGTGATGTCGAGTTCGCTGCCGAATTCGCGCACCAGCGCCACCACCAGCAAGGTCAACATTGCCGCCAGCAGGCAGCCGAACACCAACACTTGGCTTAGCAACAAACCCATCGGCCGCTGTTTGGCCGCTTGATAACCGACCGCCGAGTTCAGCCCACCGCTGGTGGCGGCGCTGATCAGGTCGGGCAGGGTGCTGAGCAGGGCAAACAAGCCGCGCTCACTCGGGCCGAGAATCCGCGCCAGCAACACGTTGCGCAGCAGCCGCAGCGCAATCATCGCCAGTTTGGTGCCCATGCTCAGGGCCAGGTGCTTGAGGTAATGGCTACGGCTCATGCGCGGGCCCCGCGATACAAACGCCATGACAGCAATTGTGGATTGCGCGCCACACGTTGGCTGACGCCGAAACGCGGCAGGTTCAAAGGGTCATCGCTGCCGCGATAAATCCCGGTGCCGGTGCCCAATGCAAACGGGAAGTCATGCAAGGCGACCTGATCGCGCACCCGCGCGTCGTTGTCGCCGTTGGGGTAGCAATAAACCGGCAACGGCCGGTTGCAACCGTGTTGCAGCGCATCGCGGCTGCGGCTCAGCTCTTCATGCAAACGTTGATCGTCGAGGCCGGTCAGGATCGCGTGACTGGCGCCGTGCGGGCCGAAACGCACCAGCCCGGAAGCTTCCAGCGAGCGCACCTGATGCCAGTCCAGCGCCTGGGGCAACGACTCGTCCGGGCAGGCATCGGTCAGTTGGTTCAGCGTCATCGGGCTCAGGCTTTTCAGGCTTTGCAGGAAATGCAGCAGCGCCAGACTGCGGCGTTCTTCATCCAGCTCCGCGAACGGCACCGGCAACGGACAACCGGCCTGTTGCAGGGACTCGATCAAGCGGACTCGGGCGGATTCACCGTGGCTGCCCCACAAGGTTTCACCGATGCTTTCCCACCAGAACCGTTGACGGCTGCCGATGAAATCGGTGGAGAGAAAAATGCTCGCCGGCACCTGGTATTTTTGCAGCAGCGGGTAGGCATTCACCGCGTTGTCGCGCCAGCCGTCGTCGAAAGTCAGGGTGATTTTCGGCCGGTCCGAGCGGATTTTCCCTGGGTGCAGAATCTCCATCAACGGCACACAGTCGAAGTGTTTTTTCAGCCACGCCAGCAAGTGCTCGAACGCCTTGGGCCCGACGCACAATTCATTGCGGTGGGGCAGGGCCGCGGCCTGATCGTCGGCCAGCACCCGGTGCAGCATCAGGATCACGCCGGCGCCTTGCAGCTGACTGCGTCCGACCGGCGAATTGAGGTAGAGCCAACCACTGGTGCGCTTTAAGAGTTGTTTGATCGCCATGGCTCAATCCTTTCAACGATTCTGTTCAGGGTTCCACTGCGCATAGCGCTGGCCACGCAGGAACTGCCACAGGCCAATGCTCATTCCGGCCAGCGTCACCAGCAGGAACGCGGCGAGGCGAAAGGGCTTGGGCAAGCGGTGTTGCGAATCCAGCAGGCCGGCGATGGCGATGGCATAACCGAACAGTTGCGCGATCAGGCTCAGGCGATAAAAACCATGGTCGTCCCACAACCAGAAATTGCTCAGCAGCAACGGCAACAACAGGATCGGCGCCAGACGCCGGATCAGTTTGTGGCTGATCAAGGCAATCGAATACAGGCCATGCTTGAGCGGATTGAGCAGCTCGCTGCGCTGCGCCAGGCTTTGCAGCCCGCCGACGGTGACACGCTGGCGGCGACGGAACTGCTTGTCGGCTTCATCGACGCCCTGGTCGATCACCTGCGCCTCGGGCACATAGACGATGCGTTTGAACGCGACGGGTGCGCAGGTGCTGATGAAGAAGTCGTCGTTGACCTCCGCCGGCACGTTCTGGAACAACTCGCGACGCAAGGCCAGCAATGCGCCGTCGGCGGAGACCATGCAGCCGGTGCGATTTTCGACCCGGCGCAGCCAGCCTTCGTAATGCCGATACAGGCTGTCGCCGACGCTCAGGCCACCGCCCGTCACGGGGATCACCATGTGCCCGGCACAGGCGCCGACCTGCGGGTCGCTCAGGGGTGAAAGCAAATGGCCGAGGGTGTCGCGGGACCATTGGTTATCGGCATCGGTGAACACCAGAATGTCGCCGGTGCTCAGCGCCACGCCGGCGTTCAGGGTCGCGGCTTTGCCTTGGCGCGGCAGGTCGAGCACGGTGATGCGCGGGTCAATCACTTTGCGCGCACAGGCCACGGTGTCATCGGTCGAACCGTCGCTGGCCAGAATGATCTGCAGCGAGGCGGGCGTGTAATCCTGGGCGAGCAGGGTGCGCAACTTGTGTTCGATGTGCCGCGCTTCGTTGTGCGCTGCAATCACTACGCTCACGTTCAGTGGCTCCGGCGCGCCATGACGCCGCGCCGCGAACATCGGCGACAGCAGCGTCAGCAACAAGGGATAACCGAAGTAGGCGTAAACCGGGAGCAGCAGGCACAACCAGAAAATGAATTCAGCCACGGGCGGGCCTCCTGGCATTCCAATGACACAGGCTGAGAACGAGCGCGGCCCCGGCCAGGTGCAGGCGCACCCAGTGCAGGCCCCAGAGTTGCAGGGTCAGGCCGACGTCGCGGTGTTTGCGGCTCTGGCGCAGGCTCATGATCAGTGCCGGCACCGTGGTGATGCCCAACATGACCGCGGCGTGATGCGGAAAGCCGTCGCACAGGGCCGAGACCGCCATCAGATCGAGAAACCACGCTGCCAGCGACAACAGTGGAAAGCGCAGCAGGCGCAGGCTCGCGCCATGGGTGCGGAGCAATTGCACGTGGCTGCTCTGGCGCCACATTTCCTTGCCCATCCACTCGCGCCAGTTCATTTCGTAACCCCAATGCAGAGCCACGCATTCATTGACCGTGAGGATCCGCGCGCCGGCCTGGTGTTGGCGCAGGGTGAAATCCTTGTCCTCGCCGGTGCGCAGGCTTTCGTTGAAGCCATCGACCTTGTCGAACCAGCTGCGTCGCATCAGCAGATTGGAGCTGGGCAGCCAATCCACCGGGCGAGAGCCCTGGGACGAGGGGCGCAGCGTGCGGCGTTGCCAGGCCGTGGCGTACCACGGCGCTGCGGCCGGGGTGTGCAAATCCAGGCCGAACACATCGGCCTGCCCCTTTCTTTCGAGAGCGATCAGTTTTGTCAGCCAGTCTTCGGGCATTTCGACGTCGGCGTCGATGAACGCGAGCCATTCACCGGTGGCGATGGTGACTCCGCGATTGCGCAGGGCGCCGATCAGGATCCCCGGGTGCACCAGCACCTGCGCACCGAACTGGCGGGCAATCTGCGGGCCTTCATCCTGCGAGCCGTTGTCGACCACGATCAGCTCGCAATCGAGGCCGGCGGCGTGGGCGGCTTTCTGCGCGGCGAGCAAGGTGCGGGCGATGTGGCGCGCTTCGTTGTACATCGGAATCACAATGCTGATTCGGCTCATGCCTTGGCCTCCCGTGGCGGGCTTTCTTCGGCTTTCACACGCAGCACGCTGGTCAGGGCGAGCATGATCCACACGTACTTCTGGTTCGGTGCACTGAGGAACATCAGGAACAGGGTCAACGACAGAAAACTCATTGCCAGGTGCGTCATCAAGTCCGCTTGCTCGCGGTTGTCTCGCTGCATCCAGAGGCGCCGGGCGCGGATCAGGTTGTACAGGCCGAGGGCGAGCATGCCGACGAACAGCAGGCCGGCGGGAATCCCCAGTTCACTGAAGATTTCCAGGTAGGTGTTGTGGGCGCGGCGGTACAGGTCGCCGATTTTGCGGTTGGCCGAAAATGCCTTGGCATAACCGGTGGTGGCGTAGTGCAGCGGAAAGGTGCCGGGGCCGGAGCCGAGCAGCGGGTTCTCGCGGATCATCGCGCTGCCGACCACGATGTAAGAGGCGCGGCGGCCGAGGGATTCGTCCTGACTCTTGGCCCCCGCGCTCAAGATACTCAGGGACTGGATGCGGGCGACATAGCCGGCGGGCATCGCATAAATCGCCAGTGGAATCACGATCACTGCGCCGAGCATGGCAAACCCCAGGTGCCGCGGGCGGATACGTGTCAACTCGGTGCGGTAGTGCCAGGCGCCGATCATCAGGCTGAGAAACAACACCACCAGCCCGGAGCGTGATTCGGTCTTGGTCATGCCACCGAGCAACAGCACGCAGCAACCACCCCAGACCAGACGGTGCAACAGGTTTGGGCTGCGGATCACCAGCCACAGGCCGAGCGGTACGGCGAAGGCGATCAGCATGGCGAAGGCATTCGGGTCTTCAAGCAACCCGGCGGCACGCCCCTGATCCTGATATTTGCTGGAGAACATCGCCAGTACGCAGGTCATCGTGACGCTGGCGGTGACCAGTTTGGCGAACAGGTCCAGATTCAAGTCACGGCCAATCAGCAGGGTAATCACAAACAGGATCAGGCCAACGCTCAACTCGCGCAGATGCCCCAATGACATGCCCATGTCATCGGTATTGAGCAGGCTGAGCAGGTACAGCACCAGAAACCAGATCAGGTAGCGCCAGGTATTGCTGCGCAGGCGCTCGGACGGAATCTGCCGCAGGGCCAGTTGCAGCATCAGGATCACTGCCAGCGACGCGCCGAGGAACTTGGTGCCCGACAGCGAACTGTCCTTGAAGAACCCTTCGAACGGCACCAGCGCCGCTATGCCGAGCAGGCCCCAGGTGGGTTTGCGGTACAGCAGCGCGACACCGACCAGGCCCAGCACCGCTCCCGGCGCCAGAAAGGGATAAGGGCTGGCCAGCAAACCGAGGCAGACCAGGCCGAGCAGACTGACGATCGAGAGCGGAAAGATCACGCGCGTGCCTCCCGTGCAGTACGGATATAAAGCTGCGACCAGCGTTCGGCCAGGGCCTTGAGGTCGTAACGGTCCAGTTGGGTACGTTTTGCGTTGTCGATCAATTGCACAGCGAGTGCCGGTTCCGTCAGCAAGGTGTCGATCTGGCGGGCGAGGGCGGCGCTGTCAGCGGGTGTTGCCAGCAAGCCGTTGTGCCGGTCTTGCAGCACATCGGGAATGCCGCCGACACCGAACGCCACCACCGGCACCCCTGCCTGCATCGCTTCGAGCAGAATCATTGGCGTGCCTTCGGTGCGCGAGCTGATCACCAGCGCATCGAGTTGGCGCCACCACAACCCCATGTCGGTCTGATAACCCGGCAAGGTGATGCGCGATTGCAAACCGGCGGCGTTGATCCGTGCCAGCAGCGTTTCCCGTTCAGGGCCGTCGCCGAGCATCACGGCGTCCAGTTGCGGGTGTTGCTGACACAACGGGATCAGCGCATCGAGAAACAGGTCCGGGCCTTTTTCACTGCTCAGGCGCCCGACGTAACCGGCCAGCCAACGCTGACGGTCAACGTTGGGCGAGCACTGCGTGGCGGCGGCGGGCAAACCATTGGGAATCACCTGCAGTTTTTCCGCCCGCACACTGGCCTGGCGGCATAGCGTGGCGATGCTTTCAGCGACGCAAACCACACGATTCACCGAGGCGGTGCGGCACAGTTGCAGGCTCAGCCAGGTGTAGAACTTCTGCTTGCGGCTGCGCGGGGTGAAACCGTGCTGGGTGATCACCAGCGGCAAACGCAACAACGTCGCGCCGACCCAACCAAACAACAGGCCCTTGAAATTGTGCGTGTTGATCAGTGGTTCTTCCCCACGGCGCTGACGCAAATGCGTGAGCAACTCCCCCAGCCCCGCGCAACCACGGCAATCCACCCCGGCCTCACGAAACCGTGCGATCAATTCTGGCGGCGCATCGAGAAACAGCACCTGGTGCTGCCCCGGCGTCGCCAGGCAGTGGTCGAGCAGCATCCGCTCAGCCCCATAGAACCCACCGCTGCTGAGCAAATGAATGATCGGCAGGGCGGTGGCAGGGTTGAGCGGCGCGTTCAATTGCGCACCCAATGCACGAGGCTTGGCACGGACCAGTTCTTGTGCGGATTGATCGGCTCGACGTTTTGATCGTTGATCACCAACAGCACCGGCAAGCCCAGTTCGTGGGTGATTTGCGCCGGAGCCTTGAAGCGGTGATCGAAGAACTCACGCACGTAGACCAGGGCAATCGCCAGCAGCAGACCGGTGAACAAGCCGAACGGGATGATCAGGAACGGCTTGGGAAACGCCGCTTCGGTCGGTTCGTACGGTGGGCTCAGGACACGGGCGTTGGACAGGTCGTTGTCGAGCGAGCGGGCAGTGCTGCTTTCGGCAAAGCGCTGGGCGTAGGTCGAGAACGCTGCGTGCAAGGCGTCGATCTCGGTGTCCATCTGCCGCAGTTTGCTCTGGGTTTCCTGCAACTGGTGGATGCGGTTCTTGAACTCGGCAATGCGCGCGGTCTTCTGGTCGATCACCGAGCTGACAATCGCCAGGTCGTTGGTGCGTTCCTGAATCCGGTTGCTCACCACTTTCAAAAACTGCTGACGGGTGCGAGTGATTTGCTCACGGGTCAGCAACATCGGTTCACTGCTCGGCTGGAAGATCGCCAGGTCGTTCATGTAGCGGCTGACCTGATTGGTCAGTGCTTCACCCATCTGTTTGATCTCGCGGTCTTCAAACGCCACGTTGTCCACGGTGGTGGTGAAGGTGTAGGGGAAGGTGTAGTCGTTGAGCTTGTTATTGCTGGCGGCGGCCAGGCTGGTTTTCAGGTAGTCGAGCCAGCGTTGGCTTTGCAGGCGGCGGTCCTGATACAGGTTGAGCGCTTGCTCCTCGGTGTTGATCGCGTTGAGGCGGAAGGTGATTTCCTCCTTCGGATCGGACGAGCCGACGCCTTCGAGCAAGGCCAGCCGGGTGCCTTCAAGGCCATCAAGGCGCACCTGATATTGGTGCTTCTTGGTTTCGTAGAAGGTTTGTGGCAGGTCGATCGATTGCAGTTCCTGACGGCTGGCCAGGTAGTTTTGCAGCAAGGCCGCGACAAACTGCGTGCCCTGATGCGGATCACCGAAGCTGTAGATGATCGAGATCACGTTGGAGCCTGGCAGGGTTTCAATCTTCAGTTTGTCGATGGCTTCCTGGGTCAACGCATCCAGCGTGGTGTCGCGCACCGGATCGGTTTCCATGCCCAGCGCGCTTTTCACCGGGTTGATCACGTACTCACGCAGCGGCGAGGTGATGAAGCGTTTGATCGGTTGCAGCACCAGTGTGTTGAACACGCCGGGGGCAGGGGTGTACTCGCCCTTGTCGCGCAACTCACTGATGGTCTGCCGGATCAGGGCCGGGGAGCGCAGGATATTGCTCTCGGTTTCCATGTCGGCCAGCGATGGCGGAATGAAGGTGGCGTTGTCCACGGTCAGTGACGTGGTGGCGTCACCCTGGGAGAGTTTTTTCGACTGCACGATGACTTGCGCGGTGATATCGAAGCTCTGTTTGAGCATCAGCGGCAAGACCAGGGCGATCACTGCAAAGACCAGGAATACCCGCTTCACCAACTGCTTGTTGGCGAAGAAGATCCTGAAGAACTCGTGCAGGTAGTTTTCCTTTGGATTCATGTCAGGTCACCTGAGAGTTAGTTACTGTTGTCGTCTTTGTTATCGAGGCGGTAGCCAAAGCTCAGGCCCACGCCCTGGAACAACACCACGTCGGCCAGTTGCCGTGCGAGTTCACCGGCACTCGCCAGTTTGGTCTTGGGCACGTACAGCATGTCGTCCGGTTGCAGGTAGGCGATTTGCGAGGCATCGCCGGCCAGGGCTTTTTCCACGTCATAACGCACGGCCTTAACCTGATTGCCGTTGCGGCGCATGATCACCACCGAATCGAGCCGCGCCTTGGCATTACTGCCGCGTGCCAGCGTCAACGCTTCAAGCACCGAGACCGGCCGGCGGATCGGGTAGGAACCCGGCTGACCGACTTCACCCAGCACATAGATTTCGTTGCCGGCGGTGGACTTGAGCAGCACGTCGACGGTCATCCGTCCTGGCAGATCGGCGTAGCGTTTGTTGAGGAAGGTTTCCAGTTGATTGACGGTCATGCCTTGCAGTGGCACGGCGCCGATTTCCGGGAAGCTGGCATAACCGTCGGTGCCCACGGTGATCTCCCGGCTCATGCCGGTAGCGGGGTGGTTCAGGGCACTTTTGAGGTTGGATTCGTTGCTCAGCGGGCTGATGACTTGCACGGTCAGCTGGTTGCGGTTGGGCTGGAACAGCTGTTTGCGCTGATACGCCCGCTGGATTTCCTCACGCGCCTGCTCGCTGGACATCCCGGCGATCTTCACCGAGGTGTTGGCGCCCGGCAGTTCGATGGTGCCGTCGGGCAGCACCAGTTGATTGCCGTTGAGCTGGCTGGCGGCGGTGAAGTTCAGGCCGATCTGGTCACCGGACTGGATGCGGTAGGCGTCCGAGCCGCTGGTGCTGATATGAAAGATCACGTCCAGCACGTCCTGTGGCCGCAAGGTCTGTTCGACCTTGGGCATGTCGGTGGCCTGGGCGTTGGCCGGTGAGGCCGTGAGGATCTGCACTGGCATTTGGGTTTCGGTCGAATTGCTGGTGCACCCTGCAAGCGGCAGCAACAGCAGGACAAGCATTCTGGCGTTCATGGCGTCATCCTTTTCTGGTTGCTTACAGGTTTTTGTACAGCCATTTCGGCATGTAGTACTTGCGACGGTTGAACACGCTGCCGACCATTTTCGCGCCGGCCTGGGTCAGGCGCTGGACCGCGGCTTGTGCCACTTCCCAGCGGGTGTCTTCCGCGCGCACGACCATGATTACGCCATCCACCTGCGTGCTGATGACCAGGGTGTCGGCGGCGGAATACACCGCGTCGCCGTCGATCACCACAAAGCGATACTGGCTGCCGAGCTGATCGAGCAACGGGCTCATGCTTTCGGCGGTCAGGTGTTCATTCCCTCGGGCATAGCGGCCGTTGGGCAAAATGTCGAAGGGCAGGCTGGCGACGTTCACCACACAGTCCTGCAGCATCGGCGGGCTCTGGTTGTTGAACATCAAGTCGCGAAAGCCGCGCTCCTTGGTCAACCCCAGTTGTTGCGTGAGGTTGGTCGAGGACTGGCTGGCGTCGACCAGCAGCACCTGGCCGCTGCTCATCTGGGCCAGTTGACTGGCCAGTGCCAGCGCACTGGTGGTGGTGCCCGCGCCGGGGTTGGCGGCGGTCAGCAACAGGATCCGCAGATCTTGATCCAGCACGGTCGAAGTCAGGTTGGACTCGCTCGGGTTGGCGATGCTCAGGCTTTTGGTTGATGAACCGTCCATTTAACTCGCTCCGTGGCCGCTGAATACTTTGAAGGGGGTTTTCAACAGGATCTTCAGATCAAGCAAGAGGCTCTGCTCGGCGATATAGCTGAGATCCAACTCAACGCGCTGGTCGAAGTCGATATTGCTGCGCCCGGAGATCTGCCACAGGCCGGTCATGCCGGGGTAGATGCTCAGGCGTGCAAGGTGGTTATCTTTGTAGCGGTAGGCGTTGAACGAAGTAGGCCTTGGGCCTACCAGGCGCATGTCGCCGGTCACTACATTGATCAGGTTCGGCAGCTCATCCAGGCTGCTGCGCCGCAGGAAACCGCCGATGCCGGTGATGCGCGGGTCCTTGTCGATCTTGAAGTCGATGGCATCGGCGCCGTGTTTGTTCAGGTGCCGCAGGGACTCCTTGAGGTCCTCGGCGTTGGCCACCATGGTGCGAAATTTGTACATGCCGAATGCGCGACCGCGGTAGCCGGTGCGTTTCTGCACGAACATCACCGGCCCCGGGCTGCTGAACTTGATCGCCAACGCCAGGCCCAGCAGTACTGGCGAAATCAACACCAGGATCATCAACGCACCGAGGCAGGCGACCACCCGGTTGGTGCGTGACAGCGTCCAGGGTCGACCGCCGTCACGGCCGGTCATCCAGCCACGCCCCTGCATGTGAATAGCTGCATCCATGCGAATCCGGTGCTCGGGATCGAGGCGTTTGTCCCGGCGCATTTGATTGAGGGGCACACCTTTTTCATGTCCAGTCATAGAGTCCTCCGCTGAAGTTCAGCCGCAAGCGGCGCGTGGGCGATGGGCAGTTCGTAG
The DNA here is from genome assembly GCF_057128725.1 of Pseudomonas oplopanacis. Taxonomy (NCBI): domain Bacteria; kingdom Pseudomonadati; phylum Pseudomonadota; class Gammaproteobacteria; order Pseudomonadales; family Pseudomonadaceae; genus Pseudomonas; species Pseudomonas oplopanacis. The sequence continues at coordinate 432,798 of NZ_JBSKHV010000001.1, read as the reverse complement.
TAGTCACGGAACCAGGCGATGAAACGCCCGAGTCCTTCATCCAGCTCGATACAAGGCTGAAATCCGGTAGCCCGCGCCAGGTCACTGGCGTCGGCGCAGGTATTGAGGACGTCGCCCGGCTGCAGGGGCAGCAACTCGACGATGGCCTGTTGTCCAAGGTGTTTTTCCAGCAGCGCCAGGTAGTCCTTGAGTTCCACCGGGTGCTGGCCGCCAATGTTGTAGATGCGCCACGGTGCCATGCTGCTGGCCGGGTCCGGTTGCTCGCGGTCCCACTCGGCGTTGGCCTGCGGTGGTCGCTCGATCAAGCGTGCGATGCTTTCGATGATGTCGTCGATGTAGGTGAAGTCGCGCTGGTGCTGGCCGTAGTTGAACAGCTTCAGCGGCTGGCCTTCGGCGATGGCGCGGGCGAACTGGATCGGCGACATGTCGGGCCGGCCCCAGGGACCGTACACCGTGAAAAACCGCAGGCCGGTGCAGGCAATGCCAAACAGGTGGCTGTAGCTGTGGGCCATCAGTTCATTGGCTTTTTTGGTCGCGGCATACAGTGACAGCGGATGATTGACGCCGTCCTGCACCGAGTACGGCGTGTGCTGGTTGGCGCCGTACACCGAACTGGACGAGGCGTAGATCAGGTGTTGAACCGGGTGCCGGCGGCAGCTTTCGAGAATATTGAGGAAACCGCTCAAGTTGCTGTCGAGGTAGGCCCGAGGGTTCTCCAGTGAGTAACGCACCCCGGCCTGGGCGGCGAGGTGGATCACTACATCGGGTTTTTCACGGACGAACAGGGCTTCGATGGCCGACGCATCGGCCAGGTCAACCGTTGCGAGCTGGAAGTGGCCGACCTGCTCCTGCACCCAATCCACGCGATCGCGCTTGAGTTGCGGGTCGTAGTAATCGTTGAAGTTATCGAGGCCGAACACCTGGTGCCCGTCGCGCAACAGCCGCAACACACAATGGGCACCAATAAAACCGGCCGCTCCGGTGACGAGGATCTTCATGGGCGCGGCGCCTCGGGTGCAATGTGTCGCAGGCCGATACCGCTGTAGTGCAAGCCCGCCGCAGCAACCTGCTCCGGGTTGTACAGGTTGCGACCGTCGACGATTACCCGTGAACGCAACTTGTTCGCCAGCAGGTCGAAGTCGACCACGCGGAAGTTCTTCCACTCGGTGCAGATCACCAGCGCATCGGCATCTTCCAGCGTGTCGTCGCGGGTGGCGCACAAATGCAGGTCTTTGCGATAACCGTAGATACGCCGGCATTCGGACATGGCTTCCGGGTCATAGGCCTGCACCGTCGCGCCTTCGGCCCACAGGGCTTCCATCAGATAACGGCTGGGCGCTTCACGCATGTCATCGGTGTTGGGCTTGAACGCCAGGCCCCAGATCGCGATCGATTTACCGGCCAATCCATTCGGGAACTGCGCTTTGAGTTTGCCGAAGAGAATGTGGCGTTGGGTGTCGTTGACGTCGGTGACACTGCGCAACAGTCGCAGCGGCATGCCGTTGTGTTCGGCGGTGTGCAGCAGGGCGCGCAGGTCCTTGGGGAAGCACGAGCCACCGAAGCCGCAGCCTGGGTAGATAAAGTGGTAACCGATGCGCGGGTCGGAACCGATGCCCCGACGTACCGCTTCGATGTCGGCACCCAGCAGCTCGGTGAGGTTGGCCAGTTCATTCATGAAACTGATGCGTGTGGCGAGCATGGCGTTGGCGGCGTACTTGGTCAGCTCGGCGCTGCGGTTGTCCATGAACATGAGCTTTTCATGGTTGCGGCAGAACGGCGCGTAGAGCTCACTCATCTGACTGCGGGCTTCATCATCGAGCGTGCCGACAATGATCCGGTCCGGGCGCATGCAATCGGCGAGGGCGCTGCCTTCCTTGAGAAACTCCGGGTTGGACACCACCCGCACATTCAGCGCGCTCTTGCCGCGGCGCTTGAGTTCTTCGTTGGCGGCGGCGGCCACCTGGTCCGCGGTACCGACCGGCACGGTGGACTTGATGATGAAGGTGCGATCGGCCTCCATATGGTTGGCGATCTGGCGAGCGACGCTCAACACATGACTGAGGTCGGCGGAACCGTCTTCATCGGCGGGCGTACCCACGGCGATGAAAATCAGCTCGGCGTGTTCGACCGCATCGCTGGCCTGGGTGGTGAACAGCAGCCGACCGGCCTTGATGTTTTCTTCCAGCGTGCTGGAAAGCCCCGGTTCGCTGATCGGTGGCACCGCTTGTTGCAGTTGTTTTATTTTATTTGGATCAATGTCGACACACAGGACGCGATGTCCGACATCGGCCAGTGCCGCTGCTTGTATCAGGCCAACATAGCCCGTACCAAATACGCTCACGTCCATATTGGCGTGCCTCGTAAGACGGTTGAGATAACAAAAATAAGACTGTCAAAAGGGGTATAGCCCAGCGGTGGGAAAGCGTGTCAGCAAAATGACATTCTTCTGTGGTAGAGAAATCCCATTTTTGGGGGCTAAATGCCATCAAGTGCTTGTCGGTGCTGGATTTGTCTCGGTTTTAAAGGGTTTTTAAGGGATTGAAGAAAACGATGGACGGTCTAGTGCCTTGAAACGCTGGGGAAAATTCCCCACATGTGTGTCAGATTTGAGTCAACGTTTTTTTGACGCTTTGTGTAAAAGTCCGACAATTCTTGCGCTTTGATGGCCCGGTGCTAGTGTCAAAAAATGGCCGACAATCTATTGGCCAATCGCCCTTCATGAGTACCTAAAGAGAATGATTCGATATCTCAAAGAAGTACTGTTAGTTCTCTATTTACTTAAGAACTACGACTATTACCTCGAACGTTTAAGTGCGATGGGCATCGGTTTTCCGGTGCTTCTTTTCGGTGGCATGTTTATCGCGCTGACCGTGGCGCTGTTTATGACGGCGTACATCCGGCAGACGCTGGTACGCCATCTGTTCGCCTTGGTGATGTTCGTGTCGGCGGTGTTTTTCGACGTCTATACGCGGGTCACGGCTGATTACTTGACCTACAGCAGCTTCGTGTCGCTGGTGTACTCGGGCGGGTTCATCCAGGAAGCGATCTACCAGTACCGCGATGCAATCATCAGTGGCCTGGTCGGCGGCTTGTTGCTGTTGTTCGGCATCGGCCTCAAGCCGCGTCGGCGCATGCCGCTACCCGGTGCGTTGCTGGTGGCGGCGCCGGTGCTTGGGGTGCTGCTGCTCAGTGCTGTGTTGTTCGTGCGGGCCGGCGAGGGCGCCCGGGGTTTGCCGATCATGTACACGCCGCTGGCCTACCTGAACCTGTTTACCTATGAAGCCTTGCACAACACCGTCGGCCCGCGTGAACCGGTGAGCCTGGCGCGCAACGACCAACCGGTGGGCCACGACATCGTGTTGATCATCGACGAGAGCATTTCCGGCAATTACCTGGACATCAACGCGCCGTTTGGTGTGCACAGCAACCTCAAGGAGCCGCGCGCGGGTGTCGACATTTTCAACTACGGCTATGCCGCCTCGATTGCCAATTGCAGCGCCGACACCAACGTCACGTTGCGCTACGGCGGCACCCGGGCCGACTACATGCGCATCAACACGACGATGCCGTCGATCTGGCAGTACGCCAGGAAGGCTGGCCTGCGCACCGTTTACATCGACGCTCAGCGTACCGGCGGCAACTTGCAGAACCTGATGAACGACGCCGAGAAAAAGGACATCGACGAGTTTGTGCAATTCGACCAGACCAGCGTGCGTGATCGCGACATGGCGGCGGCGGCCAAACTGGTTGACCTGCTCAATGATGGCAAGCCGGAGTTGGTGGTGATCAACAAGGTCGGCGCGCATTTCCCGGTCCACGATAAATACCCGGATGCCTTCATGGCCTATCGGCCGACCTTGCCGCGCGGGCAGTTTGTCGAAGTGGCCGATACCGGCAAGCGTGACGGGTTTAACGGTCAACCGGATGACTGGGTGCTGTACCGCAATGCCTACAAGAACACCTTGCTGTGGAACGTCGGGGAGTTTTTCTCAAGGGTGTTCGCCCAGGCAGATTTGAGCAACACGCTGTTGATCTACACCTCGGACCACGGGCAGGACCTGCACGAACGGGGCAATCCGGGGCTCAATACCCATTGCGGCGGTGACCCGGTGGAAGAAGAGGGATTGGTGCCGCTGGTGGTGATCCAGGGCAGTAACTTGAAAACCCTGGACTGGTCGGCGCAATTGGCCGCGAACAAGGATCGCTCCAGCCACTACAACATCTTCCCGACGCTGTTGCAGTTGATGGGGTATGACCTGGCGGGGGTTGAGGCAATGTATGGCAAACCGCTGAGCGTGCCGACGGCCGATGAATTCACCTTTAACTACCGGTTCAATGCGCGGCTGGGGGCGAAGCCGGAGTGGAAGCATATTGACCTGAAGAGCATTGTGACGCCGGCGCAGGCGCCGACGAGTGTGGCGGTGGGGCAGTAAAATTTTTGGTTGGCAGGGCCGGCCCCTTCGCGAGCAGGCTCGCTCCCACATTGGTTTTGCGGCGTGTACAAAACCCTTGTGGGAGCGAGCCTGCTCGCGAAGGCGTCAGCCCATTCACTCGAGATCCGAAGGCTGCGCCCACCGCGTCCGGTACACCCCCGGCGCACACCCCAACCACCGCAAACACGCGCGGTTGAAACTCTGCACATCGCCGTACCCTAACCGATCCGAAATCTCCACCAATTCCAGCTCCGCCGCCTGCAACAAATCCTCCGCCCGGCAGCGCCGGTACTCATCAAGCAGTTCCGAAAAACTCCAGCCCAGCGCCTTCAGTCGCCGTGCCGCCGTGCGTTCCAGCAAGTGATGGTCGGCACAAAACCGTTGCCAGTTGGCGCTGGAGAGGTCGGCGATCAAATGGTCGCTGACTTGCTCCAGCAAGGTCGGCTCGCTGTTGCGCCGGGTCTGCTCGAGCAAGTCCACCAGCGTTTGTTCCAGCTCATGGTTGCCCGGTGTCAGCGCGGTCACGAACAGCTGCGAATCAAGGCGAATCGAATGATGCGCCTGCGCCCATTGCACGGGTGCGCGGAACGCCTGTTCGTGAGCGTGCGGGTTGGCGGTCTTCGGCCAAGCCAGGCCAACGCCCAGCACCGGGTCACGTTCCAGACCGCTGGCGAGAAACTTTCGGCGCAACATGCTGCACAGACTGACGAGGATGTAATCGGTGGTCGGCGCCCCGGCTTTAAGGCTGCCGCAGTCAAGTAGGCGCAACTCGACGCCTGTTTCATCGCGCACGATCCGTGCCTGGAAATGCCCGTTGAAGAACGGGAAAAACCGCTCGAAATACACGCAGGCACTTTCCAGTGAAGCCGCTACGTCGAACAGGTACGTCAGGCCATTGGTGGCGGTGGAAACGAAGCGCCGACCCGCCGCCAGACCCACCAGCGGATCGCCGCTCTGCTCCAGGGCAAAGGCCCAGAAGCGCCGTGAGAGCAGCAGCGGTATACGCATGAACGGCGTGCGCAATTCGAACAGACTGCGGCGAAACAGCGCTTCGATGGTTTCCCGGGCGATGCCTCGGGCCAATAGTTCTTCGATGGCCGGCAACAAGGTCGGCGCATAAAACGCATTGGGTGTTGGTTGATGGCGCAGTGGCTGATCGCTTTTTGTCATGTAGGGCTCACAGCGTGTTCCGGGACTCTGGTTAGGCTGCTCGACGTTAAGCGATTTGCCGGAGCAAGACCATGCTTGATTTACGCCAGCTCGACCTGAACCTGCTGCTCGCCTTCGATGCCATTTACCAGCAACGCAGCGTGACCCGCGCCGCCGAAGTGATGTGCCTGTCGCAACCGGCCATGAGCAACGCGCTGCGACGCCTGCGTGAATTGTGCGGTGATCCGCTGTTCATCAAGAGCCGTCTCGGTGTGACCCCGACATTGGTCGCGCACCGACTGGCGGACTTTGTGCGCGCCGCCCTCGAGTCGTTACGCGATGGGTTGCGGATGATTCCGGCGGCGCGGCAGAACAATCCGTTGTTGCGCATCAGTTGCCTGGATTGCCTGCAACCAGTGCTGCTCGACGCCTTGCTCGAATCCCCGCAGTCCGACTGGCAGGTGCGCTACTTCCAACCGCGCCGCCGCGACGCCTTGCAGGAACTGGCCAGCGGCAAGCTCGACATTCTCATCGACCTCGACCAACCGCTGGCCGGGCTCGCCGGTCTGCACAAACAAGTGCTGCCATCCGACCATTACGTGTTTGCCTACGGCGCCGCGCTCAAGGAACCGCCGCGGACCCTGCAAGCCTATCTGGAGCAACCGCAGATTCAGATTTCCAGTCGCCGCGATGGCCTCAGCCCGGTGGACCTGCGCCTCGGTTTGAAAAGCCTGCGCCGCACGATCGCGGTGCACACGCAAAGCACCCTGGCCGCGAAGCTGATCGCTGATCGGCAACCGTTCGGCATGAGCCTGCCGAGTCGGGTTGCCACGGCGCTGGGGCTGCAGCAAGTGCCGCTGCCGCTGGATGAACCGGTGGAGCTGAAACTGGCGCTGTACATCGAGGGCCGTTATCGCTTTGAACGCAGCCGGGAGGAGGCGATGCATTGCTTGCTGCGTGCGCTGGGTGAACCGCGGGCGATGCTGGCGTTTGCGCGCCGTGCCTGACCAAAAACCAACACAGAACCCCTGTGGGAGCGAGCTTGCTCGCGATGAGGGCATTACTTCAGCATCTCTGTTGACTGGCACGCCGCCATCGCGAGCAAGCTTGCTCCCACAGGTTATACGGTGTCCGTAGCAAGCAAACGCTGGTCCACCACCCGAATCGCTTCCACCATCGCCAGCGCCGCCGGCGTCAGGGAATGACCCGGTCGGCTGACAATGCCGTAGTGCAATTGCAGGCCCGGGTCGTCGCGGGGGATGTCGGCGAAATCGAGCAAGTGGATGTGCCCCTGAACGGCCAGTTCGGCGAGGGCTTCCATGGTCGCGATGCCGACGGCGTCGGAGTGCATGACCACCCGGCGAATCGCATCGAACTGCGCGCATTCGACGCTGGGGTTGAAGTCCGGCTCGCCCTGCACGTCGGCGAGGATCTTGCGGATCATCGGCGGCATCCGTGTGCCGACCACGGCGTAGTCGAGCAGGGCGCGCAGGGACAGGTTTTCACGTGATGCCAACGGGTGACCGGCGCGACAGAAGAAGCGCCCGCGCCGGGGGCGCAGCAGTTGCACCTGATACTGCGGATCGCCGGTGAAGTATCGGGCATCGGCCACCAGGAATTCGATCTGCTGTTCGCGCAGCCACAGCGCCAGTTGCTCCCAGTCGCCGAGGTGGAAACTAGTACGAATTGCCGGGTGCGCCTGGATGAACTCTGCCAGCGCTTCCGGCACCAACAGTTGCGCCGGGTAAGGGCCGCTGCCGAAGTGCAGTTCGCCACCCGTCAGGCCGTTGTATTGGGTCAGCTCGTTGTGCAACGCCTGGCTGCCGGCGAGCAAACGCCGGGCATGTTGCAGCACCAGTTCACCCTGGCCGGTCAGTCGGAACTCGCGGCTGCTGCGCTCCACCAACGCGCAATCGAGGTCCCGTTCCAGGGTCTGGATGCTGCGACTGAACGCCGGTTGACTGAGATTGATCGCTTCGGCGGCGCGACCAAAACTGCGGTAGTCGGCGAGGGCCACGAGGTGGCGAAGCTGGCGTAGGTCCATCATGCGTCTCCTGCATTCGGTGAATACTTTTAATGCATTTGATCGATACCACGACCACTGGCATAACTACAACCCTGTTCACTCGCCGTAGCCTGCCATGCCTGATCAATCGTTCGCTTCCAGCGCCTTCACCCGCACCATTCTCAGCCACGCCCGGCAGTCCGGCCTGTGCCAGGACCAATTGCTGGAACGGGCCGGTATCAGCCTGTCGTGGCTCGATGAGCAGGGCCTGCACATTCCGGCGCACCTGGTCGAAAAGCTCTGGGACGAGTGCGAACGCCTGGGCGTGGGCGCCACGTTTGGCTGTGACCTGGTCAATGGGATGGCGACCACTTGCTTGCAGGGTTTGAACATCTTGTTGGACTCGGCTGCGACCCTGCGCGACAGCCTTGCCTGTTTCACCGGGTTCCTGCCACGCGTCACCAACTATGTGCTGGCCGAGCTGGAGGAGGCTGACGGACAGGCCTGTTTGCACTTGCGCTGGGCGAACCAGCCGCCGCACTTCTTTGGCCTGGATGCCGCGACGTTGACCCTGGTGCGCAACATCGCCCGACGGCTCGGACGAGCGCCGGGGGAGGTGTTTATCGACGTTTACCTGACACCCCGGCAAGCCGCGGGCGAATGGTTGCGAAACGCCGGCATCAACGTGCAAGAAGGGCCGCATCTGTGCCTGATATTACCGTCGGCCTGCCTCGACGAGCCGTTGCTGGGGGCCAATCCGTTCCTGCATCAAAGCATGCTGCGTACCTGGCAAACCACTGCGGCGCACACCACCCGCAGCGACAGCCTGGACATGGCGCGGCACTGGCTGACATCCGGTGATCAACCCATCGAACGCATCGCCGAGCGCCTCGGTTACCGCCAGCCGAGCAACTTCATCCGGGCCTTTCGCAAACAGTTCGGCATCACCCCCAAACAGTTTCGGCTGTCGTTGTAATCGCTGTGCTCGTGATGATTACTTTTTGTCGGCCATCGCTTGCGTGTCGCGGTTGATTGTTGGGCACCGTGTCCGGGCTGAGTAATCCTGACCGGAGCCTAATAATGATAAGAAAAAGCTCGGCCACAGCCGGAGTCCGTCCGCGACTTCACCGGCTTGGCCACACCCGCCCGCAACCGCTTGCGCTGGCGATGCTTGCTGTCTTGACCGGGCCCGCCCAGGCCACTGCTTTTGACATCAATGAAGACTGGAGCCTGTCGACCAAAACCACGCTGACCCTGGGCAGCAGTTGGTCGACGCAGAACCCCGACCATAGCCTGATGACCCGCGCCAACGCGTTGCAAGCCCAAGGCGTGCACGCCAACGGCACCAGCGTCAGCGCCGACGACAACCGGTTGAACTTCGAGAAGGGCGATCCCATCTCGCAGAACTTCAAGGGCCTCACCGATTTCAGTCTCGATGGCCAGGGGCAGGGCGCGTTCATTCGCTTCAAATACTGGTACGACCACGCCTACGAAACCCGTAACGGCCGCTTCAAGGATTTCGACGATTCGGGCTGGGACGACCTGTCGAAGTTCCAGGGCTTCAAGGCGCTCGATGCCTACGTCTGGAAGGATTTCCAGGTGGCCGATCGACCGCTGAACGTGAAGGTCGGCAACCAGGTGTTGTCGTGGGGCGAATCGTTGTTGATCCAGAACGGCATCAACGTGATCAACCCGCTGGACATTTCGGCGTTCAACCGTCCCGGCGTGGAAATCAAGGAAGGCCAGTTGCCGGTGGAGATGGTCTCCTTCAGCTTCGGCCTGACCGACAGCCTCAACCTCGAAGGTTTCTACCAGTACAACTGGCGCGAAAGCGTACTTGATGGTTGCGGCACGTTCTTCGCCAGCAGCGATGTCATCCAGAAGGGCTGCGGGCCGCTGTATTTGAGCCAGGTGCAAACCGATCAACAGATGCAGGCAGCAGGGTTGTACGCCACGTCCCGGGGCAATGAGTCGCCGTCGGACAACGGCCAGTTTGGCTTCGCCTTGCGCAACATCATCCACTCGCTGAACGATGCCGAAGCGGCGATCTACTACATCAACTATCACTCGCGCCTGCCGTATTTCACCCTCAACGCGAAGAACACCAGCCTGCCCGGAACCTTCCCCGGCGGCGTCCAGGCGCCGAGTTATGCGGCGGCGTTTCCGGAAAACATTCACCTGTACGGCATCAGCCTGAACGGCGTCGAACCCAACAGCGGCATCTCGCTGGCCGGTGAGCTGAGCTATCGGCCGAACATGCCACTGGCGATCAACGCGCCGGACATCAACGTGGCGGTGATCTCTGGGGCGGGCGGCAGTTCGTGGGTCCAGTTACCGTCGGGATTCAACACCAATAACGGCAGCACCTACGACGGCTGGGTGCGCAAAGGCGTCTGGCAGGCAACCGGCTCGGCCACCCAGGCCTTCGACAATGTGCTGGGCGCCACGCGCCTGAGCCTGTTCGGCGAGGCCGGCGTGGTGCACATCGACGACCTCGGCGATGAGCGTCTGGGCCGCAACGCCGCGTTCGGCCGCAGTGCGCCGCGCAACGGCACGCTGTGCAACACCGTGGCCTCGGGCGTGACGAACCAATACTGCACCGACAAAGGGTTCGCCACCGAGTGGTCGTGGGGTTATCGCCTGCGCGCCAGCCTCGAATACAGCGACGTGCTGCCTGGCATCAACCTGATTCCGGCGGTCAACTGGCGGCATGACGTCTCCGGTTATTCCTACGATCCGCAAGGGCCGTTCCAGGAAGGCCAGCAGGCGTTGGGCGTGAGCCTGACGGGCGTCTACATGAACGACTACAGCGTGGAACTGGCCTACAACGCCTTCTTCGGTTCCAACGACTACAGCACCCTCGACGACCGCGATTTCGCGTCCGTCAGCTTCAAGGCAGACTTCTAAGGAGAACCGTTATGCGTATGCAATTGTGCGTGCTGGCGCTGGCCTGCACCGTCGGCCTGGCCCAGGCCAAAGGCACTGATTCCGCCGCTCTGGGCAAAAACCTGACCCCCATGGGTTCGGAAATGGCGGCCAACGCCGACGGCAGCATTCCGGCCTGGTCCGGTGGCCTGGCGAGTAATGCCGGCAGCGTCGACAGCAAGGGCGGCTACAGCGATCCGTATGCGGCCGAAAAACCGTTGTTCACCATCGATTCGAAGAACGTCGCGCAGTATCAGAAGTTTCTCAGTCCCGGTCAGATTGCGTTGTTCAAGCGCTTTCCCGACAGCTACAAGATGAACATCTACCCGACGCACCGCAGCGCCAACCTGCCCAAGGACATCCTCGCGCAGAGCCGCGACAACGTCGCTAAAACCAGCATGGCCGATGGCGGCAACGGCTTGCACGACTACGCGCGCGGCATTCCGTTTCCGCTGCCCACCGAAGGCCTGGAGGTGATGTGGAACCACATGACCCGCTATCGCGGCGGCAGTTACGAACGTATCAGCAGTTCAGCGCTGGTGCGTGAAAACGGCGCTACCAGTTATGTGCGCAACCAGTCGCTGATCAACTTCGCCGATACCGTGGGTGGGTTGGAGGCGGGCGCCAACATTCTGTTCATGTTCAAGAGCCGCGTGCTGGAACCGGCGCGTTTGTCCGGCGAAGCGGTGCTGGTGCACGAGCCGATCGACCAGGTGGCCGAGCCGCGTTCAGCGTGGCAATACCTGCCGGGCCAACGCCGGGTGCGTCGCGCGCCGATGATCGCCTACGACAACAGCGCCCGTTACAGCAACGGCCTGATCACCGCCGACAACATCGACGGCTACAACGGTGCGCCGGATCGTTTTGACTGGAAGCTGATCGGCAAACAGGAACTGTTCATCCCGTACAACAGCTACAAAATCGGCAGCCACAGCCTCAAGTACGACGAAGTGATCAAGCCCAACCACGTCAACCAGGATCTGGCGCGCTACGAGAAACACCGGGTGTGGGTGGTGGAGGCCACGCTCAAGCCAAGCGCACGGCACATCTACGCCAAACGCCGGTTCTATGTGGACGAGGACAGCTGGCAGATCGCGCAGTCTGACCAGTACGACAGCCGTGGCGAACTGTGGCGCAGCGGCGAACTGCACGCGATTCAGCAGTACGACCATGGCTTCACCTACAACGTGCTGGAAACCTCGTACGACCTGATTTCCGGCCGCTACTACGCCGGTGGCCTGGCCAACGAAGAGACCGAACCGATGCGGGTCGGGTTCGCAGCCAAGACCGACGACTACACCCCGTCGGACCTGCGGCGCTGGGCCAAGTAACCAGGCGCCCCCGCACATCCAATGTGGGAGCGAGCCTGCTCGCGAAGGCGGTGTATCAGTCAACACATTTACCGACTGACACTCCCTCATCGCGAGCAAGCTCACTCCTACAAGGGGCGGTGTTGTTTTTAGTACCTACCAGGAGATCTGCCGTGCGCTACTGGATATCCGCTCTGGCCCTGGGCGTCAGCCTGGGCACCGTTCATGCTGCCACTCTCGATTCCCCTCAGGCCAAGGCGCTGGCGCAAGAGGCTTACGTCTTCGCCTACGCCACCGTCGAGCACGACAAAGTGCTCACTGCCATTGCTGCCAAACTGCCCTTCAACCGGCTCTACAGCGAGCCGCGATTGCTCGGCCCGCAGGACAACAAAGTGGTGTCGCCGAACAACGACACCTTCTATTCCCGCGCCTTGCTCGACCTGCGCGGCGAACCCATGGTGCTGGACGTGCCGGAGGTAGAAGGGCGCTACTACAGCTTCCAACTGGTCGACATGCGCACCGACAACCTCGACTACATCGGCACTCGTGCCACTGGTAGCAAAGCGGGGCGCTACTTGATCGCCGGGCCGGATTGGCAAGGTGAAGTGCCAAAGGATTTCAGTGGCGTGATCCGCTCGCCGAGTCGCCTGGTATTCCTGCTCGGCCGCACCGAAGTCAAAGGTGAAGCCGATCAGCAAGACGCCGCGAAAGTGTTGATGGGCTATGCGCTGCAACCCTTGTCCAAAGTGATCGCACGCGCAGCACCTGACGCGTTGCCTCCACTGCAGTTGCCCACTTATCAAGACACCAAACAAGGCCCGGCCCAATCCCTGTTCAGCACGTTCAACAGCCTGGCGTCGCTGCACGAGTGGACGCCGACTGAACGCGCAAAACTGCAACGATTCGCCGCCATCGGGGTGAAACCCGGTGCCACGTTCGAGCCGCCAGCGGATTTGAGCGAAGCGATTGCCCAAGGCGCCGAGGCTGGCCGCGAACAGGTCCGTACAGCGTCGAACCATGTCTCGGTGGAACAGCGAGGCTGGTTTCGCTCCCCGACCAATGTCGGCAAATTCGGCGACGATGACCTGACCCGTGCGGCGGTCGCCTGGCGCTACATTTACGCCAACGACCCGGTGGAAGCGGTGTACCCGATGGCGTTGCACGATGCCCAGGGCCAGACGCTGGACGGCACCAAAGCCTATCGCCTGCATTTTCCCGCCGGACAGTTACCGCCGGTGAATGCCTTCTGGTCATTGACCCTGTACGACGGCAAAACCCAATTGCTCGCGGCCAACCCGATCCAGCGTTACGCCCTCGGCGACCGTAGCCCCGATCTGCATTACGACGTTGATGGCGGCTTGACCCTGACCTTGCAATCCACCGCGCCTACGCAACAACAAGGCAACTGGCTGCCGACACCACAAGGCCCGTTCAATCTGTTGTTGCGCCTGTATTTGCCCAAGTCAGGCGCGCTGGACGGCAGTTATCAGTTGCCGACCATTGCGAGGGTTGAACCATGAACCTGATCGTCAGCCGTCGTCGAGTGCTCGGCAGCATGAGTGTTCTGGGAGGCAGTCTGATGTTTCCACGCTGGTTGTTGGCCGCAGAATCCGATGACCTTCGAGCCATCGCACAGGAAGCGTGGATCTACGCTTACCCGATGCTCATGCATTACCAGACTCTGGAAAAACAGCTGCTCAATCCTGCTGCACCGGAATACGTCGGCGGCTTCAATCGCTTCCGTCACTACAGCGAGCTGTATACCCCGAAGAACCGCGAAATCGTCACGCCTAACAACGACACGCCGTACTCCTGGGCCTGGCTCGACCTGCGCAGCGAACCGCAAGTGTTGAGTGTGCCGGCGGTCGATGACGACCGTTATTACGTGCACCAGTTGGTGGACCAGTACACGCACAATTTCGCTTACGTCGGCGTGCTCAGCACCGGGCGTGAGGCGGGGGATTACCTGATCGCCAGGCCGGATTGGCAGGGGCCGACGCCCACGGGCATCAAAGCCGTGCTGCGCAGCGAGACCGAAATCGTCATGGTGCTCGGGCGCACCGGATTAAAAAACGCCGATGACCTGCCGGCGGTTCGTGAGTTGCAGCAGCAATACCGTTTGCGCCCATTGCATGAATACACCGCCAGTCCGGCCCCGGTCGCGCCGCCCGCGATTGATTGGCCTGCGTGGGACAGCAAGAGCGGATTGGGGCCGTCGTTCATTGCCGTGCTGAATCAAATCCTCACGCTGTGCCCGACCCAGCCCGCCGAGCAGGCCTTGCGCGCACGTTTCGCCCGTATCGGCATCGTGCCGGGCCAGGCGTTCGATGTCGCTGCGTTGCCGGTGGAAACCCGTCAGGCCTTGATCGCCGGCATTGCCGATGCTCAGGCGCAGCTGCAAACGGCGGTGAGCCAGGTGCGCACCACGCTGGGCCTGTTTGGCACCCGCGAAGCGCTGCATGGCAATTACCTGAATCGGGCGGTCGCCGCGAACGTCGGCATCTACGGCAACAGCGTCGAAGAGGCGTTCTACACCGGCGGTCGCCAGGACAATCAGGGGCAGCCATTGCAAGGCGGGCGGCGTTATCGCCTGCGTTTCGCGCCGGGGCAATTGCCGCCCGCCAGTGAGTTTTGGTCGTTGACGCTGTATGACCTTCCGGACCGACAGTTGGTCGCGAACCCCATTGATCGATATTGCTTGAGCAGCCGCGATCAGTTGCAGGTGGATGCGGACGGCGGGGTGACCCTGGTGATGCAGTCTTCGGCGCCGCAAGAGCAGAGCAATTGGCTGCCGACGCCGGCGAGCGGGGCGTTTACGCTGGTGCTGCGGTTGTATGGGCCGGGACGGGAGGTGATTGAGCAGCGGTGGCGGATGCCTGCGGTCGAAGTGGTTTCCGTGTAGTCCGGACTGACGCCTTCGCGAGCAGGCTCGCTCCCACAGGGGATTTGTGAACGACACAGATCCAGTGTGGGAGCGGGCTTGCTCGCGAAGGGCGCGCCGCGGTCTTAAGGCGTCACGATATTGAACTGCGGACTGAAGCTGTCCACGCTGCCCAACAGCTCCCCAAGCTTCTTCCCGTTGCCCTGCAACTTGATCAACCCTTTCTGAATCGCGGTCGGGAAATCCAGTTGCTTGAGGCTGATCTGCTCCAGCGTCGCCTTGCTCAAACTCACACTGGCATCCGCCGCCGGGTTCAGCCCGGTACGATGAGTCAGCACGCCATTGCGCAGGGTCAGGTTGAAGTCCTTGTTCTGGTCTTCAAAGGTCCAGTTCAACGTCAGGTCATGGCCCACGGCTTTTTCGCTGTCGAGACGAATCGCCAGGTAGTCGAAGAACATGTCCGGCGTCATCGCCCGCATCATGTCTACCGACGCTGAACTGCCGGCATGTTGCGGCACGCCGTTGCGCAGCTCCATTGCCCCCGTCAGGTACATGTTGCGCCAGGTCGCGTTCTCGCTCTGGTAGCCCAACTGCTCTAGAACCTCGGCCTGGGCGTTGCGACCCGGTACGTTGTCAGGTTCGGCAAACACCAACTGATTGCCCAGTTGCGCCGCCCAGCGATAGTCACCCTTGGCCATCGCCGTGCGCATTTTTTCCAGCACTGCGGCGGCGCCACCCATCGCTTCGACCGTGCGTTTGGCGGTTTCCACCGGTGGCAGCGGATTGAGGTTGGCCGGGTTACCGTCATAGAAACCCAGGTAACGCTGATACACCGCCCGCACGTTGAAACTCAAGGAACCGTAGTAGCCACGGGTGTACCACTTCTGATCCAGCGCCCCCGGCAACGTCTTGATGGCGTCGGCGATTTCCACTGACGTCAGGCCCTGGTTCATCAAGTGCAAGGTGCGGTCGTTGAGGAAGGCGTACATGTCACGCTGATCCGCCAGGAACGTGCGAATCCGCTCGCCACCCCAGGTCGGCCAGTTGTGTTGCGCGAACAGCACATCGCTCTTGTCGCCGTAACGCGCCAGGCTGTTGTCCAGATACTCCGACCAGGCCTTGGCATCACGGACTTGCGCGCCACGCGGGGTGAGGAGGTTGTGCATCATTTGCGTGGCGTTTTCGGCCATGCACAACGCGCGCAGTTGCGGCAGGTAGAGGTTCATTTCCGCTGGCGCTTCGGTGCCCGGCGTGAGCTGGAACTCGACCTCGATGCCGGCGATGGTGCGGGTCTCGAGTTCCTTGTCGATCAGGTCGGTCGGCGCAATCAAGGTGACAGTGCCGCCACTCGGTGAACTCTTGCCCAGGCCTGCGTCCAGTTGACCTTTTTCACCGCGTGGCAGCAGGCTGCCGAACTGGAATTGCGCGCGGCGGCTCATGGCGGTGCCCGCGAAC
Source organism: Pseudomonas oplopanacis (assembly GCF_057128725.1). Classification (NCBI taxonomy): domain Bacteria; kingdom Pseudomonadati; phylum Pseudomonadota; class Gammaproteobacteria; order Pseudomonadales; family Pseudomonadaceae; genus Pseudomonas; species Pseudomonas oplopanacis. The sequence continues at coordinate 416,640 of NZ_JBSKHV010000001.1, read as the reverse complement.
ACGTTCTCGCTCATGACGTGTTCCATGAACCCGGCGGGCGCGTACACCTTGACCTTGCCGGCCTTGACGTCGGTCTCGTCGATCACCCCGCGCACGCCGCCGAAATGATCGACGTGGGTGTGGCTGTAAATCACCGCCACGACCGGTTTGTGCGCACGGTTCTGGTAGTACAGGTCCAGCGCCGCTTTAGCGGTTTCAGCGGTGGTCAGCGGGTCGATGATGATCAGCCCGTCGTCACCTTCAATGATGGTCATGTTGGCCAGATCCAGCCCGCGCACCTGATAAATCTTCGGGCTGACTTCGAACAGTCCGGCATGGGCATTGAGCTGCGCCAGGCGCCACAGGCTCGGGTTGACCGAGGCGGGCGACTGATCCTTGGCGAGGAAGTCGTACGCCGCTATGTCCCAGATGACCTTGCCGGAAGCGTCTTTGACCTGACCTTTGAACGGCGCGATCAAGCCTTTGCTGACCGATTCGAAATCGGTGCGGTCACTGAAGGGCAGGTGTTGCAGCACGGCGGCATTGAGGGTGGTGGTGATCGCACTGGCATCCGCCGACTCATCGACGGCGTAAACCGGTTGCGTCAGGCATGCGGTGATCAGGCAAGCAAGCAGGCCACGAGGGCTCAAGGTGAAACGAGGCATGGCGTCTCCGTTTTTTATCGTTATGGTTAGACCAGCCTCCGAGGGTAGGGCCGCGGCCGGGGCGGGCGACAATCGTCAACGGACAAAAACCATGCAGGGCCGCTATCCTTGCCTCACGTTTCTTCACGGAATTGCCCATGCTTCAGGTCCAAGGCGTCTTCAAAAGCTACGCCACCCCGCAAGGCCCGCTGCCGGTGCTGCAAGGCGTCGACCTGACCCTGAAACCCGGCAGCAGCCTGGCGCTGATGGGCGAGTCGGGCAGCGGCAAAAGCACCTTGCTGCACCTGATTGCCGGGCTGGACAAGGTCGACCGGGGCAGTATCCGCAGCGGCGAGCATCGGCTGGAGCAGATGAACGAAGGGCAACTGGCCCATTGGCGGCGCACCGAAATCGGCCTGGTGTTCCAGCAGTTCAACCTGATCGGCAGTTTGCGGGTCGAGGATAACCTGGCGTTTCAGGCGCGGCTGGCGGGGCGCCATGACCCGCGCTGGCAGGCGCATCTGGTGCAACGTTTGGGGCTGGGCGATGTGCTGCGCCGCTATCCGGAGCAACTGTCCGGCGGCCAACAGCAACGAGTCGCACTGGGCCGCGCATTGGCGTCCCAACCGAAATTGCTGCTGGCCGACGAACCCACCGGCAGCCTCGATGAAGCCACCAGCGACGAGGTGTTGAAGTTGCTCCTGGAATTGCTCGACGACACGTCCACCACGTTATTGATGGTCACGCACAGCCCACGGGTGGCGGCGCGGCTGGCGGAAAAAGTGGTGTTGCACGGTGGTCGCCTGGCTGGCGCGGACGAGCGCTGAGGTGCGGGTTTTTCGCGAGACGTTGCGGGCGCTGCAGAGCCATTGGCGGCAGCATCCGGTGCAGTTTTTCAGCGTGCTGACCGGGTTGTGGCTCGCCACCAGTTTGCTCACGGGCGTGCAGGCGCTGAACAGCCAGGCGCGGGAAAGTTACGCGCGGGCCAGTCAGTTGATCGGCGGCGAACCGCAAGCCAGCCTCAGCGCGCCCGGTGGCGGGACGTTTTCTCAGGCGTTGTTTGTCGACTTGCGGCGTGCCGGTTGGCCGGTGTCGCCGGTGCTGCAAGGCCGGGTGACGCTCAAAGGCCATGAAGAGCAGCGCTTGCAACTGATGGGCATCGAGCCGGTGTCGCTGCCGGCTGGCTCATCGGTGGCGGGGCAGTCGTTGCCGATTGAGCAGATTGTCGAGTTTTTCAGTGCGCCGGGCAGCACCTGGATCTCGCCGCAAACGATGCAAGCGCTGGGGTTGCAGGAAGGTGAACGACCGTTGAGTTCGAACGGTGAGCCGCTGCCACCGCTGCACGCTCAAACGGACATGGCCCCCGGTTTGTTGCTGGTGGACATCGGCTTCGCCCAGCAGATTCTCGGTCTGCCGGATCAACTGTCACGCTTGCTGTTGCCGAAGGATTTCAGCGCTCCGTTACCCGACACGCTCAAGGATCAACTCCAGCTCAAGACCAGCGGTGAGGAGAACAACCTCGCGCGCCTGACCGAGAGCTTTCACCTGAACCTCGACGCCTTGGGGTTTCTGTCCTTCGTGGTCGGCCTGTTCATCGTCCACGCGGCCATCGGCCTGGCACTGGAACAACGCCGAGGACTGCTCAGAACCCTGCGCGCCTGTGGCGTCAGCGCGCGCATGCTCATCACCTGCCTGACGTTTGAACTCGGTGGTCTGGCGCTGATAGGCGGCCTCGCCGGCGTGGTCAGCGGCTACCTGTTGGCCAGCGTGCTGCTGCCGGACGTCGCCGCCAGCCTGCGCGGCTTGTATGGCGCGGAAGTGGCGGGGCAGTTGAGCCTCAGCCCGTGGTGGTGGCTCAGCGGTGTCGGCCTGAGTGTGCTCGGGGCATTGCTGGCCGGTGCCAACAGTTTGCTGCGGGCGGCGCGTTTGCCGTTGCTGGCGCTGGCCGATCCACAAGCCTGGCATCAGGCCCACGCGCGCTGGTTGCGGCGCCAGGGTTGGGTGGCGGCGACGGCAGCGCTGATTGCGCTCGGCGCCTTGATCTGGGGCGACAGCCTGGCCAGTGGATTTGTGCTGATGGCGGCGCTGTTGCTTGGCGCCGCACTGGCGCTGCCGGTGTTGCTGAATGCCGTGCTCAATCTGGTCTTGCAGCGCAGTCATTCGGTGCTCGGCCAATGGTTTATCGCCGATTGCCGTCAGCAACTGCCGGCCCTGAGCCTGGCGTTGATGGCGCTGCTATTGGCATTGGCGGCAAACATCGGCGCCGGCAGCATGACCGCCGGTTTCCGCGAGACGTTCAGCAACTGGCTCGAACAACGGCTGACCGCCGAGCTCTACGTCAATCCGCAAACCCCGGCTCAGTCTCGTGAGCTGAATATCTGGCTCAAACAGCAACCGCAACTCTCGGCGGTACTGCCCAGCTGGCAGGTGTCGATTCAGTTGCAGGGCTGGCCGGCGGACATTTTTGGCGTGATCGATCACCCGACCTATCGTCAGCACTGGCCGCTGCTGGAGGCGTTGGGCGACAACCCGTGGGACCGACTGGCCAAGGACGACGCGTTGATGCTCAGCGAGCAACTGGCCAGACGCCTGAAGGTGCGCCTCGGTGATCACCTGACGATTCCCACGCCGAGCGGCCCGTGGTCGCCGCGTATCGTCGGGATCTACGCCGATTACGGCAACCCCAAGGGCCACTTGTTGGTCAACGTCAACCATCTGCTGCACGGCTGGCCACAGCAGGCGCCCAACCGTTTTAATCTGCGCATTGAGCCCGCATCGATCCCGGCGTTTGTCAGCGAGTTGCAGGCGCGTTTCGCATTGGATGACAACCGCATTGTCGATCAGGCGCGCCTCAAGGGCTGGTCGACGCAAGTGTTTGAACGCACCTTCGCCGCCACGGCCGCGCTCAACAGCCTGACCCTGTGTGTGGCGGGCGTGGCGTTGTTCATCAGCCTGCTGACCCAAAGCCAAAGCCGCCTCGGGCAGTTGGCGCCGCTGTGGGCGCTGGGCGTGACGCGCCGGCAATTGATGCTGCTCAACCTCGGGCAAACCTGGCTGCTGGCGGTGTTGACGCTAGTGCTGGCGCTGCCGCTGGGGATCGCGCTGGCGTGGTGCCTGGATGCGGTGATCAACGTCCAGGCATTCGGCTGGCGTCTGCCGCTGCGGGTGTTTCCGGTGCAACTGTTGCAGTTGATGGGGCTGGCGTTGTTCGCGACGTTATTGGCGTCGGCGTGGCCGTTGTATTCGCTGTATCGCACGCAACCGGCGGACCTGCTGAGGACGTTTGCTCATGAGGATTAAGGTCGGGCTATTTTTATTGGTTTTATTGAGCGGCTGCGACAACTCCGCACCTGTCGACAAAGGCTTCGCCGGTCTCGGCGGCGAGGCGGCAACGTTTACTCCGGTGGTGCCGGGACGAGACTTCAGCTTCCCGGCGGATCACGGGCCGCATGACGGTTTTCGCATCGAGTGGTGGTACGTCACCGCCAACCTCAAGGACGCGCAGGGCCGCGAATTCGGCGTGCAATGGACGCTGTTTCGTAGCGCCTTGAAAGCCGCGCCCGAGGCGGCTGGCTGGGCTAATCAGACGATCTGGCTGGGGCATGCGGCCGTGACCTCGGCGACGGAGCATCACGCGGCCGAACGCTACGCCCGTGGCGGCGTCGGTCAGGCCGGCGTGAACGTCGCACCGTTCAATGCGTGGATCGATGACTGGCGATTCAGCAGTCAGGGTGCTGATCCGTTAGCGGATGTTCAACTCAGTGCGCGGGACAAGGCGTTCGGTTACCAGCTTCGACTGACGTCCACTCGGCCGCTGGTGCTTCAGGGCGATAAAGGTTTCAGCCAGAAATCCGAACAGGGCCAGGCGTCGTACTACTACAGCCAGCCGTTTTTCCAGGCCAGCGGCTCGCTGGACATCGACGGCAAAACCTATCAAGTCAGCGGCCCGGCCTGGCTCGACCGTGAATGGAGCAGCCAGCCACTGACTGCCAACCAGACCGGTTGGGACTGGTTTTCCCTGCACCTGGACAGTGGCGAACAGGTGATGCTCTACCGCATGCGCAACAAGGACGGCGAGCCTTACCTCACGGGTACATGGATCGACGCCGAGGGGCAGACTCAACCACTGCACGCCGACGACATCCGCCTTACACCGCAAGACACCGCCAAGGTTGCTGGCCGAAAGATGCCGGTGCGCTGGTCGATCAAAATCCCCGGCAAGCACCTCGACATCACTCTCAACGCCCTCAACCCCAACGCGTGGATGGATTTGCGCATTCCGTATTGGGAAGGGCCAGTGCAACTGAGCGGCAGCCATGCGGGGCAGGGCTATCTGGAAATGACCGGTTATTGAGTCGGAACTCTCGGCAGATCGACGTCCTCCTACGTTAACAAACCCGTTCACTGGAGCCCGCCATGAGCGACGACCTCAAACCGCCAGACCTTGCGTCATGGCAACGACTGTTCGACGACAAGGCTTACTGGCAGCAATCCCCCGACGCCCATTACACCGAACTGCTGCGCGTGGCTGACGACTTGCTGGGGCAGGGCGCCATCGACCTCCAGCAGTGGCAAGACTTGAAGGCCAGGGCCGAGCAGTCGCACAAAGATTCACCGGCCGTGAACGTCGCCCAGGAAGTCGATGATCCTGAAGCCTGAGGCGGCCCTGACGTACGAGAAAGTGATGCCTTGCGCGACACCTTGCTGACTTGGCGCAAGGAAAGTGGAAAAAGCACTGACAACAACGAGCCCACTGGGCAAGAAACTGCAAAAACTCTCTGAAGACCGTCTATGCTCATTTGCACACATCGCGCTGACGCCTGAGCCAGAGCGGTCTGCTGCCCTTTATTACCAAGGAATGTATCGCCTATGAAACTCCACGCACTGACCAAAGCCATCTCCCTCGCTACCCTGCTGTCCGCTGTCAGCCTCGGCGCCATGGCTGCCGATATCCCGCTGGCTGGCGTCGTGTTAGAGGATCAGACCACCGCCACCGTCGTCTCGGTCGACGCCGCAAACCATCAAGTCGTGCTCAAAGGGCCTGACGGTAAAGAAGTTTCTGTCCAACTGACCGACAAGGCGAAAAACCTTGGCAACCTGAAAGCCGGCGATCAAGTCGATATCAAAGTCGTTCACGCCGAAGCGGCCTACCTCGATACCGACGTCTCGAAGGCCCTGCCAGGTTCCGCCGAACGCACGGGCGACGTTCGCGCAGCGCCAGGTGCCGCCAAACCGGCTGGTGAAGCTTACCGCCAGGTTGAAGTTCAGCTGAAAATCACCCACATCGACCTGAAGAAAAACCAGGTGACCTTCGAAGGTCCGAAGGGTAAATCCAAAACGGTTGACATCGTAAGACCGGAAGTTCAAGCCAAACTCAAAGACCTGAAAGTCGGTCAAACCGTTGTCGTCACCTACACAGACATCCTGCAAGTGCATACTCACGCCCCTAAAAGCTGAGTATTGATTCTATAAAATGATTGTTCTTGTATAAGTTTTTTGTACAAGAACAATCAGTTTTAATGTTCTAGGTGGTGAGTTTTGGTGGCGGTTTACATAGTATTGCAACCGACATTTTGTTAAACATTGTGTTTACAAATTTCATGTTCGCTTAGCGGACATATCCGAAAACTTCTATTAAAATGCCCCCGTTCGCCCAGTGTCACGGCTCTTTACCAGTGCATGGAATGCCGAGGCCATAGCACTGGGCGGACACCTTCTTTTTCAATTGATGACAATGAATATATAAAAACGGGCGATCGTATGATCGCCCGTTTTTTTTATGGGGTTTGTTTTTGTAAGGGTCTGCCAATAACGTCCAGCAAGTCGCAGCCGTCGCGCAGTGGAATTGCAATTACGCGGGCGAAGTCCTGAAGTAGCGCGTTGTCGCCGTTGAGCGAATCACCCAAGGATAGAGTTTCCACCAGTTGGGTGACGCTGCGGATTCGGTAGGCCGCCGTGTGGGATCAGGCAATCGATGCCGGTGATGGGCATGTATCGAGCCATGGTTGGGCCTCCTACTCTCAAGATTGGGTGCTGTGTGGGGTTTCGGAGGCATCGCCAGGAGGGTCGAGATTGTCCAGCGCACGGTTTACCAACAATTCACCCACTACCGCCAGCTGCTGGATTGATAGCGCGAGGCTGCGGTGTGAGCCTTCGAGTTTGCAGGCCAGGTCGGTGGTGAGGACGTTGAGGGAGGCGAGGGTTTCGCAGGCGTGGCTTAGCAGGGTTTCGGTATCGATGTTGGGGAGGATGGTGAAGACGTGGCTGATGATGGAAAGGGGACGGATTTATTTTCTTTCGTTGAAAATAAATCCGTCCCCTTTGTGGTCCCCTTTGTGCCTTTGTGTTGAAAACGTTTTTGATGTCGCCACAATTTAATCCAATTCGACACGTATTGAAGTTGGTCTTTTTCCATTTTGCTGGAGGTGCGTCAGGGAGTTCCTATATATCAAACACCATTATTATCGTTGGTCTGCTGTTATCAATATTTAAAGCGAAAAGGTCAATGGTGCCGATCGCTATGGGTGTCGTGAAAACCTGGTTAAAAAAGTGATGCCGTCAATATCGTTCCAGAATTTCATAATTACTCTTTGGAGTAGAAGAAGTCTTTTATACTGGGGTTTGCCCGTTTTAGTGCTTTCATACTGTCGTACATTGATCGAAAAGCGAAAAGGAGACAGATTTATTTTCCTTCGTAAAAATAAATCTGTCCCCTTTGTTTGTCTTAGATGCGGCAGTCGTCATAACGCAGAAACAAGGAGCGACCGGGCCGTTGTCGATACGCTGAAAAAAAGGGGGTTGATACCAGTTGATGGGCGTCCCCTTGTTCAGTCCCCTTTTTCACTTGGCGAGTTTTTGTGGCGTGTTCAAGTGGTCAAGTTAATAGCAAAGCGACTCGGTACAGAACGGGCCGTCGTTATTGTTAATTGTTTTCTTCAGTACGAAAATTTTGGATTGAAGATCGTCTGGCCTTTGCATGGAGCTAGCTCGCTAACCTCAAGTTTAGACTCCAGTCGCAGGTAATCTAGAGCTTCTTTGCAAGTCGAAAAAACTCTGGTTTCCTCGTTTAAATACTCTTCCATTGCAATTTTTGAATCAAAAATTTCGCTTACGTATGTTTTGTATTTTTCTTCGTATTTTTGTATTGCAGTCGAAAGCCAAAGAACGTCATTTTGAGCATCTCGCTTTCCTCTGCATCCCACCTGTTTTCCGGCCTCTATCCAGCTGATTATTTTTTCATCCGTATTCATGTCACTCTCCGGTGATGTTGATAACAACTTTTGTGCCGTCGTCTCTTTTTATATTGATATGTGGGTGCTCTCCATGAGCATCTTCAAGTCCGTGCCCCCGGACTCTCCCGAAAAAAGGGGACGGGTTTATTTTTCTTTCGTTGAAAATAAATCTCCCCCTATCTTCTTTGCAATTCTTTGGGTTTGATGAGTTTGTTCACGGTTTTTTGAAAGGAAATGTCTCGCCTTCAATAATAATTTGCTCTTCCTGTATAACAACATTTTTTATGCTGTTGACTACTAATTTTAGGTTTTTAGAATTTGGAAATAATGAGTCCAGTAAGTCGAAATATAGATAATCGTTAATAAGGTTGGCGGCGAGGTTCGGTTCGTGTTCAATAAGCTGCTTGAAGCTTGCGTAGTTGGCTTCTTTTAGGTTTTCATTGTCCGCGTATCCTTGTTGGGTATCATCGATTTTGCATTGGTGAATGAAGGAGTTCGCACTTTTTAAAAAATCTTCTGTTAGCTCTTTAAGGCTTATGGTTAATTCATATTCCGTTGTTTCAAGCCCAGGGTTCTCTCCAAAGCCAAGACTTCTATAGCCAATTTCGCTCGGGTTGATGGCCAAGCTTGCAGATCTGAAATTCATGGTGCCGTTCCCGGTAGTAGGAGAGTAATGGTTCCATCTTTATCTAGCGTAATAAATGAAAAGGGGACGGATTTATTTTTTTGCGTGAAATTGAAAAGGGGACGGATTTATTTTCGTTCGCTAAAAATAAATCCGTCCCCTTTATTTTGTTTGACTTAGAAGTAAAAAAACAGCCCGGTCTTGCTTTTTAATGCTAGTTTGTTCAGGGTTATAATTTTTTCTAATATCTCAAATTCAGTGTGTTCGTAAGCGTTTGTTAAAATATTTAGAGATGTGGTTAGTTCGATGTTGCCTTGAATGCTTTCGTCTTCGTTTTCATCTATAAGTTTTCCTAGTGATGAGTTTATTTTTTCAATTACTCCAGATTGCAATAATTTTGCGTAGTGCTCTTCTGGTAATTGAAGTTCCTCAAGGTCACCAAGCAAGCACTCATCTAGATCTAAGCGTTCCATTGCTTCGGAGCTCAACGGGACGGAGATAGTTTTCATTTTATGGCCCTTTATTAAAATGCGTTACTTCCTTTTGCCTGGAAGCGAGGGGTCATATACTCTAAAGTAGTTCCCGTTTGGGAAAAAGGGGACGGATTTATTTTCTCTTGTGAAGATAAATCCGTCCCCTTTTTTCGTTTGTTTTGCTGAGCAGCAGTCTGTGGTTATGACGCTGAACTAGTAAAAAAGTAACCGGCTAATAAGTGTATTTTTTTATAAGTTCTCAATGGCTTTAGGTATTTCAGCGGCAGATATTTGTCGGAGGTTTATATTTTTTAACAAGATTTCGATGCTGGATCTGTGTTCTACAGAGCAAATTATTTGTGTAACTGAATATGTGTCATTTTCTATGAATCGACCAATAATCGACTCGCGTTCATTACATAGGAAGTTGGCTAGGTGGTCGGATGATACCCCCTTGTCAGTAACGCTGAGTTTTTCCCAGGTTTTCTCTATGTTGGGTTCTGATTTATTCAACAGTAAAATTGTGTTTCGGTACTGTGTTAGCTCGTTGGGGTTGAATCGGGTGTCTCCTATATTTATGTGTTGTATGTATGAATAAATTTTGGTCTTTTCATTTTTTTTGATTATGTCCGCCGAGTTTAGGTCTTTGGATATTTCTTTTCGTAGGAGTAACTCTTGAACCTTGTATTGCTCAAGAGAGTGGCCTGTCGTTCGCCATTTCATTGTTATTGGCCAATTAAGGAGTAAAGCTTCTGCCAGCTTCTGCCAATTCGTCCAAATGTCGGAAATAGATTTATCAAGTATTGAAAAGGTCGTGAAGTCGGGAGCGGTAGTGCGCGCAGGTTGCTCCCATAATTTTATTCCTGATTCACAAATATATAACGAATTCATAGTTAGTCTTTTTTAAAGTATGTGTGTGAATCTTCTCCAGCCGCAAGCGGCGCCTTTGTTCCTTTTGTTCCGGTAACCTCAGTATTGAAATGAGGACCTTCATTTCCTTTTACATGGCCAAGCGAGTGGTCTCGTATTGTTGCAGTCTTGCCATTCGCTAGCTGAAACTCATAAACACGACCCAGTACATAGCCTTCTTAGTCGGTTAGTTTTTCCTTGAATGTTCTTGATTGCTGCTGGGAGCGAGGTATGCCTCGAATTTCTTTTGCCTGTCTAAATGCTGCTTTTTTCGTAAGAGTACTTTGATAACCCTTAGGTGGTTCAACGTCACCGTTCGCTACCTTGGAACTACTTGTGTCATCTGCCTTTTTACTAATACCATTTTTTTATCTTCAAGGCAGCTTAAACCTATCGGATCCACCCACCCCGTAGGGTTAGGCACGTACTGGTAGTTATTCAACCCACCCGCAAGCTTTATCGGGTCCGGCGTCAGGTACCGCCCAGTCCCCGGATTGTAGTAGCGATGCCGGTTGTAACGTCGAAAATAAATCTGTCCCCTTTGCTTCTCTTTGCTTCTCTTTGCTTCTCAGATTTTTCAGATTTTTCATGTTGTTTTGTTGATATCACGTTTCCAGCTTCTCCAAAGCAATGGAGATTACTTCGTGGAGCTCTCCCCAGTTCTTTGCTTTATCGCTGAAAATAGGGTGCTCCCAGTCGTATGCTTTAATTAGAGAAACTATAAAGGTGCCGTTTTGACAGAATTCGGGATGCCAGCCTATATCGAGAATTTGATTCTGACGGAAGATGGCTTGAAATAGGTCCTCTTTTAGGTTATCGATAATCACTGATGTGTCAAGAGACTGATTGAGGTGTGATAGATCATCAAGTGTGATTATTCCACCGAGTGCAATTATTTTTTTGTCCATTTGGTTTTCTTGGTTGTGAGCTTTTTAAATGAGCCTTTGGGAAATCCGTCCCCTTTGTTCGCCTTTGTTCGCCTTTGTTCCCTTTGTTTTCTTTGTTTTCTTTCTGATAGGGCTGGAATTAGGGGCGGTAGGGTTTTTTTGAGTTGCGCTTTTTACCAAAGATCAATTCGTGCGCAATCGAATTCGATTAAATCTCCAGCTCTTATCCCTCCAGGTAAATAGTCCTCGATGGTTAAATTTATTCTTCCGACTGCAATTAATTGTTCCGAAACATCTACCACTCTAGCGATGACTTTTCTTGATAGTCCTGTTCCTTCGTTACCGAAAATTCCTAAGGCCGTATCGCCCTCGCAGAGCATCGCATTTTTAATTGAAAAAACATGCAGCGGTTCTTTAATTGTGTCTCCAATATTTGCATTGCATGGTTGGGAAAAAGCGATGCAAGTAAATTCCCCATCGCTTATTTCAACCTCTGCCTCTTCCGCAGTTTTGGATATCCACTTGATATTTTTTACAATCATATTCGTCACTTTGTTGGTGTTAAACCATAAGGAGATTTCCATCCGATATGTGGATCTGGTCCCATCGTATCGGTCTTGACTGATTTAGGCTGCGCCTTCCATCCTAAGCTTGGTGCTTTGGTTTCAAAAAATGAGATGGGTTTTAGGTGCATTGTAGTAATTTCCCCCGTTACCCTGTCGACGCCAACAAGTAATCCTTTTGCACTGCCTACTCCTCCCGGGATTGCGACAAAAGCGTTCAGTTCTGGAGCAAATGTTCCATTGCGAATGACCGAGTTGGCATCAGCTACATATTGCTCAAGAGTGTATTTGTCGTCGCCTAGACTTTGCCCAATTTCCTCGCCATGCTTCTCAAAGTGACGTGTGTCTTCTCCTGGCTTAAATTTTCTGTCCGCAATCGGCGGAGGCGGTGTTCCATCTTCTACCTTAGCTGCGTCCTCAGGCTTCTTCGATGATCCAGAATTACCATCTTTTCCACCTGGACACTCACTATGACCTAGTGGATCCACCCACCCAGTAGGGTTAGTCACGTACTGGTAGTTATTCAACCCACCCGCAAGCTTGATCGGATCCGGCGTCAGAAACCGCCCGGTCCCCGGATTGTAGTAGCGATGGCGGTTGTAGTGTAAGCCCGTCTCCGCATCGAAGTACTGCCCCTGAAACCGCAACGGGTTGTCAATTTCGGCGACATCGAGTGCAACGAGATTGCCATAAGCGCGATATTTCGCCGACCACATGATCTCGCCGCTGTAGTCCGTGAGCTCCTGCGGCGTACCCAGATGATCGAGCTGATAGTAAAACGGCGTCGCCTTCAGTGGACCTTCGCCATCCAGCATCACCAGCGGACGGAAACTACCCGGTTCATAAACGTAAGTGCGATAACGGTTGTCAGCGCTTTCGGCGATCAGGCGTTCACCTTGCCACAAAAATTCGGTGGTGCTGCCGTCGACGATTTTTTTGATGCGTCGGCCGAACGCGTCGTATTTATAGGACGCGACGCTACCCCCCGGGAGGCTGACACCAATCAAACGGTGCTGGCAGTCATAGCGGTATTCAGTGACGAGTTTCTGCCCGGTGCCGCGACGTTCGCGGGTCAGGTTGCCGTAGGCGTCGTAGTCGTAGTGGCGGTCGCCCTGCATCAGCAGGCGGTTGCCTTTGACGTTGGCCAGGTTTGCGCTGGCTTGGTCGCCTTGGCCCAGCAAGTTGCCCGCAGGGTCGTGGGCGAAGCTTTCCGGGGTGCTGCCACGGACATTGATCAGCCGGTCGAGTGGGTCGTAGTGGTAGCTGCGATGGCCTTTGCGGCTGTCGTCGATGCCGGCGAGGTTGCCGTTGGCGTCGTAAGCGTAGCGGCGGCGGAACAGGTTTCGATCTTTTTGACTGACGCTGTGTGCTTGCAGACGGCCTTGTTCGTCGTACTGGTATTGGCTGAGCAGCAGGCCTTGCTGGCGCTGAAGTTCCTGACCGGCGCTGAACTGATGCGTGGTCAGGCGTGAGCCGTTGAGGTCGATGCTGCTCAGTTGGCCGCCGCGCTGATGGCGATAATCGAGCTTGCTGCCGTCCGGGAGGCGGCAGTGGCTGAGCTGTCCAACGCTGTCGTACTCGTAGCGCAGGGTGCCCCAGCCTTGGTGTTCGGTGATCAAGCGGTCTTGCAGATCGTATTCATACGCCAGCGGCCAGTTGCCGTCGTCGACGTTGACCAGACGGCCAAGGGCGTCATAGCTGTAATGGATTTCCTCGCCATTGGCCAGGGTTTTGACCAGTAAGCGGCCAGCAGCGTCGCGCTGATATTCAGTGACAAGTTCACTGCCATCGTCGCCGAACTCGGTTTTCTTCAGCAGTTGGCCGTTGAGGTCGTATTCATAGGCGGTGCGGCGCCCGTCGAAACCGGTTTCCTGCTGGATCAGGCCGTTGGCGTGGTAGTCGAGGTGGTAGTGCTCGCCGCGTTCGTTCTCGATCTCTGTCAGCAGCAATCTCGAGTTGTCGTAGCGATAACGCAACTGGCTGCCGTCCGGATTGATCCGGCGGCTGACCAGGTGCAGACCATCGGCGTATTCGTAACGCGTCACGCGGCCCAGCTCATCGCGCTCTGCGGTGACGCGACCGTATGGGTTGTAAGTGAACGCACGGCTGGCGCCGCCGGGCAGGGTGACTTGCGTCAGGCGGCTGACGGCATCCCATTGATAGTGGGTGATCGCGCCGGTTTCTTCCTGGCGAGTAATCTGCCGACCCAGTGCGTCGTAGCGATACTTGCGCTGGCCGCCGTCGGGCAGGCGTTCTTCCAGCAATTGACCGAGGTTGTTCCAGCCCAGTTGGTGACGGCTGCCGTCAGGATGACGGATTTCCAGCAGGCGACCCTGACGGTCGTAGCTGTAGTGAGTTTCGTTACCGTGGGGGTCTGTTTGCTGGGTGATATCGCCTTGACGGTTGCGCTCGTACTTCCAGCGAGCTCTGCCGCGTTGCACATCGATGAGTTGGCCATCGAAGTAGTTGTAGCGAGTCGGTTCATCTTCTGGTGGGACAACCGCAATCAAACGTCCGGCGTCGTTGTATTGGTATTCGGTGACGGCGCCCAGCGCGTCCTTTTCAGCGATCAGGCGACCTTCGTCGTCATACGCTCTTTGCGTTTGCGCTCCGTCGGGGGCGGTCTCGTTGATAAGTCGCGCATTTTCGTCATGCACGTAAACCTGCTCGCTGCCATCGGCGTTAAGCACGCTCACCGTGCCCTTGTCGTCCCACACATAACGCGCTTCCAGTTGCGAATAACTGGCCCAGTGGCGGACACAGCGCGCCAATTTGCCTTCGCGTTCCCAATCCCAGTAGAAGCTGGCGCCACCCGCCAGTTGACGTTCGAGAATGACGTGCTGATCGTTGTAGCGATAGTGCTCGCGCTCACCGGCAGCGTTGGTGGCACTGACGAGTTGATTGCGTTCGTTGTAGTGATAGGTGACCAGGGTTTGCACGGTTTGCCATGGATCCTGGCGCCCACCGCGATCATCGTACTCGGCACGTTGCTGCTGGTAGTCGACTGCCGAGATATGGCGATCGTCATAGCGCAGTAACAAGGCACGGCCAGCACCGTTGTCGATGCGCTGAATGCGCCCAACCAAGTCATAGCTGATGTGCAACTGGTTTTCGTAGGCATCACTGATGGTATTCAGACGCCCGGCACGGAAGTGGTAAAACCGTGTTTTTGGGCCGGCTTGAGTCAGGATCAGTTCACCTGGGGCGTCACCAAGATAAATCGCCGCTTCGGCCAGGCTGTTGGTGATCGCCGGACGTTGTTCGGTCGGCATCGGGAAGCGGGTCTGACGGTTTTCATTGTCAGTCCACAGCACGCCTTCATCGTCCAGTTTCAGGCGATGGGACAGTGAATGGCTCCAGCCATAGCCGAGACGACTGTCGATTTCGACCGCACTGCTGCGATAAAGACGCGTCCATTCCAGCGGCAAGAGACCACCGAGTTCACCATCGGTGAGCGTCAGCAATTCCTCACCGGTTACCATCGACACAGGGTCGCGGTCGGTACATGTTTTTTTTGTGCATTGTGCGGGTTTGTCAGCGGGGGTTTTCGATTGGTCGGGAGCGTTGTCGACAGGCTCTTTTTGTTCGATACGAGTGGTGTTGTCTTTCTTTCCGCGTGCATGGATCTGCGCGTCGGTCTCCACCTTGCCGCCTGTAACCTTTGGCTTTTTGTTCGGCGCTGTGGCCGTGGTTGCGGGTTTGGGGGCAGCAATTTCGACGCTTGCTTTGCGTGCCTGATTGACCGCTGAATTGCCGTTGAGCAGTAACGGCCTGGCAGCTTCAGTGTGGACCGCAGCGTTCTTGCCGCTGGTTTTCATCAGCATGCCGGTGAAGTCTTCGATCAGTTTCAGCACCTTGCCACTGTTTTGCGTGGCTTTCAGCGCCTTGGTGCCGACACGTACTGCCAAGCCGAGACCACCGGTCATTACAACGCCGACCAGAATGTTCAGCAGGACTTCGGTGGTCAGTTGAGACAGCACTTCCGTGCAGGTCTGCGGAGGCAGCATTTTGACCCACGCCACGATTGCGGCCATGTAGATCCACATCAATGGCTCGTCACTGGCGATCAACAGGGCGGTATGAATCGCTTCCGCCGAGGCGTTGTAGATGCGCTTGATTTCTTCCTCGGTGAAGAACTTCTTGAGCTTTTCATAATTCTCCCGAGGATGCGCAACCAGGTCGTAGAGGCTTTTGATATCGCCCCACAAACCCATGATCGCTTTCATAAAGCCTTTCCACTCGGCTTCCAGGTCTTGCATGACACGGCCAGCCATGGACGCGTTGTTATGTTCCTGCCACAACGGCAAAAAGTCGGTGGTCCACTGGGTTTGTAGCCAGCCGCTCAGATCGCCGATAACGCCCTGATAGGAATTGAACAGCGTGTCGATCTGCGCTGGGGTAGGGTTGGGGAAAAACGTGATTTTGTATTGTTGGTTCGGTGTGAGATTCGCAACTTCAAGAATCCCACTAGGACCAATCGTTGCGGTGATCGCCTGACCTATTTCATTTTTACCGAACAGCTTGCCATCGGCCACAGGTGCCAATCGAACCGGTGTATTACCGATAGGGACAAAGCGCGCAGACTCGAAACTGTGTACCAGTTTGAGCTTGCCATTGGCTGGGCAGTTTGCGTAAAGGTCGACTTGCTCTTTGCTGTCTTTGTCCTGAGTACCGACTTCGTCCCCGACCTGAAATTGTTGTTCCGCATCCAAGGCACCGCCATACCAGGCTTCGGCATGGCTGCGGTAGTCAGCAATACACTTCTTGAAATCACTGATGATGACCTGAGCGTCTGGTTGTTTTGCTGTGAGGTTCCCGACAATGGAACCCATTAAAATGCTCATACGGTCACCTCATTTTCCAAGTAGGACTTCAGCAGCCCTGTGTAGTTTTCTTCCGTGAGTGGGGTGCGTTTTACAAAGCGCGCCACTTTTTGCTGCAGGTTGGATTCTGGGACCGAGAAATACAGCTCGGCGTGATCCTCCTTCAGCCACTGCATCATGTTGCCGATCACGGTGGATGGGTTTTTCGTTGTGAGGCCATCGAGCAACCCCTTCGGCACCTCCCACCAAGGCCAATTCTTCGCCTTCGGCACCACCCTCGGCCCAACCTCCAACCGCTTCCCATTAATCAGATACCGATCAAACACCGGCAGCACTTCCCCCGCCGCATCGCCGAGCCCTTCCAGAATCGGAAAAATATGCCGCCCATCCCAGAACCGAAAAAACACCTCAGTCCCATCAGGCATGCGCACTTGGGTCAGGCTGCGAAGGTGTTCGAACACCATCTCCGGTGCGCTGGTTGAAACCGCCAGCCAACCCCAGTCCTGCGCGTCTGTTTCGGCAATCCACGGTAGAAAACCGGAGTTGGGTTTCAGCTCGACAAGGTAGGGCATGACCTGTTGCCAGCCCGCGTAGGGGGTTCCGCCCCAGATTGGGGTGGCCTGAGTTGTTGGCTCATTCTGATAAAGCGTCTTGAGCGCATCGGCATCGCTGGCGGCGCTGACGATCAGATACAGGTGTTCGCCCGTTTGCAGCGGGCACTCGGATAACCAGGCCTGAGGGGAAATGCTTTCAGATGTCACAACTGTCGTCCTTGATGAGCGAATCTAAAAACTCATATCCGCTTCAATATTTTCTTCGTAAGTCGAGAGCAGCGTTTCAACGCTTTTGTTTCCGGAGTATTTCTCCTTCAACTGCTTCAGCTGCTGATCGGTACCTTTGCAATATTTGTTTATATCGCTGATGACACGATCGAGATTCCTCGGGTCGGCAGGGTCCGGCTCAGGAATATCGCCACGCAGAGAGTCACAGTTGTCTCTACTTTTGATGTAGCGGGAGACGTCTGTCGGTACGGAGCTTTGACGTTCCGTTTCGCAAGATTGATAGGTTGGCTCTACGTCGTACCCGAGACTTAAATACAAATGACCATTCAAGCGTCCATTTTTTCTTGAGTAAAGATGAACGCCTTCTTGGCTTAAGCATGTGCTGATTATTGTTGCTTGTCCCTTGGCTTCCACCGCTGACACACCGTGTTCGCTTACATTTTTACCCACCACGGCTATACCGATAAAAGGCTCCTTGTATTGAATGTCGAGCCCGTAGATGTGCATGTCGGCTTCGTTGAGCAAATCGCTTACATCACCTGGTTGCTGTTTTTCCCCATTTGATTTTGTTGATTTGCAGCAAGCGACGGCTCCGTTGGGTTTAGGGAACTGTACTGAAATGGATTTGTTGCTAGAAATTTCCTGAGTTGTATATAAATAAGACTTTCCGTCCGGACTGCTTTTAACGAATCCAAACTCTGCGTTCTCAGCAAGTACCGACGTGGGAAGTGTCGTTGAAATTATGAGCAGGACGTGTTTGATGTTCATCAGTTGGCCAGTGTGGGTAATATTGCGTTTTGCGAGATTACTGCAGGCTCAGTATTTTGTGGCTGCGTGGTCGTGCCGTTGCGGTCGGGCGATGGGTGGGGGGAACAGGTGTAAACCTATTTTAGGATTAAAAAATCCGTGAAAATAAATCCGTCCCCTTTTTTGGTCTTAGCTAAATCAATTGCTGAATTCGTATGAAAAATAAATATGTCTCCTCTCTTTGTCCGCATAAGTGCTGAACACTTGATCCGATCCGCCCATGAGCCAGATGAGCGTTTCCGAATTCGGTTCGTTGATCTGGTTAGGGTTTCCAGAACTCAATGTTTTCCATGTCTCTTTCTATGTCGTCCATTTCATCAGGACCAAGTGTATTATCGAATCCCTCGCTTAGTATTCGTCGCACCTTGGCAAGCTTTTGTGTGATTTTTTCGTTGTCTATAAATTCGGTTGTCACGCGTTGGTAGTCTACTAAAGGTTTGTCGCTATAATAGCTGCCCATTTTGTGTAGAGATATTAGGATGAATTCTATCTCTGCTAATGCTTCTAGAGCAGATTCTCCGGGTATCATGATTTTTTTGTTAGAGTCTTGCATTATTTTCTCCTCCTGAAAAGGGGACGGATTTATTTTCGTTCGCTAAAAATAAATCCGTCCCCTTTATTTTGCCCTTTAATTATTCTTTTTATTTTGTATGTATGTTCGATACCCGCCATCCCAATTGCTGGGCATGTGAGAGTTGCTGAGGTTGATATCAAACAGTTTTCCGGTGAATGTGTTTTTTATGGTTTCCATCTTGGTGTTCAATATTTTTACTTCATGTCTGAAATTGGCATAATTTTCAGTGTAAATACAATCTTCTAGTGAGAATGTAACTGTGATTTTTCGCGGCGAAACGATAGATAAATTTAAAAGTAAATCAGGGTTGGACGTTAGTCTACCACCAATATCGTAGATTTTATCTCCGTCGCACAAATCTTCTCCCCACGAATTATGAAGTATTCTTTTGTTTTTCTCATCAATCAAGGAAAGTAGTGATTCGTAGCTTTTTAGTTGTTCGAACGTAATGGTGGCGCACTTTACAATAAGTAAGCCATCCTCTGTAAATTTCTTCGTGAATGCAGGTGGTGCTTGTTTGCTGATAGCATCTGTTACGGGTTCGTCGATCAGGTTTAGGACGAAATTAAGAAGTCTAAAAGATAGTTTTTCATGAAAATTTGTTGTTGGTTTTATGTCTATGTAACTTGTTAGTCCGCCTGCATTATCATAGTCGATCGCACCAAATGCTTCAGATACATCAAGAATTATGTTCATTTTTATTTTGCTCTTTCTATTACGATTCTGTCGAGTTCACTTGAGGCAATGTTTTCACCACCTATGGTCTTGAATCCTGCTGGGGATACTTTGTCCCTTGTAACGACTTTGAAGCCAAGTAGCTCTATCTTTTTGATGGCTTTTTTCAAGTAACCATTGGACTTTGAGCTTCCTGTCATGGTTATTTGCCCATCCGGAGATAGGGCTTCAAGAATTTTTGGATTCAAAGGGTCGTATCCATAAGGGTTGTCAATATTTATGTGGCTTTGAGAACCCGGTTTGACACCCGCTAATTCGGTCGCATCACCGGCATGCACTCCCGGAGCCTTAGGATCTATGTCCATATTATAGTAGCCTTCAAGCGGGTTGGTTCCTGCACCTATGTTTAGTGAACCATTAGAATCTGCTGGTTTATCTAAAAATCCCACAGATTTTCCAGGCTTACACCCATCCCCGCCCGGGCATTCGTTCAACCCTAATGGATCAACCCACCCTGTAGGGTTCGAAACGTACTGGTAGTTATTCAACCCACCCGCAAGCTTGATCGGATCAGGCGTCAGAAACCGCCCGGTCCCCGGATTGTAGTAGCGATGCCGGTTGTAGTGTAAACCCGTCTCGGCGTCGAAGTACTGACCTTGAAAACGCAACGGATTGTCGATTTCGGCGATGTCGAGGCTGGCAAGGTTGCCATACGCCCGGTATTTCGCTGACCACATGATCTCACCGCTATAGTCGGTGAGTTCTTGAGGAGTGCCCAAGTGGTCGAGTTGATAGTAGAACGGCGTCGCTTTCAGCGGGCCTTCGCCATCGAGCATGGCCAATGGGCGGAAGCTGCCTGGTTCGTAGACGTAAGTGCGATAGCGATTGTCGGCGCTTTCCGCAATCAGGCGTTCGCCTTGCCACATAAACTCGGTGGTTTGACCATCGACGGTCTTGGCGATACGGCGGCCGAAGGCGTCGTACTTGTAACTAGCGATGCTGCCGCCGGGCAGGCTGGCGCCGATAAGGCGATGCTGGCAGTCGTAGCGATACTCGGTAACGAGTTTCTGCCCGGTGCCGCGGCGCTCGCGGCTCAGATTGCCGTGAGCGTCGTAGTCATAGTGACGGTCGCCCTGCATCAACAGGCGGTTACCTTTGACGTTGGCCAGGTTTGCGGCTTGCTGATCACCTTGGCCTAGCAGGTTGCCCGCCGGGTCGTGGGCGAAGCTTTCCGGGGTGGTGCCACGGACGTTGATCAGGCGGTCGAGCGGATCATAGTGGTAATCGAGCTTACCTTTGCGGCTGTCGTCGATGCTGGCAAGGTTGCCATTCGCGTTGTAGGCATAGCGGCGGCGGAACAGGTTTCGCTCTTGTTGGCTGACGGTATGCGCCTGCAATCGGCCTTGGTCGTCGTATTGATATTGGCTGAGGAGCAGGCCTTGTTGGCGTTGTTGTTCGCGGCCGGCACTGAATTGGTGAGTCGTCAGGCGCGAACCGTTGAGGTCGATGCTGCTCAGACGGCCACCAGGTTGGTGGCGGTAGTCGAGTTTGCTGCCGTCGGGAAGGCGGCAGTGGCTCAGGTTTCCTTGTTTGTCGTACTCATAGCGCAGCGTGCCCCAACCTTGGTGTTCGGTGACGAGGCGGTTTTGCAGGTCGTACTCGTAGGCGAGGGGCCAGTTGCCGTCGTCGACGTTCACGAGGTTGCCGTGAGCGTCGTAGCTGTAGTGAATCTCTTCACCGTCAGGCAGGGTTTTTACCAGCAGGCGACCAGCCGAGTCGCGTTGGTACTCAGTGACTAGCTCGCTGTCGTCGTCGCCTAATTCAGTTTTCTTCAGCAGTTGGCCGTTAAGGTCATATTCGTAAGCAGTACGCCGACCGTCGAAGCCGGTTTCCTGCTGGATCAGACCATTTGCGTAGTAGTCAAGGTGATACAGCTCGCCGCGTTCGTTTTCGATGTCGCTGAGCAACAGACGCGGGTTGTCATAGCGATAGCGCAGTTGGCTACCGTCCGGGTTGATACGGCGGCTGACCAGGTGCAGTCCATCGGCATACTCATAACGGGTGATGCGACCCAACTCATCGCGTTCAGCGGTTACACGACCGTACGGATTGTAGGTAAACGCGCGAGTGGCGCCGCCTGGTAGGGTGATTTGTGCCAGGCGGTTGGCAGCATCCCATTGGTATTGTGTGACGCCTCTTTCGTCCTGGCGGGTGATCTGTCTGCCCAGTGCGTCGTAGCGATACTTGCGCTGACCGCCGTCCGGCAGTTGCTCTTCGATCAACTCGCCCAGATTGTTCCAGCCCAAATTATGGCGACTGCCGTCGGGGTGACGGATCTGCAGCAAACGGCCTTGTCCGTCGTAGCTGTACTGAGTGACGTTACCGTCAGGATCTGTTTGTTGGGTGATGTCACCTTGGATATTTCGCTGGTATCTCCAGATTGATTCGTCACGCCGGACGAGTGTTACAAAACCGTTGCTGTATTCGTATTGGGTCGGCGCGTCTTCTGGCGGAATGACTGCTTCCAGGCGTCCTGCTTCGTCGTACTGAAACTCTGTGATCGCTCCCAGTGGGTCTTTCTCGGCAATCAACCGACCTTTGTCGTCGTATGCTTTGAGATGTTCGGCACCGTCCGGCTCGACTTTGCTGATCAGTCGGGCTTGATCGTCGTGGGTGTAGATTTCCTCACTGCCGTCGGCATTGGTAACGGTGACGCTACCTTTGTCATCCCAGACGTAACGGGCGTCCATCTGCGAAAAGTTCGCCCAGTGATGGATGCAGCGTGACGATTTTCCTTCGTTTTCCCACTCCCAGAAGAAGCTGGCACCACCGGCCAGTTGTCGTTCAAGAATGACGTGCTTTTCATCGTAGGCGTATCGCTCGCTCTCACCGGCGGCATTCTTCGCTTCAACCAAGTGATGTTGTTCGTCATAGCGATAACTAACTAATGTCTGGATGGTGCTCCATGCATCTTCCAGATTGTCTGCCGGGCTGAACTGCTGGTAATCGATGCCAACTATATGTTTGCGGTCGTAACGCAACAGCAAGGCACGACCGGAACCGTTATCCACACGCTTGATACGCCCATGAATGTCACGAGTGATGTGCAGGCGGTTGCCGTATTTGCCGCTGACAGCAATTAGCGTGGCGCCCTTGATGTTGTAGCGGAAGTGGTAGAACAGCGTTTGATCGCCAGCCTGGGACAGAATCAGTTCAGATGGATCGTCACCAATGTAAATAGCCGCTTTGGACAAGCTATTGGTGATGGCTGGGCGTTGTTCGCTCGGGAGGGGAAAGGTCGTTACGCGGTTTTCATGATCCGTCCAGACAACCTCGTCGTTGTTTATCTCCACTCGCTGCGCGAGTGCATGGCTCCAGCCATAGCCCAAGCCGCAATCGATTTCCGCAGCACTGGTGCGATAAAGTCGAGTCCATTCAAATGGAAGGAGGCCATTGAGTTGACCATCGGTGAGTGTGAGTAACTCTTCGCCGGTGACCATCGAAACCGGGCAGCCGTTTACGCAGGTTTCACGGGTGCACGCGACATTTTTGTCATCGTGGTTGGTTGATTGCTTGGAGTTGTCGTCCAAATGTTCCGAGGTATGTACTTTAGCGTGGTCCTGCCTGCCCCAACCAATCTTGACCTTGCCTTTTTCAAAGGCCCCAACCGCTGAACGGGCGGCCACCTTCTTGTATTTATCGATAGCCTCCATAAAGGCTTTCAGGATATTGAAGACGGACTTGATGAAGCCGGTTACAGCTTCAAGAATTCTTGCGCCGTAGTTCGCCAGGCGCACGCCCAAATAGGCAATACCTGAGCCTGCAACCGCATACGTCAGCACCAGGGCCAGCACGAGGTCGATGAGAATGGTTACCAGAATGCTGGAAGCCTGCTTAGAGAACTCACCCGCAACTACGCTAGGCGGTAACTCAATAAGCCAGATAGCTGCAGTTTTCAGCAGTAAAAATAAGGCCGCCTGATCACTCGCCAGCAGCATGAGCCTTTCCATGGCCGCCGGTGTTTCTTTCGCGAGTTTGATCAGGTCAGTGGCACTTTGACCCAGCTCTTCTGCATATTTTTGAGGGTCCTTCAGAATCTCGAATATGCGTTTCAAGCCATCAAACGCGCCTTTGATGGCTTCCCATGTACCAATGGCAGAGCCATTGAGCTGCGCAAGGTAAGTTGTCGATAAGGTCTGGGTGGGCCATAGCGGCCTATAGTTTCTCCACTCAGCTTCCAGCCATGTTTGCAGTTGCTGGGTCAAACCGTCGTAGGAGTCGAAAAGTGCGGTGACCTGTTCTTTTGTAACCTTGCTCTGGACGCGAACGTAATATTTTTTCCCCGGTGTCCCTTTGTAAACGCCTTTACCTTCGTCATTCAGCAAGACAGGAACGGCCTCACCACCGTCTACCGGGGTTACTTCGACAGTGATATTGCCAACCGGAACGTCATGAAGTGATACGAATTTGCTTTCGATCAATAGCAAGCGGTTTGCCGGACACTCCGCGACAGTAGACGAAAACTCGTTATCGCCGGTGCTGACTGTCGCGCTTGCACTACCGAGCTTAACGGTCCTGTTCATTCCAAATAAGGCTGGTCTGTCAAAGAACTGAGGACCTTTATCCACCCACTGGGCGAAATTGCTTTCGGTCAGTTCACGATAAAGCTTCAGACTGTCCTTGAAGGTGGCCAGTTGGTCATCAATAAAGGCAACGCGATCCATCAGCCTTGCTCCAGAATCAGGTGGTTTAACAGTGCTTCATTCAGGTTTTTCGGAGCATCGGGCCGGCGCACGAAACGTGCGATTTTCAGCTTCAGGTTGCTCTCGGGATAAGCGGTGTAGATGTCTGGTCGTTCCGTCTCCAGCCACTGCATCAGGTTGCCGACCAGCGTTGACGGATTCTTCTTGGCCAGGCCATCCAGCAACCCCTTCGGCACTTCCCACCAAGGCCAATCCTTCGCCTTCGGCACCGCCCTCGGCCCAACCTCCAGCCGCTTCCCATTAATCAGATACCGCTCAAACACCGGCAGCACTTCACCCGCCGCATCGCCTAACCCTTCCAGAATCGGGTAGATATGCCGCCCATCCCAGAACCGAAAAAACACCTCAGTCCCATCGGGCATGCGCACTTGGGTCAGGCTGCGAAGGTGTTCGAACACCACCTCGGGTGTGCTGGTTGAAACCGCCAGCCAACCCCAGTCCTGAGCGTCCGTTTCGGCAATCCACGGTAGAAAACCGGAGTTGGGTTTCAGCTCGACGAGGTAGGGCATGACCTGTTGCCAGCCCGCGTAGGGAGTTCCGCCCCAGATTGGGGTGGCCTGGGTTGTCGGTTCATTCTGATAAAGCGTCTTGAGCGCATCGGCGTCGCTGGCGGCGCTGACGATCAAATAAAGACGTTCATTGGTCTGCAACGGTCGTTCAGCCAACCACGCCTGAGGAGTCAAAAGATCAGCTCGCACAAACACCTGCCTTGCATTTTTCACACTCTTCACAAAACGGCGCATTACGTTTGAGCGTGTTGACCTGAGCCGGAGTCAGCACCGCACCCGCCTTGTCAGCATCAGCCTGTTTCAACACACCCGGCATCAACGGCGCAGCCCCGGTCCCGCTGCCTGGACTCCCCCCGGAGTTCATGTTGATCACCGGCCCGCTCAGGGTCACGCCGCTGGCATCGATCTTGATGAAGCTGCCGCCACCCTTGAGCGTCAGTTCGCTCCCGGCTTCGAGCACGACTTTCATGCCGCTGCTCAGGTGGATTTCCTGGCCGGCTTCGATGAATTGCCCGGTGCCAATCTTGATGTGCTGGTTTGCGCCGACGGTCAGGTGGTCATTGGCGCGTGCTTCGACTTTGCGGTCGGCGTACACCGTGTGGTGTTCTTCGGCTTTGAATTCGCTGTAGCTGTTTTGCTCGACGGTGTCGTGGCGTTCGTTGCCGACGCGGATTTTCTGGTCGTGCTCGACGTTTTCGTCCCAGTCGCGCTGGGCGTGCAGGAAGATTTGTTCCTGGCCCTTTTTGTCTTCGATGCGCAGTTCGTTGAAACCGCCGCCACCGGGGGAGCTCAGGGTCTTGAAGGTGCTGCGGGTCTTGTTCGCCGGGAGCGGATACGGGACGACGTTTTCCTTGTGGTACAGGCAGCCGCTGATCAGCGGTTGGTCGGGGTCGCCTTCGAGGAAGGTGACGAGCACTTCCATGCCGATGCGCGGGATGGCGATGCCGCCGTAGTGGGCGCCGGCCCAGGCGGAAGAGACGCGCAGCCAGCAACTGGTCTTGTCATCGGCCTGGCCTTCGCGGTCCCAGTGGAATTGCACTTTGACGCGACCGTATTCGTCGCAGTGGATCTCTTCACCTTTCGGGCCGGTGACCACGGCGCTTTGGCTGCCGAGGATTCGTGGCTTGGGATGCTGCAGTGGCGGGCGATTCGGCACGTCCCACGGGGTGGCCTGGAAGCGGTTGCGGTATCCCTGGTGGAAATCGCCCTTAAGGTTGGTCGTGTGGCTGGTGACCGATTCTTCCAGCACTTGCGGCTGTTTGCCTTCGTGGAGGATTTCGGTGAGCAGCCACAGGTCGTTCCATTTGGCTTTCGGGTGTTGGGTCAGGGCCAGGAAATGACCGCTGACCAGTATCGGCTGATCGCTTTTGCCTTCGGCGAGCTGGAAGTCGCTGCGGTGACGTTCGAGGGCGCGTTTGGCCAGGTGCTTGCCGCGTTCGCGGTCGAGGAAGCGACCGGGGTAGTCGTAGTCTTCGAGGTCGGGCAGGGCGTCGCCACGGTTTTCGCTTTCGAGGGTGATGCGCGGTTTTTCGAAGTCGTAGTCGCGGCGGGTGGTGCGGCTGGTGCGGGTTTCCAGGCGCAGGTCGAAGCGCTTGATCACCGGGTCGTTGGCGACCATGCCGGAGTCTTGCTGGTAGGCCACGGGTGCGAGTTTCGGGAACACCGTCTGGTCATCGCCGAACACCAGTTTGTGGGCCGTGGCGCTGTGCTGGAAGTGGTAATGGATACCTTCTTCCTCGCACAGGCGCTGGATGAACTGCAGGTCCGATTCATCGTATTGAACGCAGTAGATGCGCTCAGGATAAATCGCCCCGACTTTGAATTCGTAGGCGTTGCTCTGGATACCGTGCTCTTCGAGGACCTTGCCGATGATTTTCGGCACGCTGAGGTTCTGGAAGATGCGTTGGTTGATGCGGTGCGCGAGGTAGGACAGTTGCGGACGCAGGGTCACCGCGTAGCGGGTCAGGCGTTTGCCGGAATCACCCTGGGCGGCGCGGTAGATCTGGCCGTGAATGCCGCTGCCGTCCGGCGAGAGCTGCAGGAAGGCCGGTTTGTGCAGCAGGGTTTCGAGGTCCAGGGACGGCTGTTCACTGACCAGCTCCACCTCAAACACGAACGGTTGGCTGATCGCCTCCCGACCTTGCAAGGACAGCACCTGCAAATCGCTGGATAGACCTTCAATGGTCAGGGCAAAGTGAGTCTGATTGGCCGGCGCGAACATCCCTTGTTCCTCGTGCAGTGCTGCGGCGTGCGCCAATGGCCGAAAAGGCCTCGGCAGACGCAAAAATTCTGGAAGGGCGAAAACAACATCGACCAGCAGAGCTGGCCGATGCTTGAGACGGTCGGCCTGATTTAGGCGACCGGCTGACGCCAGTCATCGGAACCCGAAGTACCGGATACTTCGTGGGTCCAGGTGATTTTGCGGTAGGTGAACTGCACTTCTTCCAGGTGCGTGAAGTGCGAGTTCGACGGGTCCTGGCAGTTGTGCATTTTGTTGTTGATGGCGACGATGATGGCGTCTTCCAGTTTGGTGGTGTAGTAGTGCTCTTGGGTACCTTGAGCCGAAGTGCGGTACCACTGGATAACGATTTCGCTCATGCGCTCGCCGGAAGTCAGAGCGGCTTGCAGCAGTGGCGAGGCTTTGTCGTAGACCTTGGTGATAACCACTGGCTTGTGAACGCGCTGACCAGTTGGCTGGCCGGATTGCGGGTCACGCGGGATGATCACGTCATGGCTGAAAGCCTGAACCATGACCTGGTCTTCGTGGCCTTCCTGGTAGGTGTTGCCAACCGAATCGGCGGTGAACGCGCCGGCGGTGATCAGACCTTGTTTTTCGCCAGTGACGGACATGTACGCTGGTGTAGCCATGGGTGTGCTCCTTGCTGAAAATTGAGGGTGCCCGGGAGGCGTGTATCGCCCGGTGGGTGCCTGACTGTTATCAAGGTCCGTGCCACAAACGGTTAACGTTATATAAATCAGTGGGTTGAGCCTGTTTTATAACGAAGAAAAAGATTTTCATCCCGAAGCCCAGAGGAATGTGCGCAAGAACTTGCACACCACTGCGCAACTTCTTGCGCACTCGGCTGGAAGGCCTGGCAGGCCGGGCGATCAGCAGCAAGGCAGGACATTTCTGAAGGATGAGTGCGCAACTTCTTGCGCATAACGGCCTTGCGCCACCCGTCAACGGCACCTGACATCCGGTGCAACGAATGGACCGGCCGCAGGGTCCATAAACACAGCGCCGTCGAGCGTCCGAACAACCCTGAAACGGAGTGAGAACGACATGAAAATCCTGATGGTTTTAACGTCCCACGATCAATTGGGTGATACCGGCAAGAAAACCGGCTTCTGGCTGGAAGAATTCGCCGCTCCGTATTTCGCCTTCAAGGACGCCGGTGCACAACTGACCCTGGCTTCGCCCAAGGGTGGCCAACCGCCGCTGGACCCGAAAAGCGATGAGCCTGACTTTCAAACCGAAGCCACCCATCGTTTCCGCAAAGATTCCGCAGCCCAGTCGGCGCTGGCGTCTACGGCGGTGTTGAACACGGTTAGACCGGAAGATTACGACGCCGTGTTTTATCCCGGTGGTCATGGTCCGCTGTGGGATTTGGCCGAAGACAGTTATTCGATTGCGCTGATCGAGGCGTTTATCAAGGCCGGCAAACCGGTCGCAGCGGTCTGTCATGCGCCGGGTGTGTTGCGTCACGTCAAAGGCGCGGATGGCCAGCCGTTGGTAAAAGGCAAGCGCGTGACCGGGTTTACCAACTCGGAGGAAGAAGCGGTGCAACTGACAAAGGTCGTGCCGTTTCTGGTGGAAGACATGCTGAAGGAGAAGGGCGGGATTTATTCCAAGGGTGATGACTGGGCGAGCTATGTGGTTGAGGACGGGTTGCTGATCACTGGTCAGAACCCGGCGTCATCGCAGGCCGGCGCCGAAGCATTGTTGGCGAAGCTCCGCTAAACCTGTAGCAGCTGGCGCAGGCGCGCCAGCTGCTACATGGGGGTGTCTCTCAGATCGCATGCCCCAACGTGGCATAGCACTCTTCAACCGAGCGCCGCTGCGTCTCGGCATACAACCCCAGCTCATCAATCGTCTGTCGTCCCAGCGCCTGTTCAAACGCTTGCTGATTCGAATGCACGCCATAGTGGGTTTGCGCCGCGTCCCCCAGGTTCGACTGGAAAATCCCCGCCGCACTCACCGGCAGAAAATCCTCATACACCAGCGGTTCGACCCGCAGATACCCGCCGTCAAGCAAATCCTCCAGCGACAACGATTCCAGCTCCTTCGCCGCCAGGCCTTTTTCCGTCACGAAGTAGCGAAAGTACGCCAGTTCCTGTCGGCGCATGCCTTCGTACGTGTCAGGGAATTCGCCAAAGTGCTGCGTCATCAGCGCGTTGTAGCGTGCGGCATTGCCTTCATTGGGGAAGTCTTTCAACTCGTCCCGAGCGGCGTTGAGCAAACGGTCGTACAACGCCCGTCCCTTGGGTGTCAGCGCGGCGCCACGTTGCTCGATTTCGCCGAAGCGCGCGCTGTGACTGCCACGGGTTTGCGCTTGATCGGTGAACGCAACCGGCTCATCCAGCGCCTTGAAACTGGTCTGGCGCAACAGGATCGGGCACTGCCGACGGGGTGGGCCTTCGACGACCGCTTTAGGGGTGATGCCGTGGGCGGGCATCTGCGCCTGGACGATGTCGATGTCCAGCGTGCGCGGGGTCAGGTGGTTGATGTGCGGGCCTTTGAAGGCCACGACGTCGGCGATCAGGCGATGCTGATTGCTGAGTTTCTGGTATTGCTCGGCGGTGACGGTGGCGCTGTGGTGCCAGCGGAAGGTTTCCAGCGCCTGTTCGACGAACTGCTGCGCTTCTTGTTCGGTCAGGCCGCCCTCGGTTTCCGCACGTTCGATCAGGGTCAGCGCTGTCGGGGTAAAGATCTGGCGCTTGTCCAGCACCGACTGGGCGAAGGCGCGCAGTCCCAGGTCTTCGATCAGTTCCAGGCGCAGCAGCGAGGTGAATACGCGGAAAGGGCTGACCTGCAAGGCGTCTTCATGCACCGCGCGAAACGCCGTGGAATGCACCGGCACACCGGCCGGGGTCAGATCGTAATAACCCACCGGTTGCATGCCCATCACGGCGAACAAACGGGCGAGGGTGGCCAGTTCTGCGGCAGTGCCGACGCGGATTGCACCGTGACGCTCCAGGTCCAGCCGTTCGATTTCGCCAGTGCTGTTCAACTGACGGGCGATCTGCGGGTCGTTGTCCAGTACGTATTGGTTGGTCTGCTCCACCAACTCCATGAGTGCGCCGTACAGCGGCACTTCTTCGCGGTACATGTCGGACATCGCTTTGGAGAAGCGCTGGCGGATCAGGTCAGGGCTGACGAAGGGTGACTGGCTCATGAAGGAAATTCCCGGCGCGGTGACGTAAAGGATGTGCGAAAAGATCGCAGCCTTCAGCGGCGCCGACAAACGAAGAATCTTACGAACTTCATTCTCCCCAGGACTGCATCCCCGGTGGTTACAGGTGCGAGCGGCTTTCGGTGCGCAGCGATCCCAGGAATTCGCGATACAGTCGGGCGGTATTGGCCGGCTGTTCGACCATCGGCATGTGCCCGATGTGGTCCCAGATATGCACCCGCAGATCGACGATGCCTTTGCTCCATACGGCCACGCTGCTGACGTCGATCAAACGGTCCTTGTGCCCCCACAGCAACAGCGCCGGGCATTTGATGTCGGCCAGTTTGGGTTCCATTGGCGGGCTGGCGCGGAAGTCGTTGAAGATTTCTTCCAGTTCATCACGGCTTTGCTCGTAGCGCTGGGCGACGGCGTCCAGCACCACGCCGGGCACCCATGGCGGTTCGGCCATGGTCATGGCGTAGAAGCGCCGAAACTCTTCGCGCGAGTGAATCAGAAAAGGGTTGTGCCCCTTGGCCAGGTGCCGCTCCAGATCACTGGCCTCCGGCGCGGTGACCCCGGCCGGGTCAATCAGCGCCACAGAGGCGATCCGGTCGGGGTAGGTGGCCGCCAGCCACGCCGCGATGTAGCCGCCCATCGAGTTGCCGATCACATGCACCTTCTCGACCCCGCAGACGTCGAGCAGCTGGATCATCCGCTTGGCCTGCAAAGGAATGTCATAGCCCCCACCGGCCTTGAAGCCGGTTTCGCCATGGCCGGCAATGTCTGGAATGATTACCCGATGCGTGCCGACAAAGTGCCGGGCGAAGCGCAGCCACAGGTTTTTGTCGGCGCTGTAGCCGTGCAGCATCAGCACACTGCTGGACGCCTCATAGGGCCCGCCTTGCCAGGTAGAGACGGTCATTTCGTTGATCGGCACGACGATCTTGTGCAGCCGATACAGCTTGGCCTCGATCGCCATGTTCCAGTCGTACAGCCAATAACCGATGGTCGGGTAGCTCAACCAGCTCCAGGCCACGATAACCGCGATAATGACGACCAATAGAAGCATCGGATGACTTCCTTAAACGTGATCAGGACAAGATGTGGTCAGCGGGTTTCAAGGCCCGGGTCAATCGGTGATAGCTGAAACTAAACCCCGGAAACATGGCGATCACATGACCGCTCTTGCTTTGATACCAGCTGTGACAGCCTCCAGACTTCCAAACGGTGCGCTCCATTTCCCTGTGGATCATTTCAGTGTAGGTACGTTCCGCTTCGGGGCGTACTTCAATGCTGCGTAAACCCTGCGCTTTTAACGTACGGATGCAGTCGAGGATGTAATTCATCTGCGATTCGATGATAAACAGCGCCGAGGTGTGGCCAATGCCGGTGTTGGGCCCGGTGACGATAAACAGGTTCGGGAAGTCCGGCAGGCTGGTGCCGAGGTAGGCCCGCGGGTACTGCGCCCAGACATCTTTGAGCCGGGTGCCGTGTTTGCCGGTGACGGGGTAGGAAATCACCCCGTCGGTGGCGTCGTAACCGGTGGACCAGACGATCAGGTCGAGGTCGATGTGCTGGCCGTCCTGAGTGACGATGCCGGTTTCATCAATGCAAGCGATGCCCTGTTCGCGACTGTGCAACGTCACGTTCGGGCGGCTCAGCGCCGGGTAGTAGGTGCTGGAGACCAGCACGCGTTTGCAGCCGATGGTGAAGTCCGGTGTCAGTTTTCGGCGTAATTCGGGGTCCGGCACCTGGCGCTTGAGGAAGCGCAGGGCCTGCTGCTGAACCAGGCGGATCGCCGGTTTCGAGTATTTGAAGGCAATTACCCGGGTTTCGAACTGCCAGTAGATCATCCAGCGCAGCAGTTTGTAGGCCGGTTTCAGGCCCAGCAGCCATCGCTGGAAAGGGCCAAACGCGCGGTCAGCCCTCGGCAATACCCAGTGCGGCGTGCGCTGGAACACATGCAGCTGCGCGACATCAGGGGCAATCGCGGGAATGACCTGCGCGGCGCTGGCACCGCTGCCGACGACGGCCACGCGTTTTTGCCGGTAATCGTAGGAATGGTCCCAGTTGTTGGTGTGAAAGGTCTTGCCCTGAAAGCGTTCCACGCCTTCAAAGTGCGGGACGACCGGTTGGCTCAACGGCCCTGTCGCGTTAATCAGAAACTGCGCGTAAAACGTGCCTTTGCTGCCGGTGTGCACGGCCCAGCGTTTGTTGGTGTCATCCCATTCGATGCCTTCGACATTGGCTTGCAGTTCGACCTTGTCGCGCAGGCCGAAGTGTTCCACCACGTGCTGGGTGTAGCGGTGCAGCTCCGCCTGTTCGGCGAACATTTGCGTCCAGCGATAGGGCGCAAAGGACAGCGAATAAAGGGGCGAGGGCACATCCACTGCA
The DNA here is from genome assembly GCF_057128725.1 of Pseudomonas oplopanacis. NCBI lineage: Bacteria > Pseudomonadati > Pseudomonadota > Gammaproteobacteria > Pseudomonadales > Pseudomonadaceae > Pseudomonas > Pseudomonas oplopanacis. The sequence continues at coordinate 384,608 of NZ_JBSKHV010000001.1, read as the reverse complement.
GCGCCGGGGTAGGTGTTCTGGCACCAGGTGCCGCCAAAAAAGTCCCGCCGCTCCAGCAAGCGAAAATCGTCGATGCCGGCCTTGAGCAAATTGATCGCCGCGCACTGACCGCCAAAACCGCTGCCAATGATCAACACCTGAAAAGTCTGCATGGGTCTCCTTTTTTAGAGTTATTGATTGAACCCTCCCTTCATGTATAGCCAAACATTGAGGACTCGCCTCGTGGCAATACCCCGGTATTCAGACCGCTCACCGGTGATGGCTATTTAACGTCGCCCTGATAGACTTCAAACGCACCTGCAAGCCCGGTGTTATCAGGTTCCGTTCAGTGGCGCAGAGGCCCTATGGCAAAAGCGGGGAAAGGACTTTCATTAGCCAGGAGACTTTATACATCGCGAACCCTGGGCCTGGCCTTGGGATTGTTGTGTGTGAGCGCGGCGATGTATCCACTCGACCCTGCTCCGTGGGTGTGGGGGCTGATGCTGTTCAACGGCGTGTTGTGGCCGCACGTTGCCTATCAGTGGGCGCGTCGGGCCAAGGTGCCGTTTCACGCCGAGCACCGCAACATCCTGGTCGACGCCTTTCTCGGCGGTTTCTGGGTGGCGGCCATGCAATTCAATCCACTGCCCAGCGTTGCAACGCTGTCGATGATGGCGATGAACAATGTCGCCATCGGCGGCATGCGATTCCTGTTGGTGGGCACCGTCGCGCAGATCCTCGGGATGGGGGTGGGGTGGCTGGCGTTTATCCCGGCTTTCATTCCTTCGACAACGCCGTTGCAGATGTTCGCCTGCATGCCCCTGCTGATCCTGTATCCCATGGCGCTGGGCTGGATCTGTTTCCGTCAGGCCACCACCCTGGGTCTGCAAAAGCGCGAGTTGCTGGCCCTGAGCCGTACCGACAGCCTGACCGGCCTGCTGAACCATGGCGCCTGGAAGGATCAACTTGAAGTCGAGTTCCAGCGCTGCCAACGCCTGCAGCAGGGCGGGGCGATTGCGCTGATCGACATCGACCATTTCAAAGCAATCAATGACACCTACGGCCACGTCGCCGGAGACATCGTGTTGCGCCAGTTGAGCAAAATGCTCAAGCAGAACCTGCGCGTCGCCGATGTCGCCGGGCGTTATGGCGGCGACGAGTTCTGCGTGATCCTGCCGGACATGCCGCTGAACAGCGCCGCCGCGACGATGGAAGCCCTGCGCGACCGCTTTGCCACGTTGGGTTACGAGCAGAACCCGGCGTTGAAAGTCAGTTTGAGTATTGGTTTGGCGGCTTTCAGTACGGCGCATACCGATGCGACTTTATGGCTCAACGATGCGGATCAGGCGTTGTATGAAGCCAAGACCACGGGCCGTAATCGTGTGATCTGCCGCACCAATGACAAGCCGTATCGCGAACTGCTCGACCCCGTCTGACCCTTCACGACCAATCCCCCTGTGGGAGCGAGCCTGCTCGCGAAAGCGGTGTATCAGGCGATATACATCTTGAATGTGACGGCCCTTTCGCGAGCAGGCTCGCTCCCACAGTTGATCGCGGGTGCATGGATCTGTGTGTTCACCCAGATCCAATGTGAGAGCAATCCCCCCAGTAATCTTCGGCCACGGGTTCGTGTGTGTCGCATTCGGTCTAGAGCCTTGGGTCGTTGTCAGGTAGGGTGTTTTTGACTCCGACACGAAACAAGGACCGATTCATGACGCTCAATCTCCCTCGCTCCCTGCTGGTCTCCAGTCTGACCATCGCCCTCGGCGCCTTCGCTCCTGCAGCCTTCGCCGAACCGCACAAACAAGTCCTCGCCGATTCCGAGCAATATAAGGGTGAAGCCCTGAAGCTGCTGGAACGGCTGGTCAACATCGACTCCGGTTCCGGCTATGAGCCCGGCCTGACGCAAGTGCGTGATATCGCCATCGACGAGCTGAAAAAGCTCGGTGCCACCATCGAGTTGGTGCCCAATACACCCGATAAAAGCAGCCACGTGATCGCGACGCTGAAAGGCACCGGCAAGGCGAAAATCCTGCTGATGGCGCACATGGACACCGTGTTCAAGGAAGGCTCGGCTGCCGAGCGTCCGTTCCACATCAAGGACGGCCGCGCCTATGGGCCGGGCGTGATGGATGACAAGGGCGGCATCGTCGCCGGGATCTATGCGCTGAAAGTGCTGAAGAACCTCAACTTCAAGGACTACGCGCAGATCACGTTCCTGCTCGACGCCAGTGAAGAAACCGGCTCCGACGTCGCTACTGATCTGATCAAGAAAACCGCCAAGGCCCACGACGTGACCCTCAACCTCGAACCGGGTCGTCCGGCGGATGGTTTGGTGGTGTGGCGCAAAGGCAGCGCCACGGCGGTGGTGGAAGTCAAAGGCAAAGCCGCTCACGCCGGTGTCGCGCCGGAACTGGGACGCAACGCGGCCATGGAAGTCGCGCATCAGATTCTGCAACTCGGCAAGCTGGGCGATGAAGAGAAGAAAACCACCATCAATTTCACCGTGCTCAAGGCGGGCGACCGCACCAACGTGATCCCGGACCAGGCCACGGCCAAGGCTGACGTGCGGGCCGCGGTGCCGGAAGAATTCGACCGGATCGAGAAGGACCTGGCGCGGGTTTCCAAGGACAAGTTGATTGCGGATACCGAAGTCAACACCACCCTTCAGCGCGGGTTACCGCCGATGCCGCAGACGGCGGAGTCCGATCGGTTGATGGCCATGGCGCAGGGAATTTACGGCGAAATTGGCCGCAAGTTGACCGAGGAAGGCAGCGGCGGGGCGGCGGATGCCAGTCTCTCGGCCGGTGTGGGCACGCCGACGCTGGATGGGTTCGGGATTGTCGGCGGCAATATCCATACGCCTGAAGAGTACGCAGAGGTAGAAAGCGTGGCGCCGAGGATCTACTTGTTGTCGCGGATGATTATGGAGTTGACCAAGCAGTAAGCCGCACCGTTTCCCCCCTGTGGCGAGGGAGCTTGCTCCCGCTGGACTGCGCAGCAGGCCCATTCTTTGGGGCCGCTTCGCGGCCCAGCGGGAGCAAGCTCCCTCGCCACAAGGGTTTTTGGGTGTCGGTGAAATAGCGCTCCGCCCATCGTCGGGCAACGATCATCATGTGGCGCACAACTTTCCAAGACGTTTCCTACAACGTACCCTGTTGCCGCGTTTCGGTATCGACCCCTATAGTTCGGGCTCGCGGAAATTACCGCGAACGACCTTGGTCGGTCGGATACAGGAACGTCCAGCTACCAAACACCTTTCAGGCGATAAACGCCTGACACATCGTGTTATGGCGGCTGTGCGTGGGACACCTTCGGGTGTGCCGGTTCCTGTACCCGGTCGGCCAACCCGCGTACGGCTGCCACCTTCGTTTGGCCGCGAAACGGTGGTTGCTCAAATTACAGGAGTTACAACAATGCACGACCAAGTTATGCCCCGTTATCTCCCCATCGACACCTACGACGCCGAAGATCCGGTGCTCTTCATCAATACCCACAAAGAACTCAGCGACCTCGCAGCCTGCGCGGCGCATCGCTTTACCGTGGTTCGTGATCTGGCGGACACCTTGTCCAGCCTTGGCCTCAAAGGTATTTCAGACTGTGATCTGACGCGTGTGACCGGGGCCGTGCATCTGCTGATGCGGGAAGGGTGCGCGATTCTGGATGTGATCCGGGCGCGGGCGTTGCAGCGGGAGGAAGGGTTCAAGGCTGCAATTTAGCGGTGTTGCAACCGGCCCCTTCGCGAGCACGCCCGCTCCCACATTGAATCGCTGTCATGCACAGATGCTGTGTTCACTGGATATTAAATGTGGGAGCGGGCTTGCTCGCGAAGGGGCCATAACAGGCAATCCAGCTAAACGGGTTAAACCATCACTCCTTCACACGCATAAACTCTTCCGCCCAACGAATGTAATCCTCAGGCTGCGTGTACGTATGCGTCAGCTCCGTAGCGCTCAAGTCTGACGCCTGGGTAAAGATCTGCCGTTGCTCGCGCAAGCTGTCGTACGTCGCCTTGATCGCCGCGAAGTAAGCGCCATGCCCATCAATGGTCACGCGCACGCCCAGTTCGGCCAGGCGTTTGTCGTCGCGCAGCGCCGGGTTGCCGTAGGTGACCAGCATCAGCGGCACGCTCAGGTGTTCGGCGATTTTTTCCAGTTGATCAAAGTCTTGCACGCCCACCATGCAGATACCGTCCGCCCCGGCGGCTTGGTATTGCTGGGTGCGGCTGATGATTTCCTGGATAGGCAGGATGCCGGCATTGGTGCGGGCAATGATCGCCATTTCCGAATCGACCCGGGCTTCCAGCGCGGCGCGGATCTTGCCGACGCCTTCCGCGACCCCGATCAGGTCGGTGGATTTACGGCCGAATTGTGCCGGCAGCAAGGTGTCTTCGATGGTCAGCGCAGCGATGCCGGCGCGTTCGAGTTCGACGATGGTGCGCATCACGTTGAGCGCGTTGCCGTAGCCATGGTCGGCGTCGGCGATGACCGGTAATTGCGCCACACGGCCAATGCGGGTGGCCTGTTCGGCAAACTCGCTGAGGGTGATCAACGCAAAGTCGGGGGCGCCCAGCACCTGCAACGATGCGACGGAGCCGCCCAGAATCCCCACTTCAAAACCCAGGTCAGCGGCAATGCGGGCCGACATCGGGTCGAAGACCGAGGCCGTGTGGTAGCAGGTGTTGGAAGCGAACAGTTCGCGAAAGTTACGGCGCAAATCTTGATGGGAAAGCCTGGACATACGAGTTCCACCACTGCAATTGGAATGGAAGGGCTTGAGCAAAAGTGTCAACGCCGAAGGAACAAAAGGCTATCACGCGGACGAGGGGAAGATGATGACGAATTTGTACTGGCCGGACGATGTGCCCTGTGGCGAGGGGGCTCGCCACAGGTGTCGGGCGATCAGGCAGCCACCGCCTGCTGCTGTTGCTTCAACAAAGGCACCGCCCGCACGGAGTTGCCGGGTTGCAGTTGCAGGCGTTTGGCGGTGAGGCGGTCGACTACCAGGCTGTTGCCGACCATGCGCGCCTTGGCGACGGTGATGCGGCAGTTCTCCAGTCGGCGGTTGTGGATCAGCCACACCGGGGCCTGTTCGTCGGGTGTACCAATCGTCAGTACCAGCGCCTGGCTATCGCGCACGGTGCGGATTTTCGCCACCGGCGCTTCAATTACCGGCCCGGCGTCGAAGATGTCGATATAGCCCTGGTGGGCAAAACCCTCGGCATTGAGGATTTTCATCGCCGGTTCGGTGTTCGGGTGAGCTTTGCCGATCACCGCCTGGGCCTGCTCAGTCAGCAGGCAGGTGTAGAGCGGTTGGCGCGGCATCAGTTCGGCAATGAACGATTTGTTGCCCAGCCCCGACAGGTGGTCGGCGTGGCTGAATTCCATTTTGAAAAAGTGCCGGCCCAGGCTGTCCCAGAACGGTGAACAGCCGTGCTCGTCGGCGCTGCCACGCAGTTCGGCGATGAGCTTGTCGCCGAACAATTGCGGGAACTCGGCAACGAACAGCAACCGTCCCAGCGACAACAACCGGCCGTTCGTACCCTGGCGTTGATCGTGGCGCAGGAACAGCGAGCACAGCTCCGATTGGCCGGTCATTTCGTTGTTCAGGAACAAGGTCGGAATCTGCCGCGCAATCCCAAGGTCCGGCGAAGCGCTGACCGTCAGCCCCACCCGATAGTTGTACCAGGGTTCACGCAGGCCCACGGCGCCGGCCATTGCACTGACGCCGACCACTTGCTGATCGTCATCTTCCAGCACAAACAGGTAATCGGCATCTGCACGTTCGACCTGTTCGGCGAATGTCCGCTGGGCCCAGCGCACCCGGTGTGCCAGGCGATCCTCGTTGGCCGGCAGGGTGGTGAACCCGGGGCCGGCCTGTTGCACCAGATCCATCAAGGCGGGCAGGTCGGTGACGCGAACCGGGCGGACAATCATGATGCAGCTCCTTCTTCGCGCCAGTTCGGGCGCTGTCGTTGGGCACGGGGCCGGGTGATGCTCACAAGGCGATCAGCCGGATCGGGCTGCCATCGGTCACGTTCAGGGCCTGGCACATCTCGGCGCTCAACCCCACCGGTTGCCCGGTGACAACATCCAGTTCGACGACGATCGCGCGATAGCCTTCGAGCGCATCGTTGCTCACCAGGTAGCGACCGCGTGCATCGATGGATGAGCGAAGTTGCACCGTGCCTGTCTGGCTTTGGGCGATGGAGAGCACCTTCGAGGTGCGCGCATACAGGGTCGGGCCACCGTCGAACAGGTCGATGTAGCTGTTGGTTTCAAAGCCTTCGCGCTCAAGAATATCGAACGCCTCCTGGCCATCCGGGTGAATCCGGCCAATGCAGTCCTGTGCCGCCTGGGGCAGCATCGGCACGTAAATCGGGTACTGAGGCATCAGTTCGGCGAGGAAGGTCCGGGTTTCCAGACCACACAGCCGTTCAGCCTCGGTATACGGCAGGTCGAAAAAGTGTTTGCCCACCGCATCCCAGAACGGCGATTGCCCCTCATCGCTGCTGTAGCCGACGATTTCGGTGATCACCGCGTCGGCAAAGCGCTGTGGATGAGCGGCGATGAACAACAGCCGTGCCCGTGACAGCAGCTCCGAAAATGCCGTGCGTACCAGCGGGCTATCAATGTGAAAGCCGCGCAGCAAGGTGTGCCCGTTGAGGTCCTGGCACAACGACAGCGCCGGCACGCCATGCTCGATGTTCAGTTCCCGGGAAGCGCTGGTGAAATTACGGTTGCGCAAACTGTAGAACGGCTCGTTGAACCCGGCGGTGGCCAGAAGCTCCGAACACCCCACCAGGCGCTCGACCGTCAGGTCCTCCAGCACGAAGAAGTAATTTTCCGGGCCCTGTGCCTCGACGTCTTTTTCGAATGAGGCGCAGGATTCGATAATCCTCAGGCGCAGGCGTTCGGTGTCGTCCGGCAACGACGTGACGCCCACCAGACTGTCGCGCGCCAGTTGTTGCAACTGGGGCAGGTCGGTTAACTCGACTGGGCGTAAGACCAGCATGGATGTACTCCTGTATCAAAGGGTTCGGCGATGTGTTCCGAACCTGACTATCACTGTCGGTTTCCACGCGTTAAAGCAGCGATCGCCTGATTTTTTGTCAGACGCCGCCCTTATTATTTTCAGCCGTTGCCCGGCTCGGACAGCACCGTACGGGGGCCGGTTTTGTTGAACAAAAAGAAGTAGACCAGTCCCAAGGCTATGGCGCAGGGAGGGCGCGTAATCAGGCGGGGCCAGCGCAGATGGACATGTTGCAGGTGGGTACGTGGTTGCAAGGGAGGGACGAGCTCGTTACGCCGGTACGGGGCCAGCAAGGCGCGTGTGACCTTGCGTTCCGACGACGTCAGCTCCAGGCCGGCGTCGGTGATCAGGTCTCTGAAGGTGGGCATCCGGGCTCCTGCTGGATGGCGGTGTCGGTTTCATTTCAAATTGCGAAAGCAGTATTTATGTAGCCGAGCCTACAAGTCTAGTGAATTTTTCCACGCCTTTTTTGAGCCCGAAAACAGGGCGTAAACCGCGTGCTAAAGGAGCTACATGGAATTCGACAGCGCTTGTAGGCAATCGCCAGAATCCATGTCGGAGATTGCCGAATTACACTGCCTCATCAGGCGGGCAAGCGGTGTGGGCTGGTTGAAACGAAACGCCCTGAACCGGGCTTCTTGCGGCACAATCAGGCACATACCGTCGGCGCGTCGCCGTTATCCGTTTCATCGACAGGGTGTTCATCCGTGCAAGCAACCCGTTTGACCTTGATCTGTCACGCGCGAACCGTCGCACAGAAATTGGCGCGTTTTCCTACGAACGAACTGTTGGAAATGGATTGGCAATCGGCGAAGGGTTCGCGTCGTCACGTGTTCAAAGGGACGCCGCGTTTGCTCTGCGGTCCGGAATTGCGCACCCGGCAAACGGCCACATTGTTTGGCGATGAGGTTGAAGTGGTCGCCGCATTGAGCGATTGCGACTTCGGACAATGGCAGGGCGTGCGCATTGATGACCTGCAAACGTCAGAACCCGAGGCGCTCCAGGCCTGGCTCGATGACCCGACCTCGGCCCCGCATGGCGGTGAGTCAGTGGCGCAACTGGGGCAGCGCGTGGCGCAGTGGCTGCACACCCTCGAGGCAACACCGGGGCACGTCGTTGCGATCACCCATCCGTTTGTCATACGCGCTGCGCTGACCCACGTATTACAAGGTGCGGCGTTCAACCAGATCGACGTTGAACCGTTGTCAGCCATTGAGTTGCGGTTCACCGGCCGCTGGCGCCTGCGCTTGCTCGGCACTGATGCGCAAGGAGTGCTGTGATGAGAAAACTGTTGGTCATCGGCATCGGGGCCGGCAATCCCGACTACATCACGATGCAGGCCGTGAAGGCGCTGAATCTCGTTGATATTTTTTTTCTGATGGACAAGGGCCAGGACAAAGACTCGCTGATCGACCTGCGCCGCGACATCTGCGAACGCTACATCACCGATCACGACTATCGCTTCGTCGAGGCCCACAGCCCTGAGCGTGAGCGCGGTGAAGTGGACTACACGACAAGTGTCGAAGACCTCAATCTTGCCAAGCAATTGACCTTCGAACGGCTGATCAACGAGGAAATGACTGACGAGCAGTGCGCCGGTTTCCTGGTGTGGGGTGACCCGGCGTTGTACGACAGCACGATCCGCATTTTGCAGGCGATCCTGGCGACGGGTCGCTGTGTGTTCGAGTTTGAGGTGATCCCCGGCATCACCAGCGTCCAGGCATTGGCGGCGCGCCATAAAGTGCCGCTCAATCGCATTGGTCGCTCGATTGAAATTACCACCGGGCGCCGGTTGGCGGCGGGGCAGGTGAGTGAGGCGGACAGTGTGGTGGTGATGCTGGATGCGCAGGATGCCTACCGTCAGGTGGCCGATCCGGATACCGAGATTTACTGGGGGGCGTACTTGGGGACGCCGGATGAGATTTTGATCAGCGGCAAGCTTCAAGAGGTGGCGGATGAGATTGAGCGGGTGCGCAAGGCTGCTCGGCTGGCGAATGGGTGGATTATGGATACCTACTTGCTGCGTAAGCGTTGAGATCAGTGGTGTTTGGGCTGATGCCTTCGCGAGCAGGCTCGCTCCCACAGTGGATGGTGGTGCACCGTAGATCCAGTGTGGGAGCGAGCCTGCTCGCGAAGGGGCCTTCAAATACTGCTCAAAAAGTAGCGATGACCCCACGCCCAAACCGCTCCCGATACACCGACGGCGGCACACCCACCACTCCCCGAAATGCCACCCGAAAACTCTCCACCGAGCGATACCCGCACTGCTCGGCAATCTGATCGGTGTTGTACCCGGTGCTCTCCAGCAACTCTCGGGCCCGGGCCAATCGCTCATGCTGCAACCACGCTTTGGGCGGCATCCCGGTGGCTTCGGTAAACCGGCGCAAAAACGTCCGTTCACTCATCGCCGCTTCACTCGCCAGTTCACGAACCTCCAGCGGTTGGTGCAAGCGCTCCCGCGCCCATTGCATGACGCGTGACACGTCACTGCGTGGCGTCGGGCTGACCGGCGTTGGAATAAACTGCGCCTGGCCGCCGGTGCGTTGCGGCGACATCACCAGCCGTCGCGCCACCGAGTTCGCCACCTGCGTGCCGAAATCCCGCGCCACCAGGTGCAGGCAGGCATCGATGCCCGCCGCGCTGCCGGCCGAGGTAATCAATTGCCCGGAGTCGACATACAACACCTGCGGGTCCACCAGAATGTGCGGAAAACGTTCAGCCAGCTCACTGGTGTAGCGCCAATGGGTGGTAGCGCTGTGACCGTCGAGCAAACCGGTCGCCGCCAGCACAAACACCCCGGAGCAAATCGACAGCAATCGTGCGCCTCGGGCATGGGCTTTGCGCAAGGCGTCGAGCAGGTGTTCGGGCACCGGCGCATTACGGTCGCGCCAGCCAGGAATAATGATGGTCCGGGCGTCTTCGAGCAGCTCCATGCCGCCATCGGCCAGCACCTGAATGCCGCCCATGGCGCGCATCGGGCCCTGGTCAACGGCGACAATCCGGTGTTCGTACCACGGGAAGTCGAACTCCGGCCGCGCAAGGCCGAAGATCTCCACGGCGATGCCGAATTCGAAAGTACAGAGGCCGTCGTAGGCCAGAATCGCGACCAATCCAGGGTTAGGCTGCATTTGGCGGAAAGTTCCCGGTGAGTGTCTTGTGCGCCACTGTAGCGGCAAGTGGCGGGCGGATAAAGTCTTCTCACACCCACACACTACGGAGTACAGCCCATGACCAGCCTGGTTCGCGAAATTCCCGCCGCCCCTTCGGCCATTGCCCTGATGCATTTCAGTAACCGTCTGACCTTCGAGACCGATTGTTCCGACGTCCACGGCAGCCAACAGGCCGGCGAGGTGGATTTTGTGCTGGTGGACGTGCGTGGTCCGCTGGCGTTCGAGCGCGGCCATGTGCCGGGCGCGATCAACATTGCGGGGCGATTGCTGACTGCTGAAGGCCTGGCGGCTTACCCGAAAAGCAGTTTATTCGTGGTGTATTGCGCGGGCCCGCATTGCAATGGCGCCAACAAGGCCGCCGTGAAACTCGCGGCGCTGGGTTACCCGGTCAAGGAAATGATCGGCGGGGTGACGGGGTGGCTGGATGAAGGGTTTGAGTTGAGTGTGGTGGTGCAGCGTCCGGCGAGCGCCGTCATTGGCTGCGAATGCTGAAATTGGAATAACACCGAACACCTGTGGCGAGGGAGCTTGCTCCCGCTCGGCTGCGAAGCAGTCGTAATCAAAAAGAACGCGGTATGCCTGATGCACTGCGGTTACCGGTTTTGGGGCCGCTTCGCACCCCAGCGGGAGCAAGCTCCCTCGCCACAAAAAGCCCCTCGAACCACTTTGAATCCTGACGTTCAGCGAAGGGTTGAGGACGCCGCCCACCACCCATCCAGCGTCGCCTGCAACCAGTCATAAACGGCGGTGTAGGCGGGGCTGTCCTGTTCACCCCGAGGCAACGGCGATTCCTCACCAAAGTGCTCATTGAGCATCGCCACCGACTCGGCATTCCACTCCGGATGGAACTGTAACCCCACCCGCGTCGACCCCACCTGATACATCTGCTGTGCGCATTGCACACTGCTGGCGAGCAGTTGCGCTCCCGGCGGCAGGTCGATCGCGTCTTCGTGCCACTCCAGCACCTTCAACCGCTGGCCATCGGCGAACGTCACCTCAGTCCAGCCGGTTTCGGTTTGAGCCATCCGCCGCACCTGTCCGCCCAGACTCAACGCCAGCAACTGCGCCCCGAGGCAAATCGCAAAAACCGGAGCGCCCTGATCCAGACTGCCCGCAAGCCACTGCCGTTCGGCTTCCAGCCAGGCCGGTCCGGCGTTGGATTCATAAGGCCCACCCAACACAATCACCGGTGTCGCGCTCACGGGCGGCAATTGGCCGAGGTCGGCGCGAAAAACGTTTATCGTCAGGCCTCGGGACGTGGCCCAGTCAGCAATCGCACCCGGCCCTTCGGCGGGGTGGTGCTGGATCAGGTTCAATGTTGGCATCAGGATTCCCTGTCGTATTTGTGTGTAGGTTTTGCCTGATAAAAGGACTTGTCCTACAGTCTGTGCACCGCCGTGGCGCACACTTCAAGAGACTCCATCACGTGAGCCACTTTTCTGTAAGTATTTGTCGCTTAAACACAATTTGCCCATTTGAAGCCACTCTAGACTGCCGGCCACTTCGGTTTTCACCGGCCGAAAGCCAATCGTAAGCTGCCAATAAAAGCCTCCGCACACGGGAGTTATAAATGAAAAAGCTAGTGATGTTCGGTGCCCTGGCACTGTCGATGTTGTCCCTGACCGCTGTGGCCGAAGACGCCAAGCCGATCCGCATCGGTATTGAAGCCGGTTACCCGCCATTCTCGATGAAAACCCCCGACGGCAAACTGACCGGTTTCGACGTGGACATCGGCGATGCGCTGTGCGAGCAGATGAAAGTCAAATGCACGTGGGTCGAGCAGGAATTCGACGGTCTGATCCCGGCACTGAAAGTGAAGAAAATCGACGCGATCCTGTCGTCCATGACCATCACTGACGACCGCAAGAAGAACGTCGATTTCACCATCAAGTACTACCACACGCCGGCGCGCTTCGTGATGAAGGAAGGCACCGACGTCAAGGACCCGCTGACCGATCTCAAAGGCAAGAAAGTCGGTGTGCTGCGCGCCAGTACCCACGACCGCTTCGCCACTGAAGTGCTGGTGCCGGCCGGAATCGAACTGGTTCGCTACGGTTCCCAGCAGGAAGCCAACCTGGACATGGTCGCCGGTCGCGTTGACGCGCTGCTGGCCGACTCGGTCAACCTCGACGACGGCTTCTTGAAAACCAAAGAAGGTAAAGGGTTCGCCTTCGTTGGCCCTGAATACAACGATCCGAAGTACTTCGGTGGCGGCGCCGGCATTGCCGTGCGCAAAGGCGATACCGCCCTGGCCGAGCAGTTCAACGCGGCGATCACAGAGATCCGCGCCAACGGCAAGTACAAGCAAGTGCAGGACAAGTACTTCAAGTTTGACGTTTACGGCGAGTAATCACGCCGTTCAAAAAAGTGGCAACCGTTGACGCGGTTGCCATTTTTTTTGTGCATTCCCTAGCAACAGAGAACCCTGTGGGAGATATTTCACCGTTCAGATTTCAGGAGTTTATCCATGCAACGCATCGACCATTCACTGCCCTGGAGCCACCTGGGCACCGAACGTACCCTCAGCGTATTTCGCTACGGCGCGGGCACGCGCAAGGTCTACATCCAGGCCAGCCTGCATGCGGACGAACTGCCGGGCATGCGCACCGCGTGGGAGTTGAAGAAACGCCTGGCCGAACTCGAAACCCAAGGTCAACTGCAAGGCGTGATTGAACTGGTGCCGGTGGCCAACCCGATCGGCCTCGATCAGCACCTGCAGGGCAGCCACATGGGCCGCTTCGAATTGGGCAGCGGCAAGAATTTCAACCGCTCGTTTGTCGAGCTCAGCGCACCAGTGGCCGCGTTGATCGGGGACCAATTGGGCGACGATGCACAGGCCAACATCGCGCTGATTCGCCAGACCATGGGCCAGGTGCTCGATGGCTTGCCGGCACCGGCCTCGCAACTGGAAGCCATGCACCGTTTGCTGTTGCGCCATGCGTGCGATGCCGACATCACCCTCGATCTGCATTGCGATTTCGACGCGGCGATTCATATTTATGCCTTGCCGCAGCACTGGCCGCAGTGGCAATCCCTGGCGGCGCGGCTGAAGGCGGGCGTCGCGTTGTTGTGTGAAGACTCCGGCGGCAGCTCGTTCGATGAGTCCTGTTCTTCGCCGTGGTTGCGTCTGGCGCGGGCATTTCCCGAGGCGGCTATTCCCCCGGCCAACCTGGCGACGACGCTGGAGTTGGGGAGCATGGGCGACACGCGGGTGGATCAGGCGCAGGCCAACTGCGAGGCCATCCTCGGCTTCCTGGCCGAACAGGGTTTTATCAACGGCACCTGGCCGGCGGCGCCGGGCGAATGTTGTGAAGGCATGCCGTTCGAAGGCACCGAGTACCTGTTCGCGCCGCATCACGGGGTGGTGAGTTTCCTGCGCGATGCCGGTGAGTGGGTGGAGCGTGGCGATGCACTGTTTGAAGTGGTCGACCCGTTGAATGACCGGGCGACCACCGTGCGCGCCGGGACCAGCGGCGTGTTGTTTGCGATTGATCGCGGGCGGTATACGCAGCCGGGGACGTGGCAGGCGAAAGTGGCGGGGCGTGAGCCGATTCGGGTTGGGAAGTTGATCAACGACTGAGGCTCTTCACTGTCATCAAGGACCTCTTCGCGAGCAGGCTCGCTCCCACAAAGGAATGCATTTCTACTGTGGGAGCGAGCCTGCTCGCGAAGGCGGCATCAGCAACACCCAAAATCCCCCGGCAGGTTCCACAGTGCTAGGCTCACCCCCGAATCCTGTTTCTGTAAAGGAAGGCCAATGTTGAAATTTCTCGCCATGCTGACGCTGCTGGCATCCGCCGCGGTCCACGCTCAAACCCCGCTGCAAACCGATCTGCCCCTCAAGTACCTGGAACAAGCCAACCCTGAGTCGCAACACCAGCCACTGGTGATTTTTCTCCACGGTTACGGCAGCAACGAGCAGGACCTGTTCGGTATCAAGGATGATCTGCCCGAGACTTACACCTACCTGTCGGTGCGGGCGCCGATGACCCTGGAAGAGGGCAGCTACCAGTGGTTTACCAAGAAGGGCGAGGGCGCCTATAACGGCAAGACTGGCGACTTGAAGACCAGCGGCCAGGTGCTGCTGGATTTCATCGCCCAAGCGGCGAAGAAATATCACACCGAACCGGACAAGGTGTTCCTGGTGGGGTTTAGCCAGGGCGCGATCATGTCTTACGAAGTGGCGTTGCGTCACCCCGAGGCGGTCGGCGGGATTGCGGCGTTGAGCGGGCGGATTCTACCGGTGCTCAAATCCGCGCTCAAACCGGATGAAAGTCGCCAGAAGCTGGCGATCTTCATCGGTCATGGCAAAGAGGACAACCGCCTGCCGTACAAGGACGGTACAGATGCTGACACCCTGTTGAAGAGCCTGTCCCTCAAGCCTGAGTTTCATGGCTACGAAGGACTCGGCCACAACATCAGTGAGGCCGAGATTGTCGATTTGAACGCCTGGCTGCAGCACCTCAACCCTTGAGGCTTACTTGCCGCTGACGATTTGTTTGATCAGCGTTTCGTGGGCAGCCATGTCTCCCGGACGGGAAATCACCTGAACCACCGCCATGCGATTACCCGACGCCGCCATCAGCGTGGTGTTGAGGGTCATGCCGCCACCCTGGGTGGCGGTGCTGTCCACTTGACGCAGCCCCAGGCCTGACGCTTTCTGCGTCAGGCTTTTTTCGCTGAGTTTGTTGAAATCCGGCAGGGCCTTGCGTTGTGCGGCTTCGAAATCGGCGGCCGTACCGTCGAGAAACGCGCCGTCGTTGTCTTTGACGGTAACGTCGGCCGGCAGGTTGTTTTCCGCGGCGATCACCACGGTCTTGGTGGTCTCGTTGGTGTACATGGTGCCGCTGGCGCCCGACGGGCTGGCCGGCAGCGTGTTGGCGGTAAAGCCCTTGGGCAGGGAGAAGGTGAACTTGCCGCCCAGCATCGAGACTTTCTGCGAGGACGAAGGCGCGGTGGCCGTGGCCTTGGCGGCCTGTGCATTCAACGCGCCCAGACTGGCAACCGCCGTCAGCAACAGGACAACGGCTTTTTTACTCAACAGTGACATGCAAAAAACTCCAGGGATGATCGCGCTTTGAGGGCGATCATCCCATGGACGTTGTGAAGCATTCCAGCATGGCTGTGGTTTGGAGTTGGATTTGACCGTCAGGCCTGGTTTTGCGGGAACAGGTTGCGACGGGTTTCTTCGTCGAACTCGGCCTTGAGCACCAGTTTCTCTTTCAAGCCGTGGGCACGTTGTGCGGCCGGGCGGGCGCTGATTTCGTCGAACAGGCGCTTGACGTTCGGGTACGCCGCCAGGCCGTTCTCACCGAGGATGTACGGCGCGTAGTTGGCCCAGCCCCAGAGTGCCATGTCGGCGATGCTGTAGGTGTCGCCGGCCAGATATTGATGGTCGGCCAGACGCTGGTCGAGTACGCGGTAGTGACGTTCCACTTCTTTCAGGTAACGGTTTTTCGCGTAAGCCAGGTCTTCCGGCGCGTGGTGCAGGAAGTGCACGGCTTGGCCCGAGAACGGCGACAGGCCGGTGGCGATGAACATCAGCCACGACAGCAGTTCGGCATTACCGGCAGCGGTGGTCGGCAGGAAACGCTGATGTTTTTGCGCCAGGTGCAGCAGGATCGCCTGGGAGTCGAACACGGTGGCATCACCGTCGACGAGTGCTGGAACCTTGGCATTCGGGTTGATCGCCAAAAAGGCTGGCAGGTGTTGCTCGCCCTTGAAGGTGTCGACGCCAATCAACTCGTAAGGCGTTTGCAGCTCTTCAAGCAGCAGGGCAACTTTCATCGGGTTTGGCGAAGGGTGGAAAAAGAATTTCATGGTGTAGGCCTCAGTCGGGTGGGTTGGAACTGAGGTTGATGTTGCGGGAAACCCGTTCGATTGACGTGCGAGGTTATTGCTTTACTCGTTCGACGTTATCGAACGTGTTGCGATGGCCTTCTCGGAGGTTCGCGTGGTGGCAATCACCGCGCCACCGATGATCAACAGCGCGGGCACGATAAGGATCGGACCGGCCTGACTGTCGCCCACGGTGATCAACAGCAGCGTGGAAATCAGCGGCGCCAGATAGGACAGCGCCCCCAACGTCGCCAGACTGCCGTGCTTGGTGGCGTGGTCCCAGGCCAAAAACGCCAGGCCCACCGGTCCCAGGCCCAGGCAGAGGATGGCGGCCCATTGACCGGCATCCGGCCAGACCGTGGTTTCAAACAGCAGATGGCAGATCAGCCCGCCGATGGCCACCAGCCCGCAGACACCGCCGATGGTGTTGCTGGGCACTTCGCTGAAACGTCGATTGAACACTGAATAAACCGCCCAGATCAGCGCACAGCCAAACGCTGCGAGATATCCGGCCACTGGCATCGCCGCACCCGCCGCCGGTGCGTGTTGCTGCATGATGAACGCTGTGCCGGCGAGCCCCAGCAGCGCGCCGAGCATCTGTCGCTTGTGCAGCTTTTCCCCGGCCGAGAACGCCGACAACAACACCAGCAACAGTGGCCAGAGGTAGTTGATCAGGCTGGCCTCGGCTGCCGGGGCGGCTTTGAGGGCGAAAAAATACAGCGCGTGATAGACGAATATCCCGCTGAACCCGGTCGCCCACACGGCCCAGGGTTGTCGCCAGCTGCTGAAGCCGGCGATGCCGCGTCGCCCCAGAATCACCACGCTCGCCGCGAAGGCCACGCCGAAACCGAGCGTCATCAGCTCAAAGGGCGGAATACCTTGGGTGAGGGTGGTCAGCAGCGCGAGGCAGGACCAGAGGAATATGGCGACAACGCCCACGGCGGTGGCTGAGCGGGCAGAGCGCACAGGGAGCGTGGCGTCATTCATGTCTGGTCCTTCAGCGCGGTGAGCGGGCGACATCCTGGCCCGCAGCTGTGAAGGAGCTTAGCGGTTGATCGCGGATCGTCCAGACTCGGTCGTCGGCTTGACCGGGCGTGCCAGCAATTGCCGGGTGACCCCGAGCATCGCCACGGACACCGCGACGCCGAGGGCAAACGCGCTCAGCCCGATGTACGGCAATGCCAAGGCCAATACCAGGCAAAACGCCGCGAACGAATACATGCCTGTAGCCGTGGCGCGCAGCAACGCGGCGGTAAACGCCGGGCCGCGAGTTTGCTGGGAGAACACCGCCATCACGCTGCCCAACACCGGGAACACCGCGAGCAAGCCGCTCCAGCGTTCGCCGACGGTGCTCGCCAGTAGCGTGACCGCCAGGGTGAGCAGAGCGCCGGCCATCATGCGCAGCAGCAATTTATCGGACTTCGGCGCCGGGCCGGACACCAGCGGCTGCACTTTGGGAAACAGGTAGGGCGCGGCGAGCAGCGCAGTCGCCGCGGCGATGACCGAAAACACCAGGGACGGTGGAATCAGCGACAGAATGACGGCTGCCAAGGCCCAGACGGACAGCGACACCAGCAGCGCCAACGGCCAACCGGCGCGCTGGGCAACCTGGGCATAGGTCACGCAGAAGGCAATCATCGCGAACATCGCCGACAACGCGGCCGTCGCCGATTGGGCGGCAAACACTTCGCCTTGCTCGATGGCGAGGAAGAACAGAATCGGCCCGACCACCACCGGCAACCCGGACAGCCAACCGGCCACGCTCGGCCCCCAGCGTTTACCGGCCAGGGAAATCAGCAACAGAAATCCTGGAATCACCAGCAGTTTGAGCATCAGCACGAACGCGTCTCCTTCCTGAGAGAGGCGGCAACGTTAGCATCGTGCGCGCTGAATTGCTCTATGGATTGGCGGATTTTGTATACAAAGCTGCTGGCCCTTGGGTGTGCCGGGTGAAACGTCTAAGCTGCCTCCTCTCACCTGTTTCTGGATGTGTGCGTGAAATTCAGTTTACCCAAAGTCGCCACTGCGCCGTTCTGCCCGCCAGAAGTGGCCGGCACCGTTCCCGTTGATCCGCGCGCTTCATTCTTTAAACGGGTGCTGAGCTTTGCCGGGCCGGGTTTACTGGTGTCCATCGGCTACATGGACCCGGGCAACTGGGCGACCGCCATCGAGGCCGGTTCGCGCTTTGGTTACAGCCTGTTGTTTGTGGTGTTGCTGGCGAGTCTGGCGGGGATGGTGGTGCAGTGCTTGTGTTCGCGGCTGGGCATCGCCACCGGGCGCGACCTGGCGCAGTTGTCCCGCGAGCGCTACAGCACGCGCACGGCACGCACGCAGTGGGTACTGGCGGAAATCTCGATCATCGCCACCGACCTCGCCGAAGTGCTCGGTTGTGCCTTGGCATTCCATCTGTTGCTCGGGTGTTCGCTGACGTTCGGCATCGCCTTGACCGCATTCGATACGCTGCTGGTGCTGGCCCTGCAAAACCGTGGTTTCCGTCGTCTTGAAGCGATCATGCTGGTGCTGGTGAGCACCATCGGCGTGTGTTTTTTCGTCGAGTTGCTGCTGATCAAACCTTACTGGCCGGACGTGGCGCGCGGCTTTACACCGTCACTTTCGGCGATTGGCGACGCCGCACCGCTGTATCTGGCCATCGGCATTCTCGGCGCCACAGTGATGCCGCATAACCTGTACCTGCACACCTCGATCGTGCAGACCCGAATGATCGGCAAGGACCTGGCCAGCAAGCAGGACGCGGTGAACCTGGCGCGCATCGACACCATCGGCTCGCTGGCGTTGGCGCTGTTGGTGAACGCGGCGATCCTGATTCTCGCGGCGGCTGCGTTCCACAAGACCGGGCATACCGATGTGGTGGATATCCAGGATGCCTATCACTTGCTGGATCCGCTGGTGGGCGGGGCGTTGGCCAGCGTGTTGTTCGGCGTGGCGTTGCTGGCGTCGGGGCAGAGTTCGACCTTTACCGGGACCATCGCCGGGCAGGTGATCATGGAGGGGTTCCTGAACCTGCGGATTCCATGCTGGCAACGGCTCTTGATCACCCGCGGGCTGGCGCTGATTCCGGCGTTCATCGGGGTCTGGCTGATGGGCGACAGTGCGATTGGCAAGTTGCTGGTGTTGAGTCAGGTGGTGTTGAGCTTGCAGTTGCCGTTTGCGTTGTACCCGTTGATTCGCATGACCAACGATCGCCAGTTGATGGGGACGTTCGTCAATCGCTGGCCGACTCGGGTGCTGGCGTGGGGATTGTTTGTGGTGATCAGTGGGGCGAATTCTTGGTTGATCTTCCAGTTTCTGGGGTGACCGGGCTGGCCTCATCGCGAGCAGGCTCGCTCCCACAGGGATTTTGTGCTCACCGAAGATCAACTGTGGGAGCGAGCCTGCTCGCGAAGAACGATGACACGGTCTATCGCTGGAACGCCTCAACCACAAAATCAATAAACACCCGGGTCTTGGCTGGCATCAGCGTCCGGCTCGGGTAGTACAGCGAAATCGGCCCGGCATCAGCATGCCAGTCCGGCAGTAAACGCACCAATTCGCCACGCTGGAGGTAGGTACTCACGTCCGGCAACACCAACAGCGTCACACCCAAACCGAGCAACGCCGCTTCGCGCATGGCCGCCGGGTCATTGAGCACGATGGTTTCGCTCAGACTGGCCGGTGCTTCATGACCCGCGCGATCCTGCATGATCCACTGCCTGATCCGCCCGGTGCGGCTGCCGCGCATCACGATGCCGTTGAATCGGGACAACTGCGTCGGATCATCCGGAAACGCTCGTCCCGCCAGATACGCGGGAGAAGCCACCGCCACCACATCTGCCGCTGCCAGTGTGCGCGATACCATGCCTGGCGTTAGTTCGAAGCCGCCGCCGATGGCCACGTCGTAGCCTTCGGCAATCAAATCCACGGGACGGTTTTCGAAGTGCCATTCCGGTTTGATCAATGGATAACGTTCAAGGAAGGCCGGCAGCAGCGGCAGGATATGACCGATACCAAAGGTCGGCGCGAGACTGACTTTGAGCACGCCAGCGGGCTCGCCTCGATCACTGGATACCGCGTTGATCGCCGCCTGCAACGCCTCCAGATTGCCGCCGATGCTCGCCAGAAACCCCTCGCCGGCCTCGGTCAGCGAGAGCTTGCGGGTCGAGCGCTGGAGCAGCCGTACTCCGAGGTTTCGTTCAAGCATCGCGACGTTTCGGCTGACAGCGGCGGGTGTCAGGGCCAACAAACGCGCCGCTGCGGAAAAGCTGCGGGTTTCCGCGCTACGCACAAAGGACTCAAGGTTGGCGAGGGTTTCCATGGCGTTTACCTGATAGCAAAGCTTGAAAATCATTCAAGGCATTACCGTCTAATCAAATGCTAATGGCAAGCGCAGTATTCACTCCAACGACAACCCTTCGGAGTGAATATTCATGAACACTATTGGAATCATCGGCGCCGGTGCGATCGGCGCAGCCTTTGCCAGAGCCCTTTCGCGTCAAGGCATTGAACTGGTTATCGCCAACAGCCGTGGACCACACACCTTGACTTCGCTGGTAGAAGAACTCGGGCCGACGGCGCGT
Source organism: Pseudomonas oplopanacis (assembly GCF_057128725.1). Lineage (NCBI taxonomy): Bacteria > Pseudomonadati > Pseudomonadota > Gammaproteobacteria > Pseudomonadales > Pseudomonadaceae > Pseudomonas > Pseudomonas oplopanacis. The sequence continues at coordinate 364,015 of NZ_JBSKHV010000001.1, read as the reverse complement.
GCCGGCACCCGTGAAGAAGCGGCCGCGCAGGCAATTGTGCTGGTCGCGGTGAATTGGTCGAAATTGCCGGCAGCGTTGGGTGGTCTGCCGGATTTCGGCGGGCGGATTGTCATTGATGCGAACAACTCGATTGAAGCGCCGTTGTTCAAGGCAGTAGATCTGAACGGCCGGATGTCCAGCGAAGTGTTCGCTGAATGGGTGCCCGGTGCGCGGTTGGTCAAGGCGTTCAATCACCTTCAGGCGCGTCTGCTGGAGAGCGACCCGGCGGCGGAGGGCGGTCGTAGAGTGCTGTTTTTCTCGGGGGATGACACTCAGGCGAAAGCCCAAGTGGCGGCGCTGATCGATCAGTTGGGATTCTTCGGGATCGATCTGGGGGGATTGAGTGTTGGCGCACGATTGACGCAGTTTCCGGGTGGCCCGCTGCCGACGCTGAATCTGGTGAAATTTGCCTGACGGCAGGTAATAGAACCCGGTGCATCTGATGCCAGTCAGTTCATGTAGGCACTGACTAGCTGTGGCCAGAGTGTTTTTTTGTGGTGAGGGGGCTTGCCCCCGTTGGAGTGCGAAGCGCTCCCCCAAAATTTTCGACCAATACCGACATTTTGGGGGTTGCTGCGCAACCCAACGGGGGCAAGCCCCCTCGCCACAGAAGCACCGGGGGTGTTGCCAGGCTGCAGCGGATCTTCGTGGGTCCCCGCGCAGTCTGATGAACGCTTTACGCTCGTTCGATCGCCAATGCCACGCCCTGACCACCGCCGATACACAGGGTGGCGAGGCCTTTCTTGGCGTCGCGCTTGATCATTTCATGCAGCAAGGTCACGAGCACGCGGCAGCCCGATGCACCGATCGGGTGACCCAGGGCGATGGCGCCGCCGTTGACGTTGACCTTGTTCAAGTCCCATTCCAGGTCCTTGGCCACCGCCAGTGATTGCGCGGCGAAGGCTTCGTTGGCTTCGATCAGGTCGAGTTGATCAATGGACCAACCGGCCTTGCTCAGGCAACGGCGCGTGGCCGACACCGGGCCGATGCCCATGATCGCCGGGTCTACGCCGGCGTTGGCGTAAGCAGCGATAGTCGCCAGCACTGGCAGGCCGAGGGCCTTGGCTTTGTCGGCGCTCATCAGGATCACGGCAGCGGCGCCGTCGTTCAGCGATGACGCGTTGCCTGCGGTCACCGAACCGTCCTTCTTGAACGCCGGTTTCAGCTTGCCCAGCGCTTCAGCGGTGGTGCCGGCGCGCGGTTGTTCATCGGTGGCGAAGGACAGCGGATCGCCCTTGCGCTGAGGAATCAGGATCGGCGTGATCTCATCGACAAAACGCCCGGCTTCGATGGCCGCCGTGGCTTTTTGCTGGGAGGCCGCCGCGAAGGCGTCCTGTTGCTCGCGGGTCAGGCTGTACTTCTCGGCGAGGTTCTCGGCGGTGATGCCCATGTGGTAATCGTTGAACGCATCCCACAGGCCGTCGCTGATCATGGTGTCGACGATTTGCGCGTGGCCCATGCGCAAACCGGTGCGAGCACCCGGCATCACGTAGTTGGACAGGCTCATGTTTTCCTGGCCGCCGGCAATGATCACGTCGGCATCACCGCAGCGAATGGCCTGGGTGGCCAGGTGCAGGGCCTTGAGGCCCGAACCGCAGACCTTGTTCAGGGTCATGGCCGGCACGGTGAACGGCAGGCCGGCCTTGATCGCGGACTGGCGCGCAGGGTTTTGCCCGGCACCGGCGGTCAGGACCTGGCCCATGATCACTTCATCGACCTCGGCCGGGTTCAGCCCGGTTTGCGCCAGCAGCTGACGGATCACCGCCGCGCCGAGGTCAACCGCGGAAACGCCGGCCAGAGAGCCCTGGAAACTGCCAATGGCAGTGCGGGTGGCGGCGACAATGACGACGTCTTGCATGGAAGGATTCCTCACTGGTCAGCGAACTGCATTTCTGGAACGTGATCGGGAACAATCAGTTTACCCGCAGTCTTGGCGACGATTTCCTCGACGCTGACGCCCGGTGCACGTTCCTTGAGAATGAACGCGCCGTTTTCGATTTCCAGGTAAGCCAGATCGGTCAATACGCGCTTGATGCAACCGGCGCCGGTCAGCGGCAGGCTGCATTGGCCCAGCAACTTGGACTCACCGTCCTTGGACGCGTGGGTCATGATAACGATGATGTTGTCTGCGCCAGCCACCAGGTCCATCGCGCCGCCCATGCCCTTGACCAGTTTGCCGGGAATCATCCACGAGGCGATGTTGCCTTGCACGTCAACTTCAAAGGCGCCCAGCACGGTCAGGTCGACGTGGCCGCCGCGGATCATCGCGAAGGACTCGGCTGAGGAGAAAATCGATGCGCCGGTGCGTGCGGTCACCGTTTGTTTGCCGGCGTTGATCATGTCGGCATCAATGGTTTCTTCGGTAGGAAAAGGACCCATGCCCAGCAGGCCGTTTTCCGACTGCAGCATGACTTCCATGCCTTCAGGGATGTAGTTGGCGACCAGGGTCGGGATGCCGATGCCCAGGTTGACGTAGAAGCCGTCCTGCATTTCGCGGGCGACGCGTTGAGCCATTTGTTCGCGGGAAAGTGCCATTGTTGTTATTCCTTCATTCGGTCCGGGGGCAGGGGATCACTTACGGATGGTGCGCTGTTCGATGCGCTTCTCGAACGTGCCGCAGATGATCCGGTCGACGTAGATGCCAGGGGTATGGATCTGCGCCGGGTCCAGCTCGCCGGGTTCGACGATTTCTTCGACTTCGACCACGGTGATCTTGCCGGCGGTGGCGGCCAGCGGGTTGAAATTCTGGGCGGTGTGGCGATAGATCACGTTACCGAAATGGTCGGCTTTCCAGCCTTTGACGATGGCGAAGTCACCGGTAATGGATTCTTCCATCAGGTACTTGCGGCCATGGAATTCGCGGACTTCCTTGCCGTCGGCGACCGGAGTGCCAACGCCAGTCGCGGTGAAGAATGCCGGGATGCCGGCGCCGCCAGCGCGCATTTTTTCAGCGAGGGTGCCTTGCGGGGTCAGGACGACTTCGATTTCGCCCTTGAGCAGTTGTTCTTCAAACAGCTTGTTTTCGCCGACATAGGAGGCCACCACTTTGCTGATCTGGCGGTCGGTCAGCAGCACACCGAGGCCGAAACCGTCGACGCCGCAGTTGTTGGAAACCACGGTCAGGTCGCGGGTGCCTTTGCGTTTGATCTCGTTGATCAGGTTTTCCGGGATCCCGCACAGGCCGAAGCCACCAGCGATCACGGTCATGCCGTCTTCCAGACCTGCCAGAGCTTCCTCGTAGGAACTCACGCGCTTGTCGAAACCTGCCATATGCACCTCTTTTATTCTTTGTGGGCGGCTGGCTAGCCGAATGGGAGGGAGTGTCTCGCTGTTGTATTCATTTGTTAAGTTGATTTTTAAGGTGGATTGATAGATAAAACTCACCAATCGATCACCCGTATTACGTTGGAGCCACCGGCCATGACAGTCAAGCAGATCCGCGCCTTCCTGGCAGTGGCCCAGAGCCTGAGTTTTGCCGTGGCCTGCGAACGCCTGCATCTGTCGCAATCGGCATTGAGCCTGACCATCAAGGCGCTGGAGGAGGGCCTGGGCGGGCGCTTGTTCACCCGCAACACGCGCAACGTGGCGCTGACCGCCGAGGGCGAATCGCTGGTGCCGCTGGCCCGTCGGTTGATCGCCGATTGGGACAATGCCGAGGACGAACTGCGCCAGCGCTTCACCCTGCAGCGCGGTCGCGTGACGCTGGCGGCGATGCCGTCGTTTGCCGGCAACCTGCTGCCGCCGATCCTCAAGACCTTCCGTGCGCGCTATCCCAAGGTCAACGTCACGGTGAATGACGTGATCAACGAGCAGGTGCTGGAAATGGTCCGCGACCGCCAGGTTGAGCTGGGCGTGGCGTTTGAGCCGACGCAGAGTTCGTCGTTGGCGTTTACGCCGCTGTACATGGACCGGTTCGTGGCCATTGTGCCGAAGGATTCACCGCTGACCGAGCATGATGATATCGATTGGCAGATGCTGCTCAAGGAGCCGTTCATCACCTTGCAGCGACCGTCGACGGTACGGGTGATGCTGGAGGAACACCTACAGGCGCGGGGGATGAAATTGCCGGTGGAGTTTGAAAGTCATCAATTGGCGACGGTCGGGCGGATGGTTGCCAGCGGGTTGGGTGTGAGCGCGGTGCCGGCGCTGTGCGCGGGGCAGATGCAAGAGCTCGGTGCGCGGTGCATCACCCTGCGCGATCCGGTGGTGGAGCGGGCCATCGGCGTCTTGACCCAGCCTGGCGGTGAACTGTCGGCGGCGGCGCAGGCGTTGTTCGATATCCTCAAGGAAGAACTCGGCCAACCCATCGCCACGCACTGATCACCGGCCTGATAACCCACACAAATCTAATGTGGGAGCGAGCCTGCTCGCGAAGGCGGTGGATCAGTCGACATCGATGGTGAATGTGTATCCGCATTCGCGAGCAGGCTCGCTCCCACAAGGGGATTAGGTTTCTTCAGTTGTTAACTGTTCAGGCGCTGGGCCAACAGCGGCAAAAGCTGTTCGCACGAGCCTTCAATCTTCAGGTCCAGAATGTCGTCCGCCCGAGTCTTCCCCAGATTCATCGCAATCAACGGCTTCCCTTGATCCGCCACTGCCCGGCACAGGCGAAACGCGGAATACGCCATCAACGAAGACCCGACCACCAGCAACCCCGCAGCCTTTTCCACCGTTGCCATTGCCTTGGCCGCCGTGGCCTGCGCCACGTTCTCGCCAAAAAACACCACGTCCGGCTTCATCCGCTCGCCCTTGCAATGCGGGCACTGTGGCACCTGAAACCGCGCTTCGAATGCCGCGTCCAGCAAGGTGTCGCCATCCGGCGCCTGTACCGCGTCGACCCCGGCCAGGTACGGGTTCTGCGCTTCCATCAATCGCTGAATGACATCCCGCTCGCTGCGTATCCCGCAATCCAGGCACAGCACCCGGTGCAAGCTGCCGTGCAGTTCGATCACATCGTGACTGCCGGCCTGATCGTGCAGGGTGTCGACGTTCTGGGTGATCAGGCCGCTGATCTGCTGCCTGCTTTGCAAACTGGCCAGCGCCTCGTGCGCGACATTCGGCTGCGCCAGACGCACCCGCGGCCAGCCGAGCATGGCCCGTGCCCAATAACGTCGACGCGATTGCGGGGCGGAGAGAAATTCCTGGTACATCATCGGCTGTCGGCCCCGGCGCACGCCCTGGTTATCGCGGTAGTCCGGAATGCCTGACGGGGTACTGATGCCGGCGCCGGTCAGCACCACAAACGGCTGTTCAGCCATGAGTTGCCGAAGCCGCTCGAGTTGTTCGCGCAGGAGGCTGTCGAGCATGTTCAACACTCCGGGGAAGACCTTGAGTGTGTGCAGCGTAGCAGACCGATCACCCGGACAGCGCGTCTGCCCGGGTGATGATTAAGGCTTATTTACGTGCTTCCAGAATCAGGTTGAACGGTGTTTCCGTGGCGCGCCGGAACGACTTGAATCCCGCCTCGGTGAACACCTTGCGCAACCGCGCTTCACCGGCCTGGGCGCCGAGCCCGAGGCCGACTTCCTGGGACAGCGAGTTCGGCGTGCAGATGAACGTCGAAGCCGCGTAGAACAACCGTCCCACCGGGGTGATGTTGTCGTCGAGCGAGTCATTGGCAAACGGCTCGACCAGCAACACCGTGCCATCCGGTTTCAACGATTCATAGGCATGTTTGGCCGCGCCCACCGGGTCGCCCATGTCGTGCAGGCAGTCGAAGTAGCAGACCAGGTCATAGTCGTCGCCGGGGTAGCTCTTGGCGGTGCCCTGGAAGAACCGTGCCCGCCCGGACACGCCGCCTTCTTCGGCCCGCTGGGTGGCGACGGTGACGGAGGGCGCGTGATAGTCGAACCCGACAAACCGTGAGTCCGGGAACGCCTGGGCCATGATCACCGTCGACGCGCCATGCCCGCAGCCGATGTCCGCGACTTTCGCGCCAGCCTCCAGTTTCGCCACCACGCCATCCAGGGCCGGCAACCACTCGGCGATCAGATGCGCTTTGTAACCGGGCCGGAAAAACCGTTCGGTGCCGCTGAACATGCACGGATGGTGATCGCCCCAAGGCAGGGCGCCGTCGCCGCGCATGGCTTTGACCAGTTTGTCTTTGTCATGGAAAAACGACGCGACCACGCCGATACCACCGGCTATGTAGACCGGCGAGTCTTCGATGGCCAGGGCCAGGGCTTGTTCTTCGGGCAGGCGGAACTGGCCGTCGCGGTGTTCCATGTAACCCGACGCCGCGTGGGCGCTGAGCCATTCGCGCACCAGGCGGGGGTTGCAGGCGGTTTTTTCGGCGAGCGTTTCGGGGCTGATCGGCTGACTGTCGGCCATGGCCCGGTACAGGCCGAGCTCCTCGCCGAGGATGACATTGGCGAGCATCGCCGCGCCGCCCATGTCGTTTACCAGTTTGCCCATGAAATCATTGAGTCTGGCCTCGTCCATCACGTGTGCTCCTTTGGCAGGATCACGGTCCAGAGGGCTTGTTTTCGAGGCGTTCGGCTCTGGGCGGTGGTCGTGGGAATGAACAGGACGGCCATGCACGTCCTGGGTGCACTAAGTTTAGTTCGTGGCCCGCACGCTGCGGCCTGGCGCGACGAAAGCCCTTTTCCCGGCCTGACATAGCCCGTCCTGTGGGAACACAAATCCCCTGTGGGAGCGAGCCTGCTCGCGAAGGCTGTGTGTCAGTCAGCATAAATGTCGATTGAGACGCCGCCTTCGCGAGCAGGCTCGCTCCCACAAGGGGATTTTTGTTTTCTCGGGGGAATGGCGGTGTGTATCGCACTGTATCTAAACCCGCACCCGATACAGTTTCAGCCACCGCCGGCCATTGCCGAACACAGCCCGGATACAAACCTGCGATGAACTGTACAAGCCATCCAGCGCCCGAACACCGGTTCCGCGCAGGCATTCTCACTCCGTGAAGGGAACCCCCTGATGACTAAGCTTGTGTCTGAAACCAACCCCGTCAATCGCCTGCGCGTCGACCATTACACCCAAGGCATCATCGGCCCAAGCCAGCCCATGCTCGGGCCGCTGGCCGACGGTGGCACGCTGATCACCGGCACGCCGCCGGGCTGCTGGGGGCCGATGATCACGCCGGCGTTCGAAGGTGGCCACGAAGTCACGCAACCGGTGGCCATTGCCGGCGCCGAAGTCGGTGATGCGGTGGCGATCAAAATCAAAAGCATGCGCGTGACCTCGCTGGCGACGTCGTCCGGGGTCATGAGTTTTGTCGAGGGGCGCTACAACGGCGACCCGTTCGTCTCCAAATTCTGCTCCAAGTGCGGCACTGATCACCCGGCCAGCCACGTCGAAGGCATCGGTGAAGACTCGATTCGTTGCAACAACTGCGGCGCCGAAGTCAGCGCGTTTCGTTTCAGCCACGGTTACGTGATCGTGTTTGATGCGCAAAATCAGGTCAGCCTGACCGTCAATCAGGATGTCGCCAACCGACTGGCCGGCAACGCCTCCGAGATGTCGGCACTGCCGGATTTTGCCGCCCAGCATTCGATCCTGTCGCTGGCCCGCGCCGACATCCCCGGTGTGGCCGCGCACATGCGCCCGTTCCTCGGCAACATCGGCACCACGCCGTCCCGTGACTTGCCGGACTCGCACAACTGCGCCGATTTCGGCCAATACCTGATCAACGCACCGCACCGTTTCGGCATGACCCGCGAAGAACTGCACGCGGCGAAAACCGACGGCCACATGGACACCAACTCGATCCGCGAAGGCTGTGTGCTGATCTGTCCGGTGAAAGTGCCCGGCGCCGGGGTGTACATGGGCGACATGCATGCCCAGCAGGGCAACGGCGAAATCGCCGGGCACGCCACCGATTGCTCCGGGGAAACCGAAGTGCAGGTCCAAGTGATCAAGCACCTGACGCTGGAAGGCCCGATCCTCCTGCAAAACCTGGACGACCTGCCGCCCATGGCCCGTCCGATGACGGCCGAACAACGGCAGAAAGTCCGCGAATTGGGCGAACGCTGGGGTCAGCATGACATCGAGCAGAGCGGCCCGATCACCTTTATAGGCAGCGGCGAAAACCTCAACGTCGCCGTGGAAAACGGCCTGAAGCGCGCGGCCTCGGTCACCGGCCTGCCGTATGACGAGGTGCTCAACCGCGCGACCATCACCGGCTCCATCGACATCAGCCGCTTGCCCGGCACCGTGCGCGTGACCTTCCTGTGCCCGATGACCGTGCTGGACCGCATAGGCATCGGCCATCTGGTGCGCGAGAAATACGACCTGGCGTAACGCCCACCCACGGGTCTGTACCGAAGTGTGTACAGACCCGCTGCTGATACATCCACCCGGATTTTCTGCCACAACCGAACACAGCCCCGATACAGCGCTTCGATTAACTGTGATTCCGTTATGGCAATCATTGAGATCGACACCATGCAGACCTCTTCCACACCCACCAAGGCCAGCGTCGGGCTCGGCCTGCGTCGCGGTTTAATGAAAGACCTTCTGGCCGCCCGTACCGGCGATTTCGACTTTCTGGAAGTCGCGCCGGAAAACTGGATCGGCATCGGCGGTGCCCATGGCCACGCATTGCGCACCCTGGCCGAACGATTCCCTTTGTCCTGTCACGGCTTGTCGTTGTCCCTCGGCGGACCGGCGCCACTGGACGTGGGATTTTTGCAAGAAGTGCGGGTGTTCCTCGACCAGCACCAGGTGCCGTTGTACAGCGAGCATTTGAGCTATTGCAGCGATGACGGCCATCTCTACGACCTGTTGCCGCTGCCGTTCACCGAAGAAGCGGTGCACCACGTGGCGGCGCGTATCCGTCAGGCCCAGGACATTCTCGGGCGGCGTCTGGCGGTGGAAAACGTGTCCTATTACGCCGCGCCACAGCAGGACATGGACGAGGTGACCTTCACCAACGCGGTGTTGCGCGAGGCCGATTGCGACCTGCTGCTCGACGTCAACAACGTGTACGTCAATTCGATCAACCACGGTTTCGATCCGCTGACCTTTTTGGCCAATGTCGATTCCGGCCGGGTGGTGGGCATGCACGTGGCCGGGCACTTCGATGAGTCCGATACCTTGAAAATCGACACCCACGGCGCCTCGGTGAAACCGGTGGTCTGGTCGTTGCTGGCGCAGGCGTATGCCCGATTCGGCGCGCAACCGACGCTGCTGGAGCGGGATTTCAACTTCCCGGCGTTTTCTGAACTGGTGGCCGAATTGCAGACCATTCGCCGCTTGCAAACCGAGGGAATGAACCGTGGATAAGCCGAGCCTGTTTGAACAGCAAACCACCTTGGGTCGCTACCTGCGCGATCCCGATCACTGCGCGCCCCCCGGTGAAATGAATGCGGCGCGAGCCCAGGTGTATCGCGACCTGATTTTCGCCAACCTGTCGACGTTGCTCAGCGGGACGTTCCCGGTGCTGATCAAGATTCTCGGTGATGAGCAGTGGCGCACGCTGGTGCGGATTTTCCTGCGGGATTACCGCGCGCAGACGCCGAAATTCGGCGAGATCGCCAAGGAATATATCGAGTTTCTCGCAGCTGAACCGCAGGCGTTGAGCGAGGGCACATGGCCGCCGTTCATGGTGGAGCTGGCGCATTACGAATGGGTCGAGATGGCGCTGCAGCAGTCCGATGCCGAGCCGTTGACGCGCAGCGATGCGGCGTTGATCCTGCAGCGGCCGTTGCAGGTTTCGCCACTGGCATGGCCGTTGGCGTATGGCTGGCCGGTGCAGTTGGTCGGGCCGGATTTCCAACCCAAGGCAGCACCGGCTCAGCCGACGTTGTTATTGGTGCGCCGGGCGGAAGACTGGAGTGTGAAGTTTTCCGAACTGAGCCCGTTGGCGTGGCGGTTGTTGCAGCGGATCGAGGCGTTTCCCGAGCTGGATGGACAGGCGCAGCTGGAAGGTTTGGCGGTCGAGGCGGGGGCGAGCGGTTCTGCGGAGTTCATGCAGAGCGGCGCGGCGTTGTTGCGCCAGATGCACGGGGAAGGGGTGGTGGGCTGACCACCATTACCCAAGCACCGCATTAACCCTGTGGGAGCGAGCTTGCTCGCGAAGGTGGTGCGTCAGCCAACATAATTATCGACTGATACTGCGCCTTCGCGAGCAGGCTCGCTCCCACAGTAGTTTGTCCACTCCAGATCAGCTGCGTGGTTCAAGCGGAGAAAAAATACCGCGTCAGGTGAAAGAAAATCGGTGCCGCAAAGCAGATTGAATCCATCCGGTCGAGCATGCCGCCATGCCCTTTGATCATGGTGCCCCAATCCTTGGCGCTCAGGCTGCGCTTGATCGCTGACATGACCAGCCCACCGAGAAACCCCATCACCACAATCACCAGCGACATCAGCAGCGACTGCCAGAAATTGAACGGCGTCATCCAGAACATGCACCCGCCAATCAGCGTGGCCGACAAGCCGCCACCCACCAAACCTTCAACGGTTTTCGACGGGCTCACCAGCGGCGCGACTTTGTGTTTGCCAAAGAGCTTGCCGAACACGTACTGCAACACGTCACTCAACTGAACGACAAACACCAGATAGAACAGCAACAACGCGTTCTGCCCGGTGAACCCTTGCAGGTCCAGCAACAACAGGGCCGGGGCGTGGCTGATGCAATAGATGCAAATCATCACCCCCCATTGAATCTTGGCCGCGCGCTCCAGAAAGCTGTCGGTGTCCTGGCTCAGCACCGCTATCGCCGGCAGCAGCAGGAAGGCGTACACCGGAATCAACAGGGTGAACAGCGAATACCAGTGCGTGCCGATCAGCACGTATTGCAGCGGGATCAGGATGAAAAATGCCGAGAATAGCGCGTTATGGTCGCCGGGGCGGGTGGGCGTCAGGGTGATGAATTCCCGGAGGGCGAACAGCGAAATGAAGCCGAACAGAATGACCGTCGCATTCCCGCCCAGCAGGTAGGAGACGAAGAAGATGATCACCATCCCCCACCAGGCATTCACGCGCTGATTGAGGTTTTCGATGGTCGAGATCGAGCCCTCGGTTGTCGCCCGTTTGGCCAGCACGCGGCCAATGATCGAAGCCACCGCCAGCAAGCAGGCGATGGCGCCAAAGAACCACAAAAACTTTTGTTCGAGCGTCATGCCGACAACCTCACGATGGCGTCACGCGCCCGTTGCAGAAACACCTGTTTTTCCTCATCGGCAATCCGTGGCATCGGGTTGCCGATACGGATGGTGCAGATGATGGGCAGCGGCACGTGTTTGCCCTTGGGCATGGAGCGGTGCAGGTTTTCCAGGTAGATGGGCACCAGATCAACCTCGGGGAACGCCTCGGCCAATCGGTACAGGCCGGATTTGAATTCCCCGGGCAAGGCCTGGCTGGAGCGCGTGCCTTCCGGAAAGATGATGATCGAATGGCCGGCGCGCACCACATCGAAAATCGGCTCAAGCACATTGGCACCCGGCGTCGGGTTGCGGTCGATCAGCACGGCATTCAGGCCTTTCTGCGAGATGTAGCGCAGAAAGCGGTTCTTTCCCCAGTAGTCGGCGGCGGCCACCGGTTTCACGTTGACCCGGGCTTCGGGGGGCAGGGCGGCGATGATTGCCAGCGTGTCCATGTGGCTGGTGTGATTGGCAAAGTAGATGCGCTGGCGGGTCAGGTCCGGCGGGCTTTCCCAGCGGGCGGTGACACCGATCAGGAAACGCAGCACTGAAATCAGCGCATTACTGATCCACATGGAGATTCCCCTTGAGCTGACGCGAGATGGCCAGGGTTCGCGTGACACAGGTCGCAGCGGCCCCGGCGGCGATGATCACCAGCGCGATCAACAGTGCGTAGTGCGTGCCATACATCGTGGCTTCGAACGCATTCAGCAGCAGCCCGGCGGTCATCACCGCCATTCGGTGCTGCTTGGCCATGGGGCCGATGAAGGTCTGCTTGAGGCCCAGCGAACCGCCAAACACGCGAACATACGCCGTCAGCGCCGCGGCCAATGCGGCAAACCAGCCGAGGTCGATGTGCCCGATGGCATAGCCGAGCCCGATGATCAGCAGGCTGTCGGCAATGCGGTCGGGGAATTCGTTGTAGAGGCTGCCGATGTCGGACTTCTTGCCGCCCTCAATGGCCACCATGCCGTCGAACAGGTTGCACAGCAGGCGCAGCTGAATGCCGATGGCGCAGAGGATCGAGCCGACGAGGCCGTTATCGATATTCAGGGCCGCCGCCCCGGCGAGCGCGAAAGCGATGCTGGCGACGGAGATCTGGTTGGGGGAAATGTCGCGTTTCACCAAGCGGTCGGTGATGCGTTTTGCCCAGCCCGCCGACCGTGTCTTGATGGGCCTTCTGTTGTCATCCATTTACCGATATCCCTATTCATGATGATGCGCCGCAAGGGCAAATCGCCCGGCAGCGCCCCACAATATAGAGGCTTTCCTGCGCCCCTGCGTCTGTTTACTGACTGGCAGGTCGAATCGGCAACTTCAACTCAGCACACAAACCACCGCCTTCACGATTACTCAAGACCAACGACCCGCCGATGGCCAACGCCAGTTGCTGGGCAATCGCCAGCCCAAGTCCGGTGCCGCCGGTACTGCGGTTGCGCGAGTTTTCCACCCGGTAGAACGGCTCCATTACCTGTGCCAGCTCTTCCTCGGCAATGCCCGGCCCCCGGTCCATGACTTTCACCGACAGGCTGCCGTTTTTGCTTTCCACCTTGAGTTCGGCTGCGCCCGCGAACTTTAAGGCATTGTCGGTCAGGTTCACCAACACCCGCCGCAACGCATGGGGTCGAGTGTTGATGACGGCTTCACTTTTGCCGCCCAGTTGCACGTCTTTGCCCATGTCCTGATAGTCGAACACCAGACTGTCGAGGAATGAGTCCATGTCGGTGCGCCGGCTTTCTTCGGTGGAGCCGTGAATGCTGCGCGCGTACGCCACGCCTTCGCGTACCAGGTGTTCCATCTCGCCTAGGTCGTTCCACAGTTTGTCTTTTTCGACCGAGTCGTCCATGAATTCGGCGCGCAGTTTCATGCGGGTGATCGGGGTTTGCAGGTCGTGGGAAATCGCCGCCAACAGTTGCATGCGTTCCTTGAGGTACGCGGCAATGCGCGCCTGCATGGCATTGAACGCCTTGGCCGCGTGGGCGACTTCGGTCGGGCCTTTTTCGTCCAGGTGCACCGCGTGGGCATTCGGGTCGAGGGTTTCCACGGCTTGGGCAAGGCGTGTCAGCGGGCGGATGGCGATGCGCACGGCCAGCCAGGTGCAGGCGATCAGCAACGCCAATTGACCGAGCAACACGAACGGCAGCCATGGCGACAACGGCACCATCGATGGACGCACGTCGATGGTCACCGGGCTGCCATCCGCCAGTTTCAGGTGGACCTGGAAGTGTTTGATCGGGCCGGGAATGTCGGTCACGGTCATCGGGTAGTCCTTGCCGATAGCGTCCTTGATCGACGTCACGGCAATCGGCGTGTCGCGCATGGCCGTGCCCGGCGAACCTTCATCCAGCAAGTAGCGGTAGTTGCGCCGTTCCAGTTGCTGCAGCCAGCTCGCCCGTTCCGTGGCCGGCAAGCGGTCGAGGATGGCGATGGAGGTCGAGACGTCGGTCTCGAGGTTGCCGAGCATGGTGTTTTTCGCGGTTTCGTAACGCTCGTAATACTGCGCGCCGAAGGACAGCGCCTGGGCCAGGATCAAGCCGACAAGGAAGATCAGTGACAGCCGCGAGGCGAGGGTGCGGGGCCAGCGAATCGCAAGGTTCATGAGGGCGCACCGATAACTTCCACTGCCAGGGAAAACACATAGCCTTCACTGCGCACGGTTTTGATGTAAGCCGGTTCGCGGGCGTCGTCGAGCAAACGCTGACGCAAGCGGCTGACCAGCAAGTCGATGGAACGGTCGAACAGGTCGGCGTCGCGGCCCTGGGTCAGGTTCAGCAATTGATCGCGATTGAGCACCCGCTGCGGGTGATCGAGGAAGACCCGCAGCAAACGATATTCGGCGCCGCTGAGCGCCACCATGGTGCCGTCCTCGTCCAGCAGGTGCCGGGCCGAAGTGTCCAGGCGCCAGCGACCGAAGGCCAGCAGCCGGCCGCTTTCGGTCACCACCAGGTTCGGCGGCAACATGCGCGTGCGGCGCAGCACGGCGTTGATGCGGGCGAGCAGCTCGCGGGCGGCGAACGGTTTGACCAGGTAATCATCGGCGCCCATTTCCAGGCCAATGATGCGGTCGGTTTCGTCGTTGCGTGCGGTGAGCATCAACACCGGCGTGGCCTTATGTTTACCGGCGCGCAATTCGCGGCAGAGCATCAGGCCGTCGTCGCCGGGCATCATGATGTCGAGCACGATCAGGTCCACCGGCGTGGTTTCAAGGAAGGCGCGCATTTGGCGGCCGTCGGCGACGACGGTGGTGCGCAGGCCGTTCTTCTTCAGGTAATTGCCTACCAGTTCCCGGATCTCGCGGTCATCGTCGACGATGAGAATGTGATCGACGTGTTCCATGGGGGCCTTGCCTCTGTAAGTGGGGGATGCCACGCAGTCTATCGAGCCTTGGCCCGCTTGCCCGCCGCCCTTTGTATTGCAGTGTATCTGGCTTGGCGGCGGATACACGCAGACGCAAAAACACGGTTTTTCAGGGGTTTTGTATCGCTGTGTATCAGGGGGCGGCTTTGATACGTACCGATTTATACGCGTCTGTTCTCGACACAGACCAGATACCTCGCGGGCTTCTAATAGGTTCCATCGAGGCAAACCAGACCGCCTCGGCTCAATTGAACGACCTACCCATTGAAGCCTTGAGGAAACCGCCATGAACACCAAAGCCATCTACGCCGCTTGCCTGTTTGCTGCCCTGAACATCTGCACCTTGTCGGCCCGTGCCGAAGCAGACGTTACACCGAAAACCTACACCTACGGCACCCATCTGGACATCAAGAAGGTCGTGTCGCTGAAACAGGACGCAACCCCGGTCTGCGGCGTGGTCGATGCGCAACTGACTTACCTGGATTCGCAGAACAAAACCCAGGTCCTGGACTACCGCAAAGTGGCTGACAACTGCAATTCGGACAACTGATTGCTGCGCTCACCCATTGCCCACCCCTTTGAAACAGGAAGACCCTCATGAACAACGTAAGCCGCTACCTGACCGCCATTGCCTTCTCCGTCGCCGGCGCCGCCGCCCATGCCAATGCCGCTGTTGAACAGAACAGTTGTGGCAGTGCCACCTGCTTTCAGCTGACGCCGGTGGCGCACAAGGATTCCAACGCATTGCTGGCCGAGGATGGTTATAGCCGTACGCCGCAGGGGCAGATGGTTGCAGAGAACGGCGGAAGCCGGACTCCCCAGGGGCAGCAACTGGATAACCAGACTGCCTGATAACCCCACCGCCCCCTTGTAGGAGTGAGCCTGCTCGCGATAGCTGAGTGTCAGTCGACATCAATGTTGAATGTACCGGCCTAATCGCGAGCAGGCTCACTCCTACAGGGATTGTGTGATTTGTCGCCCTTCATTTATTTCAAGGTGATCCCATGTTTCTCATCGCTTTCCTGGGCGGCATATTGACCGTCCTCAGTCCCTGCATCCTGCCGGTCGTTCCGTTCCTGTTCGCCGGGGTCAAACGTACCCGTTCCTCCATCCTGCTGACCCTCGGCGGCATGGTCCTGACGTTCGCCCTGATCTCCAGCCTGGCCGTGGTCAGCAGTGAGTGGGTGGTGCAAGCCAACAACACCGGTCGCCATGTCGCGCTGTTCGTGATGGTGCTGTTTGCCCTGTCGCTGATTTCGGCCCGGGTCGGTGACTGGATGGCCCGTCCGTTCGTGGCACTGGGCAATCGCCTTGATCCGGACACCCGCAAAATGTCCGGCCCGTTGAGTTCGGTGATGATCGGTGTCGCCACCGGTCTGCTCTGGGCGCCGTGCGCCGGGCCGATCCTCGGTGTGATTCTCACCGGCGCCATGCTGCAAGGCGCCAATGCGCAGACCAGCCTGTTGCTGCTGGCGTACGGCCTGGGCAGCGCGCTGTCCCTGGGGACTTTGATCTTCGCCGGTCGCGGCTTGGTCAATCGCTTGAAAGCGTCGATTCCGGTCACCGGTTGGCTGCGCAAGGGTGCAGGTGTTGCGGTGCTGGCGGCTGCGGCGGTGATTTCCACCGGTGCTGACAAAACCCTGCTGGCCGGTACCTCGTCTGAAGGTGTCAGCAGCCTCGAGAAAGGCGTGCTGGAAAACGTGCCGAAAGTCGTCGATTACTTCGTCAGCAAGGTGAAGGCCGATACGATGGACAACGCCCAGGGCGTCATGCCGTCGCTGAACGGCGCCGTCGAATGGATCAACTCGCCGGCCCTGACCAACGAGTCGCTGAAAGGCAAAGTGGTGCTGGTGGATTTCTGGACCTTTGACTGCATCAACTGCCAACACACGCTGCCGTATGTGAAGGACTGGGCGAAGAAGTACGAGAAGGACGGTCTGGTAGTGATCGGTGTGCACACCCCGGAATACGGTTTCGAACGCATCATCGACAACGTCAAGGATCAGGTGAAAAAGCTCGGCATCACCTACCCGGTGGCCATCGACAACAACTATACGATCTGGCGCAACTTCGATAACCAGTACTGGCCCGCTCACTACCTGATCGACGCCAAGGGCCAAGTGCGTTACACCCACTTCGGCGAAGGCAGCTACGAGACGCAGGAGAAGATGATCCAGCAACTGCTGGAAGAGGCGAAAGCCCCGGCAGCGTAAGCGATCAAATCAATGGCCCACAGGCTCCGCGCCGTGGGCCATTGGCTTTTTCACCTGACTGCGCCGCCACGCGGCCGGCGGTGCACCGAACTCGCGACGGAAGGCTCGACTGAATGCGGTATCAGTCTGGTAACCCACCTCTTCGGCGATGCGCATCAATGAGCTGTTACTGCTGCGCAACAGGTTGGCCGCCAACAACATCCGCCATTGCGTCAGGTACTGCATCGGCGAACTTCCCACCAATTGTTGAAAGCGTTCGGCCAACACCGATCGTGAGGCACCGGCCGTACGTGCCAGCTCATCCAGGGTCCAGGCGTGACAGGGTTGGTTGTGCAGTGCGTTCAACGCAGCACCGACAATCCGGTCGCCGACCCCGGCCAGCCAGCCGGTCCGCCCTTCGCCCTGTTCGTTCATGTGCAGGCGCAGCACTTCGATGAACAACACCTCGGCCAGTTTCGCCAGCACGCCTTCGCCACCGGGCCTCGGTGAGCGGGCTTCCGCCAGGGCATAACGCACCGAAGACTCCAGCCACATGCCAGCGTTCGAGCCGCGCACATTGACACGGACCACGGCCGACAGCCCGGTCAGCAACATGCCGGCCAACCGCGTATCGCACGCCAGATAACCGCACACCAACCGCGTGACCGCACCGCCTCCGCCATAGCTCAATTGCCGGGGACGCCGCGCCAGCACCACGTCCAGCCGCGCACCTTTGGCGGGCGGGAGTCCCGGTCTGGAAGTCATGCGATGGGCATCACCTTGCGGAAACACCACCACATCGCCCGCCGTCAGCAGCAGCGGAGGATCATCCCCGAGTTCGACGTAACACTCGCCCTCGGTGATCAGATGGAAAATCACCACGCGTTCAGCGCCGGGTTCCAGAAACGGCGCCGCCGTGTCGGCGCTGGGCGACTGGTAGCACCAGGGCGCGGTAAACCGCGCGTTGATGAAAATCGCGCCGACCAGGCGTACGACCCGCAAGGTTTGGGACAGGGCGTCCATGGAGGTTTTCCGGTGTAGGGATCGCATTGATTGTGAGCCTGTCGTCGCCGGGCGGCCAACCTCCGGACGATCGGACAAGGTTGGCCGACGATCGGGCAGGACGCCGGCGTGCGCCGGGGTGATAGTTGGCTCACAGGGCCACCACCGACCCTGTCATCAATAACAAGAATGAGAGGTTGCCATGCCTAAGTTCGTCATAGAACGCGAGATCCCCGGCGCTGGAACACTGTCAGAACGGGATTTGAAAGCCGCCGCCCTGAAGTCTTGCAACGTATTGCGCGAATTGCCAGAGGTGCAGTGGCTTCAGAGTTACGTCACCGGTGACAAACTTTACTGCGTGTACATTTCACCCAGCGAAGCGCTCATCAAAGAACACGCGACCCGTAGTGGTTTCCCGGCCAGTCGTATTTCCCAAGTGGCGAGCATTATCGATCCCACCACGGCGGAATAGGCCGCGGTCGGTTGCTATCCGTACGGAGCAGACTTCATGAGTACACCGATTGATCTCACTGCCCTGAAAAACCGCCAGATGGCCTCTTGGGCCAGCGGCGACTACGCCATTATCGGCACCACGTTGCAGATTGTCGGCGAGCAGCTTGCCGAAGCCTGCGACCTGCTCTGTGACGAGCGGGTGCTGGACGTGGCCGCCGGCAACGGCAACGCGACACTCGCCGCCGCACGCCGGGGTTGTAACGTGACCTCGACTGACTACGTGGCCGCCTTGCTGGAACGTGGCGAAGACCGGGCCAGGGCAGAACGACTGGAAGTGACCTTCCAGGTGGCCGACGCTGAGGCGTTGCCGTTCGAGGACGCCAGCTTCGATGCCGTGCTGTCGACCTTCGGCGTGATGTTCACGCCCGACCAGCCCAAAGCGGCCGCCGAACTGGCGCGAGTCTGCCGCCCCGGTGGGCGGATCGGCCTGGCCAACTGGACGCCGGAAGGCTTTGTCGGGCAGGTATTCAAGACCCTGGGCCGGTACATGCCACCACCGGCGGGGGCACAGCCGCCGTCCAATTGGGGCACGGAAGCCTGGTTGCATTCACACTTCGACGAACGCAACTTCCAGGTCCAGGTGACGCGCCGCACCTTTAACTTCCGCTATCGCTCGGCGGCGCACTTCATCGACATCTTCCGCAACTGGTACGGGCCGGTCCACAAAGCCTTCGCCGCGCTGCCGCCCGAGGGTGCCAAAGCGTTCGAACAGGACCTGACCGAACTGCTGAACCGGATGAACCGGGCGGGAGAGAAGTCGCTGGTGGTGCCGAGTGAATACCTCGAAGTAGTCATCACAAGGCGCTGATATGGCGCAGATCCAAATGTGGGAGCGAGCCTGCTCGCGAAGAGGGCGTGTCAGTCAACCATGATGGTGTCTGATACACCGCTTTCGCGAGCAGGCTCGCTCCCACAGGGGATTTGGGTGTTTGTCGGGTCTACACGAGGCTGGCACCTCGGGCTGCCACACATCATAAAAATCACAACTGGCAAACTCGGCCTTCGGTACGCCACGGGGCGGGCGGCGGACCGTGCCCAGGCGCAGGCCTTCATCGGGCGTGCGCGGTGAGCCGAGGCGAACGATATGAATGGCCATGGCGGGTTACGAGTGACGCGAGCCGTCAAACCACTCCAGTGCCGTGCGCCAGATGCAAATCCCCAAAAAATACGCCGACATCAGCAACCACAGCCCCATCACCATCGGGTTGATGACCGGATGATTGATCACCAGCGACAAACTGCACAGCAGCCAGATGGCGGTCACCGCGATGTTGATCGGCATGAACTTGCGCACGCGAAACGGGTGCAGGAACTTCATCCGGGTCACGGTCAACAAGGCCAGGCCGATGACGGTGAGCAAGGTGATCCAGGGTGATGGGGCGATGATGTACAGGCACAGCGCAACTACGTTCCACGCGGCCGGGAAGCCCTGGAAGTAATTGTCTTTGCTTTTCATGTTGACGTTGCAGAAGCAAAACAGCGACGACACCAAGATCAGCGACACGGTCAGCAGAAGCGTGTAGTCCGGCAGCGGGATGTAGCGATAGATGAACAGCGCCGGGATAAACACATAGGTCAGGTAGTCGATCACCAGGTCCAGGATCGAGCCATCGAAACTGGGCAGCACCGACTGCACATTGACCTTTCGCGCCAGTGCGCCATCCAGCCCGTCGACGATCAGCGCGACGCCCAGCCACAGCAGGCAGTGGGTCGGCTGGTTTTCCAGCAGTGCCAGGGTGGCGAGGAAGGCGGTCACCACACCAGTGGCGGTAAAACCATGGGCGCCCCATGCTTTGAGCCTGGCAATGTGTAAGGTCGAAATCACGGGGGCGTTCTCCAAAAAGTGAAGCAAGCCTGTTATCACCCCTTCAAGTGGGGGTGTCGGCAAACCGGGTCGGGTGCAGGTATCGACCGGAAATTCGGGCATAAGGTTCACCATCAGTAAATCTTAGCCAATACCCCGGAAAAAACCGTGGTTTTCAATGGGGCGAGCAGGTTTGACGTCAGCCCAACGGTGGTGGCGCATTTGCGGGCGAGGACTATCGTTGCCTGACTGGGTCACTTTCGTTTGATGAGGACGTCGTCATGAACACCAGCGATTTGCTCGAACAGTTACTGCGGGCCGGCCAGGGCTCGATGACGCAACAGGGCGGCGGTGGTGCGTCGTCGCAAGACCCGCTCGGCGGACTGGGTGGACTGCTGGGCGGTCTGATGGGGGGCGGCGCGGGTTCCAGCAGTGGCGGTGGCGGGTTGGGCGGATTGCTCGGTGGTTTGCTCGGCGGCGGTTCACCGATGGGTGGCTCGACCCAGACGCGCTCCGGTGGCGGCACCAACTATGCTGCCCTGGCGTCGCTGGGGATGATGGCTTTTCAGGCGTATCAGGCCTGGCAGCGCAGTCAGGCCTCGGCCCCGCAACAGGCGCCGCGCACGGTCGATCTGTTGTCCGGCCCGGAAGTCGAGGATCACAGCCATGCGGTGCTGCGCGCATTGATTGCGGCGGCGAAGGCCGATGGCCGGATTGACGAGGCCGAGAAGGGGATGATCAGCGCGGAAATCGGCAAACACACTGATGACCCGGACCTACAGCAATGGTTGGACGAAGAGGTGGCCCGGCCGCTGGATGCCTACGATGTGGCAGTGTCGGCAACCGATCCAGCGATTGCGGCGGAGATGTATCTGGCGAGTGTGATGCTGGTGAATGATCAGGGGGAGGCTGAGCGTAACTATCTGGATGAATTGGCTGGGGCGTTGAAGATAGATCCTGAGTTGCAGGTGCATCTGGAGCAGCAGGCCAAGGGTGGTGCTGCCTGACACAAAAGCTGTGTTGTTCATTAGATTGCTTTCGCGAGCAGGCTCGCTCCCACAGTTGATCTTCGGTGTACCCAAGATCCAATGTGGGAGCGAGCCTGCTCGCGAATCTGACTCAACCAAAAACCTGACGCCATACGCTTCGGCAATCTCCAATATCCGCGGCAAGTCCTCCGGCACCCGTAACCGATCCACCGCCGCAAAAAACCATCGGAGCTGCGCCACAGGCCCGTCTGTCCGGGCAATTTCAACGCCGATTGAATTTTTCTCCAGCGTCGTCGCTCTGCTGATGTAGAGACGTGTTGCTTGAACGTCCTGCCACTGGCCATAGACCGAGAGATGCGCCCATGACTGCCCTGACACGACTCCACTCCCGGCCTGCCCATGAGCAGGCAATGACTGCCGCTGGCAGCCTGAAACAAACTTACGAGCAGTTGCTGCTGAGCGAAGATGCGCAGCCGCTTGCGCAGACATTTCTGCACGCACAACTCCAGCAGGCGCAGAACCTGCCGCAGGCGATGCCCCAAGACCTCGCGGCCCTGCAAGACTTCGTCGAACAGCACTTTGCCGAAGTGGCTCGCCAGTACGCCGACTACCTCAAGGCCCGCAAGGCAGGCGGCGGGCGGCAGTTCTTCAGCAACAAGGCCCACGCCCTGTTTTTCCTGCAAGCGGTTGCCCCGACCAAACTGGTCGACGGCGCCTGGCTCTCCGGCTTGCTGCAACACTGGCGCGATCCGCGTTTCGACGGGCTGATCTGTACGTATCTGGAAGAACTGGGCGACGGCAACCCGGCGCAGAATCATGTGGTGATTTATCGCCGGCTGTTGGCCGAATTGGGCTTGCAGGACAGCGGCGTCATCGCCGACGAGCATTATCTGCAAGGCGCGATTCAGCTGGCGTTAGGTGAGTGCGCTGACGAATGCCTGCCCGAGGTAATCGGCTATAACCTGGGCTATGAACAATTGCCGCTGCATCTGTTGATCAGCGCCTATGAACTGACCGAACTGGGTATCGATCCGTATTACTTCACGCTGCACGTGACCATCGACAACGCCAGCACCGGCCACGCACACAAAGCCGTGCAGGCAGTATCGCAACTGATGCCGCTGGAAGCTGATCGCGAGGAGTTTCTGCGGCGGGTTGCGCTGGGCTACCGGCTGAATGATCTGGGGCAGGGCAGTCGGGCGATCATCGAGTCGTTCGACCTCTACCGCGAAGTGCTGAGCATGCTGGAGCGCAAACGACCGTTCGGCCAGCACATGCATTCCGACTACTGCCGGTTTGAAGGCAAGACCGTCAACCAATGGTTATCGGCACCCGAGCAGTTGCCCGGTTTCCTCACTGCCCTGGAAAACAAAGGCTGGATCAAGCGTCACCAGGACCCGCAAGCCAGCCGTTTCTGGCAGTTGATCGAGGGTGACGGCGCGGCCATGTTCGGGGTGTTCAGCCCCTATGAAAAACAGCTGTTGCACGACTGGATTGCCGGCGACTGGACACCCGAGTGCCCGCCGCCGGCCTATCGCCGCAGCCAACACGACGACATCGAACCTGAGTTGCCGGCCAGCGATCCGGATGTCCAGAGCCTGCAATCCGCGCTAGAGGGACTTCCCGCCGGCGAACAAATGCAGGTGCTGATCCCGTGGCTGTCGGCACGGCGGCATGCCGATCCCGCCGGCCTGCTGGCCACACGTCGCTTCATCGAGCTCAAGTCCAGCCTTCGCTAAGGAGCCTTACATGAATCAGGAAGAACACCTGAGCGCTGCCGACCTGGCGTTACTGCAACTGGGGCGCCGCTTGCAGGCCGACGGTTATCGATTCATCACGCCGACACCGCTGACGCACCAGCGCGTCCTCGACCGCGCCTTCGGGCGACAGGCCCAGACCCTGCGCGACGTGTTCGGTTGGTCGCGGCCGTTCGAGCCCGGGCTGTTGTCGGCGGATGAGCAGCTGCAATTGCAACGGGCTGGCGTGCTCGAGGAAGGCAATGGCCACCTGAAAAGCCGGGTGCGCTGGTCGAGCCTGGATGACCTGCTGTTTGTGCATTCCGCGTTTCCCACCGATGCGGCGGACGCGGTGTTCTTCGGGCCGGACACCTACCGCTTTGCGCAATTGATCCATGCCCATCTGCAACAGAATTTCGCCCCGATCCGGCGCGCCGTCGACATTGGTTGTGGTGCCGGGGTCGGCGCGATTGTGATTGCCCGCGCGCGCCGTGAGGCCGAAGTGCTGGCCGTGGACATCAACCCGGCGGCGCTGCGCCTGACCACGATCAATGCTGCGCTCGCGGAAGTGGCCAATGTCAGCGTTGAGACCAGCGACGTGCTGCAGGACGTTGACGGACAGTTCGACCTGATCGTCGCCAACCCGCCCTACATGGCCGACCCGGCCGAGCGGGCATACCGACATGGTGGCGGGGCGTTCGGTGAGCAACTGTCGCTGCGTATCGTCGAGCAAGCCTTGAATCGACTGGCACCCGGTGGTTCGCTGGTGCTGTACACCGGGGTGGCGATGATCGATGGCCACGATCCGTTCCTGCAAGCGCTGAAGCCGCACCTTGAGTCGCCGATGTTCAGCTGGACCTACCGCGAACTCGATCCCGACGTCTTTGGCGAAGAGTTGCTGACCCCTGGCTATCAACGGGTGGAAAGGATTGCGGTGGTTGCGCTCACCGTTACACGAGCCGGCCCCGGTATCGGAGGGATTGTTGAGTCAGCAGCGGGTGCGCCATGAACAGGAATCTCGACGACTACAACCGCATGCGCGATTTTTCGGCGACCTCTGAACCCGCTGCAAACAAGCGCCAAGGTAAAAAAGCCGGGAAAGACCACGCGCTGCAGTTCTGCATTCAGAAGCACGATGCCTCACACCTGCATTACGACTTTCGCCTGGAACTCGATGGCGCCCTGAAAAGCTGGGCGGTGCCCAAAGGCCCGTCGCTCGACCCCAAGGTCAAGCGCCTGGCGGTCCACGTCGAGGACCATCCGCTGGACTACGCCACGTTCGAGGGCAGCATTCCCGAAGGGCATTACGGCGCCGGCGACGTGATTGTCTGGGACCGTGGCGTGTGGATTCCACAAGAGGATCCGGCCAAGGCCTACGCCAAGGGCAAGCTCAAGTTCGAGCTGCAAGGCGAGAAGCTGGGCGGCCTGTGGAACCTGGTGCGCACGCACATGCCAGGCAAGCAGGAGCAATGGTTTCTGATCAAGCACCAGGACAGCGCGGCCAAACCCGAGAGCGATTACGACGTGGTCGCGGCTGAGCCCGACAGTGTGTTGAGTGACCGGACCATCGTCGCCAAAAAACCGAAGTCGACGGCCAAACCCAAACCCGTCAAGCAGCCCGCGCGCAAGGCCGTGCCCAAAGAAAAAGCCACGCCACTCACCGGCGCCCATAAAGCCCCACTGCCAGACCAGCTCAAACCCGAATTGGCAACGCTGGTGGAGAAGGCGCCGGACGGGCAGTGGAGTTATGAGATCAAATTCGACGGCTACCGGATCATGGCCCGGATCGATCACGACGAAGTCAGACTGTTCACCCGCAACGGCCACGACTGGACCCACAAATTGCCCCGGCAAGCCGAAGCCTTGGCGGCGCTGGGGCTCGAATCGGCCTGGCTCGACGGTGAAATGGTGGTAGCCAACGAGCAGGGCGTGCCGGACTTTCAGGCGCTGCAAAATGCCTTCGACGCCGGTGCCAGCGCCAACATCCTTTACTACCTGTTCGACCTGCCTTACCTCAACGGCGTGGACTTGCGCGAGGTGCCAGTCGAAGAGCGCAGGGTCGCACTGGCGACCGTGCTCAATGCCAATCATGACCCGTTGCTGCGCTTCTCGGATTCGTTTGGCGAAGCGCCGGACGCCTTGCTCACCAGTGCTTGCCAGATGCAGATGGAAGGGCTGATCGGCAAGCGACTGGGTTCGCCTTATGTGTCCCGGCGCAGCAGCGACTGGATCAAGCTCAAGTGCAAACACCGACAGGAATTCGTGGTGGTCGGCTACACCGATCCGAAAGGTTCGCGCAATGCGTTTGGCGCGTTGCTGCTCGGCTTGCATGACCGTGACAGCGGCAAGTTGCGTTACGCCGGCAAGGTCGGCACCGGGTTCAACGAGACGACCCTCAAGCGCATCTACGCGCAGCTGAAACCGTTGCTGGCGAAGAAGCCGTCGGTGGTCAATCCGCCGACCGGTTTCGAGGCCAAGGGTGTGCACTGGCTCAAACCCACGCTATTGGCGGAAGTGGCCTTCGCCGAGATGACCAAGGACGGCTCTGTGCGCCATGCGGTGTTCCATGGCCTGCGCGATGACAAACCCGCCGAGAGCATCACTGAGGAGCGCCCGAACGTGGTGAAAACCCCAGAGAAAAAAACCGTCGCTGCGGCGAAAAAGAAAACCGAGCCACCCGCGCCGTCGCAAATCGGTTTGGGCGAGGGCAAGGTGCGCATCACTCATCCTGACCGGGTAATCGACGCCTCCAGCGGCACCACCAAAGTGCAACTGGCCGAGTATTACGCCCGTGTTGCCGAGTGGATTTTGCCCGAGCTCAAGGACCGTCCCGTTGCACTGGTGCGCGCGCCGGATGGGATCGCCGGCGAACTGTTTTTCCAGAAGAACGCCGAGCGCCTGGCCATTCCGGGCATCACCACGCTGGACAAGGAACTGACCGGCCAACCGGTGATGATCATCAACAATGCCGAAGCGCTAATCGGCGCCGTGCAAATGAGCACCGTGGAGCTGCACACCTGGAATGCCACCGCTGACAACCTCGACCGGCCCGACCGCTTTGTGCTCGACCTCGACCCTGATCCGGCGCTGCCTTGGAAAAGCATGGTCGAGGCGACTCAGTTGACGCTGTCGGTGCTCGATGAGTTGGGCTTGAAAGCGTTTCTCAAAACCAGTGGCGGCAAGGGTATCCACCTGGTGGTGCCGTTGACCCGCAAGCTCGGCTGGGACGAAGTGAAGGACTTCAGCCATGCGATTGTCAGCCATATGGCCAAGCTATTGCCGGAGCGTTTTTCCGCGGTGTCAGGACCGAAGAATCGGGTAGGGCGGATCTTCATCGATTACCTGCGCAATGGTCTGGGCGCCACCACCATTTGCGCGTACGCGGTGCGCACCCGTGAGGGGTTGCCGGTGTCAGTGCCGATCTTTCGTGAGGAGGTAGCCGAGCTCAAGGGCGGCAATCAATGGAACGTGCACAACGTGCATGAGCGCCTGGCCGAGGTGGGTGATGAGCCGTGGGCGAATCTGAAGAAAACCCGGCAGACGATTACGGCCGAGATGCGACGGCGGGTGGGGATGAAAAAGTGATAGAGGGCACGCTGATTACCTGTGGCGAGGGAGCTTGCTCCCGCTGGACTGCGTAGCAGGCCCATTTTTGGGGCCACTTCGCGGCCCAGCGGGAGCAAGCTCCCTCGCCACAGGTTCAGTGTTACGGCTACTAACGTGTGTTAGCCGGCAAGGACTTATTTTTTATTGATGAACGCCCACAAGTCGGCGTTCAGCTTGTCGATGGCCACTTTGAAATCCTTGGCAGTGACATTCTGGCTTTCGTTTTCCAGGGTGGTGCCAAAGACCTTGCGCACGACTCTGCCCACGGTCTGGTTGGTGTTGGCATCGACGAATTCAGCCTCGATATACAATTCGGTGTCCTGGTCGCGGTGACCGGTGGCTGCTTGTGTCGCGCCGACAACGGCCGCAATCGGCACCACTTCATACCACTTCATGCCTTCGTTCGACGCGCTGACCCCGGTGATTGCCGCGCGCAGGACCAAGGTCCTGGAGCCGGCCGGTGCTGTCGTGGAGTTGGTTATAACCCGGTATTTGCTGCCCAGCGTGGCTTTGGCTTTGCTGGTCATGTAGTTCTGAATATCAGTCAGCGTCTGCTGATTCACCCGCTCATTGGGTTTCGGCGCCGGGTAGAACTCCAGCTTGTTGAACGCCACGGTGTCATACGCACTCGGGTTCCACGACGGGCTCACCCAGCGCATCGCCGTGCCACCGCTTGGCGTTTCGACTTCTTGCAGGTTGTTGTAACTGGTCAGGTAGCCGGAGTACTGCTCCTTCTCTGTGACTTTCGAGGTACAACCGCTCAGCAAGACGCCGGTCAATGCAGCACCGATGAACAGGTTTCGGGACAGATTCATAGTGGTGTTTACTCCATGGTTTGATTCATTTTTTTTCATTAACTACACATCAAAAACGCCAAGTCATGTTCCCGGTCAGCGCTTGTATCCAGGCGTTGTCGAATTGACCGGAAATTCGATCGCCTGACACGGACTTGGTCTGGTCGTCGGGCATATCGCCGAGCCAAACCATGGCCCAACTGACATTCACGTCGGTGTCCTTGTTCAGAGCATAGGTGGCTCCTGTGGCAATGCGCCAGGATTCGTTCATCGGCAAGATAACGGAGCGATTTCCGTCCGATACGGCACTGCTGTCGTAGGCCACGCCGACGTTCCACAGCCATTGCTCGGTGGCCTGGTATTGCGCGCCCAGCGAGAGGTGCCAGGTGTCCTTGAACCCGGCGTCGACCGTTTTCGATTGAGCACCCAACGCGGTGGTATCGACCTCCACGCCGATTTCGCCGAACTCCGACCAGTCCTGCCAGTTCGCCGAGGCCAGCAAGGCCCATTGCCGGTCCAGTTGCTGGAACAGGCTCAAGGTCACGGTCTGCGGCACTGTGGTGTCGATTTTAGTGTTGGTGTTGTTGATGCGATCCAGCAGGCGACCATCGCCTTTCACATCCAGCCGGTCTTCGAAGTCCAGATCGACTTTGCTGGTGTAGGTCAGGCCGATGCGCGTGCCGGGTTGCGGGGCATAGATCACCCCCACGTTGGCGCCGTAGCCCCAGGTGCCATCCTTGTACTTGAACTGGCCATCCGCGCGGTCGGTGAAGCCAAAGGGCGAGCGGTCGATGGCGGTATCTGCCTGCAACATGCCGTACATGGCCTTCACGCCTACGCCCACGGACCATTGCTCGTTGAAGCGGTAAGCCACGCTCGGCACCAGGGATAAACCCAGCAGGGAGGCGTTCTGTGCGAAGTAGCGCCCGGACCAATCGTTGTCGTAATTGAGCGCCAGCCCGAAATCGCCGTACTGGCCGAAACCGACGCTCCAGTGATCGTCGAGCTCATGGGTGATGAAGAAGCTGCCGCCAGGAATGGGGTCGAGGGCATTGCCACTGCCACTGCCGGGGGTGTTGGTGCCGGAATCGCGATCAAAGGACAGGTCACCGTAAAGCACTTGCAAACCGCCGGTGATTTGCGTGCCCGGCAGGTAACTCATGCCCGCCGGGTTGCTGGCGATGGTCGAGGGGCCTTGAGCGCGGGCAGCAGCACCGGCGTTGGCCAGTCCGGCGTTATCGGTGCCGATTTCATAGAGCATGATGCCGCCGGCCCAAGCTTGCTGGCAGCACAGCGTAAGGAGTGTGAAAGCGGGTAGGGCAACTGTTCTTGTTCGCATGATTTTCCCCCCAGAAAATGTCCCTTCGAACAAGGGTAGCTGGCGCCAGCCACCCTTGGATTCGGCTGCTTACTTGCCCATGGCTGCCCGGGCTGCCTCGATCTTGGCCTTGACCGAGTCGAGGTTGAAACTCGCGCCTTTTTGCATCGGCGGGAACTCAATGGCGGTCTCAGCCAGTTTGGCCACCTGTTGCTGCACGAACACAAAACGCCAGAACTGAAACTTGAACCAGTCAAAGTATTGCGTCGAACCTTCCGCAGCCCCATTGTTCGCCCAGCCCATGCGCTCGAACGGGTCGAGGCGCAGGTTGGTCAGGAACGGCACGTCCACCTGAACTTTTGCGCCCAGCCATGCACTTGGCTGGTCAATGAAACGATATTTGTAGTCATCGATGCGCACTGCACCGAGGGTGCTCTCTCCAAAGTAGAAGATTTCATGCCGGTTGGACGGGCCTTTGCCGGTAATCATCGGCGTCTGGTCGTAACCGTCGAGGTGCACCTTGTAGGTGGTATCGCCCAGTTGTTTGCCCTTGAGCAGTTCAGCAGTGATGTTCGTGTTGCCCGCCGCAGCCACCAGGGTCGGGAACCAGTCCATGCCCGAGATGATGCCGTTGGCGACCTGGTTGGCCGGTACTTTGCCCGGCCAGCGAATAATCGCCGGTGCCCGGAAACCGCCTTCCATCACGGTGCCTTTACCCATCGCAAACGGGGTAGTGCCACCGTCCGGCCAGGTGAAGTTTTCCGCACCATTGTCGGTGGTGAAAATGACGATGGTGTTGTCATCCAGTCCGTCTTTTTTCAGCTTGGCCATGACATCGCCGACGACGTCATCAAGCTGAGCCATGCCGGCTTCCTGTTCCGACCAGCCGTTTTCTGCATTGCGCATGCCTTCGTACTTGTCGGAAAGGTGGGTAACGATGTGCATGCGGGTCGGGTTCAGCCAGACGAAAAACGGTTTATTGTCCTGCTTGGCCTTGTCGATGAAGCTGAAGGTTTTGTCACGAATCTCGTCGTCGACGGTTTTCATCCGCTCCGGATACAGCGTGCCGGCGTCTTCGATTTTCTGTTTACCGACCTTGCCCCAGCGCGGCATGACGGTGGTGTCATCGGTGGTGGTGGCCCAACTGTGGACCATGTTGCGTGGCCCGACCTTGTCCAGCAGATCCTGCGGATAGTTGGGGTGCGCCGGGTCTTCCATGGCGTCGAGGTGATAGAGGTAACCGAAGAACTCGTCGAAACCGTGGACGGTTGGCAGGAATTCGTTCAGGTCGCCCAGGTGATTCTTGCCGAACTGGCCGGTGGCATAACCCATGGCTTTCAGGGTGGTGGCAATGGTCACGGCTTCGGCGGGAATACCAATCGGCGAACCGGCCTGGCCGACGGTGGTCATGCCGGTACGGATCGGCAATTCGCCGGTGATGAAGTTGGCGCGTCCGGCCGTGCAACTGGCCTCGGCGTAATAGTCGGTAAAACGCATGCCCTCATTGGCGAGCTGGTCGAGATGGGGCGTACGACCGGCCATCATCCCTTGGTTGTAGACGCCGATGTTGGACCAACCGATGTCGTCGCCCATGATCACCAGGATGTTGGGAGGCTTATCGGCGGCGTGAGACATGCCGGCCATAGACATCGCAGACAACAGTAGCGGCACGGCGAGTACGGAGGATAATTTTTTCCGGTTCATATCGAGTTCCTGTGCAGAGCGTTAGCACTCGGAGAGAAGCCCCCCGGCCTCACTGAAATATTGGATCCCCCCGCGAACAGCGTAGGTAAATATCGTGAAATATCCAGAAACGGACATGCGAAAAGAGGCCAGGCCGGCTCAAAAATGCGATTTGCCGAGCAATTGAATGTCGTGCGTCATCACACAGCACTTTCGACGCCAGCCTGTTCATGTTCATCCGCGAGCGTTAACCGCCTTGTGGTACCACTCGGGCATCGTTACCTGAACCTTCGATGTAAACGTTCATGCCTTTACCCAAGGCGGGATTGATCGGTTGGGTCACCGATACCAGCACGCCACTTTTGACCCGCACGATGATCTGCTGCGCCTCAACCGGTTGGTCGTACTTTTTCTTCTCGGCGTAGTTACCGCCTACGGCACCGGCGAGCGCGCCGGCAACCATGGCGACATCGCGCCCGGTGCCATGCCCGATCAGGCTGCCGATGCCGAGCCCACCCAGGCCACCGAGCACAGCGCCGACACCACTGTCGTGGTTGGTTTGCATCTGTGTGAGGGTTATCTGCTCGATCTTTCCTGAGCGAATCTCCATCTCACCGGCACCACCACCGCTTGAGCCCACGGCGGCACAGGCACTGATCAACACCATCGCTAACGTGACAGTCATCCAGGACAGGACAGTTTTCATACTTTGACCTCTTTATCAGGAGTGGGTTGGAACAGGACTCAACTGCTAATGAACGCCCGCAGATCGGCAATCAGTTTGTCGATCGCGTCTTTAAAGTCCTTGGTGGTGATTTTCTGACTCTCGTTTTCCAGTTGACTGCCGAATACCTTGCGCACCACTTTGACCATCGACTGATGGGTTCTTGCATCAACGAACTCGGCTTCGATGAACAGATTGGTGTCTTGATCCCGGTGGCCGGTGGCTGCCTGTGTCGCGCCGATAACGGCCGCGATCGGCATCACCTCATACCACTTCATGCCTTCGTTCGAAGCGCTGACGCCGGTGATCGCTGCACGCAGGGTCAGCGGATGTGACCCGGCCGGTGCGGCGGCCGCACTGGACGCTCTGCGGTACTTCTGGCCCAGCACGCTTTTGGCTTTGCTGGACATGTAGTTCTGCAAGTCGGCCAGGGTTTTCTGATTGACCTGCTCATTGGGTTTCGGCGCGGGATAAAACTCCAGCGTCCTGAACGCGATGGTGTCGTACGCATCCGGGTTCCACGACGGGCTCACCCAGCGCATCGCCGTTCCACCGCTGGGCGTCTGGACTTCCTGCAGGTTGTTGTAGTTCGACAGGTAGCCGGAGTACTGCGTCGTCTCGGTGACCTTCGAGGTGCAACCGCCGAGCAGGAGCCCGGCCAATGCGGTGCCGAGGAGCAGGTTTCGGGACAGGTTCATGGTGATGCGTGCTCCATCGATAAAGCCCAATGGTTCATTCGTGATACAGCCGGTCAGCGCCCACCGGCTCTCGATATCCAGATACCGCTGCGGAGAGCGTAGGTAGCAATTGCGAAATATCCAGCAATTGCTGTCTTCGCTGATCGTTTGCGTTGCGTTGGGCCCGCTATTTTGTCGTTGGAATGGCGAATGCCATAAAACTGGGCTTTGCTGAAGTGCGACGTCACATCCGTCGCCAGGCGTTTAGCGCCTGACCTCTCTGCGGAGAACAGCCGATGCCCACCTTCCAACAACCTGTTCGCTGGCTCTCTCTCAGCGTTGTCATCGCTGCGTTCGCGACCCCGTTGTATGCCGCCCAGGCGCCAACCGTCGATGCACCGACGGTGCAGCTGGAGCCCAAGGCGCTGGATGTTCTCAAGGCCATGAGCGCCCGGCTGACCAGCACTCAGGGCCTGAGCTTCAAAGCCGTGACCACCTACGAAAAGCCCAGCCGGCTGGGGCCACCCCTGGCCTATAGCACGGTGGCGCTGGTCAATGAGCAGCGCCCGGATCGTCTGCGTGTCTTGACCTCGGGCGATGGCCCGGCCACCGAATTTTATTACGACGGCAAGCAGGCCTATGCCTATGAGCGAAAAGGCAACTTGCTTGCACAAGCCGATGCGCCGCCCACCATCGATGCGACGCTGGAGGCTGCGTACAAGCGCGCCGCCATTTATTTTCCTTTTACCGACGTGATCGTGGCTGATCCGTATAAAGACTTGTCCAGGGACATGCGTGTGGCGTTTTACGTCGGCCAGTCCACGGTGGTCGGCGATACCACCACCGATGTGATTGCCTACACCAGCGACACCGTGTTCGTCCAAGCCTGGATCGGTACCGAGGACAAGCTTCCGCGTCGGTTGCGCGCCGTGTTTCTCGATGACCCGAGCCGATCCCGGCATCAAGTCGATTTCATGGACTGGAAGCTCAGTTCAGCGATGCCTGCGGCGTTCTTCAAACCCGACCAGATCGAATCGGCGCACCGTATCAAGTTTGCCCCGCCTCCCGCCCTTCGTGCCCCGCAAGGCGTTAAAGACCCGGTCACAAAACCCTGAACGAGGAGGGTGAATCATGCACAGATCTACCTTGAAGTTCGCGGGCCTGTTAATCGCCGCGCTGATGTGTAACGAGGCGGCAGCCTGGTCGCATGCCGGCGGTTTTGGGCGTTCATACGGCGGTGGCGGTTCATGGAATCGTTCCGGCGAATTCGGCTCGGCGTCGGGCGGCGATGGTAGCTGGAGTGGCGAAACCGATCGCGGCGGCTCGGCCTCCGGCGGTGACGGCAGTTGGAGCGGTTCAGGCTATCGCGGCGGTTCGGCGTCCGGTGGCGATGGGTCTTGGGCAGGCACGGGTGCCGAAGGTGGAACAGCTGCCGGTGGGGAGGGTGCCTGGCATGCACAAGGTGAAAATGGCGCCGCTGCTGCTGGCTACCACGCGGACGGTTATGGCACGACGGCTTACCGGGGACCCGCTTATGGGGGAGGCGCTTACCAGTCCGTCCCCTACGGGACGGCTTACTACCATCCGCCCGCCGCTGTGATTGCCAGCAGCGGCTGTTATTACTGCGGCGGAGTCAATCCGGTTGCCGCCGCTGCGACGGGCGTGGCGGTGGGCTCGGCTGTCGGGTCGATGGTCGACGAGAACGCCGACGCCGACGATTTCAGCGCTGGCTATAACGCCGGGATGGTGGCTTCAGGACCGCCGACATTGCCCTTGGGCCAGACTTACGCCAGCCTGCCTCCCGGATGTAATTTGCAGACTTTCTCCCAGAACACGTACTACCAATGCGGCAATGCCTGGTTGCAACCGGCCTATGGCGCCAACGGGGTGTATTACACCGTGGTGACACCGCCGTGATCGCCCCAATTCCTGTGGGAGCGAGCTCGCTCCCACATTGGAGCTTCGTTGGCTTAGCTTCAGCTGACGTTGCGCAACGATCCCTTCCAGTACTTTTCCCGCACTTGTCGGCGCAGCACCTTGCCGACCACTGAAAGCGGTAGTTCATCGACGAACACCAGCGTTTTTGGCGCCTTGTAGCCGCCCAGTCGCGTGCGGGTCTGTGCGATCAACTCTTCGCAAGTCACGGTTTCACCCTGACGCAGGATGACTTCGGCATGCACGGCCTCACCCCATTCTGCATGCGGGATGCCGACCACGGCCGCCATCAGTACCGACGGATGCGCCGCCAGCGCTGCTTCGACTTCCACGGCGTAGACGTTGAAACCGCCGCTGATGATCATGTCCTTGAGCCGGTCGACGATGTACAGGAAACCGTCGCGGTCGATGTAACCCAGGTCGCCGGACTTCCACGCACCGTCGTCGAACTCGGCGGCCGTTGCTTCCGGGTTCTCGTAGTAACCCTTGATCACCGCTTTGCAGCGAATGCGGATCTCACCGGTTTCGCCAATCGGCAACGGCGTGCCGTCGGTATCGGCGATAAATATTTCGACACCGGGGGTCGGACGACCGGCCGACGACAAGCGTTGCAACGCGGTGGCGTCGCCGGGCTGGTGCGAGGCCTTGTCGAGCGCGGCGATGATCATCGGTGCTTCGGTGGCGGCGTAGCCCTGGACAAAAATCTGCCCGAAGCATTCCACCAGTTCACCCAGCTTGTCCGGGCTCATCGGCGCAGCACCGTAGATCAAGGTACTCAGCGAGGAGAAATCCTTGGGCGCGGCGCGTTGCATTTCCAGCAAGCGATACAGCACGGTCGGTACCAGGAACGAGTGGGTCACACGCTCCTTTTCCACCTGCTGACGCCAGGCTTCCATGTCCAGCTGGTTCATGGTCAGGTTGGTGCCGCCGCCGTAGAACGTCGGGAAAAACAGCATGATCGTGCCGTGGGACAGCGGCGACACATGTAACAGCCGAGTTGCGCAATTCAAGCCCAGATCGGTGTTGATAAACGCCGCGTCACGGCAGGCCATCCAGTTGTCGATCGAGTACATTGCGCACTTGCCTTTGCCGGTGGTGCCACCGGTGAAGCGCAACATGCAGAGGTGCTGGTCGGTATCGAGGCTCACATCGTTATCAAGGTCGGACGCAGCGTCCACCAGCGACCAGAAGCTGTGAACCCCTGGCAGGCTGGCTTGCTCGGCTGTGGGCGGGTCCATCACCACGATCTCGCAACCACGGTGGCGCAGCATGCCGTAGTAGCTGTCCAGCAAGCGGGTTTCGAGAAACACCACCCGGGGTTTGACCAGCTCGACCTGCCGCGCATGCTCTTCAAGCGGATCGCGCAGGTTGGTCATGACCACCGTGCCTTCCTGCTTGAAGGTGCTGGGAAACATCATCAGGCTGAGGTTGTCGTTTTCCAGGATCAGCATGAAGCGTTCGCCCGCGCGCACGTTCAGCATCGAGCGCAGGACATCGGCGATACGGTTGGTCAGCAGATGGTACTGCTCGTAGGTGTAGCGCCGATTACGCTCGATGTTGACGATGGCTTCCTGGTCGCGATGACGCAACGCGAGCAAGTGCATGACCCGGCTAAAGTTCATTTTCATGGTGGACCGCTCCAATAGCTCCAGAAGACCGCAGCGCGAGTTATCGGGCACGCATGCGCGAGGCGGCATCCAGGCGGATGGTCTCGCCGTTGACGTAGGCGTTTTCGATCAGGAACGCGCAGCAATGTGCGAACTCACGCATGTCACCCAGGCGTTTCGGCGATTCCATCTGCTCTTTCAGCGAGTTGAGAATCTTCTCGTCGAGACCGGCGACCATGGTGGTCAGGAACAGGCCCGGCGCGATGGCGTTGACGCGCACACCAATCTCGCCCAGTTCACGGGCAGCCGGCATGTTCATGCCGATCACGCCAGCCTTGGTGGCCGCGTAGGCGCACTGACCGACCTGGCCTTCATAGGCCGCGCCGGACGACACGTTGATCACCACACCGCGTTCTTCGCCGGCTTCGGCTTCGTTGTTGGCCATCTGCTCGGCGCATTTGGACATGACGTTGAACACGCCGTTGAGGTTGATCGCGGTGGCCTGGGCGAAGCGGGCCAGCGGGGCAGCCTTGCCTTCACGACCGAGGACTTTGAAACCGGTCGGTACGGCGGCGCCGTTGATGCACACATGGAGGGCGCCGAATTTTGCGACCACTGCGTTGACGGCGTTTTGCACCGAGGCTTCGTCGCTGACGTCGGTTTGCACGAACATCGCGCGATCGCCGCCAATGCTGGCCACGGCTTTCTCGCCGGCTTCGATGTTCAGGTCGAAAATTGCCACGCGGGCGCCTTTTTCACCGGCCATGTAGTGCGCAGTGGCCAGGCCCAGGCCCGAAGCGCCGCCGGTGATCACGATCACTTTGTCTTGAATACGCATGAGTGTGTCCTTGTTCGCTGCCCGGCCCAAACGGACCGGGTTGTTATTGTTAGAAGTGGAACGAGCGGTTGATCAGAACGCGTTGACCCCGGTCAGGGCGCGGCCAATGATCAGTTGCTGGATCTGCGTGGTGCCTTCCGGAATCGGCACGATGATGGCTTCGCGGGCGAGTTTCTCGACCAGGAAGTCGGTGGTCACACCGGCACCGCCGTGAATCTGCACGGCTTGGCGGGCGATGGTGACCGCCGCTTCGCACGCGAAGTACTTGGCCATCGCCGCTTCCATTTCTGCCGGAATGCCGGCACCGATCATCTCGGCGGCGCGGTAAGTCAGCAGGCGGGCGGCGTCGACGTTGGTGGCCATTTCCGCGAGCATGGCGCTGATCAACTGGTGGCCAGCGATCACTTTGCCGTGCTGCTTGCGTTCCTTGGCGTAACGCACGGCTTCTTCCAGTGCGCGACGGCCGATGCCCAGGCCTTGAGCCGCCACGAACACGCGGGAGCGTTCGAAGAACGACAGGGTGTTTTTCAGTGCCTGGCCTTCGCCGCCGATGATGTTGCTGGCCGGAACGCGCACGTCGTTGAGGAAGATCTGCGCGGTGGACTGGCTGTTCCAGGCCATCTTGTGGATGTTCTGCACTTCATACGGATGTTCTTTGCGGTCGAGCAGGAAGTGCGTCAGGCCCTTGCGCGGGTCTTCGCCGGTGCGGCAGGTGCAGATCAGGAAGTCCGAGTATGAACCGTTGCTGATCCAGGTTTTTTCGCCGGTGATGATGTAGTCGTCACCGTCGCGACGGGCGCGAGTCTTGATTTCCAGCACATTGGAGCCGACATCCGGCTCCGAGATGCCGACGCTGACGAACGAATCGCCGCTGATCAGGCCCGGCAGGTAACGTTCGCGCAGGTGGTCCGGGGCGAGCTTCTCGAGCATTTGTGCGCCGAAGGAGTTGATGACCACCGGCGTCGACAGGTCGACCGAGCAGGCGGCGACCTCTTCGAACAACATAGTCATGGTCGGCCAGTCCAGACCGAGACCACCATGGGCCTCGCTGACGGCGCCACTGACCATGCCGAACTCGGAGAGCTGGCGCATCATCTCGGCCATTTTCTCTTTCGGCATGAACGTGTCGCGGTATTCCTTGTTGAACACCGGGTCGATCTTGTCGGCCAGGAAACGACGGAAACTCTCGACGGCTTCGAGTTGTTCCGGGGTGCGCATGACGTGTCCCATGGGGGCTCCTTAATTATTCTTGTTGGCGAGGATGTTGACGGCGACCACGGCTTCTTCGATGCCGAACAGGCCACCACCGTTTTCCTGAATGGCAATGCTTGCGCCTTCGACCTGGCGCTTGCCGGCTTCGCCGCGCAGTTGCGTGACCAGCTCATGGATTTGCCCAAGGCCCGTGGCGCCAATCGGGTGGCCCTTGGATTCCAGGCCTCCGGACGGGTTGATCGGCATGCGTCCGCCAACGGTGAAATCACCGCGCTCGGCAGCCGGACCGCCTTCGCCGAACGGCACCAGCATCAGCGATTCGGCGTTGAGGATTTCGCCGATGGCAGAGGCGTCGTGGACTTCCGCGACGTCGACGTCGGACGGATTCACACCGGCCAGGGCGTAGGCTTTCTTCGCGGCGAGATGGGCGATGATTTTTTCCGGCTCGTCCAGGCCACGGTTGCTGCCGGTCTGCACTACGCTGGCGAGGACACGAACCGCGCGCTCGCCGTCACTTTTCAGGCGCTTGAGGCCGTCGGCGTTGCACAGCAGCACGGCGGCAGCGCCGTCACTGATCGGCGAACACATCAAGGTGGTCAGCGGGTAGCAGATCGCGGGCGACCCCAGCACTTCGTCGATACTGAAGGCTTGCTGGAACTGCGAGAGCGGGTTGTGCACCGAATGCTGGTGGTTCTTGGCGGCGACTGCGGCAATTTGCCGTTGCGTGGTGCCGTAGCGCAGCATGTGATTGCGGGCAATGGAGGCATAGACGTCCATAAATACGCTGTAAGGACGCTCGGAAACGGTGCCCGGCGGCGGCACGATGCCTTCGCCCATGGCCAATAAAGTCTGCTTGTTCTGCTCGACGGTGGACACGTCCCAGCCGCCATCGAACACGGCGAACATCTTGGATTTGTCCGGGACATTCATCTTCTCTGCGCCGACGGCGAGGGCGATGTCGCACTGCCCGGCACGCAAGGCCAGGGTGGCGAGGTTGAACGCCGAAGAGCCGGAGGCGCAGGCGTTCTCGACGGAGAACACGGGTACGCCTTCGATGCCGATGCGGCGCATGGCAATTGGGCCGGGAATCCCGGTCTGACCCTGCAACATGCCGTTGGTCATGGTGCTGTAATACACCGAACCAACGTCGGCGGTGGTGGCGCCGGCATCTTTCAGCGCCAGGCCCACGGCTTCGTCGACCATGTCGTAGACGCTGCGGTCAAGCAATCGGCCAAACGGCGTCATGCCAACGCCCACTACATAAATATCGTTCATTGTCTGTTCCTGCGGGGGTGGGGGCGTGGTGGCCTAGCGGCCCTTGAAGTTCGGTGCGCGTTTTTCGCCGAAGGCTTGCAGGCCTTCCTGGAAATCGGCGGTGCGCAGGTGCTGACGCAGCATCACTTGCTCGTGCAGCAAGGCGTCGTCGCGGGATTTGTCAGCCGAGGCGCGGGCCACTTCTTTCATGCGGCGCAGGGCGATCGGGCTCTTTTTGGCAATTTGCGTGGCCAGCTTCACGGCGGCGTTGGCGAGTTCGTCGTCGGCGTGGACTTCGCATACCAGGCCGTAGCCTTGCATTTCAGCAGCCGAGAGGGATTTGCCGGTCATCAGCAAGTACATCGCGATGTTCAGCGGGATCAGGCGCGGCAGCACGGCGGCGCCGCCAGCGCCAGGAAAGACACCGAAATTGGCATGGGCGTCGGCCAGGGTCGCGCTTTGTGCGGCGACCACGATGTCGGCGCACATCGCCAGTTCCAGACCCCCGGCCATGGTCACGCCGTTAAGGGCGGCGATCACTGGTTTAGGGAAATTACGCAGCTGACCGAAGACTTGATTGGCGCGGTCGAGGAAATCGGCTTCGCCAGCGGGCAGGCTGCTGCCGGCCAACACTTCTTTCAGGTCGGCACCGGCGCAGAAGGCCGGACCGTTGCCGGTGAGGATCACCGCCCGCAGATCATCGTTGAGCGCGATGTCGTCGAGGCAGCGTTCCAGCTCGGCGAGGGTCGCCAGGTTCAACGCGTTCATGGCTCGTGGGCGATTGAGCGTCAAACGCGCCACCGGGCCGACGATTTCATACAGCAGCACATCATCACTCATGACAACTCCCCTTATTGTTTGCGCTCTATTGGCGTTGTTGATGGGCCGATAGTAGGAACGCAAGCGGGGCTGTCGCAGGTCATTGCAACGAAAGCGGTTGTCCGCAGGGGAGGGCTATCCGTCAGTTCGGATGCTGACCTGTGGCGAGGGGGCTTGCCCCCGTTGGACTGCGCAGCAGTCCCTATCTTTATTACGGGCGAAGGGGGCCGCTGCGCAGCCCAGCGGGGGCAAGCCCCCTCGCCACAGGTAATCACTCACCACAGGTTACTCATTGCCCGGTCTATCTGTACGGTCTGTGAAGACAGATGAATTGATTGAGAAGACCCGCAACCCGGGCGCCTTGCTTGCACCATCGGAACGGTATTCGAACAACAATTAGAGAGAGACCGTGCGATGAAGAAAGTCCGTGTAGTGCTGACGGTGTCAGTGTTGGCCGCCAGCATTGTCGGTGGGCTGCAATGGTCGCGAGGTCAAAGCGGCCTGCATCTGCAAGCAGTCGATAACAGCGCCGGGCAGGGTGGCCAGAAAGCCGCGACCGAGTCGACCATCGCCGCCAACGCGAACACCGCGCACAGCATGCCGGCCGTTGATCCGCTGGTAGAAGCGGACATCCAGCACGGTTTCATCGCCAGCCTGCCCGACGCCGAAACCATCGCCGCCGACGGTCACGTGGTGTACAGCCTCAAGGGCTATGAATTCCTCGGTGCCGCCGACGCGCCGGCCACGGTCAACCCGAGCCTGTGGCAGCAGGCGCGCAAAAGCATGGCCAACGGGCTGTTCAAGGTCACGGATGGTTTTTATCAGGTGCGCGGTCTCGACCTGACCAACATGACCATCATCGAAGGCAAGACCGGCCTGATCATCATTGACTGCAACCTCGCGACTGAGGTGGCGCACGCCTCGCTGGAACTCTATTACCAGCACCGCCCGCGCAAACCGGTGGTCGCGGTGTTCTACAACCACAGCCACGTCGATCACTTCGCGGGTATTCGCGGCATCGTCGATGAAGCGGACGTGAAATCGGGCAAGGTGCAGATCATTGCGCCGAAAGGCTTCATGGAGACAGCGGTCGCCGAAAACGTGATGGCCGGTAATGCCATGAGCCGTCGCGCCGAGTACCAGTTTGGCACCACGTTACCGCGCAGCCCCCAGGGCCAGATTGACCTAGGCGGCGCCAAGGCCTTGTCCAACGGCACCATCACCCTGATCCCGCCGACCCTGGAACTCGACCAGCCGGTGCAAACCCTCACAATCGATGGCGTCGAAATCGTCAACATGCTCGCACCCGGCACCGAAGCCCCCGCTGAGTTCATCCACTACTTCCCGCAGTTCAAAGTGCTGGATACCGGTGAACTGGCGCTGCCGACCCAACATCAATTGCTTACGTTGCGCGGGGCAACCATTCGCGATGGTCTGGCCTGGTCCAAATACCTGAACCAAGCGATGCATCAATTCGCACCTGGCGCCGACATTCTGGTGGGGCAGCACGGCTGGCCGGTGTTTGGTCAGGTGCGCGTGGTCAACTATCTGTCCAAGCAACGGGACATGTACAAGTGGCTGCACGACCAGTCGTTGCGCCTGATCAACAAGGGCTACAAACCAGTCGAGATCGCCGAATACATGCGCAGCCACGTGCCGGCGAGCCTGGCCAGCGAAACCTTTACCCATGGTTTTTACGGTTCGGTACAACGCAACTCCAAAGCGGTGTATCAGCAATACATGGGCTGGTATGACGCCAACCCGGCCAACATGGATGCGTTGTCCGATGGCGATTACGGCAAGAAATTCGTCGAATATGGCGGCGGTGCCGACGCCGTGTTGGCCCACGCGCGCACTGACTTTGCCAACGGTCAGTACCGCTGGGTGGCGCAAGCCATGAGCCATTTGATCTACGCCGAACCGGACAACAAGGCTGCGCGAGAGTTGTCCGCCGATGCGCTCGAGCAACTGGGTTATCAGGCCGAGTCCGCAGTGGAGCGCAACAGCTACCTGGCCGCGGCCATGGAACAACGCAGTGGCGGGAAGAAACTCGCTTCGCCATTGCGCACCGCCAGTCCCGACATGCTGCGTTCGCTGACCATCGACAACATTTTCGATTACCTGGGTGTGCGCCTGAAGGCGCCGGATGTCGAGGGCAAGCACATTGTCCTCAACTGGAACTTCACGGATGTCGGGCCTGACGGCAAGCGCTACATGCTCAATCTGGAAAACTCGGCGTTGACCTACGTCGCCGATTACAGCGCCGACAAGGCCGACGCCACGCTGTCCCTGACCCGCGAAACGCTGAACGCCATCCTGGCGGAAAAGCTCTCGCCGATTGAGGCGGTGATCAAAGGTCAGCTGAAGATCGACGGCAGCAAGATCGCGGTCTATGACGTATTGGGCTCGCTGGACAAATTCTCGCCGGACTTCGAACTGATCGGCCCCAATGCGCCCGCACAATAGGATGACGACCATGCACTCGCCTCTTGCTGATGATGCGCACAGTCTGTTTGTTCCTGCCTCGACACGGGTCGCGGCGGTGCTCGCCCGTCAACAGGCCGCTTCCTTGGCCGAGGGGCCGCCGTCCGCCGAGCTGCGCATTGAGCGGATCAACCGGGTGATCAAGCTGTTGCTGGACAACCAGCAGGCACTTTGCGACGCCTTGGCCAAGGACTTCACCTGGCGCAGTCATGATCAGTCGCTGCTGGCGGATGTGTTGCTTCCGGTGCAGGGCCTGAAATATGCGCGCGATCGCGTGCGCCAATGGATGCGTCCGCAGCGCCGCAAAGCCGAACTGGGCAGCGGTTGGCTGGGTGCCCGGGCTGAAATCCGTTTTCAGCCGCTGGGAACGATCGGCATCATCTCGCCGTGGAATTTCCCGATTGCCATCGCGCTGGGGCCATTGGCCGAAGCGCTGGCGGCGGGCAATCGGGCGATTCTGCTGTTTTCCGATCAGTCGCCCGCCACGGCCAGCCTGCTGATCGAACTGCTGACCAGGCAGTTCGACGACACCGAAGTGGCAGGCTTCATCGGCGGTGCCGAGTTCGGCGCGGCGTTTTCCGCGTTGCCGCTGGATCACCTGGTGTTTACCGGCAGTCCACGGGTCGGGCGGCTGGTGATGCGCGCCGCCGCAGAAAACCTGACACCGTTGACCCTGGAACTGGGCGGCAAGTCGCCGACCATCATCGGTCGCGGCGCCGATCTGCAAAACGCCGCCAAGCGTATCTGGGGCGGGAAGGGCGTCAGCGCCGGGCAGGCCTGTATCGCCCCGGATTATGTGTTTGTGCACGAGGATGACCTCGAACGCTTGTTGACCTTCATGCAGGTCGAAATGCAGCGCCTGTTCCCGACGCTGCTGAACAATCCGGACTACACGGCCATGGCGACGCCCGGGCAATACCAGCGGATGCAAGCCTGTCTGCAAGACGCCCGTGAGCATTGCGTCAGGGTGATCGAGGTCAATCCGGGTAACGAGGATTTGAGCGCTTCACGCAAGATCGCACCGACCCTGGTAGTTGATCCGCCAGACTCGACGCGGGTGATGCAAGAGGAAGTGTTTGGCCCGTTGCTGCCGATTCGCGGTTATCGCGATATCAACGAAGTGCTTGCGTACATCAATGCGCATCCAAGGCCTCTGGCGCTGTATTACTTCGGTGACAACCGCGCTGAAGCCAAGCACGTGCTGGAACGCACCCATTCGGGGGGCGCGTGTATTAATGAAGTCATGCAGCACCTGTTCCAGACTGACTTGCCCTTTGGCGGCTGTGGACACTCAGGTTTTGGTCGTTACCGGGGCGGATACGGGTTCAAGGCATTCAGCCTGGAACGTTCGGTGTTCACACCGCCGCGTTGGGACGTCATGGGTCTTTTACGCCCGCCCTACGGCCGGCTGTTTCGCCGGGTCGTTGGTGCTCTATTGAAACCCTGACCCGAGCCCAACACCCATCAACTGTGGGAGCCATGTGAAACAGATTTTATGACAGGCAAAAACAAAGGAAACCCTGGATGACTCCGTTGAAGCCACTAGCCCTGGCAATGTGTTGCCTGGCGTTCGCCAGCCAAAGTTTCGCCGCCTCCAAACAGCCGAACATCGTGGTGCTGGTCGCCGACGACTGGGGCTACAGCGATGTCGGTTCTTTCGGCAGTGAAATCGCCACGCCGAACATCGACACCCTGGCTCGCGAAGGTGTGCGCTTTTCCGACTTCCATGTCACCGCCTCCTGCTCGCCGACGCGTTCGATGCTGCTGACCGGCGTCGACAACCATCGCAACGGTGTCGGCAACATGCCGGAAACCATGCCCGAGGAACACTTGGGCAAACCCGGTTACAGCGGTGTACTCAACGACAATGCAATCACCGTCGCCCGCCGCCTCAAGGAGGGCGGTTACCGCACCTACATCACCGGTAAATGGCACTTGGGCAAAACCCCGGACACCTTGCCAAACAACCGTGGCTTCGACCGCTCGTTCATCCAGGCCGACAGCGGCTCGGATAACTGGGAAGAACGCCCTTACGCGCCGCTGTACGACAAGGCCGCCTGGTTCGAGAACGGCCAGCCGGCGCATCTGCCGAAGGACTATTACTCCTCGACCTTCATCGTCGACAAGGCGCTGGAGTACATCGAGAACGACCGGCAGGACGGCAAGCCGTTTTTCGCCTACCTGGGTTTTCAGGCCAACCACGTTCCGGTCCAGGCGCCCAAGGCGAACATCGACAAGTACAAGGGACGCTATGACGCTGGCTGGACCGCGTTGCGCAATGAGCGACGCGACCGGGCGGTGGAACTGGGCCTGATCCCGGCCGGTGTCGGCATGCAAACCATGGCCAGTACCGCCGACTGGAACGCGCTGGATGAGCATGAAAAACGCTACGAAGCGCGGCGCATGGAAGTCTATGCCGGCATGGCGGAAACCATGGACCAGGAAATCGGCCGCTTGATCCAGCACCTGAAAGACACCGGCGAGTACGACAACACCGTGTTCGTGTTCCTGTCCGATAACGGCAGCGAACCCACCGACCCGTATGCCATCCCCGCCGTGCGGCTGTGGCTGGAAATGAACTACACCCGCCAGCTCGATCGCCTGGGCAGCAAGGGTGCCTTCACCAGCATCGGCCCGAGCTGGGCCAGTGCCGCCGCGTCGCCATTGAGCGGCTACAAGTTCTTTGCCGGCGAGGGCGGTTTGCGCACGCCGTTGATCGTTTCAGGCGTGCCTGGCATTCAGGCCAATCACATCGCCAAAGCCTTTACCCACGTCAATGACATCGTCCCAACCTTGCTGGAAGTGGCCGGCGTGCCGGTGCATAACGGCCAGTTTCAAGGTCGAGCCGTGGAGCCAATGATCGGCAACAGCCTGGTGCCGGTGGTCACTGGCGTGACGGAGCGTGTGCACCCAGAAGATCAAGCCATCGGCTATGAACTGTCCGGCAGCGCCGCGTTGTTCAAAGGCGATTACAAACTGGTGAAAAGCCTCAAACCGGTGGGCAACGAGCAATGGCACCTCTACAACATCGTCACCGA
Organism: Pseudomonas oplopanacis; assembly: GCF_057128725.1. Lineage (NCBI taxonomy): Bacteria > Pseudomonadati > Pseudomonadota > Gammaproteobacteria > Pseudomonadales > Pseudomonadaceae > Pseudomonas > Pseudomonas oplopanacis. The sequence goes on along the minus strand of NZ_JBSKHV010000001.1, from coordinate 319,295 downwards.
CCCAGGTGAGGTCAGCGACCTGCAACAGCAGATGCCCGGGCGCTTTGTGGCCATGCAGGCCGACTACGCCGAGTACGCCCGCGTCAACGGCGTGCTGCCGATGCCGGCCGGTTATGACTACATGCACCAGGGGCAAATGTATGCCTTGAAACACGTGGTCATTCCCAAACTCAAGGCTGCCGCGCTTGCGGTGCTGGTGGTATTGGTGGGCGTGCTGGTGTGGCGGCGTCGTCGCCAGCAGCGGGGTTGAATGATGAGACGCCTCAACTGAAAACTGATGTGGCGAGGGGGCTTGCCCCCGTTGGACTGCGCAGCAGTCCCCTTTTTTTGGGGTGAAGAGGGGGCCGCTTCGCGACCCAACGGGGGCAAGCCCCCTCGCCACAAAAGCGTGTCTGGCCCACGTCCTGCGACCCAGTTAAAACGCAGAACCTGTGGGACCAAGCTCGCTCCCACAGGGGATTGTGGAACTCCGGTACTTATCTGATGGGCATCTGGCGCCGGTTTTTCAGAGCAGCCGCTGGATCTGCTCTTCACTCAAGCCTGCCTTGCGCAGAATGCCTGTGCTGTGTTCGCCACGGATCGGCACGTTGCCCACCGCCGAAGGCGTCGCGGAAAACCGGGGCGCCGGTGCCGCCTGCAACACGCCATCCTTGCGCGAATACACGCCGCGTTCGGCCATGTGCGGATGTTCAAGGGCTTCGGCCGGCGTCAGTACCGGGGCAAAGCACGCATCGGTACCTTCCAGTAGATCGATCCAGTGCTGGCGTGGCTGGCTGGCAAACACGGCTTCCAGGCGCGTGCGCAACGGGCCCCACTGGCGCGGATCGTACGGGCTCTTGAAGTCCGGGTCGTCACCCAGTCCCAATTTGCTGAACAGCAAGGCATTGAACTGCGGTTCAAGGGCTTGCACGCTGACGAACAAACCGTCGGCGCAGGCGTACGTGCGGGCCCAATGGGCGCCGTCGAGCAACCCGCGACCGCGTTCCAGCGGCTGCTGACCGGCGGAGTGCGCGGACAGCAACAGGTTCATCAGGTTGGCGCTGCCATCGACAATCGCCGCGTCCACCACCTGCCCGACGCCGTTGGTGCTGGCGTTAATGATCCCCGCCAGAATGCCCATCGCCAGGTACAACGCACCACCCCCCAGATCACCCACCAACGTCGGCGGTGCCATCGGCGGCTGGCCGGCCTCGCCGCTGAACCACAAGGCGCCGGAGAGGGCGATGTAGTTGAGGTCGTGGCCGGCAGCCTGGGCCAACGGCCCGTGCTGGCCCCAACCGGTCATGCGCCCGTAAACCAGTCGCGGATTGCGCGCCAGGCACACGTCGGGGCCAAGGCCCAGACGCTCCATGACACCGGGACGCATGCCTTCGATCAGCGCGTCGGCGCCCTCGATCAGACGCAGCACCGCTTCGATGGCGTCGGGGTCCTTGAGGTCGAGGGCAATCGACTGTTTGCCGCGATTGACGATGGCGTGCTTGCCCAGGTCGAGCATGTCGCCGCCCTTGCCGGCGCGTTCCACCAGGATCACCTCAGCGCCCATGTCCGCCAGCAACATGCCGCAAAACGGCCCCGGTCCGATACCGGCAATTTCGACGATACGAACGCCGTCCAATACGCCCATGTGCGTACTCCTTTGGATGTTTGAAAATGAGGGGAGGTTAACGACGCAAAAACAACGCGCTCAGCACGGCATGCAACACCACCGCCGGCCACAGCAATAAACCGCCGCCGACCAGCACGCCGATGTACGCCAGGTACAACGCAATCGCGCCGTTGTAGAACAGCATCGAACGCAGCGCGCCAGGGTTGGCCGGTCGCGGCCAACAGGCGATGCCGAGGGCAATCAAAGCGACGCCAAAACAACGGGCGATCAGATCGCTCGCGTCCGTCGCGATGCCCAGCAACAGCTGGCTGACCAGGCCCGGCGTGAGCAGCAACGCTACGCCGGTCGCCAGTTCGATGACCGCTGAAACCACCAGCAGCTTATGCGGGGTAAGGCTGCGTACTGGATTCATGATCGTCCTTCGAGGAAAGAGAGGCGCTTGCAGCGCGATCCTGACAAATAAACTCGGCGGCTTTTTCGCCGATCATCACTGTTGCGGCGGTGGTGCTACAGCCAATGATAGTCGGCATGATCGAGGCGTCGGCCACGCGCAAACCTTCCAGGCCATGCACCTTCAATCGGGCATCCACCACCGCCAGCTCATCGGCGCCCATTTTGCAGGTGCCGACCGGGTGATAGAGGGTGTCGGAACGGTTGCGCAACACCTGCTCGACTTCAGCGTCGCTGTTCATCGGCGCGTCAATCACATCCTGCGGGCAGAACGCCTTGAACGCCGGGGTGGCCATGACCTTCTGGATGATCCGGTAGCCTTCGACCAGCGTCTTGATGTCATCAGGATGGGTCAGGAACGCCGGGTCGATCAGCGGCGCGACCATCGGGTCGGCACTCGCCAGGGTCAGTTGCCCGACGCTTTTCGGATGCAATAGGCAGGCATGGACGCTCAGCCCGTGACCTCGATACAGCGTGCGCCCATGGTCGGCGAACATGGCGATGGTCAGCGCCAGTTCGATGTCGGCCTGGGCCAGTTCTGGTGAGGTTTTGACGAAGGCGCAGGCCTCGGCGAAATTGGTGGTCAGCGGCCCGCTGCGGCGGCGCCAGTAACGGATCGCCGCTTTGGCGATGTCCCAGGCACCGGCCAGCGACAGACCGATCAAGTTGCGCGACTTGACGCGATAGGAGTGCACGTAATCGATGTGATCCACCAGGTTCTGACCGACCCCTGGCAGTTCGTGAACCACCGGGATGTCGAATTTCAGCAACTGGCTGGTTGGCCCGATACCGGACAAAAGCAGCAGTTGTGGGGAGTTGAAGGCACCGGAACTCAAAATCAACTCATGCCGGGCGCGCAGGGTGCGTTTGGCGCCGTTCTGCACAAACTCGATGCCCACCGCTCGCTTGCCGTCGAACAGGATTCGCGTGGCGTGGGCGTGGGTTTCGATGTGCAGGTTGCTGCGATGGCGGTTTGGGGTGAGGTAGGCCTTGGCCGCGCTGCAACGCTGTCCGTCCTTTTGCATCACCTGAACGCGACCGAAGCCTTCCATGGTCGCGCCGTTCTGGTCGGGGCAGGGCGGATAACCCGCCTGTACACCGGCCTCGACAAAGGTTTCGCCAAACGGATTGGGCGAGGAATGGAAGCGCACATTCAACGGGCCGTTCTGGCCGTGCAGTTCGTCTTTGAAGTGTTCGTTGTGCTCGGCGCGCTTGAAGAACGGCAGCACGTCCTGATAGCTCCAGCCGGGGTTGCCCAAGACAGCCCAGCGGTCGAAATCACGCGGGTGGCCACGGTGATAGGCCATGGCGTTGATCGAAGAACTGCCGCCCAGGGTCTTGCCCCGTGGCTGGTAACCGATGCGACCATTCAAGCCCGGCTGCGGCACGGTCTGGTACTGCCAGTTGTTGATCGACGTCGGCACCATCGCCGCGACACCTGCCGGCATATGCACCAGCGGATGGCTGTCGGGGCCACCGGCTTCGAGCAGGCAGACGGAAATCGACGGATCTTCCGACAGGCGACTGGCAACCACGCAACCGGCCGCGCCCGCGCCAACTACGATGTAATCGAACTCTGCGTTCTGGCTCATGCTGTTCTTCTCTTTTTATTTGATGCACCACATGAACGCATTGTGGGTATAAGGCCGGCGCGGCACCGGTCAATAGAATCAATTCGCTGGTCAGTGGGGCAGGTGTCTATCGCGCCAAGCACTGGAACATCGTGAATATGCCCATCACCGAGCATTGACCGATGGACGGGGGGGGGCGAGTATCGGATTTCGCATCCCCAACAGGCAGGCCCATGTCAGGTTCGAAAATGGATACGCCCGGCACCGAAAACTCGTTGCGTGAAGAAGCCTTGCAGCCTTCCACCATCAGCAGCTACACCGTGGCCATCGCCCGCGCGCTGGACGCCAGTGGGGTCGACAGCAAGCGGATTTTCCTCGCGATGGGTATTCCGCTGGGCGTGGCGACCGATCCGATGACCCGCCTGCCGGTCGCGACGATGACCAAGCTCTATCGGGCCTGCGTCGATGTGACCAACAATCCGTATTTCGGCCTGACGGTGGCCAAGCATATTCATCTGACGCACCTGCATGCCTTGGGATACTCCCTGGCGGCGAGTGGCACATTGCTGGATTTCTGTCGGCGACTGGAGCGTTATTTTCGCCTGGTGTCCCAGGTCGCCAAGGTGCATGTCACGCAGGTGGATGACCAGGTGCTGTTCCGCTGCGATCACCTGCTGGAGCTGTGCTACGAGACTGAAGATGCGTTTTTCGGCTTTCTGATCCGTACCATGCGCTTGCTCTATAAACAGGAGTTCAAGCCGGTACGAATGGAGTTCTGTCGCCCCATGCCCCACGAAGGCGGGGCGCCTTACGAAACGTTGTACCGGTCGCCGGTATTGTTCGGGCAGGCCAGCAGCCTGATGGTGTTTCACAAGGCGGATATGGTCTATCCGCTCAGCGGATCGTGCCCGGAACTGGCGCAGGTCAACGACAACATCATCATCAGTTACCTGGCGCGCCTGGACAAAAGCGATGTGATCACCGGCGTGACCCAGAAGATCATCGAGTTCCTTCCGGACGGCGATTGCACCCGCGACCGGGTGGCCGGCGCGCTGCACATGAGCCCGACCAAGCTGCAGCTCAAACTGTCCCAGCGTGGCACGCATTTCCAGCAACTGCTCGACGACACCCGCAAGGAACTGGCGTACAGCTACCTGAGCCAGGCATCGCGGCCGGTGACTGAAATCACCTTTCTATTGGGTTTCAGTGACACCAGCAATTTCACCCGCGCTTTCAAGCGCTGGACCGGGCTGTCGCCCACGGATTTCCGCCAGCAACTCTGAAACCCAACCCCCCAGACAAACAACAATTCCTCTGTAGGAGTGGTCCCTGTGGCGAGGGGGCTTGCCCCCGTTTGAGTGCGTAGCACTCACAAGATCCTAGGTGCGATCAGTGATTTTGGGGCTGCTTTGCAGCCCAACGGGGGCAAGCCCCCTCGCCACAGTGAGCGGGAAGTTGCGCTGACCGATGATTTGGCCCAATTGACCGGCGACCCCCCCACCCCTCGCGATACAACAGTCTCGACCGATCCGGTCAGTGCTCCTTAGAGCAGGGCACTCCACCAAAGTCGGCATTTTTTGAATGACTTTTCGTGAAACCACAGAGAAGGCGAGCACGCTAGATGAATAACAACAATAAGATCTGCCATCCAAATCTGCGGCGCGGGCTGCTGGCTTCGGCGGTACTCGCCGGGCTGGGCATGGCGCCAGCGCAGGCGTTCGAATTTGATACGGGGAACGAGGACCTGACGGTTCGTTTCGACAACACCCTGAAATTCAACTACGCCCAGCGCGTAGAAGCACCGAACAGCAAGCTGGCCAACTCGTGGAACAACAACGACGGTGACCGCAACTTTTCTTCCGGCAGTCCGGTCGCCCAGCGTCTCGACGTCATGTCTGAACTGGACGTGGTGTACAAAAAACAGATGGGCTTTCGGGTCAGCGCCAACAGCTGGTACGACCATGCGTATGACGATATCGGCAGCTACAACCCGTCGACCAACCAGCTGAATGATGGCAAAGCTGATTCCAAGCACCAGAGCGGCTATGCCGACCGTTATTACAATGGTCCGTCCTCCGAGATCCTCGACGCCTTTGTGTTCGGCAGCACCGAAATCGGCGACGAGTCGATGCTCAGTGGCAAGGCCGGTAAGCACACGGTCTATTGGGGTGAAAGCGTTCTGGCCTTTGCCCACGGCAACAGCTATGGCCAATCGGGTCTGGACTTGTCCAAGGCCCTCGCAGTGCCGGGCACCGAAGCCAAAGAGCTGTTCATCCCGCGTAATCAGCTGTCCACCAGCTTCACCGTCAATCCGGAACTGACCCTCGCTGCGCAGTATTTTCTCGATTGGGATGCCGCACGCTTGCCGGAGTCCGGCACGTACCTGGGCTTCAACGACGGCATCCAGAGCGGCGGCCATAACCTGTCCTTGATTGGTGCGGCGAACCCGTTCTTCGGCGTCGCCGGGCCATTGGGTGCCAACCAGTTCCTGCGCCTCCAAAACGGTCATACGTTCACGCCGAGCAACAGCGGCGACTTTGGTTTGATGGCCAAGTGGAGTCCGGCGTGGCTGGACGGCACCATGGGCCTCTACTACCGCAAAACCTCGGACATCCTGCCCAATCTGGTGTTGCAACCGGGTGCTGTCACGCCTGCCGCAATCGCCTCGGGCACCATCGGCAGCTACAACCAGTTCTACGTGGATGACATCGATGTCTACGGTTTCAGCCTGGCCAAAAACATTGCGGGCGTGAGTGTCGGTTTCGACCTCAACTATCGCCACAACATGCCGCTGTCCAGCGTTCCGGCCACCGTCAACCCGACATTGGGCGCACGCGAAACCCCAGGGTTCATCAGCAGCTTCGATGGCGAAAACGGCGTGGCGCGCGGCAACACGGTGCACGCGGTGCTGAACGGCCTGACCACCTTCGGCGAAACACCGCTCTGGGACTCCTCCTCGTTGCTGGTTGAGCTCGCCTACAGCCGCTGGCTGGACGTGACGGAGAACAAGCAATTGTTCAAGGGTGAGGATTGGTACAACGGCGTCGACAAGGTCACCAAGGACAACTACATCGTCGGCATGAACTTCAACCCGACCTGGTACCAGGTGTTCCCCGGCATCGATATGTTCATGCCGGTCAGCTACAACGTTGGCCTCGCGGGCCAGTCGTCCGTGCAACTGGGCGGCAACAAAGGCACCGGCAGCTACTCGGTCGGCGTCGGCATGGATGTGCACAGCCAGTACCGCTTCGACCTCAAGTACGTCGATAACTTTGGCGATTTCGACACCTGTGGTTCTGCCGGCAACGCTTCCGCTCATGGCGATGGCGCCGCGCCCGGTGCCAACGGTCAATACAACTGCGTGCCCGGCCAGACCACTGCGTTTGCCGGTACCGTGGCCCAGCTCAAGGATCGCGGCATGGTCACTTTCACTTTCAAAACCACCCTCTGATCCGAGTGCTGTGAGTTAACAGGAGACACCCCATGAATTTTGCTAAAACACTATTGGCCACCGCCCTGGCGCTGGCCGTCGTCGGCTCCGCCCATGCGGCGGTCAGTGCCGATCAAGCGGCCAGACTGGGCACCAGCCTGACGGCAGTCGGTGCTGAGAAAGCGGCCAGCGCCGACGGTCTCATTCCGGCGTACACCGGCGGTCTGACCACGATTCCGACTGATTTCAAAACCGGCGACTCGTTCCGTCCGGACCCGTTCGGTGCCGACAAACCACGCCTGGTCATCACTGGCAAAGAATTGGCGGAGCAGAAAGACAAACTCACCGCGACCACGCAGGCGTTGCTCACCCGCTACCCATCGTATCGCCTTGATGTGTACCCGACTCACCGCAGCGTCGCCATGCCTCAGGCCGTCCTGGACAACACCGCGAAAAACGCGGTGACGGCCAAGACCACCGATGGCGGGCTGGGTCTGGAAAACTCCCTGCCGGGCGTACCGTTCCCGATCCCCGCTGACGGCTACGAAGCCATGTGGAACCACTTGCAGCGCTATCAAGGCGTGGCAATGACCAACAAGTACGACTCGTGGAACGTCGACTCCTCCGGTACTGCCTCGTTGAGCTCCACGGGTGTGTTCAACATCGAATACCCGCTCTTTGCTCCGTCGCGTGCAGCCGGTCCGGTAACGTCCGATGAAACGTACTACAAGATCAAGCTGACCTACACCGGCCCTGCACGTCGTGCCGGTGAAGCGCTGCTGTTGATGGACTCGGTCAACCCGCTGCAACAACCGCGTCGCGCCTGGCAATACCTGCCAGGGCAACGCCGCGTGAAACTGGCACCGGACCTGGCCTATGACACGCCAAACCCGGGTACTGTCGGCGCAGCGACCTATGACGATGCTTTCGTCTTCAACGGTGCGATGGACCGTTACGACTTCAAGCTGGTCGGCAAGAAAGAAATGTATGTGCCGTACAACACTTACAAGTTGAGCTACCACAAAGACGCGGCCGACGTGATGAAGGCCAACCACGTCAATCCGGATCTGATGCGCTGGGAGCTGCATCGGGTGTGGGTGGTGGAAGCCACGCTCAAACCGGGCAAGCGTCACATCTACAGCAAACGTACGTTCTACCTCGACGAAGACACCTGGATCGCCCTGGCCTCCGACGAGTATGACGCCCGTGGCCAACTCTACCGTGGCGGTTTCGCGCACCTGACCTACAGCTACGACGTGAAGGCTCCGGACACGATCAACCACATGACCTATGACCTGATTTCCGGTGCCTACAACGTCAACGGTTTCTACGGTCCTTACGGCGGCTTGAAGTACATCGATCCGCTGTCGAAGGCGCAGTGGTCTGCTGAATCGCTGGCTGGCGCTGGCATCCGCTAAACCCCCGCAATCCAATGTGGGAGCGGGCTTGCTTGCGAGGCCAGCACATTCAACAGGGATGTCGACTGTGTGGCCGCTATCGCGAGCAAGCTCGCTCCCACAAGGGAACCGTGGTGTGCACCGAGATAATAATAATGACGATGATCAAGTGGTTCCTGCTGGCCGCGTTGTCAGCTGCCCTGGCCGTGCCGTTCACCCGCCCGGTGTTCGCCGGCGAATTTGCCGATGTGCTCGACACGCCGGCACTGCCAAGCGAGCTGGCCGCGCGGTCGACGCTGACCGGACTGACTCACGCTGGTGACCGCCTGGTTGCCGTGGGCCAACGCGGGCACATTCTCTATTCCGATGATGCCGGTCAACACTGGCAACAGGCCCAAGTACCGGTCAGTTCCGACCTGGTTGCCGTGAATTTTCCAACCCCCCAACAAGGCTGGGCGGTCGGTCACGACGGCGTGGTCCTGCACAGCAGCGATGCCGGCCAGACCTGGACCCGACAATTGGATGGCCGTCAGGTCGGTCCGATCCTGCTCGATTACTACCAACACCAATTTGCCAGTCAACCGGATGATGCCGACCTGCAACACCGGGTCAGCGACGCGCAACGCATGGTCGAGGAGGGCGCCGATAAACCCTTCCTCGATGTCTGGTTCGAAAGCGATCAGGTCGGCTACATCGTCGGCGCGTTCAACCTGATTCTGCGCACCGACGATGGCGGTCGCCACTGGACGCCGTTGCTGGAGCGCACCGATAACCCGAGCGCGCTGAACCTCTACGCACTGCGCCCGGTGGGTGACGATTTGTTTATCGTCGGCGAGCAGGGCCTGGTGCTGAAACTGGACCGTGCGAGCGGCCGGTTCAACGCGATGCCGACACCGTACAACGGCAGCTTTTTTGGCATCACCGGCAAGCCGGGTGCGGCGCTGGTATTCGGTCTGCGCGGCAACGTTTACCGCAGCACTGACAGTGGCGTGAGCTGGAACAAAATCGAACTCGGCTTGCCCCTGAGCATCACTGCCAGCTCCGTCACGTCTGATGGCCGCATCGTGCTGGTCAGTCAGGCCGGCCATGTATTGGTCAGCAGCGACGACGGCGCAAGTTTTCATATTCAACCCACCACCACGATGGCCCCGGTGGCTGCTGCCCAAGTGGCCAATGGCAGTTCGCTGGTGCTTGCAGGCACCCGTGGCCTGCGTCAATTGCCTCTCGAATAAGCCCGGCATCACAAAGAGAACACCATGATGGGTCACTACGAACTCGAAACAATGCCGGTTATCCGCGAGCTCAAGGGCTTCGACGCACGCTCCGGTAACGCCCTGGAACGGCTGATCTTCAACAACCGCTTGTGGGTGGTGCTGGCCTGTCTGCTGGTGACGATTGCATTGAGCTTCTTCGCCACGACCCGGCTGACGCTCAATGCCAGCTTCGAAAAGATGATCCCGCAGAGCCAGCCCTTCATCAAAAACTACCTGGAAAACCGTCAGGCCTTGCGCGGCCTCGGCAATGCGGTGCGAGTCGTGGTGGAGAGCAGCAACGGCGATATTTTCGACCCGCACTACCTCGACGCCCTGAAAGAAATCAACGACGAACTGTTCGTCACGCCGGGCGTCGACCGTGCCTGGATGAAGTCGCTGTGGACCCCGGCGGTGCGCTGGACCGAAGTCACTGAGCAAGGCTTTCAGGGCGGCCCGGTGATGCCCGATTCCTATGACGGCTCGGCGCAAAGCGTGCAGCAGTTGCGGCAGAACATTGCCCGCTCGGGCATCGTCGGCAGCCTCATCGGCAACAACTTCAAGTCGAGCATGATCTTCGTGCCGTTGCTGGAGAAAGACCCGGTCACCGGGCAGGCCATCGATTACCACCAGTTCTCCAAGACCCTGGAAGAGAAACTGCGCGACAAATACGAATTTTCCGGCAGCGTTCGCGTGTCGGGCGAAGAGGGCAAAGGCCCGATCAAGATCCGCGTGATCGGTTTCGCCAAACTGGTCGGCGACCTGCTCGACGGCCTGATGCAGGTGATGATGTATTTCGGCGCCGCGGCGGTGATTGCCACGGCGATCATCTTCTACTTCACCCGTTGTGTACGCAGCACCGCGCTGGTGATTCTCTGCTCGGTCATCGCGGTGGTCTGGCAGCTTGGGTTGGTTGCGCTGTTCGGCTTTGCGCTTGACCCGTTCTCGATTCTGGTGCCGTTCCTGGTGTTCGCCATCGGTGTGTCCCACGGCGCACAGAAGATGAACGGGATCATGCAGGACGTCGGGCGCGGCACCCATCAACTGGTCGCCGCGCGCTATACCTTTCGCCGTCTGTTTCTCGCCGGTCTTACCGCGTTGCTGGCCGATGCAGTCGGTTTTGCGGTGTTGATGCTGATCGATATCCCCGTGATTCAGGACTTGGCAATCACCGCGAGCATCGGTGTGGCGGTGCTGATCTTCACCAACCTGGTATTGCTGCCGGTGTTGCTGTCGTACTGGGGGGTGAGTCGCAAGGCCGCCGAGCGCAGTTTGCGCGCCGAGAACAAGGAGCTGCGCGGTAAAGGCATCGGGGCGCTGTGGAGTTTCCTCGACAAGTTTACCGAGCGCCGCTGGGCCACCATCGCGGTGAGCGTGGCGGCTGTGTTGGCGGTTGGCGGGATTATCGTCAGCCATCATCTGAAGATCGGCGACCTTGATCCAGGTGCTCCGGAACTGCGTTCAGACTCGCGCTACAACCGTGATAACGCTTACATCACCAGCAACTATTCGCTGTCCAGCGACCAGTTCGCAATCATGCTCAAGACGCCGAGCGAGGGATGTCTGAAGTACCAATCGCTGGTGGAAGCCGATCGCCTCGGCTGGCTGTTGCAGCAGATCCCTGGCGTGCAAACCACGGTGTCGCTGACCAATGCCGTACGCCAGATCACGGCGGGTTCCTATGAAGGCAACCCGAAGATGCTGACCATCGCGCGCAATCAGGACGTGCTCAACTACGGCGCGCAGCAGGCCTCGGTCAGCAGTCCGGACCTGTTCAACAACGATTGCTCCATGATGCCGATCGTGGCGTACCTGTCGGATCACAAGGCCGAAACCCTCGACCGCGTAGTGCAAGTGGCTGAAACCTTCGCCCGAGAGCACAGCAACGGCGAGCGCCAGTTCATGTTGGCGGCCGGCAGTGCCGGGATCGAGGCGGCGACCAACATCGTCGTGCGTGACGCTAACCGCACCATGCTGCTGTACGTGTACGGCGCGGTCATTGTGTTGTGCTTCATCACCTTCCGCAGCTGGCGCGCGGTGGTGGTGGCCGTGGTGCCGCTGATGTTGACCTCGATCCTCTGCGAAGCGCTGATGGTCTGGCTGGGCATGGGCGTCAAAGTGGCCACGCTGCCGGTGATTGCGCTCGGTGTGGGAATTGGCGTGGACTACGCGTTGTACCTGTTGAGCGTGCAACTGGCGCAGCAACGTGCCGGGATGTCGCTGACCGAGGCGTATCGCAATGCCGTGGCGTTCACCGGGAAAGTGGTGGCGTTGGTCGGGATTACCCTGGCCGCGGGTGTGATCACCTGGGCCTGGTCGCCGATCAAGTTCCAGGCTGACATGGGGATCTTGCTGACGTTCATGTTCATCTGGAACATGGTCGGGGCGTTGGTGCTGATTCCGGCGCTGTCGCACTTTCTGTTGCGCAAGGTGAAATAGGCCGGCGCCCGGTCAGGCATCTCGCAACAAGTCGTTGGCATTGAGAATGTTGTAGGCAATCTCCGGGCGCTTCTCAAGGCCACGGCGAATGGCGGCCGGGATCGACTGGCGGGTTTTGCGGCACAGCCCCGGCTGCTCGCCGAGGGTGATGCCGATGCCGCGCATGGTCCGCACTTCGTTGAAGCTGGGGGCGATCTCGACGCGGATGCCCAGTTGCTCGTACATCCGCTGCTGCAGGCGTTCGAGGTCGGCCAGGCTCTGGAGGTTTTCCAGGCGGTCGAGCAGGCGCTTTTCTTCCGGGCGGGTCAGAAACAGGATGCGCACGTCCGCACCCGGTGTTTCCAGCAGCGGGTCACGCCCGCAGGTGCAGGCGCCGGGCGGGCAGGGTGAGCGGATCGAAACAGGGGTCGTCATGGGCCCTAATCATAGAGCGCTCTAATCCGGTTTGCCCATAGCTGAATCGTCAGTCCGAGAGATCGGTCGTCGGGATGATCTGCTTGTCCTCAACCGCCACACTGCTGGCGGTCTTCTTTTCGCGTCGATCATTCATCCAGGTGTTCAACTGGTCGCCGAATTCGGCCGGGGCTTTGCGCCCGACTCTTCTGGCGAGGTCGAGAATGGTCTGCTGGGCGAGCGCTTCTTCCATGCGTTTTTGCGCCGTCATCATCACCGCGTGTACCGCGCAAGGACCGTCGAGGGCCCACGCCGGTGGGGCGCCGTCGAACAAGGCGCAACGCCCGCGAATCTCGCGGCAATCGAAGATCAGTTTCTTGCCGTCGATGGCGTTGACGATATCCAGCACGCTGATTTCGTCCGCCGGCCGCGCCAGTTTGAATCCGCCGCGCACGCCTTCGGTGGCGATCACCAGTTTGGCCTTGGCCAGTCGGGTGAAGATCTTGGCCAGGTAATCCAGCGGCACGCCTTGCAGTTCGGCGAGGTCGCGCACGCTCGCCTCACGGCTGTCGCCGTAATCGCCTACCAAAAAAATCAGGCAATGAATGCCGTATTCAACGCCCGCACTGTAAAGAGACATCAGGATCTCCGACTGAATGAGTCGCCAATGTTATCAGTCGATGGATAGGCGGGCAATAATCCATGCTGATCGCTATCTGCCCCGTGTTGCTTATAGATAAAAGCTGTTGACGGGATTGTCGAGGTATTGAAGTGGATGATGGCAGTCATCGTAAAAAGGATATTGCACACTGCAACTCGGATATCTATAGTCGCCGTTGTCCGCTCGGCAACGAGTTCAGTCTTTGGTCATCCTCGGAGTTAAAACCATGAAACAGCACATCCTGGTTATCGGCGCAGGTTTCGGCGGCATGTGGACGGCGTTGAGCGCCACACGCCTGTTCGACCTGCATGATCACAACGGCGTCGAGGTCACGGTACTGGCGCCCCAGGCCGAGCTGCGCGTGCGTCCGCGCTTCTACGAACCGAATGCTCATCAGCTGGCTGCACCCCTCGGCGAGCTGTTCGATGCGGTCGGTGTGAAGTTCATCAAGGGCGCCGCAGAGACCATCGACGTGCAGCACAAAAGTGTCGGTTACACCGATGCTTCAGGCACCCGCCAGACCCTCAGCTACGACAAACTCGTTCTGGCGACCGGCAGCCGTCTGGCCCAGTCGAACACCCCGGGCGTGTCCGAGCATGCCTTTGATGTGGATCAGATCGAACAAGCCGTGCGTCTGGAAAACCACCTGAAATCCCTGGCCAACCAGCCAGAAAGCAAAGCCCGAAATACCGTGGTCGTCGTCGGCGGCGGTTTCACCGGGATTGAAACGGCGACTGAAATGCCCGCACGTCTGCGGGAAATCCTCGGTGAGGGTGCCGACATCGAAGTGATCATCATCGACCGTGGCGAGAAGGTCGGGGCTTCGATGGGCGCCGAAATCAGCCAGTCGATTGCCGAGGCAAGCACTGAACTGGGAGTGAAATGGCGCGTGAAGTCGTCGGTGGCGGCGGTCGACGCCAATGGTGTGACCCTGGCCGACGGCCAGCGCATCGAGGCCAAAACCGTGATCTGGACCACCGGTGTGCGCGCGAGCTCTTTGACCGAGCAAATCCCTGCCGAGCGTGATGGCCAAGGCCGTCTGCACGTGGACAGCCATTTGAAAGTCATTGGTCAGGACGACATCTTTGCCACGGGCGATGTGGCTTACGCGGCCTGCGACGACATCGGCAACTTCGCGATGATGACCTGCCAGCACGCCATCTCGCTGGGGCGTCACGCCGGAAACAACGTGGCGGCGCAGATTCTGGGCGTGGACCCGACACCGTATAGCCAGCCCAAGTACGTAACGTGCCTGGACCTGGGTGCCTGGGGCGCGGTCTACACCGAGGGTTGGGATCGCCAGGTCAAACTGGTCAAGCAGGAAGGCAAAAACTTGAAGACGCAGATCAACACCGTGTGGATCTACCCACCGGCCGCTGACCGTGCCGCCGCATTGGCCGCCGCGGATCCGATGATTCCAGTGGCTTGATAGCGTTGTCGTGAAAAAATCCCGCTCAAGTGACCTTGGGCGGGATTTTTTTTAAATATGGAAAGCTAGATGTGGAAAGCCTGGCGGCCGACCAGCAGCCATTTGCCATCCTTTTTCTGCCAGATCTGGAAGTTCTCGATTTCGGTCGGGATCACTTCGGTGCCCTTGAGTGCCTGGGCCGAGAAATGATTGCGCACCAACGCTACATCGCCGGAGACGTTGATGGTCTGGTTTTGCATTTCCAGGGTTTTGAACGCGCTTCTGCCGGTTTCGATGTCGGCGATGAATTCGCTCTTGTCCTGAACCTTGCCGCTGGAATGCCCGTAGGTCAGGTTCTCGGCGGTCAGGGTTTTAAGTTCGGAAATGTTCTTGTGCAGCATGGCTTGGGTCAGATGGTCGACGGCGCTGGCGACCTCTTTCTCGCCCGACGCCGGCGCAGCGACGACGTAGCCACTGAAGAGGCAGAGAAAACCGACCAGCAGTTTGACGTTCTTCATAGGTGTTTCCTTGTTGTTATGGGAAGGGTGACTCGTCGGTCATCGTACAACCTATAAAGAATTTAGAGAATACCCGGCACGCCCCGTCTTCAAGGTCGTGCACGGGCAGCGGTTTCAGGCCAGCATCGACAACAAACCACCCTGACGGTCCAGCTTGGCCAGGTCATCGAAGCCACCGACATGGGTGTCGCCGATGAAAATCTGCGGCACGCTGCGTCGACCGCTGCGGCTGAGCATTTCCTTGAACTTGCCGGGGCTGGACTGGACGTTTATTTCCTCGGCCGCGATGCCTTTACTGGCCAACAGCGCCTTGGCGTTGCGGCAATAGGGGCAGGTGTCGGTGGTGTAGATCGTCACGCTGTTCATTGTCGATACTCCTGAATTTAGTGTCCGCGCTTACGCATCGATGGCGGGGAAGTCGATCTCGGTGAGGGCGAGGTTGTTGAGGTAGTTGGTCAGGGTTTGTGCCGCGATGTGGCCCACCACTTCAATGATCTTGGCGTCGGTGATACCGGCCGCACGCGCAGCGTCGAGTTGTTCGAGGCTGAGATGGCCACGGCTTTCGGTGATTTGTTGGGCGAGGGTGGCATAGGCATTCAGTTCGCCGTGTCGGGCGCTGAGGATGTCTTGCGCGGACAGCCCGGCTTTACCGGCAAACAGCGTGTGCGCGGCCAGGCAGTAATCGCAGCCGTTGACTTGCGAGGTGGCCAGGAAGACCACTTCTTTTTCCGTCGCGCTCAGGGACGTTTTGCCCAGCGTCGCGCTTTGTTGCAGGTAGGCCGCGAGAACCACAGGGGCATGCGCCAGGGTTTTGAAGACATTCGGCAAAAAGCCGATTTTTTTCTGCACGCCTTCCAGCAGCGGGCGGGTGGTGTCAGTGGCGTGTTCGAGGCTCAGGGCGGTAATGCGGCTCATGGGTATAGCTCCGTAGATTCAAGCGCGGTGTGCGCTGGGTACGGGGTCTATGCTATGGGGCGACGCTGGCCTTTAGGGTGCAAATCGTCGAGGATATGCGACAGATCGTCCAGATATTTGCCCGGGAGCCGTGCCATGGATCGCTTGTCCACTTTACTCACCCACTTCGGTGTCAGTGCCGGGAGCTTCTACAGCGGGCATTTTTGCGGCTCGGTGGTGTTTGATGGCGAGCAGTCAACCGGCCACTTGCACCTGCTGCAGGCGGGCGAAGTGACGCTGAAACTGGCCGATGAACCCGACCAGGTGCTCAGCGAGCCGACGCTGATTTTTTTCCCGCGACCTTACCGTCACCGTTTGTTCGCCAGTGAAGCCTCGAGCGCGCAACTGGTGTGCGCAACACTGGATTTCGACGGCGGTGCCGGCAACGCCCTGGCCGCCGCGCTGCCGGATGTCCTGCTGCTCAAGCTCGACAGCATTCCGACGATGGCCGGCACCCTGGACTGGCTGTTCAGCGAAGCCTTCGGCGGCATCTGTGGCCGTGAAGCGATGATGGATCGACTGTTCGAATTGCTGGTGATCCAGTTGCTGCGGCACATCATCACCGATCGCGATCAGGCTCCGGGCATGATGGCCGGCCTCGCCGATTTGCGTCTGGCGCGGGCCATGAGCCTGATGCACGACGCACCTGAAAAATCCTGGACCGTGGCCGAGCTGTCGGCGGCGGCGAACATGTCCCGCGCCAGTTTTGCCGAGCATTTTCGCCAAGTGGTGGGGCAGACGCCGGTCGACTATCTGGTGAGCTGGCGCATCAGCCTGGCGCAGAAACGGCTGCGCGAAGGCAAGTCGATTGCGCTGATCGCCGATGAAGTTGGCTACGAAAGCCCCTCGGCGCTGGCCCGTGCCTTTCGCCGAAAAACCGGAGTCAGCCCGCGAGAATGGACGCAGGCCGGCAAGCGCCCGCTTACCACAGGGTTTCAGCATCGTGAGATAGACTAACCAGCGGACATCCAACGAAGGGAGTGACCACCGTGGCGCGATTCACATGGACTCGCTGATCACCGCCGCCGCCCGTGCACTGGCGGCGGGTGACCCCCTCGGGGCGTTGAACCGGGTGGCCCTGCGCGAAGATGCGCCGGCGCTGGCATTGCGCGGTATCGCCATGGCGCAGCTCGGCGACCTGGAGCGCGCCAAGGCATTGGTCAAACGGGCCGCCCGTGCATTTGGTCCAAAAGAACCGATGGCCCGAGCCCGATGTGTGGTGGCCGAGGCCGAAATTGCCCTGGCTTCTCGCGATTTGAGCTGGCCGGAAAAAGCCCTCGACGCCGCGCGGGTAACGCTGGAGGCCCATGGCGATTGGGTGAACGCGGCTCATGCGCGCTATCTGGAAATCCGGCGTTTATTGCTGATCGGTCATCTCGAACAGGTCGAGGAACGGCTCGCCCAACTGGACCCTGCGCCCTTGCCGCCGGCCTTGCGCGCCGCCCATGAATTGGTGGTGGCCGGCATCGCCATGCGACGGCTGGAGATCAGAAAGGCGCGGTCTGCACTGCAAAGGGCCGAACGCTTCGCCGGCGAGGCGGGGATCCCGGCGCTGAGCGCGGAAGTCGAGAACGTCGCTCACGTCCTCAACGTCCCCGCCGCCCGGCTAATCAGCCGCGGCGAGGTGCGACCGTTGCTGCTGGATGAGGTTGAAACGCTGCTGACCTCAACATCGCTGGTGGTCGACGCGTGTCGATACACGGTGCGCGGCGCCGGCATGTCGGTGTCGCTGGCCAGGCGCCCGGTGTTGTTTTCCCTCGCGCGGGCATTGGCCGAAGCCTGGCCGGCCGATGTCCCCCGCGAAACACTCATCGCCTGTGCTTTTCGCTTGAAACTCAGTGACGAATCCCACCGTGCGCGGTTGCGCGTCGAAGTCGGACGGCTGCGTGCGGCGCTTCGACCGCTGGCCGGAATCACCGCGACGAAACGCGGCTTTGCACTGCTGTCGCCGGACGTCGTGGTACTGGCGCGGCCGGTCGAAGAACAGCACGCGGCGCTGTTGGCGTTTCTGGCGGACGGCGAGTCGTGGTCGAGTTCGGCGCTGGCGATGGCGCTGGGTACCGGTCAGCGCAGCGTGCAACGAGCGCTTGATTCGCTGGCGGTCGCCGGCAAAGTGCAGGCGTTTGGCCGTGGCCGCGCGCGTCGCTGGATGACGCCACCGATGCCGGGATTCGCGACGACTTTGTTACTCACGGCTTTGTTACCGGGTGATTAGGCTCCACTCCACACACCCAGTGAAGAGGATTCAACGATGAAACGTTCAACCGCTGAAATCATCCGTGAATACGGCCCGTTTCCTGGCGTCGACAGCGTGCACGGCGTCTCGTTTGACGGCCAGCACGTCTGGTTCGCTTCAGGAGAAAAGCTCAACGCCCTTGACCCGGACAGTGGCAAGCCGCTGCGTTCGCTCGATATAACCGCAGACGCAGGAACTGCCTTTGACGGCGAGCATTTGTTTCAGATTGCCGGGGAACACATCAACAAGATCGACCCCCAAAGCGGCCGCGTGCTCGCCACGATTCCGGCGCCCGGCGGTGGCACCGATTCGGGGCTGACGTGGGCGGAAGGCACGCTGTGGGTGGGTCAATATCGGGCGCGCAAGATCCACCAGATCAATCCCGACACCGGGGCCATTCTGCGCACCATCGAGTCCAACCGTTTTGTCACCGGTGTGACTTGGGTAGACGGCGATTTATGGCACGGCACGTGGGAAGAAGATCAGAGTGAGTTGCGGCGGATTGACCCGACCACCGGCAAGGTCCTGGAGGCTGTCGAAATGCCGCCAGGGGTGGGAGTGTCAGGGCTTGAGTCGGATGGTGGCGAGCGGTTTTTCTGTGGCGGCGGCAACAGCGGCAAAGTCAGGGCCGTGCGCCGGCCCGTGGCTTCCTAGAACGTAAACTGACGCGACGAGCGGGGCGCACTTTGGGCCAGTTCGATCTCCAGCAAGTGCTCAACCAACACGTCATTGAGAAAGCGGAACTGATCATTGAGGCCGACCACTTCGTTGTTGAAGTGGTTGGCAGCTGCCGGCATCAGCAACGCTTCAAAGTTTTCGTCGAACACCAGCGACAACTCTTTGCGCGACACGAATTCCTGCGCGTAGTAGTTGGTGCCAAACACCGGGAAGCTCACGGAAAGGCTGACGGAGTGGATCATGATGGTTGCTCCTCGGTCTGACCGATGTCCAGGAAGAAACGTGAAAACAGGGTCAGCGAAACGGCCGTCAGGGCCAGGCAGGTCAGGAGATGGATCAACATGATGTGGCCCTCCGATAGGGTCGTTGCGTTGTGATGGGATGATGGTGCTCCAGGCGGTTTTATTGCGGAAGGCATTCGTCGCGATGGTGAATATCAACATTAATGATGGTGTTCTTCAGGGCCTCTTCGCGAGCAGGCTCGCTCCCACAATGGTCCGTGGTGGAACGCAGATTTGTGGACGGCGCCAATCCCCTGTGGGAGCGAGCCTGCTCGCGAAGAGGCCCTCAAACCCGCCACCCACCCCAGCGAACAAACCCCAACTCCTATACTCAAACCAATAGGCCTGTGAGTTCCGGGCATTCTGCCCAAGGGCGACTGTAGGAAACCGCGATCTTGAACCTGCGTTCGCTGATCGTCGCCGTGTTGGTGGTATTGGCGGGTTGCGCCACGCCTGTGCGCGCGCCGGTGGTGGAGGCGGTCGTGGTGGTGTCCGACAGCACGTGGCACCAGGTTGATCGCGAAATCGTCGAAGCCTCGCAATCAGCCACCGAACAGACCCGAATCTATTCCCGTGGCGCCATGGATTACTGGCGGACACGGGTCTACCAACTGACCGAAGAAAACTTCATCCCCTGGTTCAGCAGCTATTGGACCCAGGAATGGCTGTCGATGAAGGTCAGCTGGTACACCATCAGCGCCAAGGGCGAGCAGGATGCCTCGGCCAAGCGCCTGGCGGAGTATTTGCTCGAGCAATACCAGCAACGGGTGCTGGCGCCGGTCGCGGTCGAGATTGATCCCGATGCGATTCTCAGCCAGGCCATGGCGTTCTACGTCGACATTCTTCAGGAAGAGCTGCAGAAGATTTCCAAACGTCACGGCATACCGATGGCCCAGCTCAACGGGCGCATCCAGAAGATTCCCGCCATCGCCCTCGGGCCGCCGCCTGCACGCAATGCCTCGCTGTATCAGATCGTCCACACGGACCCGTTGAACTCGCTGCCCGCGTACGCGGCGTTGATCGACAAGATCCACAAGGCCGGCGGTGACAAAGGCGTCGGCTCGACCGACACCGCCATGGCGCCTGTGGCCAAACGCGCCAGTCAGCGCATGGAAGCCGAAATGGCCCCGCGCGGGGCCGCCAGTGCCGTCGCTGCAGCGGCTGGGAAATTGGCTGGGGGCTTGATCACCGTCGGTGTGGCCGGGATTCGCGCATTGATCCAAGCCGCCGACCGGCCTGACAGCGAGGCGTTGATTCGCAGCAGCCTGGGTAACACGTTTGACAAGGCGTGGCTGAAGCTGGTGCAGAATCCGACGACCGGCGTGATGGCGGGGACGTTGTACATGGCGGGTCAGATCGAGGGCAATCTGGCGGCGAGTGCCGCACCACCGTCGGTCGGTTCGCCAAGCGGTGAAGTCGATTGGAGCCCGACGCAATCGACTAACCAGCAGATCGACCCTCAACCCCCCGCAGGAGAATGATCATGTCTTATGTCGATGGCTGTGTGATTGCCGTACCGACCGCCAAGCGCGAGCAATTCAAGCAGCACGCCGAAATCACCAGCGCGATTTTCAAGGAGAACGGCGCCTTGAGTATTGTTGAATGCTGGGGCGACGATGTGCCGGACGGCAAAGTGACTTCGTTTCCGATGGCGGTGAAACTCAAGGAAGACGAAACCGTAGTGTTTTCCTGGATCATCTGGCCAGACAAGGCGACCCGCAATGCCGGCATGCAGAAAATGATGGCCGACCCGCGCATGCAACCGGACGTCAATTCAATGCCGTTCGATGGTCAGCGCATGATCTTCGGCGGCTTCAACATCATCTACCAGTCCTGACACAAACTCCCGGATCACTCCGCGCTCGGGGTGATCCGGCAACTCTTGCGATTACGGATCTCGTTATCTGTCGGCCGCTCCCTGACGAACTCGAAACGTGGCTCACCTTCGCTATAGTGAACCAGCCAGCCCCATTCCAGCTCGGACTCATCCTGCCCCGGTTGCGGTGGCATCGCCCACCATGGCTCTTTGCTGATGATCTGC
The DNA here is from genome assembly GCF_057128725.1 of Pseudomonas oplopanacis. Classification (NCBI taxonomy): domain Bacteria; kingdom Pseudomonadati; phylum Pseudomonadota; class Gammaproteobacteria; order Pseudomonadales; family Pseudomonadaceae; genus Pseudomonas; species Pseudomonas oplopanacis. The sequence goes on along the minus strand of NZ_JBSKHV010000001.1, from coordinate 297,982 downwards.
CGCATGGCCCCCTCCCGTTGTTTCGGTTGGTTCAACTATAACGTGCATGTCAGGAGGTGCCAGGCATGAGCGACGAATCCCATGAACCGCTCAAACGGCTGTTCTTTGCGTTGAACTGTCCGCCCGAGCAGCGCAAGGCGATTGCCCAGTGGCGCAGCGCGCTTGAACTGCGCAGCGGGCGGCCGGTGCCGGCGGATAACTTTCACCTGACGTTGTTGTTTCTGGGGGCGGTCGGCGTGGCGCAGATCGGCGAGATCTGCACGGCCGCCGCCAAGGTCCGCGTGCCGGGTGTGGCGTTGAGGGTGGCGCTTGATCGACTGGATGTGTGGCGCAGGGCCGGGGTGTTGGTGCTCGCGCCGGAGCAGGCGCCGCCGGAGTTGTTGCGGCTGGTGTATGCGTTGGAACAGGCGATGTTGCCGTTTGGGCTGGAGGAAACGGCGAAGGAGTTTCGGCCGCATTTGACCTTGATGCGGGACTATCAGGTGCCGGTGCCTGAGTCCGCGACGCCGCCGGAGTTTTTTCTGCGGGCGGATCGTTTTGTGTTGTTTGAATCGCATAAGGGGCGGTATCGGGCGTTGGCCGAATGGCCGCTGGTGCCAGTCTAAAAAAAGGCGCCCGAGGAGGGCGCCCAAATTCACCTTAACCGAGGAAGCCAGGTGAGGCCGTTCTGCTGCAGGGAGCGTGCAGCGGTGGTAAGGCGCTGCGGGAACGGAAAACGGTTGAGTCTTGTGTTGCCAGTGCTGGCCTCTTCGCGAGCAGGCTCGCTCCCACAGGGATTGGCGTCGTGCACAAATCTGTGTCTCACCACAAACCACTGTGGGAGCGAGCCTGCTCGCGAAAGCGATTTCACATTCAGCGATTATTTCCCGAGCTTGACCCGCGTCCAACCCCGGGTCATCACCCGCTGAATCCCGATCGGCATATCCGGAATCGCATACAACGTCGCCATCACGTCCTGCGGCGGATACGACCCCGGATCATCGCGAATCGCTTCGTCCACCAACGGCGTCGCCGCCGCGTTGGCGTTGCTGTAGCCGATGTTGTTGGTGATCTCGGCAATGATGTCCGGGCGCATCAGGAAGTTCATGAACAGGTAGGCGTTCTCGACGTTCGCCGCGTCGCGAGGAATGGCGACCATGTCATAGAAACTGCCGGCGCCTTCTTTCGGGATGCTGTAGTCGATCTTCACCGCGTTGCCCGATTCCTGCGCGCGGGCCTTGGCTTGCAAGACGTCGCCGGAGTAACCGACGGCCACACAGATGTTGCCGTTGGCCAGGTCGGAGATGTATTTCGACGAATGGAAGTACGCCACCGAAGGGCGGATCTTCATGAACAGCGCTTCAGCTTCGGCGATCTGGCCCTTGTCCTGCGAGTTCACCGGGTAGCCCAGGTAGTGCAGGGCGGCCGGGAGCATTTCCGTTGGCGAATCGAGGAAGCTGATACCGCAGGCTTTCAGCTTTTCGGCGTTTGCCGGTTTGAACAGCAAGTCCCAGGAGTTGGTCGGTGCATGGGCGCCAAGCACTTCCTTGACCTTGGCCGGGTTGAAACCGATGCCGATCGAGCCCCACATGTATGGGAAGGCGTGAGCGTTATCCGGGTCGCTGGCGGATGCGTTTTTCAGCAGGACCGGGTTGAGGTTTTTCCAGTTCGGCAGCTTCGATTTGTCCAGCGTCTGATAGACGCCAGCCTTGATCTGCTTGGCCAGGAAACTGTTGGACGGCACGACGATGTCGTAGCCGGATTTACCTGCGAGCAGGCGTGCCTCAAGGGTTTCATTGCTGTCGAACACATCGTAGGTCACGCGGATACCGGTCTCGTCTTCGAACTTCTTGACCGTGTCCGGGGCGATGTAATCCGACCAGTTGTAGACGCGCAGAACCTTGTCATTGGCCTGGGCGCCGGTAACCATCGCGCCCAATAAGGACAGTGTCAGCAGAGTCCTGCCAAACATTTTCATCGGTACAACTCCATTCTTTTTTATTCAAATACGCAAAACAAAATTCAGTGAACAAATACCTGTGGCAGTTAACACAGAACCTGTGGCGAGCAAGCTCGCTCGCCACAGTTTTGTGTTCACTACAGCTGTAAAACTAAGCCGTTGCTCCAGCCATTTGCTTGTTCGGTTGCTGCCACGATTCACTGGCGGTCTGGTCCATCGCTTCCTGGATCGCGCGTTTACGAGTGGCTTCAGCGCGGCGGCTGAAGTACCAGACCATGAAGGTCACGATCGAGACGGCCAACAGAATCAGGCTGGCCACGGCGTTGATCTCAGGCTTCACGCCCAGGCGCACAGCCGAGAACACTTCCATCGGCAAGGTCGTCGAGCCCGGTCCGGACACGAAGCTTGCCAATACCAGGTCATCCAGCGACAGGGCAAACGACATCATGCCGCCGGCCGCCAGCGAGGGCGCGATCATCGGAATGGTGATCAGGAAAAACACCTTGAATGGCTTGGCCCCGAGGTCCATGGCCGCTTCTTCGATGGACAGGTCCAGCTCACGCAAGCGCGCCGACACCACCACCGCCACATACGCCGCACAGAACGTGGTGTGGGCGATCCAGATCGTGATGATGCCACGCTCCTGCGGCCAGCCGATCAACTGCGCCATCGCCACGAACAGCAGCAACAGCGACAGACCGGTGATCACTTCTGGCATCACCAGCGGCGCCGTCACCAGGCCGCCAAACAGCGTGCGACCCTTGAAACGCGTAACGCGAGTCAGTACAAACGCCGCCAACGTCCCCAGCGCCACTGCTGCAATCGCCGTGTAGCAGGCGATTTCCAGCGAGCGCACCACAGAGCCCATTAGTTGCGTGTTGTCGAGCAGGCCGGCGTACCACTTGAACGACCAGCCGCCCCACACCGTTACCAGCTTCGAGGCGTTGAACGAGTAAATCACCAGGATCAGCATCGGCAAGTAGATAAACGACAGGCCGAACACCAGCATCATTTTTGAAAAACCGAAACGTTTCATCCCCGTGCCTCCATCTCTTTGGCCTGGCTGCGGTTGAACAGCAGAATCGGCACAATCAGGATCAACAGCATCACCACCGCCAGGGCAGACGCCACCGGCCAGTCGCGGTTGTTGAAGAACTCTTGCCACAGCACGCGACCAATCATCAGGGTCTCGGGGCCGCCCAGCAGTTCCGGAATCACGAACTCACCGACCACTGGAATGAACACCAGCATGCAGCCGGCGATGATGCCGTTCTTGGCCAGCGGCACGGTGATTTTCCAGAAGTTGTTGAAGTTGCTCGAGCCCAGGTCTGAACCCGCTTCCAGCAGGCTTTGATCGTGCTTGACCAGGTTGGCGTACAGCGGCAACACCATGAACGGCAGGTAGGCGTAAACCACACCGATGTACACAGCGGTGTTGGTGTTGAGGATCTCGATCGGGTGATCGGTCAGCCCGGTCCACATCAAAAACGCATTGAGCAGACCGTTGTTGCTGAGGATGCCCATCCACGCGTAAACGCGGATCAGGATCGCGGTCCAGGTCGGCATCATGATCAACAGCATCAGGACGTTTTGTGTTTCCTTGTTGGCCTTGGTAATGGCGTAGGCCATCGGGAAACCGATCACCAGGCACATCAGCGTGCTGAAAAACGCGACCTTCAACGAGCCGAGGTAGGCCGAGAGGTACAGCTCATCGTCGGTCAGCAACAGGTAGTTGCCGACGTTGAGGAACAGCTGAAACTTCTGTTCGGCGTAAGTGTAGATCTCCGAATAAGGAGGAATGGCCAGCGCCGCTTCCGAGAAGCTGATCTTCATCACCAGGAAGAACGGCAACAGGAAAAACAGGCACAGCCACAGGAAAGGAACCCCGATGACGAGCTTTCGACCACTCGGCATCAGCCGCATGAACTGCTGATTGAGTGTTTTCATGAGCGCAGTACCACGCCGCTGTCGTCTTCCCACCACACGTAGACGGTGTCGTCCCAGGTCGGACGCGCGCCACGGCGTTCGGCGTTGGCCATGAACGACTGCACGACTTTGCCGCTTGGCAATTCGACGTAAAACACCGAGTGACCGCCGAGGTAGGCGATGTCATGCACTTTGCCTTTGGACCAGTTGTAGCGGTTCTCGGGCTTGACCGTGCTGACCAGCATTTTTTCCGGGCGGATCGCGTAGGTGATCGACTTGTCTTGCACCGAAGTGCTGACGCCGTGACCGACATAAATCTTCTGCTCGAGGTCCGGGCTGTGGATGATTGCGTGACCTTCAAGGTCTTCCACTACGGTGCCGTCGAAGGCGTTCACGTTGCCGATGAACTCGCAGACCATGCGGCTGACCGGTGCTTCATAGATGTCGACCGGGCTGCCGATTTGCGCAATCCAGCCCAAGTGCATGATTGCGATGCGCTGGGCCATGGTCATGGCCTCTTCCTGGTCGTGGGTCACCATCACGCACGTCACGCCGACGCGCTCGATGATTTCCACCAGCTCCAGTTGCATCTGCGAACGCAGCTTTTTATCCAGTGCGCCCATCGGTTCGTCGAGCAGCAACAGCTTCGGACGCTTGGCCAACGAGCGGGCGAGGGCCACACGCTGACGCTGACCACCGGACAGTTGATGCGGCTTGCGCTTGGCGTATTGGGTCATGTGCACCAGGCGCAGCATTTCTTCAACGCGGGCGTCGATTTCGCTGGTGGGCAAACGGTCCTGCTTGAGGCCGAAGGCAATGTTCTGCGCCACGGTCATGTGGGGGAACAAAGCATACGACTGGAACATCATGTTGATCGGCCGCTCGTACGGCGGCATGTCGGTGATGTCCACGCCGTCGAGGAAAATTCGGCCATCGGTCGGGCGCTCGAAGCCTGCGAGCATGCGCAGCAGGGTCGATTTGCCAGAACCGGAACCGCCGAGCAGGGCGAAGATCTCGCCTTGATGAATCTCGAGCGAGACATCGTCTACTGCGCAGGTTTCGTCGAACTTCTTGGTGACGCGGTCGACCTTCAACAACACCTTTTTCGATGTCTGGTGACCTTCAAGAGCCTTCCTGTAAGTGCTGGAGGCGTTTGCCATGTGAAACTCCCAACAGGTTTCAGTCGTCGGGCCAACGCGGCCTGACTTAATAGTTGATTGCAAGCCCTGTGGAGTGATCCCAGAAGGTTCAGCGCTGGTCCCCTGTGGGAGCGAGCCTGCTCGCGAAAGCGGTAGATCAGTCAACATTGATGTTGCATGACACATTGCATTCGCGAGCAGGCTCGCTCCCACAAGGGTATTTCGCTGGCTTCACTGGTCTCACCCTAACCGGGCTTATTCGGCGCCGCCGTCCTGGCTGCCTGGTAGTACTTGTTGTTATCGCAGTGTTGCTGTCGCGAGGGGCGGGCGCGCAAAGGCACGCCCGTCTGACTCGCGGGGGCAGTAATCGGTTGTTTGTGTCTTAAGTCAGCGGCTTTTACGCAGCGCGGCCCGTCGCCGGCACGCATCGCCGAACGCCTGGAAAATACTCAAGTAAGGAGGATTGGTGAGCACCTGCCATTCCGGGTGCCATTGCACGCCGACAGCAAACGTCGGGCTGTGCTCCACCGAGATCGCCTCGATCAAACCGTCCGGCGCGATCGCTTCGGCACGCAGGCCGGAGGCGAGTCTGTCGATGCCCTGGCTGTGAATCGAATTGACCATGAACTCGACTGGCAACTCCAGCGCTTCGAACACGCCGCCCGGCTGCACAGTCACCGCATGCGCCGGTGCGTATTGCACCGCCAGCTCAGGACTGTCCGCCTCGCGGTGGTCGAGCATGCCCGGCAGTTCGTGGACCTTCTGGTGCAGGCTGCCACCAAACGCCACGTTCATTTCCTGGAAGCCTCGGCAGATGCCGAGCACCGGCACGCCGGCCGCAATCGCCGCACGTAATAAAGGAAGGGTCGTGGCATCCCGCGCCGGATCGTGATCCGTGCCGGGAGCACTGGCCGGGCCTTGATAGTGGAAAGGTTCCACATTCGAAGGGGAGCCGGTCAGCAGCAGACCGTCGAGATGCGCAAGCACATCCTCGATTTCAGTCAATTCGCCTAAGGAGGGTATGACCACAGGCAGCCCCAAAGCCGCGACGCTGACAGCACGCAAATACTTGTCGCCGCTGATGTGGTAGGGGTGCAGGCCAATCTGTTTGACGCATGCAGTAACGCCGATCAATGGCTTGAATGCCATTTTTATCACCTCGAAGTTTCACACTTGAACGAGCTTTTCCGGAGCTTAGCCTTGTTGATTTTAATTAACAACTCTCATGTAAAAAATTCTAAACGCCGCACGTCCGATCTTCAGCATTTACACGGTGCGCACGACTGATCTGGCACTCTCGTGCCCATAAAAGGCCAGAAAATAAAGGTTGAAGGGGCAAGTGTTCGCTATTGACTTCACTTTGCCGTTCGGGTTGACTGGGCTCGTGAAAGGGTAGTGAACATAATAATTAACAGCTAAAAAATAGGTGCATCATGTCGGTCCCTCTGCGTGCCGTTCAACTCAACGAAGCAAACGCATTCCTTAAGAAATATCCTGAGGTTTTGTACGTCGACCTTCTGATTGCGGATATGAACGGTGTGGTGCGCGGCAAGCGCATCGAGCGCACCAGTCTTCATAAGGTCTACGAAAAAGGCATTAACCTGCCGGCGTCCCTGTTTGCTCTGGACATCAATGGTTCTACGGTGGAAAGCACCGGCCTGGGTCTGGACATCGGCGACTCTGACCGAATCTGTTTCCCCATTCCCGGCACCCTCAGCATCGAGCCGTGGCAGAAGCGCCCAACCGCTCAGTTGCTGATGACCATGCACGAACTCGAAGGCCAGCCGTTCTTTGCCGACCCGCGAGAAGTGTTGGCCAATATCGTGCGCAAGTTCGATGACCTGGGCCTGACCATCTGCGCAGCCTTCGAACTCGAGTTCTATTTGATCGACCAGGACAACGTGAACGGTCGTCCGCAATCGCCACGTTCGCCGGTATCGGGCAAGCGTCCGGTGTCGACCCAGGTCTACCTGATCGACGACCTCGACGAATACGTCGACTGCCTGCAAGACATCCTCGAAGGCGCGAAAGAGCAGGGCATTCCTGCCGACGCCATCGTCAAGGAAAGCGCCCCGGCGCAGTTCGAAGTCAACCTGCATCACGTCAACGACCCGATCAAGGCCTGCGACTACGCGGTGTTGCTCAAGCGTCTGGTGAAGAACATCGCCTATGACCACGAGATGGACACCACGTTTATGGCCAAGCCGTATCCGGGTCAGGCGGGTAACGGTTTGCACGTACACATTTCGATTCTCGACAAAGAAGGCAACAACATCTTTGCCAGCGAGGATCCCGAGCAGAACGCCGCGCTGCGACACGCGATCGGCGGTGTGCTCGAGACCCTGCCGGCGCAGATGGCGTTCCTGTGCCCGAACGTCAACTCGTACCGTCGCTTCGGCGCGCAGTTCTACGTGCCGAACTCGCCGAGCTGGGGTATCGACAACCGTACCGTGGCGGTGCGTGTACCAACCGGTTCGCCGGACTCGGTGCGCATCGAACACCGCGTTGCGGGTGCCGACGCCAACCCGTACCTGTTGATGGCTTCGGTACTGGCCGGTATTCACCACGGCCTGACCAACCAGATCGAACCGGGCGCCCCGGTGGAAGGCAACAGCTACGAGCAAAACGAGCAGAGCCTACCGAACAACCTGCGCGACGCACTGCGCGAGCTGGACGACAGCGAAGTCATGGCCAAGTACATCGACCCGCTGTACATCGACGTGTTCGTGGCGTGCAAGGAAAGCGAGCTGGCCGAGTTCGAGAACTCCATCTCCGACCTTGAGTACAACTGGTATCTGCACACCGTTTAACGGGGCTGACGCTAAACCTGTGGCGAGGGAGCTTGCTCCCGCTGGAGGCCGAAGGACTGCCTTTTTGGGGCCGCTTCGCGCCCCAGCGGGAGCAAGCTCCCTCGCCACAGGTTACTCATCGTTCATGCCATCGGTTAACACGATCAACTATTCCTCTGCGTCGAGTCACAACCATGACAAACACTCGCAGCGACTGGGAACAACGCTTCCAGTCCCTCTCTATCGAAGCCCGTGCATTCATCGACGGCCAATACTGCCCGGCACTCAGCGGCGACACCTTTGAATGCATGAGCCCTGTCGACGGCCGTTTCCTGGCCAACGTCGCCAGCACCGACGAAGCCGACGCCAATGCGGCCGTCGCCGTCGCGCGCCGCACGTTTGAATCCGGCATCTGGGCCAACCTCGCCCCGGCCGAGCGCAAGCGCATCCTGATCCGCTTCGCCGACCTGATCCTGGCCAACCAGGAAGAACTCGCCCTGCTCGAAACCCTCGACATGGGCAAACCGATCAACGACTCGATGAACATCGACATTCCAGCGACCGCCAACGCGATCCGCTGGAGCGCCGAAGCCATCGACAAGATCTACGACGAAGTCGCCGCCACCCCGCACGACCAACTCGGCCTCATCACCCGCGAACCTGCGGGCGTGGTCGCGGCCATCGTGCCGTGGAACTTCCCGTTGATCATGGCCAGCTGGAAGTTTGCCCCGGCACTGGCTGCCGGTAACTCGTTCATCCTCAAGCCTTCGGAAAAGTCGCCGCTCACCGCCATTCGCATTGCGCAATTGGCGCTGGACGCCGGCATCCCGAAAGGCGTGTTCAACGTCCTGCCGGGCTACGGCCACACCGTCGGCAAGGCGCTGGCGTTGCACATGGACGTCGACGTGCTGGCCTTCACTGGCTCCACCGCGATTGCCAAGCAACTGATGATCTACGCCGGGCAAAGCAACATGAAACGCGTCTGGCTCGAAGCCGGCGGCAAGAGCCCGAACGTGGTGTTCGCCGACGCGCCGGATCTGCGCGCCGCCGCACAAGCGGCGGCCGGTGCGATTGCCTTCAACCAGGGCGAAGTCTGCACCGCAGGCTCGCGTTTGCTGGTGGAACGTTCGATTCGTGAGCAGTTCATTCCGCTGTTGGTGGAAGCGCTGCAAGCCTGGAAACCGGGACATGCATTGGACCCGGAAACCACCGTCGGCGCGGTCGTCGATCAACGCCAATTGGACAACGTGCTGCGCTACATCCAGGTCGGCAAAGACCAGGGCGCGCAACTGATTGCGGGCGGCAGCCGCACCCTCGAAAGCACCGGCGGCCTGTACGTGGAACCGGCGATTTTCGACGGCGTGACCAACGCCATGACCATCGCCCGCGAAGAAATCTTCGGCCCGGTGCTGTCGCTGATCACTTTCGACAGCGCTGAAGAGGCTTTGGCGATCGCCAACGACAGCATCTTCGGCCTGGCCGCCGGCGTCTGGACCAGCAACCTGAGCAAGGCCCACACCTTCGCTCGCGGCCTGCGTGCCGGTAGCGTGTGGGTCAACCAGTACGACGGCGGCGACATGACCGCGCCGTTCGGCGGGTACAAGCAGTCGGGTAACGGTCGGGACAAATCGCTGCACGCGTTCGACAAATACACCGAACTCAAAGCGACCTGGATCAAGCTCTAATACCTATAAAAAAAGCGACGGTCGCCGGCACGCTGCCGGTGGCCATCGGAGAAAGCTATGAAACAAGAATCTGTGAAACAAACCCACGTAAACAGCTACTACGCCGCCACTCGCAACTTCACCGGCGACTTCCCTGTGTTGGAAGGGGCGGTGGACTGCGACGTCTGCATCATCGGCGCCGGCTACACCGGTTTGTCCTCGGCCCTGTTCCTCGCGGAAGCGGGCTACAGCGTGACCGTCCTCGAAGCCGCCAAAGTCGGTTTCGGCGCGAGTGGTCGCAACGGCGGCCAACTGGTCAATTCCTACAGCCGCGACGTCGATGTCATCGAAGAACGCTACGGCGACAAGACTGCAGAAATCCTCGGCAGCATGATTTTTGAAGGCGCCGACATCATTCGTCAGCGCATACAACACTATGACATCCAGTGCGATTACCGCCCGGGCGGCATCTTTGCCGCGATGAACAAGAAGCAACTCAATGGCCTGGCCGAGCAGAAGAAGAGCTGGGAGCGCTACGGCAACAAGAACCTGAAAATGCTCGACAAGGCCGACATCAAGCGCGAAGTCGGTTCCGACGCCTACGTCGGCGGCCTGCTGGACATGCAGGGCGGCCACATTCATCCGCTGAACCTGGCCCTCGGTGAAGCCTCGGCCATCATCGGCCTGGGCGGCAAAATCTACGAACAATCGGCCGCAGTGGAAATCACCTACGGCGAACCAATCACCGTGCGCACCGCTAAAGGCGTGGTGAAGGCCAGGTACCTGCTGATCGCCGGTAACGCCTACCTGCCGCAAGGCCTCGACAACCGCGTGACCAGCAAAAGCATGCCGTGCGGCTCGCAAATCGTCGTCACCGAACCGTTGTCGGAAAAGGTTGCGCGCAGCCTGATCAAAAACAACTACTGCGTCGAAGACTGCAACTACCTGCTCGACTACTACCGCCTCACCGCCGACAACCGTTTGCTGTACGGCGGCGGCGTGGTCTACGGCGCGCGCGAACCGGATGACATCGAACAGCTGATCAAGCCGAAAATCCTCAAGACCTTCCCACAATTGAAGGACGTGAAGATCGACTACCGCTGGACCGGCAACTTCCTGCTGACCATGTCGCGCATGCCGCAATTCGGCCGCATCGAGAAAAACGCCTACTACATGCAAGGCTACAGCGGCCACGGCGTCACCTGCTCGCACCTGGCCGGCAAACTGATCTCGGAAATGATCCGCGGCGACGCCGAACGCTTCGACGCGTTCGCCTCCCTGCCACACATGCCAATGATCGGCGGCCGCACCTTCTCGGCACCGCTGACCGCCCTCGGCGCCGTGTACTACTCGCTGCGCGACCGTTTCGGGATCTAAGCCCGCTGCAAAACCTGTGGGAGCGAGCCTGCTCGCGAAGAGGTCATATCAGCCACAAAAGATGTAGCTGACACACCGCCTTCGCGAGCAGGCTCGCTCCCACAGCCCGCATCGCCGAACTTACGGGAATCGCGGGCTTCGGTCCTTTTTCACTAACCAGTTATCGAACCTGCTGAGCAACACCCCCAAACGTGATTTAATACCCGCCTTTCAAATTTCCGGGACAGGGAAGCGGTACTCTCGCGGCCAAAAGTCGCCCGCCATCCACCCCCATAACCCTTAAGTATTCTTCGCATAAGGCTGTCATGGACACGGGCTCACGACTCAAATTAGTACGCGAAAGCTACAAACTGTCCCAGCGCGAGCTGGCCCGGCGTAGCGGCGTCACCAATGCCACCATCTCGCTGATCGAACAGAATCGCGTCAGTCCTTCCGTCAGCTCCCTGAAAAAACTGCTCGAAGGCATTCCCATGTCGTTGGCGGACTTCTTTACCTTCGACCAACCGCCGCGTGAGCATCAGTACGTGTTCCGCGCCAATGAACAGCCGGATCTTGGGCGTCATGGGTTGCGGTTATTGCTGATTGGGGCTTCGGTGCCGAGTCGGCAGATGCGCTTGTTGCGCGAGCAGTACGCGCCTGGTGCGAGTTCGGGGGAAGAGCCGATTGTGCATTCGGAAGGCGAGGAGTGTGGGCTTGTCACGCGTGGCACGGTTGAGTTGACCGTGGATGGGCAGATCAGCGTGCTCAACGCGGGCGATGGGTATTACTTTCCGACGACGTTGCCGCACAAGTTTCGCAACATTGGCCAGGATGAAGCGGAAATCATCAGCGCTAACACCCCCGCAAACTTCTAATCTAAAAACGGACGCAATCCTGTAGCAACTGCCGAAGGCTGCGTCCGCAGACGACACCCATGCTGAATGGAAGCAGCTGTTTCAGCGTTTATCCAAAGTAAATGGACTTCACCTCATGACCTCAGCCCGCATCCGCCCGCTCGCACTTTGCATCTTCCTTTTTCTTCAAGCTTTTCCTGGCTTGTTCTAAACTCTTAAGTAGCTTCGACTTTATCGAGATAAGACTCAAAGAACCAATCCGGAACTTCGTCGGTGCGAAACTCAAGGCTTATTCCATCTGTAATCTCCGCCAGAAGAACCGCGCTGTCGCCAGAGTTATCGAAGATATAAGCCCGGTTGCTGACTGCAATGGCGACGGGCAGAAGGCCCAGAGATTTGTGGTACCGTTCGCTCACTTTTTCAGGTGCCACGGGATGTCCACCTTCGCGTACTCTAATTCCTACGCGGTCTATGTTGATAGCCGGGTTTTCAGTCGAAACGAAGTAAAGGTATGTCCGATAACCACGGGCCTGCGCCTCTCTCATGAAGTCGACCTTGCTGCGATGTGACATCACCGTTTCGAAGGTAAAACTCACACCTTTCTCAAGCAGCTGCTGGCGAATGAAGTCCGATATCACGGAGGCTAGATAGGAGTTGACCTCGACATGTCTGTAATCAACTTTAGTACCCAGCAAACCAATTTGTTTGGCTTGATCGCTGAGCTCTTTGTTCTTTATCAGATAGTGTTCGGAATGGAACGTGAGTAACTTGGGCAGTGTAGTGGTCACTTCAAAGGTAGCCAAGTCGATGAATCCGCTAGTTTTTGCTTCCTTCTCAAGGTCATCAGCATTCACGTACATTTTGATAAGGGCGGGGTCAATTTCTCCCTTAATGGTGCTTTTTCCTGACCCGTTCGGCCCCGCAAATACCCGAAACCTAGGCACGATCACCAGCCGTTTTCTCGTCGATACGACGCACTGTGATCACCTTACCTACTTTGACTTTGCGGCGCGGCTTGGCCTTGGCTACAACGGTCTTGCTGCCATCAAGTGAGACCCTCACCAGATCACCAGAGTCGACGCAAAGTACGCTATCGCTCACTAACAATGCACGAGCGTAAGCAGCCTCGGTGGCTCTTTGAGCGTGATCGGGTATCTGGAGCTCCAGAGTATCCATCTCTTTATCCGAAAGCTTTTTGGGTTTTGATGTCATCGGGATTCTCCGCATGAGCGAGCGCTCTAGTGCTTCTAGCCCGGATAGTACTGCATTAGGCGGGCTTTCGAACGTCATCAGGTCCATATGAATTTCCTCGGTAGTGTACGCGCCTTGACTACTGTGTGAAGGGACAGATTTTCTCACCTTGAGATGCAGGTTCGTTCTTCAAGATAGGTATACGTAACGATCTCCTGAAATCCGTTCACTGAAAAGAAAACGACCGTTACAACGTATGTTGAAGTGAAAAACCGCAACAACGAGGGTTGCTGCGGTTCAAGAGCTGGTGACTATCCCTTGGGAGCCTCAAACCCCCGCTGCTCAATCACCCGAAACACATCACTCACATCCTGGATCAGGATCCGGGCGATGTTGCTGACGGTGTTGATGTCGTTTTCGGCGTAGTCGGGGAGGCTGGTGCAGGCCATGAGGTTGAGGTATTTGAGGACGGCGCTGAGGCGTTCGCTGACGCAGTTGTGGAGTTCGCGGATTGGGGCGTCGCTGTCGATGAGCAGGACGGGGTAGTCGGTGGCGAGTTGGGACATTGGGGTGAAGCGGCGAGACAGGTTCTGGGTTGACATGCTTACTAGTCCTAAAAAATGAGTCAAAGTCGTCAAAATCCATTCACAGACAGAAACTGGCCGTGTCATGTCTGACGTTATTTGGTGATCTTCTTTTAAGGCTGCGAAACCCTGTCTCTGATGGTTGTCAGCGACGGGTCGAACTTTAAGCGGTAATTTTCGTGCCTGCAAATGGGGGTGTAGGACCGAAAGCCGGGTTATTGGCTAATGTCGGAGGCAGTGCTTCAGGCTGGGTAACTGGCGTAAATCAAAACGTGTTTAGTGCCTGTGAACCTTGCTCGTTGGATTTACGGCTGCTGCGCAGCCGGACGCAGGCTTCGCCAGCTGCTACAGGATGTAAGCGTGTTTAAAAATGTGGTGAGGGATGGGGCCGCTTCGCTGCCCAGCGGGAGCAAGCTCCCTCGCCACGGAGGGTGGTTTCCTACACGATTTTCGGATGGGCAGAAACGACAAAGCCCCGAATCATTGGGGCTTTGATCGTTTGATGTTATTGCCTGGCCTGCGGCGAGTGCGGGTTGTGTTCGGTGTGCTTTGGTCCGGTCAGTGCCCATGCGACGACGCCGATCAGCGGCACGAAGACGATCACTACGATCCACAAGAGTTTGTTGCTGGATTTGCCTTGGGCTTTTCGGACTCGGTTGATGGCCCATAGTTCGATCAGCAGAAGCACTGCCACGAGTACGATCCAGATTGTTTCGGTTTGCATTGGTCACCCTCCTGATAGTCATTCAGTTAGGTGGGCTGGGGTGGGCGGGGTTCATTAAATTTTGGGTTTTGTGGGGAGTACTTGCAGAGGCCCTGACAGTCAGCATTGATGTTGACTGTCAGGGCCTCTTCGCGAGCAGGCTCGCTCCCACAGGGGGATTGGGTTTCAGTTAGAGACTGGTGGCCAGTTTGCCGGTGGAGAGGCGGCGTTTGTAGGCGGTGTCGCGGTTGGCCAGCCAGTAGTAGAGCGGCGAGGTGATGAGCAGGCCGACTAGCCAGGACAGGTCTGCGCCGTTGATGTGTTCGGAGATCGGCCCGACATACAGCGGCGTGTTCATGAACGGTATCTGCACGATGATGCCAATCGCGTAGGCCAACAGTGCCTGCGGGTTGTACCGGCCGTAGATCCCGCCATCGACCTTGAAGATCGAATTGATGTCGTACTGACCTTTGTGAATCGCATAGAAGTCGATCAGGTTGATCGCGGTCCATGGCACCAGCACCACGAGCAGCACCAGCACCATGTCGACGAAGTGGCCGATGAAGTTGGCGGAGGCACCGACGGCGGCGAAGCAGCAGGCGGCCAGGACGATGACCGAGAGGACGGCGCGGCTTTTGGCGGTGGGGATCCAGCGGTAGGCGAAGGTTTGGATCAGGGTGATCAGCGACAGCACGGCGCCGTAGAGGTTGAGGGCGTTGTGGCTGATGACGCTGAGCAGGAACAGCACGAGCATCAACGGGCCGATGGAGCCTGTGGCGAGTTTGACGGCGTCCATGGTGTCCATGCCGACCGGCGTGGCGAGGACGGCGACGGCGCCGAAGATGAACGAGAGGCTGGAGCCGAGCACGGTACCGAGGTAAGTGGTCCAGAATGTGGCGGCGACGGGTACGTTGGCCGGCAGGTAGCGCGAGTAGTCGGAGACGTACGGCGCGAAGGCGATTTGCCAGAGTGCGGCGAGCGACACGGTGGCGAGCCAGCCGGAGAGGTTGAAGCTGCCACGAGTGAGGAAGTCGGCGGTTTGTACGTGGGTGAAGATGTAGCCGAAGCCGAGCACGATGCCGGCGCCGAGCACCCAGGTGCCGATGCGGTTGAGCACATGAATGAATCGGTAGCCGATGATGCCGATGATGCCGGAACCGAGGGCGCCGATGACGATGCCGACCGGCACTGGCACGCTGTCGACCACGCCGTGCAGGGACTTGCCGGCGAGGACGATGTTGGAGGCGAAGAAGCCGATGTACATGACGCCGGCGATCAGCACCACCAGCAGGGCGCCGAGGGAGCCGAACTGGGCGCGGCTCTGGATCATTTGCGGAATGCCCATCTGCGGGCCTTGCGCCGAGTGCAGCGCCATCAGCACGCCGCCGACCAGGTGGCCGACGAGAATGGCGACGATGCCCCACACCAGGTTCAGGTGGAACATTTGCACGCCGAGGGCGCCGGTGACGATCGGCAGCGGCGCGATGTTGCCGCCGAACCAGAGGGTGAACAGGTCACGGGTTTTGCCGTGACGATCTTCGGGCGGCACGTAGCCGATGGTGTGTTTCTCGATGAGCGGGGCGGAGGTTGTTGCAGCGGTAACCATGACGAACTCCAAGGCAATGTGAGTACGTGGACGTACTTCGGTGAGCGCTGCACGAGGGCTGCGCTTTTCTTGTTGGAGTTGATGATGGGCGGTGGGCGGGGAGAGATAAATTAGTAAGATTGTGGGTATAGACGTTAAAAAATGTATGTCGGTTGGTCGCTGGAAAACTGTGGGCATGTGGTTGCTTGCGAGGTGGGATTGGCAGGCAATAGAGGTGTTGAATGTGAGTCCGCAATCGCGAGCAGGCTCACTCCTACAGGAGCTCACCACACAATCGTGCGTGGACGCGGTTTTTGGGAGCGAGCCTGCTCGCGAAAGCGGTGGGTCAGCTGCATTGATGCTGGCTGACACGGCCTCTTCGCGAGCAGGCTCGCTCCCACAGGGGAGATGTGTGTGGGGCGGATTAGCTGATCGACAGCAGCATCCGTTGCAGCATCGCATCGCATTCGGTGAGTTGTTGGAGGCTGACGAATTCGTCGGGTTTGTGGCCTTGGTCCATGCTGCCGGGGCCGCATACCACGGTGGGGATTCCTGCGGCGTCGAACAGGCCGCCCTCGGTGCCGAACGCCACGGTGCCGAAGGCTCGGGAATCGGAGAAAGCGGCAATCAACTCAGCGGCTTCACAGTGCGCATCGGTCACCAGACCGGGGTACGCCGACAGCTCACTGAAGCGAATCTCACTCTGTTCACTCACGGCACGCATGCGCGGCAACACCTGTTGCTCGGCGTAGGCCTTCAGTTCCTGCGCCACATCATTGGGATCAAACGAGGGCAGGGCGCGGATTTCGAAGTCGAAGCGGCAATCAGCGGGGACGATGTTCAATGCCTTGCCCCCCGAAATCACCCCGGTTTGCACAGTGCTGAACGGCGGATCGAACCGTGCATCGTGAAGCTCCGGCGCCTGCAGTCGATGACCAATGCGCCCCAATTCACCGATCAGTTCAGCCGCGTATTCAATCGCGTTGACCCCCAGCGGCGCGTACGCCGAATGGCACGCTTCCCCGTGAACATCGCAACGCATCGCCAGTTTGCCTTTATGCCCGAGCACCGGTTTCAGTTCGGTTGGCTCGCCAATGATGCACAGCATCGGTTTGACCGGACGCTGTTCCAGTTCCGCCAGCAACGAACGCACGCCCAGGCAACCGACTTCTTCATCATAAGACAGCGCGATGTGCACCGGCACGCGCAGCCTGGCCTTCACCAGCGACGGCACCAAGGCCAGCACGCAGGCGATGTAGCCTTTCATGTCCGCCGTGCCGCGACCGTAGAGTTTGCCGTCGCGCTCGGTGAGTTCGAACGGCGCAACGGTCCACGGCTGACCGTCGACGGGGACCACATCGGTGTGCCCCGACAGCACGATGCCCGGCACGTCCGCCGGGCCAATCGTGGCGAACAGATTGGCCTTGCTGCGTTGTTCGTTGTAGACCAGCTCGCACGGCACATCGAAGCCCGCGAGGTAATCGCGGACGAACTCGATCAGGTGCAGGTTGGACTCTCGGCTGGTGGTGTCGAACGCCACCAGCGTCTGCAACAACTCGCGGCTGTGGCTCATCGGTCGTCTCCGGCGACGCCGTAGCCAGGGGATTTGTCCGGGGCGAGGGCGCGGTCGATGTAGTCCTGAACTTGTGGGCGGTAGGCGTCCCACAATTTCTCGAGCTCACCGATAGGGTTTTCGTCGGCCCAGTCGACCCGCAGGTTGATGATCGGCCAGGTCAGTTCACCGACGACGATCATCGCCGCCGAATGCACCGGCCCGGCTTCACCGCCGGCAGCAATCGCGGCTTTCATCGCGGCGAGCAAGCGGTCGGCCAGTTGACCTTCGCCGTGCTCGAACGCCTCGACCATCGCCTCGATCACCGAGCGCTCCGCGAGCATGTTGCCGGCCGCCACGCATTGTTCGCCGGACACGGCGTTGTGATTGCCCAGGGTTTGCGCGCCGCTGAAATGCGCGGTGCGGCCGAGGTGGTCGATGGCGGTGATTTGCCGGTATTGGCTGTAGCCGTTGCGGGTCAGGACTTTGTCCAGCGCCTCGGCCGGTGCGAGGCCTTGTTCCATCAGGGCGAGGGTTTCAGGGCCGAGTGAGGGCAGGGTGATGTTTTGCGTCGAGACCGCGCCGACACCCGGCAGCAACCACGGGCAGCGGGCGCCGACGGCGATGCTGGAGGAACTGATCGCGATGCCGAACTGACCGGTTTCAGGGCAACGGGCGGCGATGGAGAAGGTCATGGTTTTGCTCCTTGGTTAAACCCTTGGCTGTTGCTGTGTCTGGGCGGGCGTCTTCGCGAGCAGGCTCGCTCCCACATTTGATCTGCGTGGAATACAAATCCCCTGTGGGAGCGAGCCTGCTCGCGATGGCCGCAACTCGGTCTTACTCAGGAATCACCGCTATCACATCAATCTCCATCAACCACTGCGGCTGCCCCAGCGCCGACACCACCAACCCGGTCGAAATCGGAAACACGCCCTTCAGCCACTTGCCCACTTCCTGATAAACCGGCTCGCGATACCGCGGATCAATCAGGTAAGTGGTGGTTTTAACGATGTGGCTCAGGTCACTGCCAGCCTCTTCCAGCAATTGTTTAACGTTACGCATCGCCTGCTCGGCCTGCGCTCGTGGGTCGCCCAGACCGACCAGTTTGCCTTCGAAATCAGTGCCGACCTGGCCACGAACATAAACGGTATTCCCGGCCCGCACGGCTTGGCACAAATCGTTGTCCAGGCTCTGGTTCGGGTAGGTTTCCTTGGTGTTGAACATGCGAATACGGGTATGGGTTGGCGTGGCCATGTGAAGCTCCTGAAAAAAGTCTTATGCGCTGACAGTGGTTTTGTGGACGACCGGCACGGCTTCAGCCTGACGCTGCGCCGCATCGTGGTAGTCGAGGTACGAACGCTGGATGGCGATGTGATCGGCCACGTATTTCGCGTCGTGCCAAACCCCCCAGATGAACGAAGACCCACGACGCGACTGCCACGGCAGACCAAGGAAATAAACCCCAGGCTCACTCGACACCCCGCGCTGATGCTGCGGCTTGCCGTTGTCGTCGAAAGCACCCACCTTGAGCCAGCTGTAATCGGTGGCAAAACCGGTGGCCCAGATGATCGAAGTCACGCCGGCCTTGACCAGGTCGAGTTCAAGAATCGGATGGGTTACGCACGCCGGATCAGGGAAGGTAATGCGTGCTTCAGGTTCCTCAGGCAGATCGAGTCCATTGCGCTCGATGTAAGCGTCGGCGGCATTGAGCAGCGCCAGGTAGTTCTCGTCCCCGCGCGCCAGGTTCTCGGCCAGGTTCGGCTGGAAGGTCGCCACGGCGCCATTGAACGATTGGGTCAGGCCGACCAGGGTCATGCCGCGATGGGCGAGGCCACGGAAGTCGACGGTCTTGCCGCCATGGGCACCGCTGACCGCGATGGTCACGTGTTCCCGACCGGGTTTCATCGCCGCCTGATCCCACTCGCCGAGCACGCCCAGCCACCAGCAGAAATCGCGGTTGCGATAAGCGCGAGGCGGGCGGTCGTGGGCGCCGACCGACAGGTACACCTGCTTGCCCGAACGCTGCAATTCATCGGCGATCTGCACGCCCGACGAACCAGCGCCGACCACCAGCACAGCGCCTTCCGGCAGTTGCTCGGGGTTGCGGTAATCCGCCGAGTGGATCTGAATGAACGGCTGATCTTTGGGCGCGATAGGCGGGATAACCGGTTTCTGGAACGGCCCGGTGGCCGCTACCACACGGTTGGCCTCGATCACGCCGTCGGAGGTTTCAATGGTGAAGCCTGGGCGGCCGACATTGCGCTTGACGCTCAGCACGTCGACGCCGGTGCGCACCGGGGCGTTGAATTTCTTGGCGTAGGCTTCGAAGTAATCGGCGACACGTTCTTTCGGGGCAAAGCCGTCGGGGCTCAGGTCATCGAATTCCATGCCCGGAAAGCGGTCGTGCCACGCCGGACCATTGGCCACCAGCGAATCCCAACGGCCGGTGCGCCAGCGCTCGGCAATCCGGTTGCGCTCCAACACCAGGTGCGGCACACCGAGTTTGCTCAGGTGTTCACTCATGGCCACGCCAGCCTGACCGGCGCCAACGATCAGCGTGTCTGTTTTTGTTTTTTCTGTGGTCATCTCTTTACCCTTCGAAGTGGGATTCAGGTCGCTAATGGCCTGCCATCTCTTGGGGTCAAGACTAGGGATCACCCTGGTATCGGTAAAATATTATTAAGCTGGCATTTGAGTATAAATAACTGAGGCAGAGCGTCCGAACCCGCCTGGGCAGCGGGTTTGGAGGGGGGTTGTCGGACGCCTGTTTTGAAACGGTTACAGCATTAAGGCCAACGCCTTAATGCATCTTGCTGTGATCCATCGTGCCGAGTGCTCGTGCTTCGGCCTCCACTTCGATGGTTTCCTGCTCGCCCTTGGCGTTTTTCACCGTCAGGGTCAGCGGGACTTTATCGCCTTCCTTCACCTGAGCAGTCAGGTCAATCAGCATCACGTGGTAGCCGTGGGGATCGAAAGTCACAGGCTTGCCGGCCGGCAGCGCGACGGACTCGACCATGCCCATTTTCATCACATCGTCTTTCATGCTCATTTGGTGAATCTGTACCGTTTTAGCCACCGGGGACTGGACGCTCAGCAGGGTGCTGTCGCTGTCGGCTTGCACGGTCATGAAGGCGCCGGTGGACGGTTGGCCGGCAACGCTCGCGCGGACCCAGGCGTCGTGGACTTCGGTCTGCGCCGCGGCCTGGAACGCCAGGCCAATCAGCGACAGGCCCAGGACCAGTTGTTTGATGCGTTTGAACGATGTTGCAGTCATTAGCAGACCTCCATGACGGTGAGCAGGTCTTCTGCGCACTCTTGGGCGGTAAGGGACGCGGACAGGCCCAGGCGCAAGTTGCCCCGGGAGTCAAAGACGTAACTGGTCGCGGTGTGGGAGAGGGTGTAGCTGTCACCGTTCGGGACTTTTTCGAAGAACACGCCAAATTCCTTGGCGGTGGCGGCGGTTTCTTCCAGCGTGCCGTGCAGCGCTTCGAACGTCGGGTCGAAGGATTTGACGTATTTGTCGAGCATCTGCGGCGTGTCGCGTTCAGGGTCGAGGGTGATGAAGATCACCTGGAGCTTTTCGCCATCGCGGCCCATCAGTTTTTTCGCCTGGACGGCGCGGGCCAGGGTGGTCGGGCACACGGCCGGGCATTGGGTGAAGCCGAAGAAAATCATCGGCATCATCCCGCGGTAACTGGTCAGCATCCGGGTTTCGCCGTCGACGTCCTTGAGCTTGAAGGTACGGCCCATGATCTTGTCGCTGAGGTCCTTGCCGTACTTGAACGACAGCTTGCTGCTGTCATCACAACCGGCCAGCAGGCCGAGGCTCAACAGGCTCATGCCGCGCAGGACAGTGCGACGGGAATACAACGTACTCATGGGGGAAAATCCTGTGTAGCGACGTGAAATCTTGGGCGGCTGATGAATCAGACGAAAAAAGCGCGTGGATATTAACAAACTGTAGCGGTCTGCTGGTCATTGTCGGACCGGCGCGGGTGGCAGTACAGAGACAGAACCGGCAAAAAACTACGGATCAGACGAGCAGGCCCCCCTGCCAGCGGCAATTATCCAACCCATTTCCTGCCGGCTGCTAAGCTTCGACCTTGCAGCGTCCGAGCCTTCCCCGGCGGGGGCGTTGTAGAGGGTCAAGGAGTACGACTTCAGTATCAATTCCACCTCCAAAGAGGTGGCGAGCGATTGTCGATAACCTGCACGGAGGCAGGCAATGGTGATCAAGCACGTTGGCAATTCAAGTGCCGAGGGTGTTCCCGAGCCACTTGATCGTGAAGAAATGGAGCGGGTGCTGGCGCAACTGTTGGCCAGCCCGGTGTTTGCCAAGTCCAGGCGGATGGGCGACCTGTTGCGCTTCCTGGTCGATCATGACCTTCAAAGTCCGAACATTGCACTGACCGAGCACGCCATCGGCCTGGCGGTGTTTCGCCGTGATCCGGCGATTTACTGCACCGGCGACGATCCGGTGGTGCGCGTGCAGGTGGGGCGATTGCGCCGCAAACTCGCGGCGCATTACGCCACCAGCGGTCAGCAAGACCCGGTACACCTGAGTATTCCGGCCGGGTGTTATCGCCTCGCCTATCAACGGCTTCGGCCCAAGGCAATCGCGACACGCAACCCGGTGTTGCAGATTCAGCCGTTCACCTGCATCACCCGCGACGGCGACGATTTTGCCCGGGGCTTGTGTGAAGAGCTGAGCTGCAGGCTGTTCGAATCGTTCGAGCAGACGCAAAACCGTGGCAACCATGTATTGATGAAGGTGCCGCGCAGCAGCGTCAAAGCCTCGGACATGGTGCGGGCCGGGCGCGGCAATTATTCGCTGGAGGGCAGTGTGCGGGTTGAGTCGACCCGGGTTCGGGCTTCGGTGCGCCTGATTGATGTCGCACAGGGGCGAATTCGCTGGTCAGAACAGTTTGATCGCAATCGCCCTTACGGCATCGCCACTCAGGAGGATCTCGCGGAGTCGATCTGCCAGTCATTGACCGGGTATTTCGCCCGTGGCGGCAGTGACGCTTGAGTAGACGGGGCAACCGCAAGGTTGCCCCGGTTGCAGGTGTTACACGACGGTCCAGCTGCCTCCGGAGTAGAGGCGGGTGGCATCGTTGGCGTTAGTCAGGTCGATTTCGACGGATTGAGAGCGTGAGGTGCTGAACATGGTGCTGGTCTGCACGTTCTGTTCGAACCACACCAATATGGTTTCGACCGGGGTCAACGCCGTGGAGCCGAGGACCACTGGATTGGAGGCCACGTAGATCGGGGTGCTGACCTGCTTGCCATCGATGCCGGTGGACAATTGGCTGACGCCAGGGTGGATGTTGCCGTAATTGTTGATCAGGGTGATCGCCGTGTCAGGGCCGCCGGTCGTCGCCGGGCCCATCAACCCCGAATTGTCGAGTACTGACTGTTGACCCAGTCCAATCGTGACGATGTTGGTCGAGACTTCCACTTGCACGTTGGCCTGGAACGAGTTGGAGCCGAACAGCTGATACTGCGGGGTCCAGCTGAAGGTGTTGTTGCTCAGGTATTGAACATAGGACTGCCAGACCACGTTGAAGGCTTCGTTACCGACCTTCTTGGCGAAACACAACTTGTAGCCTGACTGCTTAAGCGTGGTCAGGTCGCCCGCGGCGATCTGGATTTTGACCGACTTTTGAGTCGCCGCCAGGGTCGCCGCCAGGACCTTGCTGTAGTCAGTGGTTTTCAAGGCCGTTGGCGCGGCCAGCAGCGATTTGACGGCGGCCTGCACGTTGTCATGAAGTTTTTGTTGATGCTCGCTTACTGCAATGGATTTGCTCATGGTTTCCCTATTCCTTGGTGTGGTGTGTCGGGCAATCAATGGCTCATTGAGCACATCGACGGCTTCACTGTAGGCGGGCGGAGCGGGGCGGCGAAGTGTCTTGGCGTTACAGTCAGAGGGCGCATCAACACGGTTCCAGCCCGGCAGGTAACAGCGTGTGTAACGGCGGAGTATCAAGCGATGAGACAGCGGGGCGGCCCTTCGACCGCCCCGCCGTGGCCTCAGTGCGCCGCCGCACTCACCGGTGCATCAGCAAAGGTGAAGTTCCAGCTGGTGCGTTTGCCTTTGGCGACCTCGATCAGCTTGTTCTCGAACACCGTCTGACTGACCTCGCCGATATAGGTCATTTTTCGGCGGGCATTGTCGCCGGTCACTTCACCCGGCTTGCCGCCAGATTCGACCATGGCCTTTTTCAGATCGGCTTCCGATGGGACGCTGCTCTGGTTCTTTTCAACAATGACGAAATACATGGTGTCACCTCTTCCGTGATGGGGGGATCGATGGGCAGCCTGGCCGAACGTCCGTGCCTGCACACCGAAGGCACTACTTTATTGGCCGGCCAGGTCGCGCAGAAGTGACAACACGGTCGCTGAGGTAACAGCGTGGAGTTCGTCGGAATCAGCCACGTAACAAGGGCGTATCAAGCGACGCCGTCACGGTGCAATGAAGGCGCGTATCGCCTGAATGGTCGCCGTCGGCGCTTCCTCCATCAGCCAGTGCCCTGCGCCCGGGATCACCACTTCGGTGACGTTGTCCGCCGCGTTGCGCATCACGATGGCTTCATTGGCCCCAAAGGATTTTTCACCGCCGATGGCCAGCACCGGCATGGTCAGCCGTGTCTTCATCGAGGCTTCGTTGTCCACGGCGTCCTGGCGAATGCTGCGAAACTGGGCGAAGGCTGCGTGCATCACACCGGGGCGGGCATAGAGCTTGGCGTAATGCTGGCGGGTGGCTTCATCGACTTTGCTGCGGTCGCCCGCAAACTCGTTCCAGAAGCGGTCCAGGTAAATGCGTTCACGACCCGCCACCAGGCGCTCGGCGTCCGGCCCGCCGAAGTCGAAATGCCAGAGCATCGGCGAGCGGACGATGTCGTTCCAGGGCGGAATGCCGGGCACCGGCGCATCCATCACCACCAGGCGATCGGTCAGCTGCGGATAACGCGAGGCGTAGGCGAAGGCGACCATGGTGCCGATGTCGTGGCCGATGACCACTGAATGCTCGATTCCCAGCGCGGCCAACACCCCTCGGACGTCACCGGCCTGGGTCTTCTTGTCATAGCCGCTCTCCGGGATCGCCGACAGCCCGAGCCCGCGCAAGTCCGGCACCACCACGGTGTGGTCCTTGGCCAGGTCCGCCGCCAGTGGCGCCCACATATCACCGGTGTCGCCGAAACCATGCAGCATCACCACGGCCGGTCCCTTGCCGCCGACGCGCACATGGATCTTGACGCCTTCGACGCTGATGTCCTGCGTATGAAAAGAGGCGGGGAACGGCGTGACCCCGGCCTGTGCCGGGAGGCTGAGTGCAAGCAGCAATGAAGCGGTCAGCAAGGTGCGCAGCATGGCGGTCTCTCCCAAGGTACGCGTGGGAAGTGGCGTACATGAAGCAGCGTAGACCGCTTTACGGCACGCGCTTTTCCATGGTCGCTTTCAGCGCTTCCGTCACCAGCGCCAGCACAATCGGCTCTGATGTCGAACGCATATCCCCAGCGACGGTGGCTTGTTGGGCTTTGACCTTTTCCACGTATTGCGACGCGGGTCCATCGGCGACCAGCGATGACAGCTCTTCCTCGGAGAACGACTTCTCATAGGCCCGCGCCAGGTTCTCGTCCCATTCCGGCTGGTACTTGGGCAGCAACGCGGCGATTTCTTCGGAGACGATGCGGTTGGTGTCATCAGCCCCCAGCTTCTCGGCAATCACCGACCAGGACACCGTGCCCTGCGCCGCCGACAGGGCGATGACCGGGAGATTGCTGCCCATGTGCGCTTTGGCGACCAATGTGCGCGCTTCATTCAGGGCCGGTGCATCGGCAGAGACTGGATTCGACAGGGCAAATAACACGGTCAGCAAGAGGGCGGCGGAAGGCATCCGGTTCACAGTTGGGCTCCATGGGCGACGGGGAAAAGGGGCATCAGGAGAGCGTAGACCGAGGTTCATTGCCCAACCATTGGTTTAATCAATAATCACCATCAAGCAATGCAAGTTCTGTTTTTTCGCCATGGGAGGAGGATAGCCACATACCGAATTCGCCTTTGAAGGAACCTGTGCGATGAGAATGTCTACCTTGCTGGCTTTTATCGCCGTATTCACCGGCAGCGTCGCCGCCACCGTGCCGGCCTACGCGGCTGATCCTGCTTGCCATTTCCCCCCTGTCGCCGACAGCACCGCCAGGCTGCAACACGCCCAATCGGTGGGTGTGCTCTACAGCGAAAACACCGTCAACACCCTTCAATACCTCGAGCAATACCATGCGGTGGCAGTGAACGGCGCGAAAAACCCGCAGCTGGATTCGCGCATCAGCAGCGCGTTCGTCAACAGCTCCGATCCGAAACTTGCGATTAACTGGCTCATGGGCTCGCTGCAAAAACAGTTCGGTTCGGTGACGGTCTACGACAACCTCGACGCACTGGTGCAAGCCCACCCTGACGTGGTGGTGATGCTGGACACCTACAGTCGCCTGGTGTCCAAGCGCAATAATCAGGTTGAAGCGCGTTTCATGGCCAAGTTCTACGATGCGAATCTGCAGTACATCGGCCAGGCCGAAGGCTCACGCGCACAGCAAATGCCTTCGGTTTGGGTGCATGGCAAAGCGGCGCCGGAAATTGCCGCGCAAATCGACCGGCAAACCGAATTGCAGGTGACTGCGCTGAAGCAGTTTGATGCTTCGCTGAAGGCGCTGGTGACCTCGGGCAATGTGGCGCAGGTGGCGAGTAACTGATGTCGGCGTTCGCCGTGCAAAGTGGAAACGGGGATTATTGAATCACCGCGTTCATCAAGCGCCTCACCGCTTCTGCCTCGACAGCCCCTTCGGCGCCACCCTCAGCAAACACCGCGCAACTCGCGGTGTTTGCACCTTCGCCGCAACGATAGACCGCGATCACGCTGCCCGGTCCGCCGCCGGTGTGTCCGCTCAAAACCAGTCCACCCTCGACCGCGCCTTGCATCAGGCCAAGCGCATAACCCGGCGCCACCCACGGTCGCCCGGTGATCGGCCCGCCAAGCGTACGAACCGATTGCATCTCGCGCAGTAACGCCGGCGGCAGGGTCTGACCGGCCAGTAGACGATCCAGACAAACAGCGGCTTGATCCAGTGGACCGACCAGCAGACCGTGATAAACCCAGCGTGGGTCGTACCATTGCGCGGTGCCCATGTTCACGCCCTGCAGATCGGCAGGCGTTTTGGCGAGATGGACGCCTGACAAACCGAGAGGTGAAAAAACCAGTTCGGTCAGTGCTTCTTCCAGTGCAAGACCGGTCAGGCGCTCGATGAGTTTCGCTACATACAGGTAGCCAACGTTGGAATATCGCCAGCCGTCACCGGGTGTGTAGCGCAACCGGGTAGCATCCAGTCGACGCAGCATTTCATCGGCGGTCCATGGGGCTTCGTTGCTCGCCACGGCAGTGTGGTATTCCGGCAACTCTGCGTAATCCGCCAGTCCTGCTTCATGCCGCAGCACTTGGCGCAAAGTGAACGGTCCTTCCGGCATTGTTTCGTCCAGGTCGAACAGGCCATCTCGCACCAGTGATAACGCGGCGGCGCTGAGCACGGTCTTGGTGAAACTCCACCAGGGAACCGTGACCTCCGGGCGTGCAGGCGTCAGTGTTGAACCGTTGGAGACAAGGGCAAAAAGCATGGGTGATGGCTGCTCTGGACGAAGGCACCGGGGGAGTTTGCCAGAAACCTGATCAATCACCGCCTCGATTGTGTTTTTCCGGTGGCTTGGCTAATCTCGCACAAACACGTAAAAACAGGCATAAACATGCAAGATCAGCACGCTGCATCCGAGCTACCTTCGGTTCGCCGGCAAAAAATCCTCCTGATCCTTGAGCGCGACGGCAAGGTCATGGCTTCTGAGTTGAGCCAGCATTTTGCGGTGTCCGAAGACACTATCCGCCGTGATTTGTCAGAGCTCGCCAGCGCAGGACTGGTGCAACGGGTGCATGGCGGGGCGTTGCCGCGACCTAAAGACACGGGCAAGGATTTCTTCACCCGGGTCGGTGAAACCGATGAAGTGAAAACGCGCCTGGCGCAACTCGCCGCACGACGGGTGCAGGATAGCCAGATTGTGCTGTTCGATTCAGGGAGCACCACGCTGCAGATCGCGCGGTCGCTGCCGGCGGACATTGCCATCACGGCGATTACTGCGTCGCCGATGATCGCCATTGCCTTGGCCGACTACAAAGGCATCAAAGTGATCCTCGCTGGCGGGCAACTCAATCCCGCGACGATGTCGGCCAGCGGACAGGATACGTTGCGACTGATTGAGGGGATCAAGGCCGATTTGCTGTTCACCGGGGTCTGCGCGATTCACCCCGATGTCGGCATCAGCTCGTTGCATTTCGATGAGGTGCCGGTGAAGCAGGCGATGCTCAACAGCGCGTCACACGTGGTGGCGGTGACCATGGCGGACAAACTGGGGGCGGTGGAGCCGTTTGTGGTCGCGCCGTGCAATCGCATCAACACGCTGATCACCGAGCAGCAGGTGGCATCGGGCAACGTTGAGGATTATCAGCGGTTGGGCATTGAAGTGGTTCAGGTCGACGCTTGAGCTCAAGCGTGACCCAGCGCAATCGCGAACGACACGACGATGAAGCAGGCAAAGGCAAAATTCAGGTTCATGAGGGCGTCGTCCGACTTATCCGAGATGGCGCCATCTTGAATAAGCCGGGGACAAATAAAAAATTCGGCTTCGTGATGTAAAAGATCGAAGGAATTGATACCTAAGCCAGGTACTTGTGAAACCACGCCAGCGTGCGGTCCCACGCCAGTTTCGCGGCGGCCTCGTCGTATCGGGGCGTCGAGTCGTTATGAAAGCCGTGATTACAGCCCGGATAAATGTAGGCTTCATAGGTTTTGCCTGAGGCTTTCAACGCCGCTTCATACGCCGGCCATCCTTCGTTGATGCCCTTGTCCAGCTCGCCGTAATGCAGCAGCAAGGGCGCCTTGATTCTGGGCACATCCTCAGCCTTTGGCTGACGACCATAAAAAGGCACGGCCGCCGCCAGTTCCGGATACGCCACGGCCGCCGCGTTGGCGACACCGCCGCCATAGCAGAAGCCGGTAATGCCGACTTTGCCAGTGGTGGTGTCGTTCTTCATCAGCCATTCGATGGCAGCGAAAAAATCATTCATGAGCTTTTCCGGATCGACCTTCGCCTGGAGCTCGCGGCCCTTGTCATCGTTGCCGGGATAGCCGCCCACAGAACTCAAGCCGTCAGGGGCGAGGGCGATGAAACCGGCCTTGGCAACGCGGCGGGCGACGTCTTCGATGTAAGGATTGAGCCCACGATTTTCATGCACGACCACCACCGCCGGGACTTTTCCGCTGGCCTTGGCCGGGCGCACCAGATAGGCCCGCACATTGCCGTGGCCCTTGGGCGAGGGGTAGGTGATGTATTCAGGCAGGATGTCCGGGTCGGTGAATTCCACCTGTTCGGCGAGCGCGTAGTTGGGGCTCAAGGACGCGAGCAGTGCGCTGGCGGTCAAACCGCCCAAGGCAAACAACGCCGCACGATCGAGAAACTCTCGGCGGTTGATCTTGCCATGGACGTAGTAGTCGTAGAGTTCGAGCAGTTCGGGGGCGAAATCTTTGGCGGTGAGACGTTCCATCGGGGCGCTTCCCGTTTAATCAGAATTTGAATCAGTAAAGCAGTGTTTGGCGCGCTTATTCAGTTTTCGAAGCCGCAGGCTTCCGCGCAATGCCCTTCAAAGTCAGGCATTGCGCGGAAGAACCTTTTTACGCTTCCCAGTTTCTTCTATGCGCCGGTGCGCCCAATGGTGCGCCCGTTGCACCACCGTCGACGACGATTTCCGCACCCACGACATTGGACGAATCACTGGAGGCGAGGAACAACGCGACGGTCGCCACTTCTTCCGCTTCGCCAATGCGGCCGGTCGGAATGGTGGTCACGAGCTTTTGCTCCAGTGCATCCATTTCTGCGGAGGTGGAGGCGAGGGGGTTCCACACGGGCGTGCGCGCGGCGCCGGGAGTGATCTGATTGACGCGAATGCCACGCGGGGCAAATTCGGCGGCCATCACTCGGGTCATGGAGCGCACCGCGCCTTTGGTGGCCGCGTAGGCGCTGTAGCCGGGCCATCCCATCGTGACGTGTACCGAGCCATTCAAAATGATCGACGCACCAGGATTCAGGTGGGGCTCCGCCGCTTGCACGGTAAAGAACGTGCCGGTGAGGTTGGTCTGAATAATGTTCTGGAACGTCTCCAGGGTCGTGCTGCCCACTGGCGTCAGTGCGGCAACGCCAGCATTGGCGAACACGATGTCCAGTTTGCCGAACACGGCGACGGCCTCTGCCACCGCGCGTTCGATCTCTTTGACATCGCTGAGGTCTGCCTTGATCGCCAGCAGATTCGGGCCGAGTGCTTCCCGAGCTTGATCCAATGTTTCCTGATTGCGACCGGTGATGGCGACTTTGGCGCCTTCAGCGATGAACAGCTTCGCCGTCGCCAAACCCAGGCCGCTATTGCCGCCGGTGATGAATGCCGTTTTTCCAGCCAGTTTCATGGGAATACTCCAGTGGTTTTATAATGCAACCTTTGATGACGAAGCACAGGTGCGGAGGGCACAGGTTGAATCGCGTCAGGTCGCTACAGGTTTCATTATGAAACCAGTGGCTGTGATTTTTAGCAGCATTGGTTGTATTATGCAACCATATGCCTGTTAACCAATGGCAGCCATCTCATGGAGGTTCGTTTACGTGAAGCGCAAAAGTTTGCAGGGGGATCCATGCCCGGTTGCTCGGTCCCTTGATCTCATTGGCGACTGGTGGTCGTTGTTGATCATTCGCGATGCACTCGCCGGCACACGGCGTTTCAGCGATTTCCAGAAGAGCCTGGATGTGGCGAAAAACATCCTGAGCATCCGCCTCAAGAACATGGTGGCCGAAGGTGTGATGCGGCTGGAGCCGGCGGCTGACGGGAGTATCTACAAGGAATATGTGTTGACGGAAAAGGGTCGGGCCTTGCAACCGGTGCTCATCGCGCTCTCGCAGTGGGGCAACGAATTCATGTACGAGCCCGGCGAAGCCGGATCGGTCATGGTCGATGCGCGGGATCGTAAACCGATTCAAAAACTGCAGTTGGTAGCCGCCGATGGACGACGTCTCGAACCGCAAGACATCGCCACCAAGCTCGGCGTATTGCACTGAATCCAGCCGTAACCGCCAATACCCGGGCAACGCGCCCGGGCATGGTCAACGGTGGTTAATGCCCACCCACCACCATGTGACTGAACGGCGCCACATACGCCTGCAACGTCACCAGCCCGCCGACCAGAATCGCCAGCACAATCGAGTGGAAGAACACATACCGCAGAATCTCCCCCTCGTGGCCGTACCAGCGCGTTGCCGTGGACGCGACCACAATCGACTGTGCGTCGACCATCTTGCCCATGACCCCGCCAGAACTGTTCGCCGCCGCCATCAGCACCGGGCTGATCCCGAGCTGTTCGGACGTCACCCGTTGCAAGCCGCCGAACAGCACGTTGGAAGCGGTGTCCGAGCCGGTCAACGCCACGCCGAGCCAGCCGAGGAGGGTGCCGAACATCGGGTAGAAAATACCGGTCGCGGCGAAGGCCAGGCCCATGGTCGCGTCCAGTCCCGAGTAGCGCGTGAGGTAACCCAGGGCCAACATCGCCGCGATGGTAATCAGCGAGTAGCGCACCACCCACAGCGTTCGCAGGTATTGGCGAGCCAGTTGCGGGATCGAGTAGCCCATCAGCAGACCGCCGAGGATGGCGGACAGCAAGATGCCGCTGCCGGTGGCGGTGAACCAGGTGAACTTGTAGATCGCCTCTTCGGTTTTCGGTGCCGGCACCACCGGCGGCACCTTCTCGATTTGCTGGTGCAAGGTGGTGAAGGTCAGGGCTGGCGCGAAAACCGGGTTGGCTTCGCGCAGTGGTTTACCCTGCGGGTCGAGTTTGACCGACTGGGTTTGCGGATCAATTGCCGGGCGGGTATCGAACATGTTTTTGAAACCCTGGGTGCCCCAGGCGAACACAAAGATCGTCAGGATGATCCACGGCATCCAGGCGCGCATCACCGCCGGTTTTGCATCAGCGGAAAAGGTTGCACTGGCCGCCGGTGCCTGCTCATGTTCAGCATCGATTTTCGAGTTGTCGACGCGCCCGGTCAGGGCGGCCGAGGTGTGCACCGTGGCCGGCTTCCAGACCTTGAGGAAACCGGTCAGGCAGGCCATGGAAATCAGCGCGGCGATCACGTCCACGAGCATCGGGCCGTGGTAGTTGGATACGAGGAATTGCGGGACTGCGAAGCTGACGCCGGCCACGAGGATCGCCGGCCAGATCTCGAGCATTTTGCGCCAACCGGCAAACGCCCAGATCAACCAGAACGGTACCAGTACCGAGAAAAACGGTAGCTGCCGACCGACCATCATCGACAGTTCCATTTCATCCAGCCCGGTCACCTTGGCCAGGGTAATGATCGGTGTGCCCAGCGCGCCGAACGCCACCGGCGCCGTGTTCGCGATCAGGGCCAGGCCGGACGCGGCCAGCGGCGAGAAGCCCAACCCGATCAGAATCGCACCGGTCACCGCCACAGGCGTGCCGAACCCGGCCGCACCTTCAAAAAACGCGCCGAAGCAGAAGGCGATCAGCAGCAGCTGCAGGCGTCGATCGTCGGTGATGCGCGCCAGGGAATCCTGCAGCACCTTGAACGAGCCGTTCTCGGTGGTCAGTCGGTGCAGGAAGATGATGTTGAGCACGATCCAGCCAATCGGCAGCAAGCCGTTGGCCGCGCCGAATAACGCCGCCGAGCCCGCCATGTTGGCAGGCATGCCGAAGGCAAAGATCGCGATGAGCAACGCGGACGCCAATGCGAGCAGCGCCGCCATGTGCGCCTTGATGTGGAAAAACGCCAGTGAGGCCAGCATCACCACCACCGGCACGGCGGCCATGAGGGTTGAAATGACCGGGTTACCGAAGGGATCGTAGATTTGCTGCCAGACCATGTTCCACCTCTGCTTGTTATTGTGGGTAGCGCAGGCCCCGGGCGGGGTTGGTGAAATGCAGTATAGGTGGCATTACGCCGCTGTCTCGGCAGGTTCGTCGCCATTGAAACGTGCCGTGGCCGGCCATGATCCCGGGCGAACTTCTACTACGCTCAGAAGGATGCCTGACTCGATCCATCCACCACGCGGGGGAGACAGCGATGACTGAACGCCATGAGGAACACAAGGAGACGCTTTCCAACGGATGCTCGATCAAGGTCACAGCCGAAATACTGAAAGACGGCTCCCTGAAAATGCTCATCGGGGTGTACCGGCCGGACGGCTCGGTGATTGAAGAGGATCACCATCCGTCCCCGCATTTGCTGGACATGGAGGCGGCGATGGACTGGGCCATCGAAAAAGCCAAGACCGTCGGCAACAGTCAGCAAACGTTGTAAGAGCGGCTCTTCACCGCTCTGGTCATCGTCCTTATTGCGTACCGAACATGGCCGTCCAGTAGATGCCGGCATCGCTTTTCGGATCGTTTGCGTAAGCCGCGCCAAGCTCACGGAATTGTGGATTCATCAAGTTGGCGCAATGACCGGGGCTGGCCAGCCAGCCGTCGACCACCTTGCGCACGGTGTCTTGCCCGGCGGCAATGTTCTCGCCGATCTGCTGAAAGTTGTAACCCGCCAGTTCCGCGCGATCCCCCGGTGTGCGGCCGTCGCGGTCCTTGTGATCAAAATAGTTGCCGTTGGCCATGGCCCGCGAGTTGGTTTCGGCGGCGGACGCAAGAGTGGCGTTCCAGGCCAGCGGGGTGGTTGCGGCAAATGCCTGGGCGCCGCACTGACGGGGTTTACTGCGCGCGGCGTTGAGCTCAACCAACAGCTTCTGGCCTTCGGCGGCGGCATCACCCAGACGCGCGGTCAACAGCGGGCGGGCCAGCACGATGCGCCAGTCGTTGCCTTGGCGGCTGACGCCGATGTCGACGAATTTCAGGTTCAGCACCACCTGGCAGAAGCTTTCCTGTACCGCCATCATCGCCGCTTGCGCATCACGCGGGCCGGTCAGGGATATCGCTTGCACATGCAGCATCGGATACGACGCGCGCACCATGGCCTGCTGCAAGTCAACCTGTCCGCTGGCCGGCAAAATCAGGCGCGGATCGCTGTTCAACGGTGGCAACTCCGGCGAGATCTGGCCGGCGCAATTCTGCGGCAGGCTGCGAAAGGCGTTGATCGAATCGGCCAGTTGCGTTTCCTCGGACGCCATCGCCGTTGTGGCCAGCACCAGACCCAACGACAACCCCGACAAGCGCATAGCGGATGAAAAGACGTGCATGGAAACCCCCTTGGACGGACTGCGCCCATGATGCGCGAACTCCCCCCGTACAAGGCAATGGGTTTTTGCAGTTTGTTGCTTAGTAGTTGACATGATTTGGCTACTACACTGAACCGACACCTTCCTGAGTGCTTGCACCATGTCCTTGAATTGGATTGCCGCGTTTCTCGCCCTTTCTCTACTGGCCGCTCAGTCCATGGCGGACGATCAACAACAAAAAAAGGAAGTAGCGGAAGACAAGGCGCAGGTACTTGAGCAGAAGGCCGCCGAGAAGAGCAGCAATGTGCCGGTGCCCAAGTCCGAGGCCATCACCCAGTCCGAAGTCCAGGCCGTCGACCCGGCAGGCAAGTCGCCGCTGGACGACGCGATTACCTGCATGGCGCGCTCCATCTACTGGGAAGCCAAAGGCAAGGACACGGACGACATGGAAGCGGTGGCCAACGTGGTGATGAACCGCCTCGGCCACGAAGGCTTTCCCGACACGGTGTGCAAAGTGGTCAAGCAAGGTTCCGAAACCAAGAGCTGCCAGTTTTCCTGGTGGTGCGACGGGAAGTCGGACTCGGTCCAGGAAGAAACCCAATATGCGCTGGCCAAGGAAATCGCGCGCAAGGCGCTGAACAAGCAGCTGCCGGATCGCACCGGCGGCGCGATGTATTTCCATGACAAGACGGTGAAACCGGTCTGGGCCAAGAAGTACATCAAAACGGCGAGCATCGGTTTGTTCGTGTTCTACAAACCCCATGACGGGTCGGCGAAGTAGCTCGGCCGACCCTGAGGCTCACAACACCTAAACCTCACGACCATGCGCAGCGGCGGCCAGTTGCCCGGTATCGACCCGGACAAACACTGAGTCGCCCACCGCCGTGAGCACCCCGTCGGCATAGACCTCGCAGATGACACGGGTCTTGCGCCCGACCTCGCCCTCAACCTTGGCGCGCAAGGTCAACGCAACGCCCATCGGCGTCGGTTTGATGAACTTGATACCCAGGTTCCCGGTGACGCAGTCGATGCGCGGCAGGGAGCCAGGCTCGCGGTTTTCGGCCCGGTAGTGATACGCCATGGCCGTCCAGTTCGAATGGCAATCCACCAACATCGCAATCAAGCCGCCGTACACCAGATCCGGCCAGCCACAGTATTTGGCCTCGGGCAGGTGTTCGGCGACGACGTGGACGCCGTCCTCGTGCCAGTGGCTCTTGACGTGTAGCCCGTGGGGATTGCGGCCGCCGCAGCCGTAGCACACGCCATCCGGTGCGGCGCGGTCCTGCATGGATATATCGAGCATGGTGATCCCTTGTTGTGCCTTGAAGTCCGCCTGCGATTAAAACGCCAGAATGAGGGGAAGTCCATTGCGCCATCCTGGTGCTTTTTTAACATCGCACGCCGAGCGCCATCAGCTCATCCGCATGGGAACCGGTGCTTGCAAATCAACGAGATAGCGCTGTGATGCAAGCCGGGCGCAAACGTGGCATGCACATTGCTCCTGTCCTGGCGCACCTTTTTCGGTGCGATTGATCCGGGACGACCCGGAGGCCTCACGGCTCTGCGATATCTGGACGACCAGGTGACATTTTGACTAATCATCAGGAGGTTACTTATGGCGCCCATGCCTCGAATCACCCCTCATTCAGCTTTCGAAACCTTGCCCCTCGTGGACATCGGCGGGTTGTTTTCGAGCCTCGAATCCGAACGCATAAACGCCGCGACTGCCTTGGGCGACGCCGCCTCGCAGGCCGGGTTTCTCTATGTGACCGGGCACGGCATCGACCCGCAGATCATCCATCGGCTCAAGCAACGGGCCGCGGAATATTTCGCCCAGTCGACCGAGCAAAAAATGCAGGACTACATCGGCCTTTCGAGCAACCACAGCGGCTATGTGCCCGAAGGCGAGGAACAATTTGTCGAAGGGTCTATCGACCACAAGGAAGCCTTCGACGTCGGCTTCGATTATGCGCCAGCGCTGGGGCGGCGACCGATGCTTGGGCCGAATCGCTGGCCGGTCTTGCCGGGTTTCAAGGACGACATCAAGGCCTACTACGACGCGGTGTTCAACCTCAGCCTCACGTTGTTTCGCGGCTTCGCCCTGGCGCTGGGGTTGGCGGAAAACGCCATCAGCCAACGGGTGAATAATCCGCCGAGTCAATTGCGCCTGATCCACTATCCCTTCTCGCCGAATGCCCCGGTGGATCGCCCCGGCATCGGTGCGCACACCGATTACGAATGCTTCACCATCCTGCTGCCGACCGCACCGGGCCTTGAAGTATTGAACGGGGCAGGGCAGTGGATCGACGTGCCGTTGGTGGACGGTGCGTTTGTAATCAACATCGGCGACATGATGGAAGTGCTGAGCAATGGCCGCTACGTCGCCACTGCCCACCGGGTTCGTAAGGTCGCCCAGGAACGCTACGCCTTCCCGATGTTTTGCGCCTGTGACTACGACACGCTGATCGAGCCCATCGCGCAGTTACTCGACGCGCAGACCCCCAGCCGTTATGGGCCGCTTGTCTGTGGCGATCACCTCTATGCGCAAACCCTGCAAACTTTCCGCTACCTCAAGCAGCGACTGGCCGCCGGCGAGTTGAGCTTGCCCGACGGCGCAAAGGGCTTGTCTTCGTTTGGTCGCGCCGCCATGGCGGGGGAGGTTTGAGATGAATCTGCAAGATCTCGTTATTCAACATCCGCAACCCGCCGCTGATGGCGTACCGGACTGGATGCTCGGCTTCTACAAACGCCGCTCGATCAGCTTCGCTGACGGCCTGACCGACCTGCACACCCACGTCTGCTGGTTCCAGAGCCGCAATTTCACTATTGATCTGCGCCTGCCGCTGGAAGGCCAACAACTGTCGGCCAAACCGCTGCTGGAATACAGCGCCGAAGAACTGCAGGTCCTGGCCAATTACGAAGGCTGGGAAGCGTTGTGTTCATGGGAAAGCGACGTGTTGAGTTGGCACACCGACACCTCGTTTCAGTTGCATAACCGGTGGCCAGAGCCGGGTGTGCTCAAGCGCATCGGTAACTGCATGATCGAGTTTTCCCCCAGCGGTGCCTATGTCGAAGACTGGCGACTTCAGTTATCAAAGCCGGGTGCGTTGATCGGCTTGCGCTTGCTTGAGGAACGAGAAGTGCAGAGCGGATTTGTGCATCACCGTGGCGGTGGCTTGATCGTCTGCGGTGGGCATGCGGCGTTGGTGCTGGGACGTGCCGAACCGCTGGAGTCCAGCGCGGGTGGCGAGCCACTGCGCGATCTGGTCGCCCGTCACGCCAAGGACCCGGACTGGCTCAAGTGCGCGTTCAACTTCGAGACATCGGTGGCCGAAGGTTCACTCGAAACAGGCTACAGCGTGACGCTTTCCACCTGCGCCAGGCGTGTCGGTCAGCCACTGATTTCACTGGAGGGTTTCGAGCGGCTGGCCGACGGCAAGCACGTCTCGCAATTACTCACCGTCGATGGCGTTGCCCGGGAACGGCTGTTCGTCATCGACACCCTGGAACCCGACATCAGCTACGCACAAACCACCGGATTCACCGCCAGCGCCGCGCAATGGTACGAGCGTGAATCCCCGACCTTGAGCCGCTACACCCAGCCGCTCGTTTGAATTTAACGCGTCACCCATTTCATAACCCGTGAGGTTTCCATGAAGGCATTCTCGTGCGTGTTTTACCGTTTCGCAGCGGTGTTGCTGGCCGTCTCCTGTCTCGCATTCGGCGCTTCGGCGGCGGAGAAAAAGCAGGAGTTCAAGGTGGCGTGGTCGATCTATTCCGGCTGGATGCCCTGGGGTTACGCCAGTGAACACGGGATCATCGACAAGTGGGCGAGGAAGTACGGAATCAAGATCGAATTGGTGCAGCTCAACGATTACATCGAGTCGATCAACCAATACGCGGCCGGCGCGTTCGATGCCTGCGGCATGACCAACATGGACGCCCTGACCATTCCGAGTGCCAACGGCGTGGACACCACCGGCCTGATCCTCGGCGACTATTCCAACGGCAACGATGCCATCGTGCTCAAACACGGCAAGACCTTCGCCGACATCAAGGGCCAACAGGTCAATCTGGTGGAGTTGTCGGTCTCGGACTACCTGATGTCCCGCGCCCTGGACATCCATGGCCTGTCGCAACGGGACATCAAGATCATGAACACCTCGGACGCCGATGCCGTGGCATCGTTCACCACCCCCGGCGTAACCGCAGCGGCGCTGTGGAACCCGCAACTGAGCATGGTGATGAAACAGTCACCGACGGCGGTCGAAGTGTTCACCTCCAAGGAAATCCCGGGCGAGATCATCGACATGATGGCGGTCAACACCGAGACCCTGAAGGCCAACCCGGAACTGGGCAAGGCGCTGGTCGGTGCCTGGTTCGAAACGCTGCAACTGATGTCCGGCGACAACGGTCAGGCCATTGCCGCACGTACTTCGATGGCTGAACGTTCGGGCACCGACCTCAAAGGCTACGAGGATCAACTGACGCAAACCATGCTGTTCTACACGCCGGGCACGGCGTTCGAATTCGCCAGTTCCGACGCGATCCGCCACACCATGGACAAGGTCCGCACGTTTTCCTTTGCCAAGGGCTTGCTGGGTCAGGCGGCGACCAGCGCTGATGCGGTCGGCATGCAATTCGCCGATGGCTCGACGTTGGGCGACAAGAACAACATCAAGCTGCGGTTTGATACGCAGTTTGTGAATATGGCGGTGGCCAATCAACTGTGACCAGGCGGGGGCGTTCGAGGAACGCCCCCTTATTGGCGGTCAGAACTTGGCGTAGTTCAAGGCATCGACAATGGCTGAGCCGCCGATGCCGGTCAGCGACAGCAACAGCGCGCGTACCAATGGTTCTTCCGAGTAACGTGAGAAGGAACCGGTATTGAGCGTCGCTATACGCTCGCGAATCATCCGAAATTTATCGTAGCCCTTAGTATCAGTGGGATTTTTCAACAAATATGCGTCG
The DNA here is from genome assembly GCF_057128725.1 of Pseudomonas oplopanacis. NCBI lineage: Bacteria > Pseudomonadati > Pseudomonadota > Gammaproteobacteria > Pseudomonadales > Pseudomonadaceae > Pseudomonas > Pseudomonas oplopanacis. The sequence goes on along the minus strand of NZ_JBSKHV010000001.1, from coordinate 259,417 downwards.
ATGCGTTGTAACGCCTCCATACGTGCTTTTTCTGCTGCCCGACGCAGTGACAGGGCTGAGGCAAGTAACAGTAGTGCTGTCAGCGCATATGAAATGATCATGCTGAGTGGCGTCGGCCAGTTATCGAAAACGCTGCTGCGCGAAGCAATCAGAATCAACATCACCACTGTGGGGGCGTAGATCAGTCGATTGACCGCTGAGGTACGTTTGGCAATCAGTTGTATGTCCACCCAATCGTCGATGCACGAGTGTCTTCCGATGCCGAATATGGCTTGATGTTCATTTTGCAATCTGATTGGCCAGATGGCGTGATAGTTACTCAAATGGCGGATAAACCGGGTCAGCAAGAGATTGGCGTCGATCACCCAGAACACCAGCAGCTGGAACACGACAGTCGGAATCAGCCAGGTCCACTTCCAGAGAGGTGAAGTGTCACGCACGGGAATCCCTTCCATTGGCCAGACAACAAAGAGCAGGCTGGTTACCACGACGAAAATCCATGTGGCGAGCAGGGCGCGCACCATTCGCGCACCGAACGTACCGCATACACAATGTTCTCCCCAGAAGCGTGAGATGGAAATCATTGTTCGACCATCCGTGCTCTTCGCTTGATCTCTGGCGAGCGATTTTGATTTTGACCAGTCGATGCTAGCGGTCGACAGTGGGAAAAGAACCAGAAACAGGCACTGCCCCAGCTCTTTGCACCATTGTCCGAGGGTTCTTTTTTGTCCTCCGCGAACAAGACGTGGCAGTTGCCCCCACAAACTCAGATGGTACTTACGCATGTGAGGCCGTAAATGGTAGGCCGTTTCGATCTCGAATCTATTGACCCTCAGGTTGCGCCAACCCCATGCCACAGCCGAAAGTGAAATCAATACGGCGAGCAATCGCAGTGCGACGGTTGGCCAGGCGCTGATTCCTTCGAATAGAAACATTGGCTCGCCTAAACCGTCCTTCGTCAATGTACTGCGCATCTGGTAGCCGAGCAGTAACACGAGGACGAATATCACCAATGGCACGATGATGTACCACGCCGAGGCGTCAAAAAAACCACTGTCCGGGTCAACAGGTGAATTGTTCGTGAGTGATAACTGTCGCTCGGATCGACGGACGAGTTTTGAAGTGAGAGTGCCCAGCAAAATCAGTGCGAAACAGACCCATAGGAGTTCCGCATGCCAGAACCTTGCGGCAAAGAAAGCGCAGGCTGCTGCAGTGATATACAGCGCCATTGGCACACCACGTACCCAGGAGAAAGGTGTTTTTCCTTTGATTTGCGAACCCTCGATCCACCACCAGACGATGAAGGCAGCTGTTAGCAGCAGCATGAATGTCAGTGGTCCTGCCCAGAAAAACGACTGCGTGTTCTTGAAGCCATTTCGAAGTGCGTCGGACGGTTCCGGGTAGGGTGGGGGTGATGGATCCTGAAGGCAGCGTAATGCCATGAGGTCGTGGGGGCGTATGCCTCGATTTGATTGAGATTGGGTAGGAGCGGCACAGCTTTCCGGGCGCGAAGCGGTCAGATTGCTCGCCAGTGGAATGAAGCCGCTGATCCCAACCTCATATATCCCCGGCGAGAGCAGCTCCGATCTGGAGTAGTCAAACTTCGCTCGTTTGACGACGAAGGGCTGTGGCGCCAATGCCGCAAGCACCGATATAAAAACCGAGCTTTGTAAACTGTCTCGAAACGGTGGAATGTCCTGTTGCAATGCACGTGTCAGTGCCAGTCCATAAGGCGCCGCGAGAATCAGATTGCGCGTGGCTTCGGCCTGACCGCGTTGCAACATGCGTGCGTCAAGATCAGTTGAAAAGTAAAGTTTGTAAGGCATCCGGCTTTTCAGCGCTTGCAGCACAAGCAGTTTGTCGTAGGTGTCGACACCCAACACCCCGATGGCGCCAATGCCGCTCTGACCTGCCTTTCGATAGTCTTCATCTTGCTGTGCAATGTGATCAGCGAGTCGCCGCAAGTAGTCAAGTTGGGAGTTGCCGTCAGCTTTTTCCAATGGGCTGAGATCGATTTGGCTACTGTTTTTGTTATTTTTGCTGGTGTCGGTGCTAGTGGCTTTGTCGCTGCTGGCGGGCTCCTCCGGCAAGCGACCATCCAGGCCACGCAAATAGCTGAACCGCAATACCCACTGTTCAACTACTCCTTTTTTATCTTTTTCGTCGTCACCCAAGCGAGCATCAAGAGCAACCTGGTCCTTAAAGCTTTCGATCAGGGCGCGACTGTAGAAGCTGTCCCATTCGGAAATTAATGCGATGCGGTTGGCATTTAGCCAAGCAGCACGGTTGCAGGGTGTTCCGACGCGTCGCAGCTTGCCCTGACTGCAGCGGATATCTGCGGCTGGATCTACTCTTCGCAGCTTTAACTCATCCAACAACAGTTTGGTCATGGTGCCATCGTCGCTGACCGTACGCAGAATTTTCATTGCCTCTTTATTTTGCGTTTCTGTCGTGGTGTTTTTGTCCGCTGCCACATCCTTGTCCTTGTCCTTGTCCTTGTCCTTGTCCTTGTCCTTGTCCTTGTCCTTGTCCTTTTCTTTTTTCAAGGGTTTTAGGCTCTTCCTGAGCGCTTCGTTATCTGCCGTTGCCAGAGGCGAATAGATTTCTACGTTTTTTGTAGCCTGGAAGTTGGCCTCTTCTTGGTACATGTCGAGCAACACAGTTGAAGTAGAAGGGCCGATAACTTTCAGGGTGGCGGTGTCGATTCCTTCGATGCACCCTCCGGAAGCGCATGCCTTGTAGGCCTTGAAGTGTAAATCCTTGCGCAGCTTTTCCAGCATCTGGAGCGGTTGTGAGGTCAGCAAGTCCTGTTTTAGCCAGAACACAATCGTTCGTTCTGAAGGTGGTGGCCCCCCTTCAACATCAGAAGCAGGTCTGTCGAACTGATTGGAAATAAACATTTCATAAGGTAGATCTACTGCTTGTGGATCGTTATCAAGGGGATCAATTGACAGGTCGTGCTGAAGTTTCAAGCAATGTATGTATTGCTCCTGATCTGGCACCCGTTGGGAGTTTTTGAATCCTGCGAGTAATGCATACCGAATACGCCGCCGTCGCTCCAGTTCATCGGCGTATGGGCCCCCTTCTACGAGAACTACCATGATGTCGGGGGTCGATTTCTCTTCAGGCAACGGGATGATATCGGGGTTGCATAGATGCTTGGCCTCCTCACTGTCCGTAAGCTTTTTACGATAGCGTTCCAGAGCATCAAACGGGTCCTGCCATAACCGAGCTTCAATTGGTAGTTGCGATTGAAATTGCGCACCAATCGGTCGAGGTTCCAGGAAAGGTTCGCGAGTTAATGCCAGCGTCGACAATACCAAGCTGAGGATAACAGCGCCGCCGGGCAGCCAGAACGCCAGGTTGGTGCCCGAGTCTTTGTTGTTGTCCATGGCCTAAACCTCGTATTGTCGGCCGAGTGTTCAAGGTTATGTATAGACCTAATAAAGAGTCCGTATTGTCACCGCATAAATCTGTTAATCAGAAAGGGCAAACGTGGCGTACGAGGTATAAGTTGTCATGATGAAAGCAAAGGCGTGCGAGGTAGTGCGTAACGAAAATGCCAACGCGCCTAGCCCGCAGGATTGAGAGCATTTATAGTCTGGTGGGAGGCGCTGAAGTCCTCTGGTTGGAGCGAATTAAGTTAACCGGTTTTTTTGGGTTAATGCCATTCCGCGCTATGGATCCAATATTAAATTTCGAAATAATCCATTCCTCATTTGAAGTGTTAGTTGTTAAATTGCTTGTAACTACCGGGAGGATGATGTGCATCTAGGAAAAGTTGTAATGCGGGTAATACACTAAGAATAAACTGATCGATGGTTTTAAATATGACCGGTGCAGTCAGTGCAGGTGTAAAGTCGTCGGCAAATGACCTGAAACCTCTCATGCCACCTTTTTTGTCAAAGGCACCGTCATGCACCACATCGGACTCATCGTCTACCCCGGCTTCCAGGTCCTCGGCCTCGCCATGTGCGCCACCTTCGAACTGGCCAACAACACCGCCGACGAGCCGGTGTACAGCCTTTCCCTGCTGTCCGAGCACGGCGGCACGGTGCAGACCTCCGCCGGATTCGGCGTCGAAACCCAGGCATTCGATCAGCGCGCGTTCGATACGCTGCTGGTGATGGGCGACAACCTGATCCGGCCCACTTCGCCAGGCATGGTGGCGTTTTTGCGTCGTGCCAGCGCGACCACCCGGCGGCTGGGGTCGATCTGCACCGGTGCCATTGCGCTGGCCGAGGCGGGGTTGCTCGATGGTCGACGGGCGACCACTCACTGGTGTCATGCACCGGCCTTGCAACGGGCGTATCCGAAGGTGCTGGTCGAAGAGGACCGCATCTTCATCAACGATGGCAACCTCTGGACCGCCGCCGGCATGAGTGCCTGTGTCGACCTGGCGTTGGCGCTGGTGGAAAAGGACCTCGGTGCCCAAGTGGCGCGCACGGTGGCCCGGCAATTGGTGGTGTATCACCGTCGCGCGGGTGGCCAGTCGCAGTTTTCGGTGATGCTGGAACTGGAACCGAAGACCGATCGCATCCAGGCGGCGTTGACCTACGCCAAACAGCACCTGAAATCCGCGTTGTCGGTGGAAGAGTTGGCCGGCGCGGCCCATTTGAGCCCCCGGCAATTCAGTCGGGTGTTCCATGCGGAAACCGGTCAATCGCCGGCCAAAGCCATCGAAAATCTGCGCGTGGAAGCTGCACGGTTGATGATGGAAACTGGCCGTCATGCCATCGATGTGGTCGCCACCGAAACCGGATTTGGTGACCGGGAGCGTATGCGCCGGGCCTTTATCCGCGCTTTCGGCCAACCGCCGCAGGTGATCCAGCGGGCGAATCGCGCCGCGTCCTAAAAAGTGGTGCATTCGACATTTAAGACAAAATATGATTGCCGTAATCTGGATCTCGTTGAAGCCCATTCCTCAGTGAGATCACCGCCATGACCATCGTCAAAGCCGCTGCCGTCCAAATCGCACCCGTGCTCTACAGCCGTGAAGGCACTGTAGAGAAGGTCGTTAACAAAATTCGCGAACTCGGCGAGAAGGGTGTGCAGTTCGCCGTCTTCCCGGAAACCATAGTGCCGTACTACCCGTACTTTTCCTTTGTGCAGTCGCCTTTCGAAATGGGCGCCGAGCACTACAAATTGCTGGATCAGGCTGTTGTCGTGCCGTCGGCGACCACCGATGCAATCGGCAAAGCCGCCAAAGACGCCAACATGGTGGTGTCCATCGGCGTCAACGAGCGCGATGGCAGCACGCTGTACAACACGCAATTACTGTTTGATGCCGACGGCACGCTGATTCAGGCGCGTCGCAAGATTTCGCCGACCTATCACGAACGCATGATCTGGGGCATGGGCGATGGCTCCGGCTTGCGCGCCATCGACAGCGCCGTCGGCCGCATCGGTCAACTGGCCTGCTGGGAACATTACAACCCGCTGGCCCGGTATGCCCTGATCGAAGACGGCGAACAGATCCACGCCTCGATGTACCCCGGCTCGTTCGCCGGTGAGCGGTTCACCCGGCAGATGGAAGTCAGCATCCGCATGCATGCCCTGGAATCGGCGTGCTTCGTGGTCAACTCGACCGCCTGGTTGTACCCGGAACAGCAAGCACAAATCATGGCCGACACCGGTTGCGATATCGGCCCGATCTCCGGCGGTTGCTACACCGCGATCATCGACCCGCAAGGTGAAGTCGTCGGCGCGCTGACCGAAGGAGAAGGCGAAGTGATTGCCGACATCGACCTGTTCCAGATCGAGATCCGCAAGCGCCAAATGGATGGCCGCGGTCACTACAGCCGTCCGGAAATCCTCAGCCTGAACATCGACCGCACACCGCATCGCCATGTGCATGAGCGTAATGTTCAGCCGGCACTGGCCGTCGCTGCGCTAGCGGAAGAGGTGTGATCGGGTAAACGCGGCAAATAAAAAAGGCCCCTTCATCCATCGATGAAGGGGCCTTTTTCGTGGAGGGCGGTTTTACAGTTCCTGACCGAGGAAGATCAACGTATTGCCATGCGCCTCAGCCGCAGCGCGCTGGTTGTAGCTGTCGCGGTGCGAGCAGTTGAAGCCGTGTTCGGCTTCCGGGTACACGACAATTTCCACGTTGTCGTTGGTGTCGAAACGTTCGGCGATTTTCTCCACGGCTTCCAGGGAAATGTGGCTGTCCTGTTCACCGAAATGCATCAGCAACGGCACCTGGATGTCATCGGCGCGGTCCAGGTGATTCTGGATGCCGCCGCCGTAGTAGGCGACTGCCACATCCACCAGCCCGTTGGTGGCGGTGAGGTACGACAGCAGGCCGCCAAAGCAGTAACCGATGGAAGCGATGCCGCCATCCAGCCCTGGCTGGGCATCGAGGGTGTCGATGGCCAGTTTGATGTCGGCCTGCGCCTTGGTGATGTCGGTGGCGTTCATCAATTCGACGGCGCGTTTCCAGCCGGCTTCGTCGTAGGTCAGTTCAATGCGGTGGCCGCTACGCCAGAACAGGTCCGGCACGATCACCAGATAACCATCAGCGGCGTATTGCTCGGCGACGGAGCGGATGTGCTCGTTGACGCCGAAGATCTCCTGGATCAAGACGATCCCCGGGCCGCGCTGGGTATGCGGAATGGCCAGGTAAGCGCCAAATTTACCGTCGTCGCTGTCGATCTCGATCCATTGGGTGGTCACGCTCATGGTGGCTCCTGTCTACGCAAGTGAGGTGGAAGGTGAAGCGTGTCACGGTAGCATTTCAGCGATTGTGACGGCGCCAGAAAATTCGCGCCAGCAGCGTATCGAGGCTCAGCTTGCCGGCACCCGAGAGCAGCAAGGGCAGCAGGGCGGCGAGGTAGATCACCGGCAGTTTGAAGTTGCCGTGGCCTTTATTGCTGATGGCGTAACCCTGGGCAAGCTCACTTAATGTAGACCAATCGGCCGGCCAGTGAACGGCGGCGGTGGCGACGACCGTGACCACGATCAGGATGATCGCCGAGACCCGCGTGCCCAGACCCACCAGAATCGCGAGCGCGCAAATCAGCTCGGCCCACATCGACAGTTCCCAGTTCAGCGTGGCCGGTACGTGATCGAACGGAAACGGAAAACGGTCCTGAATGTCGGCAAACCAGTTGTCACCGTTCCATTTTTCCAGGCCCGACTCAAAAAATTCCCAGGCGATGAACAACCGCAAGGTCAGGGGCGCGAGCCAGCTACCAGCACGGTCGAGGTTCAGGTGCAGGCCTTTCACGGCCGAAGAGATTGAAGTGTTCACGGGCTTGATCTCCGTCAGGTCAGGAATGCGGGGCATCGAGTGCCCCGCGCAAGGGAATTACTCGGCGGCGCCGCACTTGCCTTCGCCACATTTGCCTTCGGCGGGTTTTTGCGCGGTGTCGGCCTGGACCTGGCTGTAGCCGTGGGCCAGTTGTTTCATGCTGAACGCTTCGGATTCGGAGGCCGAAGCGACGTTCGACAGGGCCAGGCCACCCGCGATGAGCAGGCCGAGGGTCAGGGAAGAAGTGGAGAGCTTGAACATGGTGATACTCCGTACAGTAAGTGAGTTGAGCGCTTTGATCGGCTTGGCCAATCGACAGGTGTAGTTGACCAAGCAGGTGTATCTGCGATGTGTCGTTTGGGCGGGGTTTTATGGGCGGGGTGTGTCAGGGGCGGGTCTGTACACATACAGATACAAGCCCAATGCAAAACCCTGTGGTGGGTTTTGGATTGGGGGGGCTGTGATTCGTTGTCGTCCCGCAGCGTCTAGCCTCAGTGTCCCCGCAATCCCATGGGGCGTGACTTTGGAACCTCGCATGCAAGCGCTGTTGAACGAGATCCTCGATGGCGTCCGGCCGCTGATCGGGCAGGGCAAGGTGGCGGACTACATTCCTGCCCTCGGCACCGTGCCGGCCAATCAATTGGGCATTGCCGTGTACAGCAACGACGGTGAACTGTACTGCGCGGGCGATGCCGAGACGCCGTTCTCGGTGCAGAGTATTTCCAAGGTCTTCAGCCTGGTGCAGGCCATCGAACACTCCGGTGAAGCGATCTGGGAGCGTCTGGGCCACGAGCCTTCCGGCCAGCCGTTCAACTCGCTGGTGCAGCTGGAATTCGAACGCGGCCGTCCGCGTAATCCCTTCATTAATGCCGGCGCGCTGGTGATCTGCGATATCAACCAGTCGCGCTTTGCGGCTCCAGCGTTGTCGATGCGTGATTTTGTCCGGCGGCTGTCCGGCAATCCGCAGGTCATGGTCGATGGCAAAGTCGCCGAGTCCGAATACCAGCACCGCGCGCGCAACGCCGCCATGGCCTACCTGATGCAGTCGTTCGGCAACTTTCACAACGACGTCGAATCGGTGTTGCGCAGCTACTTCAGTCACTGCGCTCTGCGCATGAATTGCGTGGACCTGGCCCGGGCGTTCTGCTTTTTGGCCAACGACGGGTTCTGCAAGCACAGCGGCGAACAGATCCTCACCGCGCGCCAGACGCAACAGGTCAACTCGATCATGGCCACCAGCGGGCTGTACGACGAGGCGGGCAACTTTGCCTATCGCGTGGGTTTGCCGGGCAAGAGTGGCGTTGGCGGCGGGATTGTCGCGGTAGTGCCGGGGCAGTTCACGGTGTGCGTCTGGTCGCCGGAACTGAACGCTGCCGGCAATTCCCTTGCCGGGATGGCCGCGCTGGAATTGCTGAGCCAGCGGATCGGTTGGTCGGTGTTTTAACGGGAGGGATTAATGACGCTCCGGAAAATTTCCTATACATTTTCCGGCCGCCCCCTGCATGGTGAAACCGCTTCATGTCTCTTGCGCTCGAACGTCTAGTCGCTGGTACGCCGATTCCTTTTGCCGGTAATCGTGTCTCGCTCGTTAGTCCCGAACTGGCCGCGCGCTTCCAGCCCGGCGACCACCTGCTGGTGGAACAGGTCAGCGGCGAATTGTTGCTGATCCCGGTGGCGGACCAGCAAGCGGCCAGCGTTGCGATAGAACGCGCAGAAGCAGCCTTCAGCGCGATGTCGGCGGTGTCGGATCAAGCGATCAGCCGCTTCTTCGACCTGTTTGCCCAGCGCCTGGAAACCCCGCAATGCTGGGACTTGATCGCCGCCGCCAACCTCGCCGACATCGAGCGCGCCAAGGCCCGTGGACGTTCCACAACACGCTTGCTGGCCGATGAACGCATGCGCCGCGACATGATCGCCGGCCTGCGGGCCTGGCGCGATGCGTCGGCCTCGCGCGGCAAAGTGATCAGCTGCGTCGAGCATGACGGCTGGAAAGTCGAGCAAGTGGTGTCGCCGCTGGGCATCGTCGCGTTTGTCTTCGAAGGTCGGCCGAACGTGTTCGCCGACGCCGCCGGTGTCTTGCGCACGGGCAACACCGCGGTGCTGCGTATTGGCAGCGATGCGTTGGGCACCGCCCAGGCAATCGTCACCCATGCGCTGAACCCGGCGCTGAGCGATGCCGGATTGCCGGTCGGCGCGGTGTCGCTGGTCGAAAGCGTCAATCACGCGGCCGGTTGGGCGATGTTCGCCGACCGGCGTCTGTCGCTGGCCGTGGCCCGGGGTTCGGGGCGTGCGGTCAGCCAATTGGGCAGCATCGCCCAACAGGCGGGCACCGCCGTCAGCCTGCACGGCACCGGTGGCGCCTGGCTGATCGCCGACCAGCACGCCGACGCGACGCGTTTCGCCGCCGTGGTGCGCAATTCCCTGGATCGCAAGGTCTGCAACACCCTCAACGTCTGCCTGATCCAGCGTGACCGTGCCGCCGATCTGGTGCCGCTGTTTCTCGGTGCGTTGCAACAGGCCGGCATTGCACGGGGCCAGGGCTGTAAGCTGCACATCGTCGAAGGCAGCGAGGCTTGTTTGCCGAGTGAATGGTCGAGCGCGAGCGTCGAGGTGTATCGCGCCGAAGGTTATCGGACTGAAGCGTTGGCCGAACCACTGCCGGAGGAGCAATTGGGCCGCGAGTGGGAATGGGAAGAAACCCCGGAAGTCAGCCTGATGATCGTCGATGACCTGGACCGTGCGATTGCCTTGTTCAATCGCTACAGCCCGCAGTTCACCGTGTCGTTGATCAGTGAGGATGACGCGGCGCATGAGCGCTTCTACAACGCAGTCAACGCGCCGTTTGTCGGCAACGGCATCACGCGCTGGGTCGATGGACAGTACGCGCTGAACAAGCCGGAACTGGGTCTTTCGAACTGGGAGAGCGGTCGTCTGTTTGCGCGCAGCGCGATTCTTTCGGGAGACGGTGTGTTCACCATTCGCAGTCGCATGACGCAGACCGATCTGTCGGTCAAACGCTAAGGCATTCCGACCGCAGGCGAGGGGGCGCACTATAATTAAGGTGTTTGCTCCTTCGTTCTGAAAGAGGGATCCATCATGAAACTTCGTTCCTTCGAGCAGTATTCCCATCACCTGGAATCGGTCGCTCACGATACCTGGCTGACGACCCGGGTGAAGTCAGCCCTGGCCATGGCCGAGCCCACCCTTGCCATGCACATTCACGTCAAAACCCATGCGGGCACCGTGGCATTGAGTGGCCGGGTCAACACCCACCGGGAGTGTGAGCAGGCGGTTGCGCTGACTCGCTCGGTTCAGGGTGTGGTCGACGTCGATGCCCGGGAGTTGCTGACCCACGTGTTCAAGCCAGGCAGTTTTCCCGAAGCGCCCAACGCTGAGGAAAGCGCTGAGCAACGGCCATGTTCGTCAGACGACAAATGACCCTGACAGCAGCGCTTCCGGGATCGGGAGCGCTGCGCAAGGGCTGTTCATCACGCGGCTTCGACGGCTTTGCCGTACACCGCGCAGGTAGTCGGGTGTTCGGCCAGCGAGACGAAGGTGCGGCTGCTGGCCTCCAGGGCGTCAATCGAACCGGTTTCGATGTCGTAGACCCAGCCATGCAAATTCAACAGACCTTTTTCCTGCGCCAGGCGCACGCTCGGGTGCGTCTGGATATTGGCCAGCTGCGCGATGACGTTTTCCCGGACCATTGAACTGACCTTCGCCGCATCACTGGCGTGAGGACGGGATTCGTTGATGACTTTTGCCGATTCGGCATGTTGCAACCAGCCGCTGACTGCCGGCAGGTGATCCATGCATTTGCACTTGGCGATGGCGGTCATGGCGCCGCAATCGGAGTGTCCGCAGATCACAATGTCGGTCACGCCGAGGACTGCGACCGCGTATTCCACAGTCGCCGACACACCGCCCGGATGAGGGCTATAGGAAGGCACGATGTTGCCGGCGTTACGGATCACGAACAATTCACCGGGTTCTTGTTGGGTCAGTAATTCGGGCACTACACGGCTGTCGGAACAGGTAATGAACAACGTGCCGGGATGCTGGGTGGTGGCCAGGTGTTTGAACAGGTCGGTGCGTTGTGGAAAAGCTTCATTCTGGAACTTCAAAAAACCGTCGATGAGCGCTTTCATGCGGGTGTCCTCATGCGTGATGTGGGGTGGCCCGCGCGGTAGCGCGGGCCAGTCTCAACTTAAAACGGGCGCAGTGGCAGGAACTTGCCGTCGAGGGTGATTACCGCGCGGGAGCCGCCTTCCGGGTCTTCGACTTTCTTCATGTCGAGCTTGAAGTTGATCGCGCTGATAATGCCGTCGCCAAATTGCTCATGAACCAGGGCTTTGAGCGTGGTGCCGTAGATCTGGATCATTTCGTAGAAGCGGTAAATGGTCGGGTCGGTCGGGACACCGGAGAGGCTGCCGCGCAGGGGGATGATCTGCAGGCGGGCCACCGCGTCGGCGTCCAGCTCCAATTTGTCGCCAATCACTTCGGCAGCGGCTTTGGGCAGTGGATGCTGGCCGAGGAGGGCGGCAGTGACGTAGGCCAGACCCAGGCCGGTGCCGTCGGTCAGGTCCTGCCAGGACAGATTCTTGCGGGCCTTGGCATCGAGGATCGAGGTGGTCAGGGCCAGGCTTGGGTCGTTGTAGGCGTGAGACTGTTGCATGGTGATTCTCCTGTCGGCGTGGTGTTGCTTGGGTGTGAAGCAATCTTCTGCCGATTTATCCATAGCGTCCAAGATCGATATACAATGCTGCGCATAAGCCCTGCCTATAGATGGAATTCCCATGCTGCTCCGACATCTGCGCTACTTGCTGGCGGTCGCCGACCACGGCGGCTTCACCCGGGCCGCCGAGGCGTTGCATGTGTCGCAGCCGACCTTGTCCCAGCAAATCCGCCAGCTGGAAGAAACCCTGGGCGTAAGCCTGTTCGACCGAACCTCACGCACGGTCAAGCCGACCGATGCCGGTGCGGCCTACATCGAGTGCGCCCGTCGCGTATTGGTGGAACTGGAGGCCGGCAAGCGTGCGTTGCATGACGTGAAGGACTTGTCCCGCGGCACCTTGCGCCTGGCGATGACGCCGACGTTCATGGCGTATCTGGTGGGGCCGTTGGTGCGCGATTACGTGGCGCGGTTTCCGAATATCCATCTGGAGATTTTCGAGCTGTCGATGGATGACATTGAAGCGGGGTTGGCGGATGACTCACTGGACATCGCCATTGCGTTCAATGAAGTCAGAAACGCCGACATCGAATCGATTCCGGCGTTTACCGAAACGCTGGGGGTGATGGTGGGGCGCGCTCACCCGTTGTATGACAGTCAGCTCGCATTGCCTGCTGAAGAACTCGCGCAACTGGAGTTCGCGCTGTTGACCCCCGATTTCATTACCCGTACCCGCATCAATGAGTATTTTGCCCAGGAGCAGATCACACCGAAGGTGGTGATCGAGGTCAATTCGGTCAGCACCTTGCTGGAAGTCATTCGGCACACGGCGATTGCCACCATCCTGCCGGAAGCCATCGCCAGCCAGGAACGCGCCCTGCGCAAGATTCCGTTGTTGGGGGAGGCGCCAACTCGCGGGGCGGCGTTGTTGCGTCGTAAAAACAACTATCACAGCGCGGCGTCGGTGGCGTTTATGAATCTGCTGTTGGCGCTGTAAAACACTCAGGCACAAAAAAGGGCCTGCTCTTTAATGGGAGCAGGCCCTTTTTTATCAGTGAGTCAGTTTATTAGTAGAACCGATCAATCACCCGAACTTCGTTTTGGTTCTGTAGCGAAGCCCATGCCTGTTTCAGCGTTTGCAGAACATTACCGATGAAGTCCTTGTCGGCTGCGGCTTTCTTGCCGACATAGCCCTGGCCGCGACGGTACATCTTCAGTCGGGCAAGCAGGTTCTGGTTGTTCTGGTCGAACTCCGCTTCATGAGCGTGAGGCGACAGGCAGTCGATATGAACCTGGCCCGATTTGCTGATCCACAGAATGTGGCTGTCGAGGCTGTCTTTTTGCGCCGCGAACATACGAGCCAGTTCATCGATAGTTGGTTGATTGTTCAGATTCATAATATGCCCCTTGACCATTTGGTGATTTTTCAAAGTTGAGTCGCTAATACAAGTAGCCCATCGGTTAGTTGATCCCTGGCACCGAAACCAGGACGTCAGCGGTCGGCCGTCGAATTCGACGGGGTCCTGCGTCTGTTGCATGTAGTCGTGTTGAATAACTGCTACGCGTTAGCGTCACAACGAAGAGAAGCGGCGAATACCTGGAGGCCACTGCCGACTTTTCAGGGTCGGCCACAAGCTTCATGAGGATTGATCGCCAGCGCTTCTCGTCCTTGTACTGGACGTTCGGGCCAGGTCAGCTTCTTCAATCTGCCTTGTGGGCAGCGTGTATCCGGGAAAAACAGCTCGGCGGTCAGACGAGCTTGCTCAAACATGTTGCTGTACTCCCGATCGGGGAGATGTCTGCATCATGCAAGGGCAAAACGGAGGCGTCAACCGTTATGTAGTGATTTTTTTCAGTCACTACATATTGTCGGACAAAACGGATTGGAATGAAAAAGCGAGGCCGGAACACGCCCGTCAGGCCGATGGCTGCGGGCTTTGGAAGCGGTAGAAGGTGCAGGGATAACCGTCTGCTGGCTGCCGATGCAGGGTGAATTGATTGCCCGTAAGATCAGGCATCACTTTGGCCCAGAACCGCCGTGCAGGCGGGTTCGCATCGATGTGGAAAATTTGCCATTGCCCGGGGATTTGGCTCAAGAGGGTGGAAACGACAAACTTCGCGACACCTTGGCCACGGAAGCGCCGGCTGACAAAAAAGTAGCCGATGTTGTACTCGGCGCCTTCGAGGTGTGTGCCGTCATCCACAGTCACAAAACCGGCCAGCTCACCGTCGACCCGGATCAAAAACGCTCGGGTCGCGGGGTTGCGCCAGTAATCGAGTTTGGGTTGGATATTGAAAAAACCATGCTCACCCAGTTCCAGCGGCAGCCATTCGCTGAAGTCGTAGACGTAGAACTGCATCAGGTTTTCGAGGGTGTCGAAGTCGTCACGCTGGGCGGCGTGCAGTTCTATCGAAGGCATTCGAGGCGCTCCAGGTTACGCAGGGCCATCCGTGGCCCTGTCAGGATCACTCAGTGCGGCGCGAAGTCGTACTTGCCGCCTTTCTTCAACGCGGCGAGGTAAGCCGGGCGCGCCTGGAAACGTTGGACCCAGGCCGCTACATGAGGATAGTTGGCCAACTTGCCCTGGGCCCGGGCGATCTCGCCGATGAAGCTCATCTGGATATCGGCGGCGCTGAACTCGTGACCGAGCAGGTAATCGGACTGGCTCAGTGCGGTGTCGAGGTAGCCCAGGTAATTGGCCACTTCCGAGTTGATACGCGGATGCAGCGGTGCGCCGGCTTCACCCAGGCGCCCGACATACAGGTTCAACATCAGCGGCAACATGGCCGAGCCTTCGGCGAAGTGCAGCCACTGGACGTATTCGTCGTAGGCGGGGGTGGAGGGATCGGGTTGCAGACGACCCTGGCCATGACGGCGGATCAGGTAGTCGATGATCGCCGCGGACTCGATCAGCTTCTGCGTACCGTCTTCGATGACCGGGGATTTGCCCAGCGCATTGATCGCTTTCAGTTCCGGCGGGGCGAGGTTGGTTTTTGGATCGCGCTGATACAGTTTCAGCTCGTAAGGAATCGCCAATTCTTCCAGCAGCCAGAGAATGCGCTGGGAGCGGGAGTTGTTCAGGTGGTGCACGATAATCATAAATATGATTCCTGTAGCAGCTGTCGAGTGGAACGAGGCTGCGATGCCTTTTCAGAACAGGCAGTCGCCGGACTTGAAGAACACTAGACCATCCCGGTCCGTTCGAAGTGCCATCAAGCCTTGCTGGTCGGTTTCGCGGTGCGTTTGCTGCCCGCCGAGGGTTTGCGAGTCGCCGGTTTGCGTTTTTTCTTCCACGGTGCGGCACCACGCCCGGCCGGGCTGGCTGGCCCGCTGATGGTCAGGCTCAAACCGGCGCAACGGGCGACTTGCTTGCTCATCCACGCCGCTTGTTTGGTGACGAATTCTTCCAGGCTCATTTCGCCGCTTTGCACCATGTCCAGCGCCTGTTCCCAGATCGCGGTGGTGCCGGGGTCGGCAATCGCGCGCGGCACTGCATCGATCAGGCTGAAGGCCGCCGGAGTGGCGGCCAGCGCTTTACCGTTCTTGATCAGGTAACCGCGGTCGAGCAGGCCCTGAATGATCGAGGCGCGTGTCGCTTCGGTGCCGATGCCGGTGGTGTCCTTGAGCTTTTGTTTGAGCAGCGGGTCTTCCACCAGTTTGGCCACGTTCTTCATGGCCTTGATCAGGTCGCCTTCGGTGAATGGCTTGGGTGGCTGCGTCCACAGGTCCTTGAGCTTCACATCGGCCACGGCGCAATCCAGCCCCTCGGCCAGTGCCGGCAAGGTTTGTGGCGCTGGCGCCTCGCGGCCCTTCGCGGGGGCGAGGGCTTCCGGCAGCGCACGTTTCCAGCCGGGTTCGACGATCTGCTTGCCGACGGCTCGCAGGGCTTCACCGGCACAGTTGAAGTCGGCCTGGGTGCGGTCGTATTCATGGTCAGGCAGGAACTGCGCGAGATAACGGGCACGGATCAGCGTGTAGACCGCCCGCTGTTTGCCCACCAGACGATCCAGATTCTTCGCTGCCGCCGTGGGAATGATGCCGTGGTGCGCCGTGACCTTGGCATCGTTCCAGGCCCGTGAGCGCCGTTGCGGTTCCAGGTGATCGTTCAGCGCGTTCAGGGACGGATCGGCCTGGCGCAGTGCGGCGAGAATGCTCGGGGCTTCGCTGTGCTGGCTCAACGGCAGAAAACCGCAATCACTGCGCGGGTAGGTGATGACTTTGTGGGTTTCGTAGAGCGCCTGGGCGATATCCAGGGTTTCCTGGGCGCCAAGCCCGAGCTTCTTCGAACAGACTTCCTGCAAGGTGCCCAGATCAAACGGTAACGGGGCGATTTCACGCATGCGCTCGGTACGCAGTTTGATCACCCTCGCAGTCGCTGCGTTAGCGAGCGCTTGAGCCGCATTTTGCGCGAGGCCCTGGTTCAGGCAGCGATCCTGATCATCACAAGCGTCGGATGCCGCACGCCACTGAGCCGTGAACGCCGTACCCTCATGCAACAACTGCACGTCGATGGCCCAGTAAGCCACGGGGACGAAATCGGCAATGCTGCGATCGCGATCCACCACCAGCCGCAACGTCGGCGTCTGCACTCGACCCACCGGCAACACACCCTGATAACCGGACTGACGGCCGAGCAACGTAAACAACCGGCTCATGTTCATCCCGATCAGCCAGTCGGCCCGGGAGCGACCCAGCGCCGAATGATAAAGGCTGAACGTTTCGGCCCCCGGCTTGAGCGCGGCCAGTGCCTTGCGGATCGATGCGTCGTCCAGCGCCGACAGCCACAGCCTGCGGATCGGCCCACGATAACGGCAGTGCTCGACCAGTTCGCGGGCGATCATCTCGCCTTCGCGGTCGGCGTCGGTGGCGATCACCAGCTCGTCGGCCTCGCCGAGCAAGCGTTTGACGGCTTTGTACTGGCTGGCCGTTCGCGGTTTGACGGTCATTTTCCACTTTTCGGGAATGATCGGCAGGTCGGCCAGTACCCAGCGTTTGTAGCGCGCGTCATAGGCGTCCGGCGGTGCCGTTTCCAGCAAGTGGCCGATGCACCAGGTCACCGTGACGTCTGTTCCCAGCCAGCAGCCATCGCCCCGACGCTTGGCGCCGAGCACTGCTGCAATGTCTTTGGCCTGGGAAGGTTTTTCACAGAGGTACAGCCGCATAACCACCATCGTTCATCAAGTGTGCAAGAGGCGCACAGAATGGCCGGTGATGAGCGCCGGATCAATCTTTATCTGTATGGATGTACAGCAAAGCTGTTGCGTTTGGTTGCGGCCGTCAAACGGTCCGTTCGGCTGCGGGGTCGTGGCGATGTCGAATTTTGGGTTATACCTGACAGTTGTGGTCTCAGGTTTCGGGGCAACTGCACGCGCGATCACGGGCATGTCGGATCGCCGCACCGCACGCTCCCAGGTTCATCACCGTCATGAGGAACGTATTCCATGAAAAGCTCTGGTCCCAGTCCTGTCATCACCATCGCCGAGCAGCCGGGCTGCCTGCTGGTGAAGTTTCATGGCATTCAGGTAGCCGCTTCCGCGCGCGCCCTGGTGCTGTTGGAGGCCAATTACCCGCCGGTGTACTACGTGCCGCGAGAGGATATCGACGAAAAGTATTACGCCCGCACCGACCACACCAGCTATTGCCCCTACAAGGGCGATGCCACTTATTTCAGCTTGCAAGTCCCGGGGCATGAAGGCGCCAATGCGGTCTGGAGTTACGAGGACCCTAAAGTATCCGTCGATCAGATTCGCAATTACGTGGCGTTCTACCCGGATCAGGTGAAATTCGAGTTGCTCGATTCCGAGGTCTGAGGATCGTTTTTCCCAAGGTGTGTGGCGAGGGAGGCCCTCGCCACAAGACCTCGTCAGTTCTTATCGAGATCGACGTTCTTGGTCTCGCGCAAACAGATCATCCCCACCACCAGGCTCACCGCGGTAATCACTACCGGGTACCAGAGCCCGTAGAAGATGTCGCCGGTGTAGACCACCAATGCAAACGACACGGTCGGCAGGAAACCGCCAAACCAGCCATTGCCGATGTGATAGGGCAGCGACATCGAGGTGTAGCGGATGCGCGTCGGGAACAGTTCGACCATCAACGCCGCCAGCGGGCCGTAGCACATGGCCGAGATGATGATCAGCGCGACGATCAGCGCCACAATCATCGGCTTGTTGATTTGCTGCATGTCAGCCTGTGACGGATAGCCGGCCAGCGTCACCGCGCCACGCAGGGCCGCTTCGTCGTAACCGTCGATTTTCACGTCACCGACACTGACCTGCACGCCACTGCCGGCGGGTGCGGCGGCGCTGGCGTATGGCAGGCCTTGCTTGACCAGGAAGGTTTTGACCTTGTCGCACGGGCTGTCAAATTTCGCCTTGCCCACCGGGTCGAACTGGAACGTGCACGTCGCCGGGTCGGCCAATACGGTAATCGGCGCCTGACGGCTGGCCTGGTCAATGGCCGGGTTGGCGTAATGCGCCAGGGATTTGAAGATCGGGAAATACAGCGCGGTGGCCAGCAGCAGGCCGATCATCAGCACCGGTTTGCGCCCGACCTTGTCCGACAGCCAGCCAAAGAAAATGAAGAACGGCGCGCCGATGATCACGCTGACAATCAGCAAGCCATTGGCCACGGCCGGGTCCATCTTCAGGAACTGGGTGAGGAAAAACAGCACGTAAAACTGTGCGGCGTAAAACGTCACCGCTTGCCCGGCGTTGATGCTGAACAGGGCAATCAGCACGACCTTGAGGTTTTCCCACTTGCCGAAGGAATCACGCAGTGGCGACTTGCAGAGTTTGCCTTCCTCTTTCATTTTCACGAAGGCCGGCGACTCGTGCAGGCTCAGGCGAATCCAGGTCGAGATGCCCAGCAAAATGATCGAAAACAGAAACGGAATGCGCCAGCCCCAGACTTCAAACTGATCGCCGGTGAAGTACCGGCAACCGAGCACCACCAATAGCGAGAGCAACAAACCGAGGGTCGCCGTGGACTGAATCCAGCTGGTGTGGAAACCGCGTTTGCCGATCGGCGCATGCTCTGCGACATAGGTGGCCGCGCCGCCGTATTCACCGCCCAGGGCCAGGCCCTGAAGCATGCGCAGCACCACGAGGATGATTGGCGCGGCGATGCCGATGCTCGCGTAGGTCGGCAGCAAACCGACGCAGAAGGTCGCCAGGCCCATGAGCACGATGGTCGCGAGGAAGGTGTATTTACGCCCGATCATGTCCCCCAACCGACCGAACACCAACGCGCCGAAAGGCCGCACGATGAAACCTGCGGCGAAGGCCATCAGCGCAAAGATGAACGCCGTGGTGTCGTTGACCCCGGCGAAAAACTGCTTGCTGATCACCGCCGCGAGGGCGCCATAGAGGAAAAAGTCGTACCACTCGAACACCGTCCCCAGTGACGAGGCGAAGATGACTTTGCGGGTGTCATGGGTGATCACCGCGACGGGCGCGGCTTCCAGGGGCTGAACATGTTCTGACATATCGGTATCCCTCACAGTGATTGTTTTTGTTGTTCCACTGGTGTTGCGTGTTCCATGTAGCGCAATACCCACTGTAGGAGTGAGCCTGCTCGCGATAGCGGTGTATCAGTCACCATCGATGTTGAATATCAGTCAGTCATCGCGAGCAGGCTCGCTCCCACAGGGGTTGTGTTGGCAGTGGGCTCGAGTATTAGCTGGGCGGCTTTTTCAGCAATCATCAGCGTAGGCGAACAAGTATTACCCGAGGTAATACGCGGCATGATCGACGCATCAGCCACACGCAACCCGGGAATACCATGAACCCGCAACTCGGCATCCACCACCGCATCCGCATCGTTCCCCATCCGGCAAGTGCCCACCGGATGGAAAATGGTCGTGCCGATCTGCGCAGCGGCCTCGTGCAATTCCTCTTCAGTCTGCAAGCGCGCGCCGGGCAAATATTCAACCGGTTTGAACGCACGCAGCGCCGGCGCAGCAACGATGCGCCGGGTCAGGCGAATGGCATCAGCCGCTACGCGCAAATCCTCCGGATGACTCAAATAGTTCGGCTGAATCAGCGGTGCGTCCTGCGGATTGGCAGAACTGATGTCCACCCGGCCACGGCTTTGCGGCCGTAGATCACAGACCGAAGCGGTAAAAGCCGGGAAGGGGTGCAACGGCTCGCCGAAGCGCTCCAGCGACAGTGGCTGCACGTGGTATTCAAGATTCGCCGAGGCCTGTTCCGGTCCCGAGCGAGCAAAGGCCCCCAGTTGACTCGGCGCCATCGAGAGCGGGCCGCTGCGGTCATACAGGTAGCGCAAACCCATGCCCATCTTGCCCCACACGCTGCCGGCGATCTGGTTCAGCGTCCGCGCATTTTCCAGTTTGTAGATCAACCGCAATTGCAGGTGATCCTGCAGATTGCCGCCCACCCCCGGCAGCTCATGGGCGACGCCGATCCCGAGTTTTTGCAGCAGCGGACGCGGACCGATCCCCGAGCGTTGAAGGATGCCCGGTGAACCGACAGAGCCGGCGCACAAGACGATTTCCTTGCGCGCCTTGAAGCTTTTCGCCTGACCTTGCCAGCGTGTAATCACCGCTGAGGCGCGACCGTTTTCCAGCAGCACGCGGTCCACCTCGACATCGGTCAGCACAGTGAGATTGGCGCGGTGGCGGACCGGTTTGAGAAACGCCTTGGCCGCGTTCCAGCGGATCCCGGCCTTCTGATTGACCTGAAAGTAGCCGCAGCCTTCGTTATCGCCCTGGTTGAAATCATCGATGCTGGCAATGCCGCTTTGCTCGGCGGCGTTGCGAAAGGCATCAAGAATCGGCCAAGACAGCCGCTGCCGCTCGACCCGCCAGTCGCCGCTGGCGCCGTGAAACTCGGAGTCTCCGGCATAATGGTTTTCGCTCTTTTTGAACAACGGCAACACGTCGTTCCAGCTCCAGCCCGGATTGCCATCGGCAGCCCAGCGGTCGTAGTCCCCGGCCTGGCCACGCATGTAGATCATGCCGTTGATGGAAGAACAGCCGCCGAGCACTTTGCCGCGCGGATAACTCAGGGTGCGACCTTGCAGGCCGGGTTGCGCCTGGGTCTTGAAGCACCAATCGGTGCGCGGGTTGCCGATGCAGAACAGGTAACCCACGGGAATGTGAATCCACGCGTAGTTATCCCGGCCACCGGCTTCGAGCAACAGCACCCGGTGTTGCGGGTTGGCCGACAGTCGATTGGCCAGCAAACACCCGGCGGGCCCGGCGCCGACCACGATGTAGTCGAATTCATCCAGGAGAGTCTTCATCCCTGACCTCGTCTTGTTGTTCTTGTTGTCCGTCATCCTAGTTGTTCGCTTTCGTCAAAAGAATGTTAGTTTTTGCGCAGCCGCTGTGCGTTTTTAAACAGCCTTGCCTCAAGGACGGATCATGTTCGACTGGAATGACCTGCGGTTTTTTCTCGAGTTGCAGCGCAGCGGGCGTTTGCTCACCGCTGCCCGGCGTTTAAACACCACCCACGCCACGGTTGCCCGGCACATCGAGGCCATCGAAAAGAGCCTCGGCACCGCGCTGTTCGTGCAGCATGCCCAGGGTTATGAAATGACCCCGGCCGGCGAAGCACTGCTCAAACACGCCGAAGCCATGGAAAACGTCGCGTTGCTGGCCCAGGAAGAAATCACCCAGTCCACCGCACCGCTGGGCAAGATTCGCGTCGGCGTCACGGAAGGGCTGGGCATCATGTTCCTCGCCAGCCGCATGAACGGCCTGTTCGAACGCTATCCGGGGCTGGAAGTGGAACTGGTGGCGGTGCCGCGCTTCGTCAGCATCCTCAACCGCGAAGCCGAAATCAGCATCCACCTCGAACGCCCGGCCGCCGACATGCTGGTCACCCGCAAACTTACCGACTATCGACTGGGGCTTTACGCCAGCCAGGCGTATCTCGACCGTTCCGCGCCATTGCGCAGTCGCGAAGACCTCGGCCGCCATGCCTGGATCGGCTATGTCGACGACTTGCTGTTCAGCCAGGAACTGATGTTCCTGAATAGCTTCTGCCGCAATCCACGGGTGGTGTTTCACAGTACTAGTGTTATTGCCCAGCAACAGGCTGCGCGTTCCGGATTGGGGATTGCCGTGTTGCCTTGTTACATGGCGAGTGCCGATGCGGATCTGGTGGCGTTGTTGCCGGATGAGAATATTGAACGCAGCTACTGGATCAGTACCCGGCGCGAGTTGCACAAGTCGGTGCGGCTGCGGGTGGTCTGGGATTATGTGGTGGGGTTGTGTGAGGCGGAGCAGGGGTTGTTGCTGGGATAGCCAATCGCGGCCACTCTATTGACTGACGACAAGGAGCGTTATCCGACACTCCGTCGTGATAAAGGGAGCTAGCAGCATGACCGAAGAGACAAAAGTAAAAGGACCGGCGTCGTACTTCCCGTCCATTGAGAAAAAGTATGGACAACCGATTAGCCACTGGCTGGAGTTGCTCGGAACAGTGAGCGACAAGAAGCACATGGAAATCGTGGCCTGGCTGAAAGATGCACACGGCATGGGCCATGGCCATGCCAATGCGTTGGTCGCGCACTATCTGGCAGCCAACAAAAAGTGATCGGGCAGGGGGGTATGTTCATGTCCCCCAGTACCCGCCTGACACAACACAATCCTCCTGTGGGAGCGAGCCTGCTCGCGAAGAGGCCAACACATTCAACATGGATATTGGCTGACACACCGCTTTCGTCGGAACGCCGCCCGGAGCCGGCTCGCTCCCACAGGGAATTCCAAATCGCATCCAATCAAACGCTGATCCCGTCAAGGAAGATAAAAACAATGAAAATATTATTCATCGCTTCGCTAGGGGTTTTATCGCTAGTTCAAACATCACTAGCCTTCGCTGAAAATGTTAATGGAAAAAATCTCTATTTACAGCGATGCACCATGTGCCACGGAATAGATCTCAAGGCAACAGGGCCATTGGCTAATAAAAGTAATCCTCCTGCACCTGATCTAACAACCTCCACTTTCAAAAAACGATTGAATGATTATCCGGGCGTGATTGTGTCATCGATAATACTTCGTCCAAATGGAGACTTGATTCCAAAAACGTTGCGAGAGAATGGTGTAAAGCTATCGCCGCACTCATGGAGTATTAAAGATCTGCGCGATTTGAATCAATACATGGGGGGTATTATTTCAAAAAATCGATGATCCGCAGCTTGCGATAGTCCGCTGACAGTTTTTTGTTGCACTTCGCGACAGCCTGCAATCGGCAAAAAATCAGGTACTCAGGAGCTCCTGCTCGCTCCCATATCGACTCCGATCAGCTAGCGAGGCGAGAAGTTTTACTCAACCGCCCGGCGGCAACTCCCGTGCAATGTCCGGTAAAGAAGTACGCGGCGGACTATCCGGAATAGCCAGCGTCGCACGCAGCCCGCCTTCCGGTCGGTTGACCAGCCTGATGTATCCGCCCAACCGGGTCGCGATGGTGTTGACAATGGTCAGCCCCAGTCCCGCGCCCTGGACATTGCCACGACTGTAAAACCGTTCGAACAACCGCTCGCGATCTGCTTCGTCGATGCCAGGGCCCTGATCCTCGACACTCAGTAAATAGAACCCATCCGCCTGACCTAACTGCACGGTGATCACGCCTTTATCAGGGGAAAAGTTTGCCGCGTTGCTGATCAGGTTATTCAGCGCGATGTCGATCACGGGAGCGTCGGCCACCACTTTAAAGGGGCGGTCCTGGACATCGAAGGCCAGCTCAAGGTTTTTACTCAGTATCCACGGCGTAAGCTGAGCCAGGCTGCCGCGCACAATTTCGGCCAGGTCGATGCTGTGCTGCACCGGCGCCATGGCTTTGGGTTCCAGGCGGGCCATGGTCAGCAATTGATTGACCAGGCGGCTGGTGCGGTCGACGCCAGAGATCAGAAACTCCAGCGAGTCACGGCGTTCTTCTTCGGTGCCAGCCTCCAGCAGATTTTGCGCATGCACGCGCAGCACTGCCAAAGGCGTGCGCATTTCGTGAGCGGCATCGGCGATGAAGCGGTGTTCGCGGGCCAGCACTTCCTGAATTTGCGCAAGCATGCGATTGAGCGCTGCTTGCATCGGCTCCAGTTCACTGGGTAGCGGGGTCAGTTGCAACGGTTCCAGCGAGCCGCTGTGCCGTGCCCGTAAGGTTGCCGCCATATTTTCCAGAGGCTTGAGGCCCCAGCCGATAGCGATCCAGATCAGCAACGCCAGAATCAAGCTGCCCAGCACATTGGGCCATAAGGTATGACGCATGATCCGATCCACCAGGTCCGCGCGCACGTCGTCCCGTTCGCCGACCCAGATTTTCAGCTCATTTTGTTTGTCTTCCAGCAGGAACGCGCGCCAGTGGCGGTTGGACAGGTCGACCACATCACTGAAACCGGGTGTGGCTGGCGGGGTGCTGAAAGAGGGCGCGCTGGCGGTGTGTACCAGCACTTCGCCGTGACGGTTCCAGACCTGAAACGCCATTTTGGTTTCATAAGGATGGCCATCGACCCTGGTATCTGCTTCACCCAAGGCTTTATTGAAGGCCTGATACAGGTCGGCGTGTTCCTTGTTGGCGATGGGCATGCTCATCACGCCTTGCAACAGCCGGGCGTTTTGAGCCAGTTGGGCGTCATAGACTTCGGCGATTTCGTGATTGCTGTCGTGCAGATTGAACAGGCTGATCACTGCGACGCCGACCAGCATCAGGCCGATGATGAGCGTGAGGCTGCGGCGTCGGATCGACGTCATCGACGCTCCTCCACCAGATAGCCGACACCGCGAATGGTGCGGATCAGGTCGGTGGAGAATTTTTTGCGCAAGTGGTGGATATGCACTTCCAGGGTGTTGCTTTCGGCTTCTTCGCTCCAGCCATACAACAACTGCATCAGGTGATCGCGGGTCATGACCCGGCCAGGCGGCGAGAGCAATTCGTGTAGCAGCTGATATTCCTTGGGCGTCAGCGCTACCGGCTCGCCGTGATAACTGACTTGCTGGGTGCCAGGGTTCAGGCTGATGCCGGCGTGCTCGATCAGCATTTGCGCCCGCCCGACACTGCGCCGCAGCAAGGCCCGCAGGCGCGCCTTGAGTTCAGCCAGGTCAAAGGGCTTGATCAGGTAATCGTCGGCCCCGGCATCCAGCCCGGCAATGCGGTCTTCGGTAGCGTCCCGCGCGGTGAGGATCAGCACCGGTAAGTTGGAGCCGCTGTCACGCAAACGCCGCAATACTTCAAGCCCGCCCATGCGCGGCAGGCCGAGGTCGAGCACCGCCAGGTCAAACGTTTCGCTCAGCAGCGAGTGCAAGGCACTGGCGCCGTCCTGTAACCAGTCGACGGTGTATCCCTCGCGGCCCAGGGCCTGATGGATGCCCTCGCCGAGGGCAACGTCGTCCTCGATCAGTAATAAGCGCACACGAACTCCTGTCAGTCGAGTTTCTTGTTCACGTCCACCAGCAACGCTTCGATCTCTTTGCGTCGCCCCGCGTCGGCGGTTTCCCGACCGGGCCTTGGCGCCGCTTTCAACGCTTTCTGCAACGCGCTTTTGGCTTCGCTGTAGCGCTTTTGACGGTAGAGGTGATCACCCCAGAAGTACAGACTATCGATGCCGTCCGGGTTGAGTTGCAAGGCCTGTTTGAGCAACTGTTCAGCCTTGTCCGAGTCACCAAAGGCGATGGGCCAGCCCGGCACGCGGTCATACAGCGCGCCCAGACTGGTGTAGGCCGAGCCTTGCAAGGCTTTGGGGTCCAGGGCCAGGGCTTTTTCGAGATCGGCTTTTGCCGCCTTGACCTTGCTCAGCGCGCCGAGACCACCCTGGGCGCCGGCCCAACTGCTGGTGACGATGCCGGACCAGATCCAGGCTTCTGCCACTGACTGGCGTTGCTGGGTGAACGCCGACGCCTGGGCCGCCAATTGTTCAAACGCTGCGGTGCGCTGCGCTTCGGGAACTTCGTATTGAATGTGCGCCCATTCTTGTTGAATGCCCTTCAGGCGTTGCTGGTCGGATGGGTCCAGCGCCCAGGCGCTTTGGCTCAAGGCGCCCACCAGCAGGCAAGCGATGATTTTTTTCATGGTTTGAGATTCTCGTTATCGGGCTTTTCACTCAAGCGACGGATCAGCGGCAATTGCTTGCGCAAGCCTTTGTCCACCAGATGGGGCAACAGGCTGTTCAGGCGCACGAAAAAACGCTCCGGCCAGCCCAGGTACAAATCGCGGTGATCACCGGCGATGGCATGGATCACGGCAGCCGCGACCGTTTGCGGATCATCGACGTTGGCCTTGAGCGCATCGTTCAATGCCTGCGCCGCCGGGCTGTTCATGCGGGTGCGGGTGGCGCGCGGGGCGACGTACAGCACGCTCACGCGGGTGTCCGCCAGTTCCCGGCGCAAGGCTTCGGAAAACCCGCGCAGGGCAAACTTGGTGGCGCAATAGCTGGCGTAGCCGGGGTAGCCGATGGAACCGTAGGTTGAGCCGACGTTCACCACCATCGCGCTCTCGGCTTCCTTGAGCAGCGGCAACAGTAGTTTGGTCAGGCAGATCGGCGCGCTGATGTTGACCGCCATCATCGCGTGGATGTCGCTGTCCTCGAGTTGTTCGAGCATGGCGAAGTGATTGATTCCGGCGGCGTTGATCAGCAAGTTGATCCCGCCAATGGCTTGGGCGGCAGCCAGCACCTTGCGCCGATCGGTGAGGACGGTGAGGTCTGCGCCGATCCAGCACAGATGCTGCGGATAACTCGCGAGCAGCGGCGACAACGGTGCCTCTTGCCGCGCCACCGCCAGCACCCGGGCACCACTGGCGCACAGCGCGGTTGCGATCGCCAGGCCGATGCCACCGCTGGCACCGGTGAGTACCACACGAGCTTCAGACAGGCGCATGTGATGTCTCCCCGTCGCGTGGCAAGCCACGGAACATGTCGGTGTAGAGCGTGTACACCACTTTGGAAGCGTGAATCACCGCGGCCTGGTCGGCCGGATCGTCGAGGGTGTTCATCAGTCGGCGATAGGTCTGCATGTGCTCGATATCCAGGGAGCCATGGGAGCTGAGGTAGCTGAAGGCAGTTTCCGGCAAGTCCAGGCGCTCGCGAATGCTGCCAGCGGCGTGGGTCGCGAGGGCGATGCTGGTGCCTTCCAGCACGTTGACCATCCCGAACAGGCCGACCGGGTTGTCCCGGACAATCAGGTCGTAGAGAAAACTGACCATCAGTTCGATCGGCAGGCTCGGACGACCGTCGCGTACCGCGACCTTGTCGCCACCGCAGGCTTCGATGTCATTGAGGACCCATTGTTCGTGGCCATATTCATCCTCGATGTATTCGCAAACGGCTTTACGCAGCCATTCCAGGCGCAATGGCAGCCGCGCGCCGCAGGCCATCATCAAGGGCACGGTATGGCGCACGTGGTAATAGGCTTGCGCCAGAAACGCGCGGTAACTTTCCAGGCTGACCTTGCCCTCCAGGGCGTCGACAATGATCGGCAGATTGAACAGCGCATGGCGTTCTTGTTGCGTGGCTTCTTGCAGCCGGTCGAAAAAACTCATGATGCGGATTCCTCGGAAAATGCAGGTTCAGACAGTTGCGCCCGGTAACGCTCGACGATGGCGTCGCGGCGCAGTCGGCCATTGGCAGTGAGCAAGCCATTGGCGGGAGTGAAGGGTTGATCCAGTCGGGTCCAGTGATGGACTTGGGCGTAGTCGGGCAAGGCTTCGTTAGCCTGGGCGACGGTGGCGGCGAGTTCGTCGTCGGTGCAGTCCGGGCGCGAGGGCCAGAGCAGCGCATGGTTGTGCGGCAGGGCTTCGCCGTAGACGAAGGCCTGGGCGATGTGGCGACGCTGGGTCAATTCGGACTCGACCCACTCCGGGTTCACGTTGCGTCCGAAACTGGTGACGAATTGATGCTTCTTGCGCCCGTTGAGGTAGAGAAAACCTTCGGGGTCGAATTCGCCGAGATCACCGGTCGGCCACCAATCATCGGTAGGCGGCGCTTCGCCCAGATAGCCCAGCAAGGTCGAACCCTTGACCAGCACCTCGCCGTCCTGGGCCAAGCGAATCTCTACATGGGACAGGGGCTGGCCCACGCTGCCGGGACGTCGTGCGCCGGGCCGATTGAGGCACACCACCGAGGCGCATTCCGACAGTCCGTAGCCTTCGTAAATCGGCAGGCCGACAAGTTGGGCGCGATGCAGCAATTCTTCGGCAACCCGGGCGCCACCCACCGCGGCAAAACGCAGCGTGCCGGGGTTGAAGGCTTTCTGCTCGGCGGCGCTGACCAGCATAAGTAACAGCTGCGGCACCAGGATCAGGCTTTCGGGGGCACGGACGGCCAGGCAGCCGAGCAACTGTGGCACGTCCACTCCGCTGGCCCCTTGGATGCCGAGGGTTTTCTGGCTGGGCAGGCTCAAGGTTGCACCGGCATACAACGCGGCATAGCAACCCAGGTTTTCCAACAGGATCGCCAAGGGTAACAGCGCCAGGTGATGCTGCGGGGCGGTGGGTTTGCTGGCTTGATCCAGTTCGCGAGCGACGGTCAAAATACTCTCAGCGCTCAGGCATACGCCTTTGGGCGTACCCGTGGTGCCGGAGGTGAACGTCAGTTTGGCGGTCCCTTCGGGCATACGGTTCGGCTCCATGAAGGTCCGGCACCAGACTCCGCCAGTTTTCTCGTAGCCGGCCTCCTGCAATTCTGCGTCCAGCTGCGGCTCGGCTATCACCCGTTCGGCGTGGCTCTGTTCCAGGCAGTGGCGGCGTTGGGCCGGACTGAAAAACGGAGGCAACGTCAGGCAAGTCAGGCCTTCGAACAGCGCGGCCAAGTCCCAGAGCATCGCTTCCACGCCATTGTCCAGCGCCAGCGCCAGCACCCTGATGTGTTCGTCGCGCAGACGCTGTTGGCGAGTCAGCACTTCTGCGTACAACGTGGCGTAGTCGACCTTCACCTGATCGCCCCACAACGCAATCGCGGTGGGCGTGCGTTCGGCATGGCTGTGCAGGGTCTGTTTGAAACGTTCGGTTTCAGGCGACATGGCTGGATTCCTCGTTGGACGTTGGCAACCCCAGGCGCCCGAACATCCCGCTGTTGTGCAAATGGATGAAGCCGGCGCGGATGTTGCCCACGTGCACCCAGGGTTTGTTTTCGTAATAGCTGCCCCAGTGGTGGCGTTCATCACCCAGCCGCTCGGGATCGGCGGCGCACAGCGTCACGGGTTTCAAGCCCAGGCGATGAAAGCTGTTGACCAGGCCGACATTGCCGGTGAACGCCACCCATTCCAGGCCACCCATGGCCAGAAGATAAGTGATGGCGATGATGCTTATTCGCGCGCTGCCGGTGTTGCTGGCGGCCAGGTTGCCAACTTCGACGATGCCGCTACGGTCCACGGGGTGATCGGCGGCCGCACTGATCAGCGGGTCGATCGATTCGTCCAGATAACGCTCCAGAAACAATTGCCCAAGACTCGCCAGGCGAATCCCGGCCACCGCACAGAGCTCACCCGACGCATTGCTCATGCCGAACAGTTCGGGCATGAAATGACGGATGTCGGCGCCGTGGGCCTTGCGGAAGCGTTGCTGGATAAAGTCTTCAAAGGGGGGCCGCCGGGGCTCGTCCGGCAGCGCTCTGTGCAAACACATCTGTTCGGTTGCGGATTGGCCGAAACGCAAGGGAAGCGCGATGTTCCACTCAAAATCGGGCATGGGAAGACGCCTCCACGGATCAATTGAGGAGGAGTATTGAAGGCAATACTTAAGAGAGTCTGAAGGTGGAAAAAAGGAGGAGGGCAGCGGTCTTCAGACTGCCTTAAGACTTGGCGGGCAGTGTGCGCTCAGTCGGTTCGGTGCCCCGCCGGACCCAGGCAGGCGAATGACTCGCCAGCCGGCAACGACTTTGATGAGGCCCCTTATGACCCGAGACTCAGCAACACCCCGCTATGGAAAACTGTCGATGACCTTGCACTGGCTGATGCTGGCGTTGTTTGTCGGCGTCTACACCAGCATCGAGCTCAGAAGCATGCTCCCCCGCGGGCATGCCTTGAAGGGGCTGTTTCTGGGGTTTCACGGGCTGTTCGGGTTGAGCATTTTCATATTGGTCTGGGTGCGATTGCTCGGGCGACTCACACCTCGTCCGCCCATCACCCCGGCATTGCCCCTGTGGCAGACCGGCGTTTCGCACCTGATGCATTTGGCGCTTTACGTATTGATGATCGCCGCGCCGATGCTGGCTTGGCTGATGCTCTCGGCAGGCGGTAAGCCAATGCCTTATTTCGGGTTCTTCCTGCCGTCACTGGTGGCGGTGGATCCCGACCTGGCCCGGCAGTTCAGGCATTGGCACGAACTGCTCGGCAGTGCCGGTTACTGGTTAATCGGTTTGCACGCGGCGGCGGGGCTGTTCCATCACTATTGGGTCCGCGACAACACCCTGACCCGCATGCTGCCGGGTCGATCCGGCAATGCGGTGAATCAGCGCCAGCGATGATCTTGAAATGGGTGCGGTAAGGCCAGAACGACGGTACACAAATTATTGAAGCCCCTGAATATCCATCAGAAAAAACACAAATCCTGTGGGAGCGAGCTTGCTCGCGAAAGCGGTGTGTCAGTCAACATCGATGTTGAATGATCTGGCGCCTTCGCGAGCAGGCTCGCTCCCACATGGATTTCATTTGCCTGAGGCAATGCGTCAATTGCTTCTGTTCCGCTGGAGCTTAAACAACAGAAATCCAACCTGTTTAAACGAAGCCTCCTGTTACCACACACAAGGCTAACAACGCATTGTATACAAAGGGGGGCGGATTTATTTCCAGTGCTCCCCACGATTAGGGTAGCTTCGCAACTTTTCAAAAATTCCCATCCCGCACCCAGCGCCTGACCTCACCCTGCACGGCATAAGCAGGCGCTTCCACCGCATTGAAATCCTGCGTATACCGTTGGACAAACCCCTGAACCCCCCATTCCTGAAACTGCTGCACATGCTTCAATTCATGAGCCCAGAGTGCAACGTTCTGTTCTGCCGTTTGAGCATCCCGAAAAAGGATGATGTCGATCAACGTCACCGCACCGACATCAGGATTTTGCAGCATGGCAGTGGCGGCGCTGAATTGGCCGTTGTCGCTCACTTTGTAGCGCGCGGCATCGAGCACGCTGGGGTCGTACCAGCGCAGCAGTTGCTCTCGAATGCGCGGTGGAATGGGTTGGGTGTCGGCGGTGGCTGCTTCAGCGCGGGCTTGGGTCAACCACATCGCCAGGGCAGGTGCGGCTATCTGATAGATGCCTTCAGGTGGGAGGCCGAGTAATTGCCCCACGTCTGGCAGACAGATACAGCTATCCAGGCACACTTGTTTCTCGCCAGCCGGGCAGGGGTTGGGCTGGGCTGATACTTCAAGGGGCAGGCAAAGAAAAAGCAGCGTCATCAAGCGCGTGGTGAAGGGCGGCATGGGGCGCTCCAAAGACGGACGCAACGTGAACAGTGGATCACACTAGATCGACGACCCGCATCGCTTCAGCGTAGACCCGAACCCAAAGCCCTCAAACCTGTTCGCAGGAAGCGGCTGACCATTGACGTGGATGCGTTGGGGCCGCTTCGCAGCCCAGCGGGAGCAAGCTTCCTCGCCACAATGCGCGGAAGAAAGGGGTGGATTTAGACAGTTTTGAAGTCCTCGGCGTCCGGCAAACGCGGTATTCCTGACGGAACCTGTTGCCTGATCTTACGACTGCTTCGCAGCCGAACGCAGCCTTGCGCTGCTCGTCAGCTGCTACAGGTCAGGGAAGGATTTCGAATGAAGTGCTGGCCAGGCGTTCGCCGTTTACGAGGATGTGCACGGCATGCACGCCCACATAGTGTTTGCGGGTGGTGAGTTCCTTGATCTGCTGGCCACGGCTGACGAGTTCGGTGGCGTTGCCGGGCAGCGTCAAGGCCTTGAGCTTGAACACCTTCGCCGACGAGCTGCCATTGGCTTTGACGTAATCAATCGCATAGTCGATCACCAAGCGCTGACTCTCCGCCACCGTGGATTTCACACCAAACGACAGGGTGATTTTCTCCCCGAGTCGAATCACCGCCGGCTCAACCGTCAACCCGACAATCTCGACCTCAGCCTTGCCACTGGCGCCGATAATCGCCAGCGCCCGCTGATTGCCCTGTTTGACCAAGCTGCGCAACGCATGCTTGGCAATCCACGCCGTGTGCTTGTTATCCAGCGGCCAACCCTCGATCAGGTCCAGCACCCATTCCGGATGATCCTTGGTGATGTCATTGAGGTGGTTAGCCACGGACTTGCGCACATAAAGGCTTTCATCGGCCTTCAGGTTGTCGAGAATCGCCGCCGCCAGCGTTGGATCTGCCTGGACCTGCTCCAGCCGGAACGACCACGGCAATCGCGGTCGACTGCCTTCACTGGCCAGACGCCGGACATGCTCATTCTGATCCCGCGACCATTCCTGCATCAGCGCCAATGAGCGCTGCACATCACTGCGCAGGAAATACCGAACCGCAAACTCCGCCGAACCAAACGTGGTGAAGTACTTGAGCGCCTCCATCGACTGCTCGAAATCATGCCCGCCATACATCGCCACATAATGCGGCAGCGAAATACTGACAAAACCACTGTTCAGCCGAGGGGCGAGGGCGCGCAGCACTTCAAGCGATTCGTCATACCCCAGCGGCAACACTGCATGCAGGCATTCGCTGACCCGCGCCATACGCTGCATGATCGACAGGTCGGCGAGGCCGTCGTTGGCCATCTTCAGGAAGGCCTTGGCGTTGAACCCGGGGTAAACCGCCGTCATTTCAGTTGCGATGTGTTTGAGGCGCTCGGCGTTGAAGATTTCCTTCAGCGCCGGGGCGGATTGTTCGGCGGCGGTCATGGGTGAGTCCGGGCGGGTGGGCAGCTCAGGTTATCGGGGTTTTGATGAACGCCTCAAGCTTTTCTGCCTGCGCGGTGAAGGCGGCGATTCGCGGGAAGCGCTCGGCATCGACCTGGTCCGGAATCACCAGATTGGTGAAGCTCCAGGCGACCGCCACGGTAATCCCGTCTTGCGCAATCAAGGCCCCATTCGCTAACGGATGCTTTTCCAGTTCACGTTCCAGTGATGAATAAGCGGCGGCCAATTGGCCTTCAACGCGTTGCATCCATGGCTGGAATTGAATCTCGGCGGGACGCAGGTTGCGTTCGTAATATAGCTGCACTGATTTCTCGCACGCCGCCAACGCCAGGCCGATCACCCGCAAGGCGCGCAGCCGTTGCTTCAGGTCGCCGGGCATCAGGCTTTTGCCGGGGCCGGCGAGGGCTTCCAGGTAGTCGATGATCAGGCTCGAATCCATCAACACGTCGCCGTCGTCCAGCACCAGGGTGGGCGCCTTGACCACCGGGTTGATCTGTTGAAATTGCTCGAAGTGCCGAAACACTGAGACCGATTGATGCTCCAGGTCGATACCCAAGTGTTGGGCGCAAATGGCCACGCGCCGTACGTAGGGTGAATCCAGCATGCCGATCAGCTTCATTAATACACTCCTGCAGAGGGCCATTTCGGGACGGTCAACCTTAGCTGAGGATCCGCGTCCCGCAAGCAAAGGGAGGGCTTGTGCGGCCGTTTGTCTTCTATATACAGCCGCTCGATTGAATTTCTTGCTATAAACGCACTCCGATAACCGCCGCAACGGTCGCAGTAGAGCACTTTGCGTACCTTGTCGGACAAATTCGCTGACTTTTCAGTTGCTGGGGCCTCAAGTCGGCCTTAGACTGCCGCCCCTCGTAAATTGAGTGCCGGGTGGCGCTTGGAATAAACGGCGCCTTTCCGATGGCCTTCACCAGGTCCGCCGGAACGCTCCCTAATTCGCCTTAATGCACGTTTTTTTATAGAGATATCAATGACAAAGGACAAGTTGCTGGCCATGCCGGCGGATGACTACATGAATGCTGAGCAACATGCTTTTTTCAGCGAGCTGTTGCAGAACATGAAAGTCGAAACCCATGAGCGCATCGAGCAGAACCGCATCGCCATCGAAAGCCTGGACACCCCGGCCGATCCGGCAGACGCGGCTTCGGTCGAAGAAGAGCGCACCTGGCTGGTCAACGCGATCGATCGCGACCAGCGCATGCTGCCTCAGTTGGAGCAGGCTCTGGAACGCATCAAAGAAGACAGCTTCGGCTGGTGCGACGACAGCGGCGAGGCCATTGGCCTGAAACGCCTGCTGATCAGCCCGACCACCAAGTACTGCATCGAAGCGCAAGAGCGTCACGAACAGATCGACAAGCACCAGCGTCAGGCCTGATTTCGTAGCGCCCCGCATCGCGGGCGAGCCTCACTCCCAAAGGAGCAAGGCTGGCCCGCGATGCTTTTTTTCGTCTGCGAAAAAGCCCCTGCGTCGCTATTGATCTGCTGCAGTACACGCGACTAATGGACCATGGATAATGGCCTTGTAGTGGCGTTTAATGCGAAGACAACAATTAGAAGATCGTGGGGTGACGAAGATGACGAGAGACGGATCTCTGGCGACGGCCGCGCCTGCGCCAGTGCTTTTGCCGAAAAACCCCTGGGTGACGCCGACCCTGCAAAGCATCGCCCTGATGCTGTTGTTATGTGGCATGGCGTTGGGTGGATGGCCGCTTTACCTTGGCCTGCCGTTGGCGGTGCTGATTATCTGGTTGCCGCGTCTGCGCTCCCGCGCAACGCCTCAAGATTCGCCGGCGGACGACGCCAGCGCCATCACCACGCTGACCCGCGATCTGTCCTACACCACTAGTCATAACGCACTGTCTGCGGCCGGCGTGGCCTTTTCGGTCAAGCAACTGGCGGACAAACTGCAATCGCAACTCAGCGCGGCGGCGCAAATTGTCCGCAATGCCGAGGCGATGATCGCGACCGAAGAAGTCACTTCCAAACTCAGCCGTGAAGCGCTCGACGCCGCCAGCGAGGCGCATCAAAGCGGCGCCGCCGGGCGCAAGGAGTTGATCGAGTCCATCGCCCGTATGCATCAACTCAGCGAGCGCGCCAGTAACAGTCGCGAACTGATCGAGGCCCTGAGCCTGCGCAGTGACGATATCCAGCGGGTGACGCTGGTGATCCAGTCCATCGCCAGCCAGACCAATCTGCTGGCGTTGAACGCCGCTATTGAAGCGGCGCGGGCCGGGGAGCACGGGCGCGGTTTCGCGGTGGTGGCCGATGAAGTACGGGGCTTGGCCGCGCGAACCGCGACGGCGACCGGTGAAGTCGGCGAGATGGTTGCCGATATCCAGCAACGCACCGCTCAGGTCGTCGAGCAGATCCGCCAACTGTCCAGCGACCTCGATACCGGTGTCGGGCAAGTCGAGCACACTGGCCAGCACCTGGAAAACATTGCGCGCCTGGCCGCGGGTGTCGAGCATCAGGTCGGGGAAATCGCCCGGGGCGCCGACACCAATCGCGAACAACTCGACAGCCTGTTTCATGCGATCGAACAGATGCGCAGCGATCTGGCGATCAGCGACCAGCAGACCCAACGACTGGCCCAGGCCGCCGTGCAAATGGAAGGGCAGGCCGAATCCATCAGCGAGCGCCTAGCCGAAGTCGGACTGGATGACTATCACCAACGGGTTTATGACCTGGCCCGAGAAGGCGCGGGCCAGATTGCCGCGCGTTTCGAAGCGGATATCGATCAGGGGCGCGTCAGCCTCGATGACTTGTTTGATCGCAATTATCAGGCGATCCCCAATACCAGCCCGGCCAAGTTCCAGACCCGTTTCGACCGCTACACCGATCAGGTCCTGCCGACGATTCAGGAGCCGTTGTTGCCGCGTCATGAAGGGCTGGTGTTTGCCATCGCCTGCACACAGCAGGGTTATGTGCCGACTCATAACACGGTCTTCAGCCAGCCGCTGACGGGCGACGCGAAGGTCGACACCTTGCAAAACCGCACCAAGCGCAAATTTGCTGATCGCACCGGTATCCGCTGCGGCAGCCATCAGCAGCCGGTGTTGTTGCAGACTTACACCCGCGATACCGGCGAGCTGATGCACGATCTCTCGGTGCCAATCCTCGTCAAGGGCCGACATTGGGGCGGTTTGCGCCTGGGATACAAGCCACAGGGGCCACGCTAGGCGCTGACCATTGTTACGATTCCGGCAACGAAGCTGTGCAGCCTCGTTGCTGTTTCCTCGCGGATGAACTCATTAACATGCCTACATAGTTAGGTTGCTAATGAAATTCGAGAGGCCAGCATGCAAAGCAAAGTGGATGTCGCGGTGATGATTGGCAGCGGGGTGCCCGCCTGTTTGCGCGCGATGGGGCAGAGCGTTTGTTGGGTGGTACTGCTAAACGGTGAGCGCCGGGGGACGGCGTTTTCCAGTCGCGATGAAGCTGAAGAGTGCAGGGCTGCCTGGCTGGCGCAGTTGAGCGCCGAATCTCCGGACAGCCTGCACTGAGTACGCGGGCTAGTGAACCTGGTGCAGACGCAGGTTCAGGTCGTCGACCACTCGCGCCCAATCGGCGTCTTCACGCAGTTGCTCCTTGAGGAAGCCGGCTTGTTGCGGGGTCCAGAACTCGGCGTCGATCATTTTCTTGTCGTCGGGCAACGGTGAATGGCTGGCGATGAAATCGTCGATGGCCTTCTGACTGGAGTCCAGGCCAAGTTGGTCGAACAAACCTTTCAAGTCGTGTGTAGGTGAATCCATGTTCATCTCCTGGTGGGTCGCGTCGAATGCGAGAACTGAAGGGCGGCTTCATTGCATCTGAGGAGGCCGCGCTTCAGGAGTTCGATGGATGTTCCAAAGCAGGAGTGAGCATAGACGGCAAATTCGCTGATCAGGCTTTCAATGCCCCTGCATCGACGGCTGCCTTCAGTTCTTTGGCCGCTTCCTGAGCGGCGACGGCGGCGACATCTGCCGTTTTGAACCAGCGATCTTTCTCGACCTGGTGATAGGTCACCGTGGTCAATTTCGGTTTGGCGCGCAAAACTATCACTGCCTGGAATTCGCCGTCGATCTCTCTGGCTTCGCCCCGGATAATAAATTCGCCGATATCAAATTCCGTCACGTAGCAGTCTTCCCTTGGAAATGTTTTGTTGTTTTGAGCACCGTCCGACGTGGGAACGGGTTTCATGGGGCGGGCAGTATGGCAGTAGTTGCCCGCCGACGGCTGAGTTAACTCGACGGTATGACGAAACGTCTATTGGAATGAACTCAGGGGAGGCTTTATTCGCGGGACTCAAGTGAGCGGGCAAGCGCACAGGCCTGGTTGTGGTCACCGCGGAAACCTCTGACGCGTCCTGTGGAGGTTTCCTTGATATGGAAAAACGCGTTACCGGCCAGGACCACCTGAAACCTTGGCCGGGAAGGGCTGTCAGGGTGTAAGGGAGGTTGATCGAACAACGCCTGCGACAGCGCCAAGGTGTTGTGCGTGTAAGTCGGCTGGGTGGTTGCAAAGTGAGTCATTGTGCACATATGAAGTCCTTTTCATTGTTTTGCCGACGTATGTACGCCGTTTTGGCTGGTCTCTGTCAGCATCGCTGCTCTAGAATCGCCATCAAGGGTGTCCATCTAAAGCAATTTTTTGCGAGCGATATGTCGGAAAAGTGCTTTTCTTGTAGGGTTTTTTCCTTAAAGTTGGTAGTCCTGTTTCTTCTGGCAGCAAGAAGGGCATTTTCCTTCAACATCTGACGACGTTGAGGGAAGACGGCGCGAGTGTTATTCCAGTACGCTCACGGACCTCGCGATGCATGAGCCCTCTGCCCGGATCAGGATTTCAACCCGGTTTTTTTGCTAGACCTTCGGCATGGCCGCTTTTTTCTGCTGCGCGCTTTTCCTGCGTGCAGCATCCATTTCAGATGTGGGGATGTTTCCTTGGCAGTAAGTAATCTCGATATGCATGCTTTGTTCGTGCTGGGTGATTTGCGCGCAAAGTTGGTTAAACAGTTTCAATCTCGTTTTGTCTATGTCACCGAACAGAACGCCGAAGGCATTTACATTGCCGAGATCGACACCGAAGAAGCGCTGGTGGTTGATGACAAGCCAGGGCTCAAACTCAAGGTTGGTGATCATTTCAGCGCCTCGGTACTGCCCAGTCGCGAAGGCGGCAAGCTGGACATCAAGTTTCGCGAAATCAAACTGACGGTGTATGGATTGGGCGATTACGCGTTTGTCACCACCGCCGATGGTCAGGCGATTGTGTTCAAGGAAGGTCATAGCGTGGTGATGGTGTTTGCCGCTCATCAACAGCTGCAGGAAGGCCTGACCAAAACCCTGAAAGCCGTGACCGCCAAAGCCGCCAAGTGGCGCAAGGGCGAGTTGGTGACCTTCAAGGCCAGCGAGTAATGAGCCTGACCCGCGCCGATTTCCACGAACAGAACCAGGCCAGTGCCCACGCTGAAGCCCTTCGGTTGTTCGAGCAAAAGGCTGTTCTGCAGGGAGCCTGGCTGAATTGGGTGGCGTCACACATTTATGCGCTGCGCCCGGCGGCGTACGCCAGCATGGTCAGAAGAGAGCTATCCCTCTTGCAGGAATCTTCCGAAAATTAATTCCTGCCCCTCGAAATCAGGATCCTCTACTACAGTCAATTGACTGAATATTTTGAGGCTCGCGGTCTTTCATCAGGCCATCCTGCTATTGCTGTGAACAGCACGAGGTGCAAAAGCATGAAAGGATTTCGACGGTTACTGGCTGCGTCCGTGGCCAGTTTCGGGTTGTTGACGTCACCCGTTCCGGTATTCGCCGCCCAGGCACCCATCCACTTCGCCGACCTGAATTGGGAAAGCGGCAGCCTGATCACCGATATCTTGCGGATCATCGTCGAGAAGGGCTACGGGCTACCGACGGATACCTTGCCGGGCACTACCATTACCCTGGAGACCGCCCTGGCCAACAATGACATTCAGGTCATTGGTGAAGAGTGGGCAGGTCGCAGCCCGGTCTGGGTCAAGGCTGAGGCCGAAGGCAAGGTCGCCAGCCTGGGCGATACGGTCAAGGGCGCGACTGAAGGCTGGTGGGTTCCGGAGTACGTGATCAAGGGCGATCCGGCCAAAGGCATCAAGCCACTGGCGCCGGGGTTGCGCAGTGTCAGCGACCTGCTCAAGTACAAAGACGTGTTCAGTGACCCGGAAACCCCTGGCAAGGGCCGCTTCCTCAACAGCCCGATCGGCTGGACCTCGGAAGTGGTGAACAAGCAGAAGCTCACCGCCTATGGCTTGAACGACAGCTACGTGAATTTTCGCAGCGGTTCCGGAGCAGCGCTGGACGCGGAAATCACTTCGTCGATCCATCGCGGCAAGCCGGTGCTGTTCTATTACTGGTCACCGACGCCCTTGCTCGGCCGCTTCAAGCTGATCCAGCTGGAGGAACCACCCTTCGACGCCGAAGCCTGGAAAACCCTGACCGACGCTGACAATCCAAATCCCAAGCCGACCCGTTCACTGGCCTCGAAGCTGTCCATCGGCGTGTCTACGCCGTTTCAAAAGCAGTACCCACAGATCACCGAGTTCTTCAGCAAGGTCGATTTGCCCATCGATCCATTGAACAAGGCCCTGGCCGAGATGAGC
This sequence comes from Pseudomonas oplopanacis, assembly GCF_057128725.1. Taxonomy (NCBI): domain Bacteria; kingdom Pseudomonadati; phylum Pseudomonadota; class Gammaproteobacteria; order Pseudomonadales; family Pseudomonadaceae; genus Pseudomonas; species Pseudomonas oplopanacis. Next base: position 220,045 of record NZ_JBSKHV010000001.1, on the reverse strand, counting down.
GAAAAACACACCCCGCCCCGCCAGGCCGCAGAAGCATTCATGAAGGCGCACCCGGACGTCTGGAAGGCATGGCTACCCAAGGAGGTGGCTGATAAGGTCTCCGCCGACCTGAAGTAAACAGGTGCTCCACACAACTGCATTCGCTATCACCGCCCGGAGCACGTGTGCTCTCACTGGATGGATAACTGAATATGAACCTGTTGGTTGCACAATGGATGTCTTCAATTTTTCTGATGATCAGCCTGGTCCACGTGTATTGGGCGTCGGGCGGTAAAGTGGGCAGCGAGGCGGCGGTACCGCGATTGCCCGGGGAGGGCGGCGCGCAATCAAGGCCAGCCTTCAAGCCGTCGGGGATGGTGACGTTGCTGGTGGCGGTGGGGCTTCTGATGATCGCCATGCTGGTGTGCCTACGGGTCGGGCTGTGTTTGCCGGCGGTGCAGGACGGCTGGCTGCAATGGGTGATCAGTGGCATTGCGATACTGATGTTCGCCCGGGCGATTGGCGATTCGAACCTGGTAGGGTTTTTCAAAGAGGTGAAGGATTCGAAGTTCGCCCGGCTCGATACCTGGGTGTATTCACCGTTGTGTGTGGTGTTGGGTGCGGGGTTGTTGGCAGTGGCCTGGATTTGAACTGCTGCTGAAATTGCTTTCGTCGGAACGCCGCCCGGAGCAGGCTCGCTCCCACAGGATCTGGATGATCCACAAATTTTGTGTCCTCTGAAGATCTACTGTGGGAGCGAGCCTGCTCGCGAAGAGGCCAGCCCAGTCAACAAAAGACTCCAGGCTTAACTCCCACTCTCACTCCGCCGACTACTCACCTCAGCCGGCACATCATCCCCAGCCATGCGCTTACGAAACAACGCCGCCCGAGCCAGCAGCAACGTTGTCACCGGCACCGTAATCGCCAACAGAATCGGGATCAGCCAGGCGTGCAGCACCGGCCCCGATTTAAGCGCGGAAAAGTAAATGATCGACGCCAATGCCACGCACCACGCGCCCAAGGTCGACGCCAGCGCCGGTGGGTGCATGCGCTGGAAATAATCCTTCATCCGCACCAGGCCAATGGCGCCGATCAGCGCAAACAGACTGCTGAGCAGCAGCAGAATCGCTACCGGAATCTCAACCCACAGCGACAGTTCGCCAGTCATTCGATCACCTCGCCACGCAGCAGGAATTTCGCCAGGGCAAACGAGCCGACGAAGCCGAACAGGGCGATCAACAGTGCCGCCTCGAAATAGGTGTCACTGGCATAACGAATGCCGAGCGTCAGCATCATCAGCATCGCGATGATGTACAGGTAATCCAGTGCCAGTACCCGATCCTGCGCCGATGGGCCTTTGAACAGGCGCAGCAGCGTCAGGATCATCGCTACGGAAAACAGGAACAGGCTCGCCAGGATGGCGTTCGACAGCAATGCGCTCATTCGAAGATCTCCATCAAGGGGCGCTCATAGGTCGCCTTGAAGTGCTGGATAAACAGCGCTTCGTCATCCAGATTGAACACATGCAGCAACAGGATGCTGCGGTCCAGCGCCAGTTCCGACCAGACGGTGCCAGGCACCACGGTGCAGATCGCCGACAGTGCGGCGAGGCCATTGGCGTCGCGCAAGTCCAGCGGCACCTTGATGAAGCGTGAGCGGGGCGGACGGCGACCCGCGTTCAGCACGCTCCAGGCCACGGCGAGGTTGGACACCACCACGTCGCGACCGACCACCAGCAGCAAGCGCAGGATCACCCCCGGACGGCGAATTCGAATGGGCAGCGGTCGCAACCGGCGCATCATCAACGGCGCGCAGAAGCCCAGCATCACACCGAGTAACAGGTTGCCAGGGCTGATCGACTGGTTCAGTACCAGCCATAACAGCAAGAGGGCCAAGGACAGCCAGGGAGCAGGAAACAGTCGCTTCATGGTTGCACCTCCGCCATCGCCGCCTTGGCTTCCGGGCTGGGTACCGCACGGGTGCCGAGCACGGCCATCACGTATTGCTGCGGATTGTTCAAGGCGTCAGCGGCCGCTTGGGTGTAGCGCAACAGCGGTTCAGCCTTGAAGGTCAACGCAATGCTCAGCCCCAGCAGGACGATGATCGGCACACATTCAAAGCGGCGCAGCAGCGGTGATGGACGTTCTTGCGGGGTCCAGAAGCGCTGGATGCCCAGGCGCGAGAAGGCGATCAATGAGGCGAGCCCCGACAGAATCAACAACGCCAGCAATCCCCACGCCGCATTCGATACCGGTTCGCCGACGCCATTGCCCAGGCCCAGCGGGTTGAGAAGGGCGTTGAGCAGGCTGAGTTTGCCAATGAACCCGGAGAGCGGCGGCATGCCGATGATCAGCAGTGCGCAGGCAATGAAGCTCAGGCCAAGGAAGGCCATGGTCCAGGGAATTACCTGGCCGACCACGGCTTTCTGATCGTCATCGAGGTTGATGCCTTTGAGCGGTTGCGCGGCCGGCGCCGGTCGCGCAATCAGGTCGGCGTCGTCGAACAACGGCAGTTCATTGACCGAACGCGAGCGCTCGATCAACTCGGCCAGCAGGAACAGCGCACTCAACGCCAGGGTCGAGCTGACCAGATAAAACAGCGCCGCCGCGATCAGGTTTGGCTGGGCGAAACCGATGGCTGACAGCAGGATCCCGGCCGACACCAGAATGCTCAGGCTGGCCATCCTTTCCAGGCGTTGCGCCGCGAGAATCGCCAGCGCCGCGCAGACGATCGTCGCCATGCCGCCGTAGATCAGCCAGTCGCCGCCGAAGTAGGCGGACGCCCCGGCCTGACCGGAGAACAGCAATGTCCACAAGCGCAGCAAGGTGTAGACGCCGACTTTGGTCATGATCGCGAACATCGCCGCCACCGGTGCGCTGGCCGAGGAGTAGGCCGGCACCAGCCAGAAGTTCAGCGGCCACATCCCGGCCTTGGCCAGAAACGCTACCGCGAGAATCCCCGCTCCGGCATGCAGTAAACCGCGATCAGCTTCCGGCACCAGCGGGATTTTCAGCGCCAGGTCGGCCATGTTCAGGGTGCCGGTGACGCCATAGATCAGCGCCGCGCCAATCAGGAACAGCGATGAGGCCAACAGGTTGATCGAAATGTAATGCAGGCCCGCCGACACCCGCGGCCGGCCCGAGCCGTGCAGCATCAAGCCGTAGGACGCCGCCAGCAGCACTTCGAAGAACACGAACAGGTTGAACAGGTCGGCGGTCAGGAACGCGCCGTACAACCCCATCAATTGAATCTGGAACAGCGCGTGGAAGCTTGAACCGGCGCCGTCCCAACGGGCCATGGCGAACAGCAAGGCGCTGACGCCGATGATCCCGGTCAGCACCAGCATCAAGGCCGACAGGCGGTCGACCACCAACACCAGGCCGAACGGCACTTGCCAGTTGCCCGGCAGGTACACGCCGATGGAACCCGGCACGCCAGTGGTTTGTGTCCATTGCAGCAGCAACACGGAAATCCCCAGGCCGAGCAGGCTGGAGAACAGGTTGATCTTGGCCTTCAGCGGACGGTGTTTCTCGCCGAGCATCAACATGATGGCGGCGGTCAGCAGCGGTAGCAGAATCGGTGCGGCGATCAGGTGCGTCATCGCATTCATTCTTTAGGCTCCCGGCCATCCACATGGTCGGTCCCGGTCAAGCCCCGGGAAGCCAGCAGCACGACCAGGAACAATGCGGTCATGGCGAAACTGATCACGATGGCGGTCAGTACCAGCGCCTGCGGCAGTGGATCGGTGTAGTGCAACAAGTCCTGCGGCACGCCGTCCTTGATGATCGGCTCGCGGCCGATGAACAGGCTGCCCATGCTGAAGATGAACAGGTTGACGCCATAGGACAGCAGGCACAGGCCCATCACCACCTGAAAGGTCCGTGGCCGCAGGATCAGCCAGACGCCGGAGGCCGCGAGTACGCCGATGGCGATTGCGATGACTTCTTCCATCAGACGGCTCCTTGCGTGGCGCCAGGTTTGGGCTGGGCCGCGGTTTTGTGGCCGCGAACCGATTGGTGGGCGAGGGCGGTGAGGATCAACAGCGTCGAACCGACCACCACGGCGTACACGCCGATGTCGAAAAACAGCGCGCTGGCGATGTGAATGTCGCCCAGTACCGGCAGTGAAAAATGCCAGGTGTGGGTGGTCAGGAACGGATAACCGACAGCCATCGCGCCAAGTCCGGTGACCGTGGCGAACAGCAACCCGGTGCCCATCCAGCGCAGCGGTCGCAGGCTCATTTGTGCCTCGACCCACTGCGTGCCGGCCACCATGTATTGAAGGATGAACGCCACCGACATCACCAGCCCGGCGACAAAACCGCCGCCCGGTTGATTGTGTCCGCGCATGAACAGGTAGAACGACACCACCAGGGCAATCGGCAACAGCAGGCGCACCAGCACCGCCGGGACCATCATGAAACCCAGTGCGGTGTCGCTGGCGTGGCGCGGGTTGACCAGGTCGGTGACCACGTCTGGAGCCAACAGGCGTTGCTGCGCCGGCAGCTGCAGGCTTTCTTTCGGCGGGCGGAAGCGTCGCAACAGGGCGAACACGGTCAGGGCCACGGCCACCAGCACGGTGATTTCACCGAGGGTGTCGAAGCCACGGAAGTCCACCAGCATCACGTTGACCACGTTGCTCCCGCCACCTTCGGGCAGGGCACGACTGAGGTAGAACGAGGAAATGTCGTTGGGCGTCTGGCGCGTCAGCATCGCGTAGGCCAGCAAGGCCATGCCACCACCGACCACGGTCGACAACAGCAAGTCGCGGATACGCCGGATGCGCGCCTTGCGCAGGCTGCTTGGCAGTGGCGAGACTTCTTCGATCCGCCGTGGCAGCCAGCGCAGGCCGAGCAAGATCAGCACCGTGGTCACCACTTCGACCGCCAGTTGCGTCAAGGCCAGGTCGGGTGCGGAGAACCAGACGAAGGTCACGCAGGTCATCAGGCCACAGACGCTGACCATGGTCAGGGCCGCGAGCCGGTGATACTTGGCCTGCCACGCCGCGCCGAGGGCGCAGACAATCGCCAGCAACCACAGGGTCACGAACACGATCGAGCCCGGAATTTTCGGCCGGTCACCCCAGCTCAAACTGCTGTGGAGCATCGGGATCAACCCGGCCAGCACGGCGGCGAGGACCACCAGGAACAATTGGGTTTGCAGACGGTTGGTGCTGATCCGGCGCACCAGACGACGGGCCGAGCGCATCATGATCACCAAGCCGCGCTCGAACAGGCGCTTGCCGTTGAACCGGCCAATCACCGGCGGGTATTTGAAGCGCCCGCGCTTGAGCTGATTGCGCAACAGCAGGTAGAGCACGATGCCGCCGGACATGGCGATCAGGCTCATGATCATCGGCGCGTTCAAGCCGTGCCAGATCGCCAGGCTGTATTCCGGCAGGGTTCCGCCCACCACCGGCAGGGCTGCGGCGGCCAGGATGGAACCGACCACTTGCGCCGGGAACATCCCCACGACCAGACAGGTGAACACCAGCAATTCCACCGGTGCGCGCATCCAGCGCGGCGGTTCGTGCGGGGTGTGCGGCAGGTCGGTGGCGGTCGGGCCGAAGAATACGTCGACGGTGAAGCGCAGCGAATAAGCGACGCTGAAGGTGCCGGCGATGGTCGCGACGATTGGCAGGCTCCACTCGACCCAGGCCGTGGCATTGATGAACACGGTTTCGGCGAAGAACATCTCTTTCGAGAGGAAGCCGTTGAGCAGCGGTACACCGGCCATCGATGCGCTGGCGACCATGGCCAGGGTGGCGGTGAACGGGATCAGCTTGATCAGGCCGCTGAGCTTGCGAATGTCGCGGGTGCCGCTTTCGTGGTCGATGATCCCGGCGGCCATGAACAGCGAGGCCTTGAACGTCGCGTGGTTGAGAATGTGGAACACCGCGGCCACGGCGGCCAGCGGACTGTTCAGGCCCAATAGAAGGGTGATCAGGCCGAGGTGGCTGATGGTCGAGTAGGCCAGCAACCCTTTGAGGTCGTTCTGGAACATCGCGCAATACGCGCCCAACAACAGGGTGCAGGCGCCGGCGCCGCTGACGATGTAGAACCATTCTTCGCTGCCGGACAGCGACGGCCACAGCCGTGCCAGTAGAAACACCCCGGCCTTGACCATGGTCGCCGAGTGCAGATAGGCCGAAACCGGTGTCGGGGCCGCCATCGCGTGGGGCAGCCAGAAGTGGAAGGGGAATTGTGCGCTTTTGCTCAAGGCGCCGATCAGGATCAGGGGGAGCAGAATAGGGTAGAGGGCATGTGCGCGAATCAGCTCGCCGGCGGCCAGGACCTTGTCCAGGTCATAGCTGCCGACCACATGGCCGAGGAGCATGACCCCCGCCAGCAGGCACAATCCGCCCGCGCCGGTAACCATCAGCGCCATGTAGGCGCCGCGTCGTGCATCGCTGCGGTGGTGCCAGTAACCGATCAGCAGGAACGAGAAGAGGCTGGTCAGCTCCCAGAAAAACACGATCTGGATCAGGTTGCCGGATATCACCAGCCCGAGCATGGCGCCCATGAACGCCAGGAAAAACGCGAAAAACCGCGGCACCGGATCGTCCGGCGACATGTAGTAGCGCGCGTACAGCGAGACGAGGGTGCCGATGCCCAGCACCAGCATTGAGAACAACCAGGCGAAGCCGTCCAGGCGCAGGACGAAGTTCAGGCCAAGGCTCGGCAACCAGAAGAATTCTTCGCGGATCACGCCGCCATGGGCGATTTGCGGGTACAAGAGCGCGACCTGGACCGTGCCGATCAGTGCGATCAGGCCGGCCAGCAGGGGGGCGGTATTGCGTGCGTTGTGTGGCAGGACGGCTGCCAGACAGCTGCCGATAAAAGGCAGAAGCAGTAGAACTATCAGGGACATAGGCTTCTAATCTGCGGAAGTTTGTGAAGCATCATACGTGCCACTCCCAAGATCGCCAAACGCCAAGCTGTCGCAGAATCCTACACGGTAGACGGAAAAAGGCGGATTCACATTGTTTCCAGGACCCGTGTTCAGCAGGTCTGGCCCCTTCGCGAGCAGGCTCGCTCCCACATGAGGACTTTGGTGTACACATAATCCGAGTACACCGCGATCAACTGTGGGAGCGAGCCTGCTCGCGAAGGCGATCTATCCGGCAACTCAGTAATCAAGGTTCAACCGAAGTTTCCCGCTCCAACTCGTCTTCCGCCGCCACACCCTTACCCTTGGTCTTCAACTCACTGACAATCACCGCCGCCACAATCAACCCCGCGCCCACCAGCGCAATCGCCGGCAACCGCTCGCCGGCGATCCGCCCGACAATCCCGGCCCACACCGGCTCGCCCGCATAAATCAAGGTCGCCCGGGTCGGCGAAACACTCTTCTGCGCCCAGTTCATCGCCACCTGAATAGCCGCACTCGCCGCGCCCAACCCCAACGCGCTGCACAGCAGCAGCCAGGAAAAGTCGGGAATGCGTTCCTGGGTCGGCACCACCATCAAAAACGCCAGCACCGAGGTGGTTGCCAATTGGACCACCGTCACCCGCCGTACATCGACCTGACCGGCATAGGTGCTGATCAGAATGATCTCTGCGGCAATCGCAATCGCGCTGATCAGCGTGGCGATTTCACCGGGGCTGAAATTGAACGAAGCGCCGGCCGGCCCCGACAGCAGCATCAACCCGGTAAACGCCAGCATGATCCCGATACTCGGCATCAACCCCGGGCGACGTCCCAGCACCAGCCATTGCAGCAACGGCACAAAGGGCACGTACAACGCCGTGATAAACGCCGACTGACTGCTGGGAATGCTCTGCAAACCCACGGTCTGCAAGCCATAACCGAGCATGATCGCCACGCCGATAAACGCCCCGGCCTTGAGTTCGAACAGGGTCAACTCCCGCAGGTGGCGCCAGGAGAACAGCGCAACAAGAATCGCGGCAGCAGCGAAGCGCAGGCCGACGAAAAACATCGGGCCGCTGACGGTCATGGCGTGCTGCACCAACAAAAAAGTACCGCCCCAGACCATGGTGATCAGCACCAGCACGCACTCGGCTTTGCTGAACCGCGAGAAACGGGGGGAAGAAGAGTTCACCGACGTCATGACCTTGCACGCTACCTGAGGGGGACGCACAATGCGCCGAATGTTGCGCAGTATACTGCCCAACCCCACCGAGTGAGCAATATAGTGCACAAAGATTCCACGCAACGGGCTTCGGTCCTCCAGCACGTCAGCCAAAACGTTCGACGCCTGCGCCACGCCGCCGACATGAGCCAGACCGCGCTGGCCGAAAAGTCCGGGGTCAGCCGCCGGATGCTGGTGGCCATCGAGGCGGGCGAGAAGAACGTCAGCCTGACCACCCTCGACCGCGTGGCCGAAGCGCTGGACGTCAGGTTCAGTGACCTGATTCAGGCCCCGGACGCTCGCGACCCGAGTCGCATCAACGAAGTGGCCTGGGCCGGTTTAATCCCTGGCAGCAAAGCCGTTCTACTGTCCAAGGCCACCGCGACTCGCGAAGTGGAACAATGGGAATGGTGCCTGCAACCCGGTGAGGTTTATCCGTCGCAACCGGACGCCGAAGGCTGGAGCGAACAGATCTACGTGTTCGAAGGCTGCCTGACCCTGATGTTGGGTGATACGCCACAGCGCATCGCTGCCGGCGAGTTTTTCATGTTCGCCAGTAACCAGCCCCATGCCTATCGCAACGATGGCCCGGTAGCGGCGCGGTTCGTGCGCAACGTGGTGATCTGACTGTTTGCCAGTCAACAGTGGATAGACACTTTGCTTTTCTACAGCTGCAGATTTTTCTGGGAAGGTTCACTAACCCGTTGAAATAGCTGAATATATTATTCGGGCACGACTCCTGCAAAAGGTCCAGGAGCCTTTATCAGAATCCCGGAGTCGGCCCATGACAACCCCAGCCCAACCCCTACGTACTTCCCGCGAAATTCGCCTGAACGCCTTCGACATGAACTGCGTCGGCCACCAGTCGCCGGGCTTGTGGGCGCATCCACGTGATCGTTCGTGGCAATACAAGGACCTCGAATACTGGACCGACCTGGCGAAAATCCTCGAGCGCGGCAAGTTCGACGGCTTGTTCATTGCCGATGTGCTGGGCATTTATGACGTCTACAACGGCAACGGTGACGCGGCGATCCGTCAGGCTGCGCAGGTGCCGGTCAACGATCCGCTGCAACTGATTCCGCCCATGGCCCTGGTGACCGAGCATTTGGGCTTTGGCCTGACCGCCTCGTTGTCGTTTGAGCATCCGTATCCGTTCGCCCGACGCCTGTCGACGCTGGATCACCTGACCAAGGGCCGCGCCGGCTGGAACATCGTCACGTCGTATCTGGAAAGTGGCGCGAAGAACATCGGCCAGAAGAACCAGACCGAACACGACGCCCGTTATGACTTCGCCGAGGAGTACCTGGAGGTTTGCTACAAGCTCTGGGAAGGCAGTTGGGAAGAGGGCGCGATTTTGCGTGATCGCGAGCGGCGGATTTTCAGCGACCCGAGCAAGATTCACGAAATCCGCCACGTCGGCAAACACTTCCAGGTACCGGGCATTCACCTCTGCGAACCTTCGCCGCAGCGCACGCCAGTGCTGTATCAGGCCGGTGCTTCAAGTCGTGGCAAGCAGTTTGCGGCCGAACATGCCGAATGCGTGTTCGTCGCTGCACCGTCGAAAGTGTTGCTGAAGAAAACCGTGGCCGACATTCGTCGACGTGCAGCCGAGGCCGGGCGCGATCCGAGGAAAGTCCTGATCTTCAACCTGCAAACGGTGATCCTCGGTGAAACCGACGCGAAAGCCAAAGCCAAGTTCGAGGAATACAAAACCTGGGTCAGTTACGAAGGCGCCATGGCATTGATTTCTGGCTGGACCGGTATCGACTTCAGTCAGTTCAAGCCCGATGAGCCGCTCAAGCATGTGCACACCAATGCGATTCAATCGGCGGTCGAAGCGTTTTCCACGGCGGACCCGAACAAGGTCTGGACCCCCAATGAACTGGCGGACTGGGTGGGGATTGGCGGGTTTGGTCCGTTGTTTGTCGGCAGCCCCGAGACGGTCGCCGATTTGTTGCAAGAGTGGGTGGATGAGACCGACGTTGACGGGTTTAACCTGGCTTACGCGCTGACCCATGAAACCTTTATCGATGCTGTGGAGTTGCTGGTGCCGGAGTTGCAGAAACGCGGGGTGTACAAGACCGAGTATGCGCCGGGGACTTTGCGCGAGAAGTTGTTTGGGGGCGGGGCGCGGTTGCCGGAGAGTCATCCGGGGGCAGGGTATCGGGATTTGTCGGCGTTGCGGCAGCAGGAGAAGAAAGTGGTGTCTGCGTAGACGCTATCGCGAGCAGGCTCACTCCTACTAAGGACGGGTTTGTGCGCTGGAGAGCAACACATTAAGGTGGCACGCAGCAGCTTTCCATCTGACCAACGAGCATGGCATGAGCGAAATCCAAAGCGCACAAACGACCAACGACACCCGCCACGCCGACGTTCTGATCATCGGCGGCGGCCTCAGCGGCGCGATGCTGGCGGCGCAGTTGTTGCGCTTGCCGGGCCGGCGTTCGGTGCTGGTGATCGAGCCGCGTGCCGAGCTCGGTCGGGGCGAAGCCTACAGTGCCATCGAATTGGGCCATACGCTGAACGGCAACGCGGCGCGCATGAGTGTCGACCCGGACAATGCCGATGACCTGACGCAGTGGCTGACCGAGCACATTGGCGCCGGTGGCTGGCCGGAATCGGCCGAGCAACCGGTACCGATCAGCGAGTTGTTCCCGCCACGCGGGCTGTTCGGCGTGTACGTGCAGCAACGTCTGGCCGAAGCGCAAGCCGTCGGGGCGTTGAATGGTTCCACGGTCGAACATGTGCAGGCTGAAGTGATCGATCTGCAAACGGACGACGATTCGGTACGGCTGACCTTGAGTGACGGGCAACGCTTGCAGGGTGCGTATGCGGTGCTGGCGACAGGGATGTTCCCCGCCGCGCGCACGCCACAGACCGAGTCCAGTGGTTTGAACGCCGCAGCGCTCGATCCGTGGGATGTCGCCGCAATGCGCCAACTCGATCCACAATCGACGGTGCTGATCATTGGTTCTGGCCTGACCATGGTCGATGCCGTGGTGTCGCTGGAACAGGCCGGGCATCGCGGCCCTATCGAAGTGTTTTCCCGCCACGGCTTGCTGCCGCATGTGCGTCGGCAACCGCCGGCCTGGGTAGATTTTCTGGCCGAGGATCACAGCCTTCGCACACCCCGGCAACTGGTGCGTGAACTGCGTCGGCATTGCCGTGAGGCGATCGCCCAAGGCATTGACTGGCAAGCACCGCTCGATACCGTGCGGGCGCACATTGGACGGTTGTGGAATCAGGCGACGGACCTGCAACGTCGGCAGTTTGTGCGGCATGTGCGGCCATGGTGGGAAAGTCATCACCACCGCTCGCCGCCGTTGAGTGCGGCCCTGGTGGAACGGTTGCACCGGGAAAGGCGATTGCGGATTCAGGCCGCGTCGTTCAAGGGGCTTGAGCCTGTGTCGCAGGGCGGCGTCAGCATCCGCATTCGCCGCCGTGGCGAGGCCGACACCTGTGTGGTGCACGGCGCGGCGTTGATAAACTCCAGCGGTATCGAATATGACTGGCGCCGCGTCGCTCGGCCGTTGCCGCAACAATTGCTGGCGCGCGGGCTGATCCGGCCGGGACCGTTGGCACTGGGGATCGCGGCGGCGGTCGACGGTGCCGTACTGGACGCCGATGGCCAGGTCGCTTATCGCCTGTTCGCCATGGGCCCGCCGTTGCGCGGCATGTGGTGGGAAAGCACCGCCGTCACCGACGTAGCGCTGCAGGCCAAAGCCCTTGCCGCACGACTTGTCGAAAACCTGTTGAGATAAACGTAACAGTGGGAGCCTTGTCTCCCTCAGGTTTCTGCTCTCAAAGAAAAACCCCGGGTAGATCGGATCTACCCGGGGTTTTTGTTTCAAGCGGCGCAAAGCTGTTGATCAATAACGCTGATACTTCGAACCGAATTCAGGACGGTTTTCAGCGACGTAGAGTGTGCTTGGCTGGCTGTCCTTGTGATCGAGACCGACGGTGTTCACGTTCAGTGTTGCTGGTTGGCTGACCTTGACGGCGGCGACAACCTGCGAGGTGGCATGCGGGGCGGCGATAGCGGACGTAGCGCCAAGGACCGACAGGGCGAAACCAAGACCGATGATGCTTTTCATGATGTTGCTCCAGAGTGTGGGAAGAAGATGTCGCCACTGTAGTGCTGGAGCCCTGTGATGAAAAAACACCCTTGGGCATAGTCGTTATCGAGAGCGTTGATCCTTGGTCAGTGAGGGGGCGAGGCTTTATAAACTGACCACACAATCAAAACTGTGGGAGCGGGCTTGCTCGCGAAGGCGGTGTGTCATTCAACATCAATGCTGACTGATACACCGCCTTCGCGAGCAGGCTCGCTCCCACAGGGGATCTTCATTGTGGTGTCGATCGGCACCGAGTCAGGCCACCCCAACCCTTGTCACCAGGCCGGGGTGGAACAGGTGGCTCACTTCACATCAAACCGATCCAGGTTCATCACCTTGGTCCATGCTGCCACGAAGTCTTTGACAAACTTCTCCTTCGCGTCGCTGCTGGCATACACCTCAGCCAATGCCCTTAATTGCGCATTCGAACCAAAGACCAGATCCACCCGCGTCCCGGTCCACTTCACCTGACCGGTTTTGCGATCCCGGCCTTCAAACTCCTCAGCGGCTTCGGAGGTCGGTTTCCATTCCACGCCCATGTCGAGCAGGTTGGTGAAGAAGTCGTTGGTCAGCGCTTCCGGTTGCTGGGTGAACACGCCGTGGCGGGTTTGTCCGACGTTGGTGTTCAACACGCGCAGGCCGCCGATCAACGCGGTCATTTCTGGCGCGGTGAGCGTCAGCAATTGTGCCTTGTCGATCAACAATTGCTCGGCCGATACGCGGTAGCGGGTTTTCAGGTAGTTGCGGAAGCCATCGGCAATCGGTTCAAGGAAGCCGAAGGACTCCACATCGGTTTGCTCTTGTGAGGCGTCCATCCGTCCTGGCGTGAATGGCACGGTGACGGTGTGCCCGGCGTTTTTTGCCGCTTGCTCCACGCCGGCGTTACCGGCTAGCACAATCAGGTCCGCCAGCGAGACTTTCTTGCCGCCGCTGTTGAACTCGTTCTGGATGCTTTCGAGTTTCGTCAGCACGCTCGCCAGTTGTTCCGGCTGATTGGCTGCCCAGAATTTCTGCGGGGCCAGACGCAGGCGTCCGCCGTTGGCACCGCCGCGTTTGTCGGAGCCGCGGAAGGTCGAAGCCGCTGCCCAAGCGGTGGATACAAGCTGCGAAACCGACAGGCCGGAGGCGAGGATTTTGCTCTTGAGTGCGGCGACATCGCTGTCGTTGACCAAGGCATGATCGACCGCCGGGATCGGGTCTTGCCACAGCAGTTCTTCGTTCGGCATTTCCGGGCCGAGGTAGCGGGAGAGGGGACCCATGTCGCGGTGGATCAGCTTGAACCAGGCCCGGGCGAAGGCATCGGCCAGTTGATCGGGATTGGCCAGGAAGCGCCGCGAAATCGGCTCGTAGATCGGATCGAAGCGCAGGGCCAGGTCCGAGGTCAGCATGGTCGGATTGCGCCGTTTCGACGGGTCGTGGGCATCCGGGATAGTACCGGCACCGGCACCGTTTTTTGCCACCCACTGGTTCGCCCCGGCGGGGCTTTTGCTCAGTTCCCACTCGAAACCGAACAGGTTTTCCAGGTAGTTGTTGCTCCATTTTGTCGGTGTGGTGGTCCAGGTCACTTCCAGGCCGCTGGTGATGGTGTCCGCGCCTTTGCCGGTGCCAAAACTGTTTTTCCAGCCAAAGCCTTGCTGTTCGAGACCAGCGGCTTCGGGCTCGGCACCGACATTGTCGGCGGGACCTGCGCCGTGGGTTTTACCGAAGGCGTGACCGCCCGCGATCAGCGCTACGGTTTCCTCATCGTTCATCGCCATGCGGCCAAAGGTTTCGCGAATGTCCAGTGCCGAAGCGACGGGATCGGGATTGCCCTCCGGACCTTCCGGGTTCACATAGATCAGACCCATCTGCACGGCAGCCAGTGGATTTTCCAGATTGCGCCCCTGATCGGTACGGCTGTCTTCATTTCTCCCAGGCTCGGCCACGAGTGGAACATCGCCGGGCGCTTGCACGGCTTTTTGCGCCTTGTCGTAGCGGGTGTCGCCGCCCAGCCATTTGTTTTCCGAACCCCAGTAAACGTCCTCATCCGGTTCCCAGACGTCGGCGCGACCACCGGAGAAGCCGAAAGTCTTGAAGCCCATGGACTCTAGCGCGACGTTGCCGGTGAGTACGATCAGGTCGGCCCAGGAAATGTTGCGGCCATATTTTTGCTTGATCGGCCAGAGAAGCCTGCGTGCCTTGTCGAGGCTGACGTTATCCGGCCAGCTGTTGAGTGGCGCAAAGCGTTGTTGGCCGGAGCCGGCCCCGCCACGGCCATCGCCGGTTCGATAGGTGCCCGCGGCGTGCCAGGCCATGCGAATGAACAGTGGCCCATAGTGACCGAAGTCGGCTGGCCACCAGTCTTGCGAATCGGTCATCAGTGCCGTGAGGTCTCGTTTGACCGCGGCAAAGTCCAGTTTTTTGTACGCTTCGGTGTAGTTGAAGCCCTCGTCCAGGGGATCGGACAGGGACGAGTGCTGGTGCAGGATTTTCAGATTCAGCTGGTTCGGCCACCAATCGCGGTTCGTCGTGCCACCGCCGGCGGCGTGGTTAAACGGGCATTTCGATTCATTTGCCATGTGCGAGCTACCTTTGGTCGTGTTCATCCGGGCTATCCGGCCCTTTGTGGGTTCTGGAATAGCGACGAGCGAAAGCAATGACACAGGCTGCTGGGCCAGCAGTTCGATTCACTGATTGTTTTGATCACACGGCTATCGGTACAGCAAAAAACGAGGTGCAATCACGGTGGCCCACGGCAGGCTTAGTCATGTTTCTGACTCATTCCTGTCTCCTTATCAGCTCAAAACCGGCCGGCTGACGCCAGCGCTGGGATAAGGTTAGACGCCTATCTGCAAGTCAGCTAATAGGTGGAGTATTCGGGGCTGATAGGCAAAAGCTTTTATTGTCGGGGGTGAGATTGACCGCATTTGGGCGGTTGCCCGGGAAATACGCTGGCGCTGGCGAACGTATTTCCCGTGGCTTTTGGCAGGGCCTCAGCGGCTGTTCTTACCTTGGCGCGTTGAACTGGTCGGTGTAGCTACCGGACATCAGATTCGACGCGACGCGATCAGAGCCAACGCCCACACGTGAGGAGTACGCGAGACGAGGGGCACCCACGCGATCCGAACCGTCGGAAGCCAGCTGACCAGCCCCTACATGATCCGAACCATCGGAAGCGACCTGACCGGCGCCGACATGATCCGAACCATCGGAAGCGACCTGACCGGCACCGACATGATCGGAACCATCGGAAGCGACCTGACCGGCGCCCACATGATCCGAACCATCGGAAGCAACCTGACCAGCGCCGACATGATCCGAACCATCAGAGGCAACCTGACCAGCGCCGACATGATCCGAACCGTCGGAAGCAACCTGTCCAGCGCCCACATGATCCGAACCGTCGGAAGCAACCTGACCAGCGCCAACATGATCCGAACCGTCGGAAGCGACCTGTCCAGCGCCAACATGATCGGAACCATCGGAAGCGACCTGACCGGCGCCCACATGATCGGAACCGTCGGAAGCGACCTGACCGGCGCCCACATGATCCGACCCATCGGAGGCGACCTGACCAGCCCCTACATGATCCGCTCCATCCGAAGCCAATGCCCGCTGTTCCGCAGCCCAGGCACTGGACAGACCAACCGGGATGGCCATTGTTGTCGCGACCGCAAATACAACGCCGGTAAAAAGCTTGTAGTTCATGCTCTTCTCCACACCCGTTGGCCATACAGCAATCGGGGGACTGCTTGCCATTCGTTCCTTGGCAAAATCGGCTCGGGATCAAGTTGTTGGCAAATGGCACGGGGCGCCTGACAGGTGCGCGGGTGTCGACGTTCTACATGACACATGAGAAATCTGATCAATCAGTATAGTTCGCCAAACTTTGCCGACTTGCACACGGAAAGTGTCTGGAAGGCCGGGTTCCGGACTAAGCGCGGTTTTTGATTGCGTTGGGTTCTATGCAGCGAGGTTGTTGGGTCTAATGCTTCTGTTGGGGATTGCTGTGGGGCTGATGGCCTCATCGCGGGCAAGCCACGCTCCCACAGGATTTCAATGGGCCGGAAGGTTGCGTGGCTGGCCGAAGGTCATTGCGCCCCGAACAGCATCGTCCAATACACCCCCTCATCACTTCGCGCATCCGCCGCATACGCAGCGCCTACCTGAGTAAACATCGGGTTCATCAAATTCGCACAATGCCCTGGGCTGGCCAGCCATCCGGCCATCGCCTTGTTGGGTGAACTCTGCCCGGCGGCGATGTTTTCGCCGATCTGCCGGCCGCGGTAACCGGCGGCCCTCGCTCGATCCGCGGGCATGTCGCCGTCGGGGTCGCGGTGGGCGAAGTAGTTGCCGTAGGCCATGGCCTTGCTGTGCCCTTGTGCGGCGGCGCCCAAAGCCGGGTTCCAGCTCAGCGGCCGCGCGGCGGAGAATCGCTGACCGCCACACATTCGCGGTTTGGCCCGCGCGGCGTTGACCTGCGCGAGCAAGGCTTTGCTGACGGCGCGTGTATCGCCGACCTTGTGGTCGAGCACCGGTTGCGCGAGCACCACTTGCCATTCGCTTCGGGCGCGGCTGACACCAATGTCGGCGTACTGGCCATCCAGCAACGCCCCACAGTAATCGTCCTGAAGCATGTCAAACGCTTCATCGGCATCCTGCGCGCCGACCACCCGAATGCTGCGTACGGTCACCGCGGAATAGCCGGAAGCCTTCAGCCGATCACGCAAACCGCCGCCATAGCCGATGGGCAACGCCAGGTTGGAGTTCAGCGCCAGCGGTGCCAGGCGTTGTGCCGGGCGCCTGTCGCAGCGCTGGGGATGGGCGCGGTAGTCGTTGATTGCCGCCACCAGTTGGCGTTCGCCATTGGCATGAGCGGGGGAGGCAAATAGGGCAAACACAGGCAAAAGACACAGCGAGGCGCGGCGCAAGGCGAGGACAGTCGGGTGCATGAGGCGGACAGCTCTGATCAGAGACGACGGTAAGTGGGCATTCAAGGCGCCTGTATGACTGGGGTTTTGAAACTAGGTTCAGGACCCAAGGGCGCCAAAACAGCGGCTTTGCCTACCGCATGTCGCAAAATGCGAAAAGAACCGGTCCAGCCTTAAATATGTGGCGGTCGCAGTCGATAGCTTTTGAATAATGCCGACGTGCCAACAGAGGGCTGCACCATGTCGATAAAACTCCGTTTACTCTTGTTGATCGGCACCAGTGTGCTCACCGCGCTGATCGTCAGCCTGGTCAGTTACGTGGGCAACACGCAGATGGCTGACGCGGTGAGCGAGAGCGAGGTCAGCATGACCGCGCTGCGCAACCACCTCGAAGCCGACATGATGCATGACGCCCTGCGCGCCGATGTGCTGTCGGCGATGCTGGTCGGCTTGGGCAAAAGCACCAGCAGCAAGGCCGAAGTACACAGTTCTATCCAGGAACATACGGCGCATTTTCGTGAAGTGCTGGGCGATAACCTCAAGCTGCCGGTCAACGACACCCTCAAGACCGCGCTGAACAAGGTCAAACCGAGCCTCGACACCTACATCAGCGCAGCCGAGCGTATCGTCGGCCTGGCGCTGGAAAACCCTGAAGCGGCGCAAAAGGAATTGGGTACTTTCAATACCGCGTTCAGCCAGCTGGAAGACCAGATGGCAGCCCTCAGCGAGTTGATCGAAACCAACACGCAACAGACCAGCCAAGGCACGGCGCAAGCCATCCACAGTGCCAACTTCACCCTCGGCATCGTGCTGATCGCCAGCCTGGTGTTGCTGCTGATTCAGGGGCGCTGGGTGATTATGAGCATCATGGGGCCGTTGCAGACCGCCAGCCGAATCGCCCAAAGCATCGCCCACGGCAACTTGAGCGAACCGATTGTCGAGCCGACTCAAAAGGATGAAGCCAGCGCGTTGATCCGCAGCCTGGCGACCATGCAACGCGACCTGCGCGGCATGATCGAGGTGGTGCGCAGCAATGCCCATGGCGTCAGCGGCATGAGTGATCAACTCAGCAGCGGCTGCCATCAAGTCGCCGACAGCAGCCAGCAGCAAAGCGCCGCGGCCAGCACCATGGCCGCCGCCGCCAGCGAAATGACCGCCAGCATCGAGGAAATCACCCGCCACGCCGAACGCGCGCTGGACATGGCCAACCAGGCCGAGTCACTGGCCAAGGATGGCGGTCGGGTGATCCATCAGGTCGTCGAAGACATGGACGGCATTGCCCGTTCCGCGCAGCAGTCGGCTCAGGTGATTCGCACGCTGGACAAGGAGTCGGAAGGGATTTTCAACATCATTCAGGTGATCAAGGGGATCGCTGACCAGACCAACCTGCTGGCGTTGAACGCTGCCATCGAGGCGGCCCGTGCCGGTGAGCAGGGCCGTGGCTTTGCCGTGGTTGCCGACGAGGTGCGCAACCTCGCCGGCCGCACCAGCGCCTCCACCCAGGAAATCGCCAGCATGGTCGCGCGCATCCAGCAAAGCACCCGCGAAGCGGTGACCAGCATGGAAGCGGGCGTGGCGCAGGTCGACAAAGGCATGGCGGTGACCGCCGATGTCGAGCGCGCGATTCGTGAAATCCTCGACGCGACACTGAGCACCACGCAACTGGTCAACGACATTACCCGCACCATCGGCGAGCAAAGCCTGGCCAGCAACGAAATTGCGCATCAGGTGGATATGATTGCGGGGATGTCGGAAGGCAACAGCAAGGTGATCGGGCAGACGGCTTCGACGACTGATGAGTTATCGAGTCTGGCGGGGAAACTGTCGCAGTCGGTGGACCGGTTCAGGTTGTAAATTGATATTGCCTGATCCACCGCCTTCGCGAGCAGGCTCGCTCCCACATTGGATCTCGGGTGTTCACAAGACCTATGTGGGAGCGAGCCTGCTCGCGAAAGCGGTGGATCAGGCAGCACAAGAACCCCTAAAGATACTTATCCGTCACAGCCCCTTCCGAAGCGCTCGACACTGTTTTGGCATATTTCGCCAACACCCCACGCTTGTACTTGGACTCCGGCCGCACCCAACGGGTCTTGCGCTCGGCCAATACCGCGTCGGTCACGTCCACCGTAATCAGCCGGGTTTCCGCGTCAATAGTGATCCTGTCGCCATCCTCAACCAACGCAATCGGCCCCCCCTCAAACGCCTCCGGCGTGATATGCCCCACGACAAAGCCGTGCGAGCCACCGGAGAAACGCCCATCAGTGATCAGCGCGACTTCCTTGCCCAACCCTTTACCCATCACCGCCGAAGTGGGCGACAGCATCTCGCGCATACCCGGCCCACCCTTGGGCCCTTCATAGCGGATCACGATCACATCGCCAGCCTTAACCTCGCCATTGAGAATCCCGGCCAGCGCGCCTTCCTCACCGTGATAAACCCGCGCCGTGCCTTCAAAGCGCAAACCTTCCTTGCCGGTGATCTTGGCCACGGCGCCGGTAGGCGAGAGGTTGCCGCGCAGCACCACCAGGTGCGAGTCCTTCTTGATTGGCGTGTCGAAGGGCAGGATCACGTCCTGGCCTTCAGGATAGTCGGGGACGTCTTTGAGGTTTTCCGCGAGGGTTTTGCCAGTCACCGTCAGCACATCACCGTGCAGCATGCCGGCGGCGAGCATACGTTTCATCAGCGGCTGGATACCGCCAATGGCCACCAGTTCACTCATCATGTACTTGCCGCTGGGGCGCAGGTCCGCCACCACCGGCGACACCTTGCCCAGTTCGACGAAGTCATCCAGCGTCAGGTCGACATCCACGGCATTCGCCATGGCTAGCAGGTGCAACACCGCATTGGTCGAGCCGGCGAGGGCGATGACCACGCGGATCGCATTTTCAAAGGCCTGGCGGGTCATGATGTCGCGGGGTTTGAGGTCCAGCTTGAGCAGCTCCATGACCTGCTGGCCAGCTCGGAAACTGTCTGACGCCTTGTCGCTGCCGACCGCGTCCTGAGAACTGGAACCGGGCAGGCTCATGCCCAACGCTTCAATGGCCGAGGCCATGGTGTTGGCCGTGTACATCCCGCCACAGGAGCCAGGACCGGGAATCGCCACTTCTTCAATCTGCTTGACCTGGATCTCGCTGATATCCCCCCGCGCATGTTGGCCCACAGCCTCGAACACGGAAATGATGTCGGTGTGTCCCGCGCCGGGCCGGATCGTGCCGCCGTAGACAAAAATCGACGGGCGATTGAGCCGCGCCATGCCGATCAGGCAGCCCGGCATGTTCTTGTCACAACCGCCCACGGTCACCAGGCCGTCAAAGCCTTCACAACCGACCACCACCTCGATCGAATCGGCGATCACCTCGCGCGACACCAGCGAATACTTCATGCCTTCAGTGCCGTTGGCGATGCCGTCGGAAATGGTGATGGTGTTGAAAATGACGCCTTTGGCGCCCGCTGCGTTGGCACCTTTTTCGACTTCAAGGGCGAGCTTGTCGATGTGCATGTTGCACGGCGTGACCATCGCCCAGGTGGATGCGATGCCGATCTGCGGCTTCTTGAAGTCGGCATCGGTAAAACCCACGGCGCGCAGCATGGCGCGGGCAGGTGCGGCTTCGACGCCGTCGATGACCTGGGAGGAGTATTTGCGCAGATTGTCTGTGTCGCTCATGACAGTTCCTCACCTCAAATGACCTGACCGGTGCGGCCCAAGCCCGGGGTTTTTAAGTCTAGCCCCGGTTCGCCGATTCGGCCCGATAAGAAAAACCGATACCCCCTTAAGGATTTCCCAGAGGCGGTGCAGGCGGCTGCGGCTTTAGAGTCACGCCCAACAGGTTGACCGTCGCGCATCGACGCCACGCCTGCTGCAATTTCAAAAAAATAAGAAGGTGAATGCATGAGTACTGAAACCGTCGACATCAAGGCATGGATCGACAACCGTCCGGTTGCGCCTTATCAGTGGCTGATCATGGCCCTGTGTTTTTTCATTGTGCTGTTCGACGGTTTCGACGTCGCGGTCATGGGCTTTATCGCGCCTTCGCTGATTCAGGAGTGGGGGTTGTCCAAAGCCGCGTTCGGCCCGGTGATGAGCGCCGGCATGGTCGGTCTGGCCATCGGTGCGTTGACGGCCGGCCCATACGCCGATCGCCTGGGGCGCAAGAAGGTGCTGCTGTGCGCTGTCACCGGTTTCAGTGTGTTGAGCCTGGCCTGTGCGTTCGCCCGTAACCCCTACGAACTGGCGGCATTGCGGCTGTTCATGGGCGTGGCACTGGGCGCGGCCATGCCCAACACCACGACATTGCTGTCTGAGTACCTGCCGGAGCGCAACCGCTCGCTGTTCATCACCATCATGTTCACCGGCTTCAACATGGGTTCGGGTTTGGGCGGTTTTGTCGCGGCATGGCTGATTCCGGGGCACGGCTGGCAGGCGGTGCTGCTCTTTGGCGGGATCCTGCCGCTGTTGCTGGTGCCGTTCCTGTGGCTGTTGTTGCCCGAGTCGGCGCGTTTTCTGGCCGCTCACAATGCGCCCGCGAGCCAGATTGCCAAGGTCTTGAACAAGTTGGGCGGGACGTTCACCGGCGCTACCCAATTCATCATGACCGAGCCCCAGGCGCAGCAAAAAGCCCCGGTGCGGATGCTGTTCACCGAGCGTTTCCGCCTCGGCACGTTTGCGCTGTGGCTCACCTATTTCATGGGCCTGCTGGTGATTTACCTGACCATGGGCTGGATGCCGACGCTGTTGCGCGAAGGCGGTTTGTCGATCGAACGCGCAGCAACCATTACCGGGCTGTTTCAGATTGGCGGCACCGTCGGTGCGATCCTGGTCGGTTGGGCCATGGATCGACGCAATCCGAACGCGGTGATCGCGACTTCTTATGCGTTGGGCGGTGTGTTCATTCTGCTGCTGGGGGCCTTCAGTCTTGAGTCGAGCCTGCTGGCCATCGGCGTGGTCGCGGCGGGGTTCTGCATGAGCGGTGCGCAGACCGGGCTCAACGCCTTCGCGCCGGGTTATTACCCGACCGCTTTCCGCGCCACCGGGGTGAGCTGGATGCTGGGCATCGGGCGTTTCGGGGCTATCTTTGGTTCTCTCATCGGGGGGGCGGTGCTCAGCCTCGGCTTGGGTCTGCCGTTGCTGTTCGCCCTGTTGAGCGTGCCGGCCTTTATCGCCGCGCTGGCGATCCTGGCCAACGGTCATGCACGGCGCCGGGTGAACCGGGCCTTGCTGGCGCAATAATCTCTTTCAAACACAGGAATTTGTCATGGCACGCATCATCGGTGGCCTCGCGGTCTCACACACTCCCACCATCGGCTTCGCTGTCGATCACGACAAACAGAACGAGGCGGCCTGGGCGCCGATTTTCGAAGGCTTCGAACCGATCAAGGTCTGGCTCAAAGAGCAGCAACCCGACGTGCTGTTCTACATCTTCAACGACCATGTGACCTCGTTTTTCTTCGACCACTATGGCGCGTTCTCCCTTGGGGTCGATGAGCGTTACGAGGTCGCCGACGAGGGCGGCAATCCACGTTCGTTGCCTGCGGTTGGCGGGCATGCGGCCCTGTCGCGACACATCGGTCAGAGTCTGATGGCCGATGAGTTCGACATGAGTTTCTTCCGCGACAAGCCACTGGACCATGGCTTCTTCTCGCCGATGTCGGCGCTGCTGCCGTGCGAGCCGGATTGGCCGGTGCAGATCGTGCCGCTGCAAGTGGGCGTGTTGCAGTTCCCGATTCCCAGTGCGTTGCGCTGCTACAAGCTGGGCCAGGCCCTGCGCCGGGCCATCGAAAGCTACCCTGAAGACTTGAAGGTCGCGATCGTCGCCACCGGCGGCGTATCGCATCAGGTGCATGGCGAGCGCTGCGGGTTCAATAACCCGGAGTGGGACGCGCAGTTCATCGATCTGCTGGTCAACGAACCGGTGCGCCTGACCGAAATGACCCACGCCGAGTACGCCACCCTGGGCGGGATGGAAGGCTCGGAGGTGATCACCTGGCTGATCATGCGCGGCGCGTTGTCGGCCACGGTGAAAAACCTGCACCAGGATTATTACCTGCCGTCGATGACCGGCATCGCCACCTTGCTCCTGGAAAACCAGGATCAACCAGTGCCTGCCGACGTCAACGCGCGTCACGTGCAGCACATGCAACACCAATTGGCCGGTATCGAGAAACTGCAAGGGACGTACCCGTTCACCCTGGAACGCAGCGCCAAGGGTTATCGCCTGAACAAGTTTCTGCACCGCATGATCGAGCCCGAGTGGCGTCAGCGTTTTCTCGATGCGCCCGAGGCGCTGTTCGATGAAAGCGCCTTGAGCGACGAAGAGCGCGATCTGCTGCGTCGCCGTGATTGGCGCGGGCTGATCCACTACGGGGCGATCTTCTTTGTGCTGGAAAAACTCGCAGCGGTGCTGGGCATTCCCAACCTGCACGTCTACGCAGCCATGCGTGGGCAAAGCCTGGAAGACTTCATGAAAACCCGCAATCAGCAAGTGCTCTATTCGGTGGCGGGTAAAGCACCGCGCTGATCGCGCCGACATTCTCGCGGCTCCTCCCGGGCCGCCCCTTGCACTTTTTCTGTTGGATCTCACTGTGCCCGGCTTCGGCGGGCGCAGGGCCTTTCTTTACCCAAAAATCGGAAAACAATAACAATGAAAATCACGGTCAACCCTCGTATCGCCTGCACCTTCGCCATGGCCTCGGCATTTCCGTTGGCGGGTTCGGCGGCCGGTTTTCTCGAAGACGCCAGCGCCAACCTGAACCTGCGCAACTTCTACATCAACCGCAACTTCACCAACCCCGCGTACCCGCAGGGCAAGGCTGAGGAGTGGACGCAGAACTTCATCCTCGATGCGCGTTCAGGGTTCACTCAGGGGCCGGTGGGTTTTGGCGTCGATGCGCTCGGCCTCCTGTCGGTCAAGCTGGATGGCGGCAAAGGCACGGGCGGTACGCAGTTGCTGCCGATTGGCAGCGACGGACGTCCCGCCGATGACTTCGGTCGGCTGGCGGTGGCCGGGAAGATGAAAGTGAGCAAGACCGAAGTGAAGGTCGGCGAGTGGATGCCGGTGCTGCCGATCCTGCGTTCCGACGATGGCCGTTCGTTGCCACAAACCTTTCAGGGCGGGCAGGTCACCTCGCAGGAACTGGCTGGCCTGAGCCTGTACGGCGGTCAGTTCCGGCAGAACAGCCCACGCAACGACGCGAGCATGGAAGACATGTTCATGCAGGGCAAAACCGCGTTCACCTCTGATCGTTTCAACTTTGTCGGTGGTGAATACAGTTTCAACGACAAACGCACGATGATCGGTGTGTGGAACGCGCAACTCAAGGACATCTACCAGCAGCAATACCTGCAAATCGTCCACAGTCAGCCACTGGGGGACTGGACCCTCGGCGCGAACCTGGGCTATTTCTGGGGCAGTGAAGACGGCAGCGCCCGCGCGGGTGATCTGGATAACCGCACGGCATCGGCGCTGCTCTCGGCCAAGTATGGCGGCAGTACCTTCTACGTCGGGCTGCAAAAACTCACGGGCGATGATGCGTGGATGCGGGTCAACGGCACCAGCGGCGGCACCCTGGCCAACGACAGCTACAACAGCAGTTACGACAGTGCCCGGGAGAAATCCTGGCAGTTGCGTCATGACTACAACTTTGTCGCACTGGGCGTGCCTGGCTTGACGCTGATGAACCGTTACATCAGTGGCGACAACATCCACACTGGCACCGTCACTGACGGCAAGGAGTGGGGGCGTGAGTCGGAACTGGCCTACACCGTGCAAAGCGGCCCGTTGAAAAGCTTCAACGTCAAATGGCGTAATTCCAGTATTCGTCGCGATTACAGCACCAATGAGTTTGATGAGAACCGCTTGATCATCAGCTATCCGCTGAGCTTGCTCTGACGACAGGCTGATGGCTCATCGTTTGATGGGCTGCCGTCTTCGCGAGCAGGCTCGCTCCCACAGTAGATCTTCAGTGAACACAAAATCTGTGTAAGACGAAGATCAAATGTGGGAGCGAGCCTGCTCACGATGGCGATTACTCAGTCACCGACAAACCCCTGTCGGACCTCGGTCGCTTCCTCGCGAATCACCCGGCGGATCATCTCCATCAACGCCTGAGCCACCGGTGAATGCAGGCTGGCGTTGCGGTAGGTCAGGCCGATGGCGCGGGTGGTCTGTGGCAGCCGCAGCGGCAGGATGCACAGCTCGCCGGAGGCAATTTCCTGTTCGAGTTGATGGGCGGACACCGCCGCGAGCATGTCCGAGCGCAGCAACAGCCCGCGAATGATCGCCATGTCGGCACTCTCCACCACGGGCCGTGGGGCGGCGATGCCGAACCCGGTGAAGCAGTCATCAAGCATCTTTCTGGCGGGCGAGCCGGCACGCGGCAGCACCCATTGCGTGGCGCCGAGCGCCTGATGCAAATCCGTTTGCGTGGCGAGCGGATGATCACGTCGCGCCAACACCACCATGTCTTCGGTGAACAGCGACTCGCCGACCAGATCGCTGGCGTACGCTGCCGAGCGCAAGGCGCCAAAAATGAAATCCACATCGCCGGCGCGCAGTTCCGTCGCCAGCAAATCGAACGGGCTCTCGTTGGTGATCACCTGAATGCCGGGGTGTTCGGCCACCAGGCGCACAATCGCTTCGGGCAGGATGCGCGTGCGGCCCAAGGGCAGGGCGCCGACGTGCACCACGCCTTGCAATGCCCCACGAATGGCGGTGATGTCGGTGTCCAGATGACGCAGTTCATTCAACGCCCGGCGGATCGGAAAGAGGATTTCATGACTGGCCCGGGTCGGCTGCAACCCGCGAGGCGTGCGCTCGAACAGGCTCTGGCCGCAACCGCTTTCCAGCACCTTGAGCGTCGAACTGACCGCCGGCTGGCTTAGGCCCAACAGGCTGGCCACGGTTTGCATGTGGTGGGTTTCACAGAGTTTGACGAACACTTGCAGGCGTCGGGCCTGGAACAGATACAACGGCTCCACGGCGAGTTTGTCGCCGGCGCCCAGCAACTTCGGCACGCTGTCCAGTTCCGCCAGCACCCGCCGTGCGCGGGGCAACAGGCGTTCGCCAAAATCGGTCAAGCGCATGCCGTTGGCGTGCCGTTCGAACAGTGGCACATCCAACCGCGCCTCCAGCTCGGAAATCGAGCGGGTGACCACCGACTGCGCGCGAAACAGCGCCACCGACGCCCTGGAAACACTGCCGTGATCAGCCACCCGGACGAAGGCGCGCACGTGCATCAGGCTGGGAAGTTCAGGGGTTTCCATGGGTTCATGCTCGACGGGTCCACGTTTCGCCGGACTATGCCTCTGTGCTTGAGGGGAGGCAATAAAAAAAACGCATACCTCGAACACTCGAACGCATTACTCCACCGATGGGCCCCGGTGCGATGCTCTTTCGACACGCAGGAGGAGCACCCGCAATGATCGAGTCATCCAAAAACGCGCTGGTCGTCAGCGCACACTCTGCCGATTTCGTCTGGCGTGCGGGCGGTGCCATCGCACTGCATGCGCAGCAGGGCTACAACGTGCACATCGTCTGCCTGTCGTTCGGCGAGCGCGGTGAGTCGGCCAAGCTCTGGCGCAAGGGCGACATGAGCGAATCGAAGGTCAAGGACGCACGCCGCGAAGAAGCACAGGCCGCCGCCGACATTCTCGGCGCCAGCGTCGAGTTCTTCGACATCGGTGACTACCCGATGCGCGCCGACAAGGACACGCTGTTCCGCCTGGCCGATGTGTTTCGCCGGGTCCAGCCGGAATTCGTCCTCAGCCATTCGCTGAAAGACCCTTACAACTACGATCACCCACTGGCCATGAACCTGACGCAAGAGGCACGCATCATCGCCCAGGCCGAGGGCTACAAACCGGGCGAGAAAATCGTCGGCGCGCCACCGGTCTACAGCTTCGAACCGCACCAGCCAGAGCAGTGCGAATGGCGCCCGGACGTGTTGCTGGACATCACCGATGTCTGGGACAAAAAGTACGCGGCGATCCAGTGCATGGCCGGTCAGGAACATTTGTGGGAGTACTACACCCGTGTCGCGCTGCAACGTGGCGTGCAAGCCAAACGTAACGTCGGGATCACCTCGACCCGCAACATCATTTATGGCGAGGGCTACCAGAGCATCTTCCCCCGTGTGACGGAGAACCTCGGATGAGCGAGCACATCGGAAAAACCGGCATTGTGCTGCGCAACATCACTCGGGCCGAGGCATCGCTGGTCGATGAACTCGGACGTTTTGGCGTCGCGACCATTCATGAGGCGCAGGGGCGCAAGGGCTTGCTGGCCTCGTCGATCACACCGATCCAACAGGGCACTGTCATCAGCGGTTCGGCGGTCACGGTGCTCGTCGCACCGGGCGATAACTGGATGTTCCATGTGGCGGTGGAGCAATGCCGGCCCGGCGACATCCTGGTGGTTGCCCCCAGTTCACCGTGCACCGATGGCTACTTTGGCGACCTGTTGGCCACGTCGCTGAAGGCCCATGGCGTGCGTGCCCTGGTGATCGACGCCGGTGTGCGCGACACCCATACGCTGCGTGAAATGGGCTTCCCGGTGTGGTCCCGCGCCATCAGTGCCCAAGGCACGATCAAAGAGACCCTGGGCTCGGTCAACCTGCCGCTGGTGTGTGGCGGTCAGTTGGTCAATCCGGGGGATGTGGTGGTGGCCGATGATGACGGCGTAGTCATTGTGCGTCGCGCCGAAGTGCCGCAGGTGGTTGACGCCAGCCGCGCCCGTGCCGACCTGGAAGAACAGAAGGCGTTGCGCCTGGCCAGGGGCGAACTGGGCCTGGATATCTACAACATGCGTGGCCGGTTGGCAGAGAAGGGTTTGCGCTATGTCGACAGCCTCGACGAACTCGGAGACTGACCATGGGACAAACCCGTATTCCGTGCCTGCTGATGCGCGGTGGCACGTCCAAGGGCGCGTATTTTCTGGCGGACGATTTGCCCGATCAGCCGGCGCTGCGTGATCAAGTGCTGCTGGCCGTCTTGGGCTCGCCGGACAAACGTCAGATCGATGGCCTCGGCGGCGGCGATTCGCTGACCAGCAAAGTCGCGATCATCAAACCTTCTTCGCGCGCCGAGGCGGACGTCGATTATCTGTTCGCCCAGGTACTGGTCGAAGAGGCCCGCGTCGATTACGGGCAGAACTGCGGCAACATCCTGGCCGCGGTGGGCCCGTTCGCCATCGAACGTGGATTGGTGGCCGTGACCGGCGACGAAACCCCGGTGCGAATCTTCATGGAAAACACCGGACAGATCGCCGTCGCGCATGTCCCCACACCGGACGGTAGCGTGCGCTACTCAGGCGATGCGCGGATTGATGGCGTGCCGGGGCATGCCGCGCCGCTGATCGTCGAGTTTGAGGATGTCGCCGGCTCCAGTTGTGGTGCGTTGCTGCCGACCGGCAATGCCCTGGATATGTTCGACGGGGTTTACGTCACGTGCATCGACAATGGCATGCCGGTGGTGCTGATCCGCGCCCAGGCGCTGGGTTGCAGCGGCTATGAAAGCCCCGAACAACTGGACGCTGACGTCGAACTCAAGGCCCGTCTCGAAGCCATCCGCCTGCAAGCCGGACCGCTCATGAATCTTGGCGATGTACGCCAGCGTAACGTGCCAAAAATGTGCCTGGTGGCGCCGGCGCAAGCGGGTGGGGCGCTGAGTACCCGCAGCTTCATTCCGCATCGTTGCCACACCAGCATCGGCGTATTCGGTGCGGTCAGTGTCGCCGCGGCGTGTTTGATCGAGGATACGGTGGCGACGGGGCTGGCCAGCGTTGGCGAGGGCGACGTGCGACGGTTGTCGATTGAGCATCCCACCGGCGAGTTCACCGTGGAATTGCGCCTGAAGGAAGGGCAATTGGCCGGGTGCGGGTTGATGCGCACCGCACGGTTGTTGTTCGAGGGGGTGGTGTGTGTTCCGCAAGCGGTCTGGTCGAAGTGAGGGCTATTGAGCCTGCGCACACACCTCACGAACGCAGTCGCGCAACCACCGATGCGCCGAGTCCGCATCCATACGCGGGTGCCAGAGCATGGAGATCGTGATCGGCGGCGTCGGGATCGGCAGTAGGAAACTGTGCAAACCGGCACGCAGGTTTTGCGTGTGCCGTTCGGGCACGGTCGCGATCAGGTCCGAGGCGCGGGCCAGTGCCAGTGCAGCGGAAAAGCCGCCAACGATGGTGGCGATGTCTCGCGCCAGCCCCAGTGATTGCAACGCATCATCCATCGGCCCGCTGTCGCGCCCGCGTCGCGAGACCAGGATGTGCCGACCCGAGGCGTAACGGGCGGGCGTGATCTCGCCCTCGCTCAACCCATGGCCGGCGCGCACCACGCCGATAAAGCGATCCTTGAACAACGCACGGGTGCGCACTTCCGGGCTGGTGGTGTCGCCGACCACGCCGGTGTCCAGATCGACGCTTGCGTCACGCAGCAGCGCGCTGTCCTTGTTGAGTTTCTGCAGGAAGTGCAAACGCACGCCGGGCGCTTGCTCGCCGAGACGGGCGATGAGTGCCGGGCCGAAGTTTTCGACGAAGCCGTCGCTGGTGCGCAGGGTGAAGGTGCGGGTCAGGTGCTTGAGGTCGAGTTGCTCGGCCGGGCGCAGCACCGCTTCGGCGTGCTGCACCAGTTGGCTGACCTGTTCGCGCAGTTCCAGCGCTCGCGGTGTTGGCACCAGCCCACGGCCGGCGCGCACCAGCAGCGGATCGCCGGTGGTTTCGCGCAAACGCGCCAGCGCACGGCTCATCGCCGACGGGCTCAGGCGCAAGCGTTGCGCGGCGCGCGCGACGCTGCCTTCAGCGAGCAGTGCATCGAGGGTAATCAGCAGGTTCAGATCGGGCATGGTCATGGCTGAACGTTAGCACGCCTTGGCGGTGACATGGCGTTGCGTGCAGGTATCAAGTGCAAACGCTGCGTCTTCCGCCATGTCAGCGGCGCGCATACGCTGAAAGCCAATCTTTCAGAAGTGGCCAGCCCATGAAAACCCTCACGTCCTCCGCCCCGGTCCGCTGGGCGCTCGCCAGCCTTTCGCTGTCGATGCTGATGCCTTCCCTCGACACCAGCATCGCCAATGCCGGATTGCCGACGTTGGCTCAGACCTTTGATGCAGCGTTTCAGGACGTGCAGTGGATAGTCCTGGCGTACCTGCAGGCGATCACGACGTTGATTGTCAGCGTTGGACGACTCGGTGACTTGATCGGTCGCAAACGCTTGTTGTTGAGCGGGATCGTGGTTTTCACCCTGGCGTCGCTGGCCTGTGGGCTCGCGCCTTCGCTGGGCTGGCTGATTGCGGCGCGTGCCGTGCAAGGTCTGGGTGCGGCGATCATGTTGGCGCTGACCGTGGCGTTTGTCGCCGATACGGTGCCGAAAGCGCAGACCGGCAGCGCCATGGGGTTGCTGGGGACGATGTCGGCGATGGGCACCACGCTGGGACCTTCGTTGGGCGGTGTGCTGATTTCAGGGTTCGGCTGGCAGACGATTTTTCTGGTCAATGTGCCGTTGGGTGTTTTGAATTTTGTACTGGCTTACCGCTGTTTGCCGGCGGATCGGCCTGTGGCTCGGCGCAGTGGTTTCGACTTTCCGGGGACGCTGCTGTTGGCGCTGACGCTTGGCGCGTATGCGCTGGCCATGACGTTGGGTGATTGGGGGTTGCTGCTGGTTGCGGGTGTCGGTGGTGGAGTTTTCCTGTGGGTCGAGGCTAGATCCACGTCGCCCTTGATCAAGCTGGCGCTGTTCCGTGAACGAGGGCTGAGTGCGAGCCTGGGCATGAGTGCATTGGTGTCGACGGTGATGATGTCGACGCTGGTGGTCGGGCCGTTTTATCTCTCGGGCACGCTGGGGCTGAACGCCGCGCTGGTCGGGTTGACCCTGTCGGTCGGTCCGCTGGTGGCGGCGCTGGGCGGGGTGCCGGCGGGGCGTCTGGTGGATCGATTCGGGGCGCAGCGCATGACGGTGTTCGGGCTGGCGACCCTGGCGTTGGGCGCCGGGGTATTGGCGATCATGCCGGCGGGTTTTGGTGTGCCGGGCTATGTCGTCCCCATCGCGGTGATCACTGGCAGTTATGCGCTGTTTCAGGCGGCCAATAACACCTTGGTCATGAGCGGTGTCAGCGCCGATCAGCGCGGGGTGATTGCCGGGTTGCTCAGTCTGTCGCGCAATCTGGGGTTGATCACGGGGGCATCAGCGATGGGCGCGGTGTTTGCCGGTAATGGCATGCGGGTGACGTTTGCGGTGGCGGCGGGGTTGATCGTTCTGGCACTGGCAATCGCATTGCCTTCTCGCGAACGTCAACTTCTGCTGCCTGAATAGTACAGCCACCGCAGTTCCCTTGTGGGAGCGAGCCTGCTCGCGAAAGCGGAGTATCAGTCGACATTCACATCAACTGACACACCGCTTTCGCGAGCAGGCTCGCTCCCACAGGGGGGTGGTGTGTCAGTTGGCTTTTAGATCGACTGACACATTCGTTTGAAGCTTGGCCAGGATGACAGCAGCCGGATCGTCAGTCTTGGCATCGTCGGCTTTTTTCTGGTCCGACCCATCCGTCACCACACCCGCGAGGATTTCAGCCAGGTTGTGAAAATGCCCGGACTTTTTCTCCGTCGGATCCGAACCACCACCCTGGTTCAATACCGCTTCCAGCGACAAATGCTGGGTCAGCCATTGCGGCGTGTTCTTTTCTTCGGGGCTCATGTTGTCGAGAAAATCCAGGGCCGCATGGGCGCGGGCGACCGGGTCGTTGGCGAACGGGTCTTTCCAGTTTTTTTCCTGGTCCGCCGGGCCGCTGTAATAACCGGTGGCGAGACGGCCCTGCTGGCGCATCAAGGCCTGGGCCGAGGCTTGTTCGTCAGCGCTGAACTTGCCGCCTTCGTTGGTGGCGACGGCGTTCAGCGAGCGGCGATCAAGGTCGCCGAATAGCGCATTACGGTCTTCATCGGTCTTGGCGTACGGCTTGCCGCTGGCGGTCATCTGCGCGTATTTTTCATCCATGCGCTTGCGCGCATCGGCGGCCACTTCCGGGAAGGTCTTGTCCTTGGAACTGGAGACTGCGCCCGGCTTGGACGCACCCAGCACCAGCGCATCGTCATTCATTCCCGCGCGCACCGGAAAGTACGGCGCATTGCCGACGATCGAGCTGCTGTAATCGGTGGAGGTGCTGGAGAGACTCACCGAATCGGTGTTCGAGGCCTTGGCCTGCGCCGTGTCGTCTTGAGCGACCTGCTGCCGGGTATTGGCAGACTTCGAATCGACGGCAGCCGCGTAGGCCGACATCGCCACATTCGTTGAAGTTGAAACATTGATCATTGTGCTTCCTTGGCGAGGGACGCTCGCAAGTGAGAGCGATAAGACGCTCGATGCCGGACACCGTACGCCGTATCCATGACGCTTTCATTGTATCGGCGGCGATACCTTCTACTTGATAGCGTTCGCCGGGCAATGCAACGAATCGCACCACAGGGCCTCATATAAAAACGAGCGACGCCACACGAACACGGGCCTCGCACCACTGACTTCAATGACAGGTGATTGTTTTTATGACCGCAGCGGACAAGAACCATGTGATCTGGCTGGTTGAACAATCCATGCTGCACGCCGCCCGGCAGCGGGCCAGGCTCTATTCGGGGCAGGGCCGTTTGTGGCAGCAACCGTATGCGCATACCCGGCCGCGCGATGCGTCGGCGCTGGCGTCGGTGTGGTTCACCGCGTACCCGGCGTCCATCGTCACCCGGGAAAACGGCACCGTGCTGGAAGCCCTGGGCGATGAAACCCTGTGGCATGCGCTGTCGAGAATCGGCATCCAGGGCATCCACAACGGCCCGCTGAAAATGTCCGGTGGCCTGACGGGTACCGAACGCACGCCGACAATTGACGGTAATTTCGACCGTATCAGCTTCGACATCGACCCGCAGCTGGGCACCGAGGCGCAGTTACAGGCGCTGGTGCGCATGGCCGCCGCGCACAACGCAGTGATCATTGATGACGTGATCCCGTCGCACACCGGCAAAGGCGCGGATTTTCGCCTGGCCGAGATGGCGTATGAGGACTATCCCGGCCTCTACCACATGGTGGAAATCCGCGAAGAAGACTGGCTGTTGCTGCCCGACATCGCTGAGGGCCGCGATGCGCAAAACCTCAGCCCTGCGCAGGTCGATGTGCTGCGCGACAAGCACTACATCGTCGGCCAGTTGCAGCGGGTGATCTTCTTCGAGCCCGGGGTCAAGGAAACCGACTGGAGCGCGACACCGGTTGTGGTGGGCGTCGACGGCAAGCCGCGCCGCTGGGTCTATTTGCATTACTTCAAGGAAGGGCAGCCCTCGCTGAATTGGCTGGACCCGACCTTCGCTGCGCAGCAGATGATCATCGGCGACGCGCTGCATGCCATCGACGTGATGGGCGCAAAAATCCTGCGTCTGGATGCCAACGGTTTTCTCGGCGTCGAACGCAAACTCGACGGCACCGCCTGGTCGGAAAGCCATCCGCTGTCGATCACCGGCAACCAGTTGTTGGCCGGGGCGATCCGCAAGGCCGGCGGTTTCAGCTTCCAGGAACTCAACCTGACCGTCGACGACATCGCCGCCATGTCCCACGGCGGTGCGGATCTCTCATACGATTTCATCACCCGACCGGCCTACCAGCACGCGTTGCTGATGGGCGATACCGAGTTCCTGCGCCTGATGCTGCGGCAGATGCACAGCCTCGGCATCGACCCCGGTTCGTTGATCCACGCCTTGCAAAACCACGACGAACTGACCCTCGAACTGGTGCATTTCTGGACGCTGCACGCCCACGACAATTTCCTCTATCAGGGCCAGACCTTCCCCGGCAACATCCTGCGCGAGCACATCCGCGAACAGATGTACGAACGCCTGGCCGGGGAACACGCGCCGTACAATCTGAAGTTCGTCACCAACGGCGTGTCCTGCACCACCGCCAGCATCATCACGGCGGCGCTGGGGATTCGTGATCTCGACGCGATCACCGCGGCGGACATCCAGCAGATTCGTCAGGTGCATTTACTGTTGGTAATGTACAACGCCATGCAGCCCGGTGTGTTCGCATTGTCTGGCTGGGACTTGGTCGGTGCGCTGCCGTTGCCGGCCGAACAGGTCGCGCATTTGATGCACGACGGCGACACCCGCTGGATTCATCGCGGTGCCTACGATCTGGTCGACCTCAACCCTGAAACAGAGTTTTCAGCCGGGCAGATGCCGCGACCGAAAACCTTGTACGGCAGCCTGACCAGCCAATTGAAGGACCCGGATTCGTTCGTCTCGCAACTCAAGCGGATCCTCGCCGCACGCCGCGCCTACGACATTGCCGCCAGTCGGCAGATCCTGATTCCGGATGTCGAGCATCCGGGGCTGCTGGTCATGGTTCACGAATTACCGGCTGGTAAAGGCACGCAAATCACTGCGCTGAACTTCGGTTCCACGCCGATCACGGAAACTCTGCACCTGCCCAACATTGCGCCGGGGCCGGTGGTCGACATCATCAATGAGCGGGTGGAAGGGGATCTCACGCCTGAGGGTGAGTTCACCATCACGCTGGATGCGTTCGAAGGATTGGCACTGCGGGTGGTCAGTGCTTCGCCGATGATTTAGGGAGCGGTCAGGCCGCGCCGTCATTATTGGCTGCGTTGCCAGACCCTGACGTAATCGACCCGGAACGTGGACGGCAAGTCGGCATCGTCGACCACGCCGAACCACTCCCAAAACGCTTCGCTGTCGAAGACGATCTGCATCGGAAAGAAGAAATTCGTGTTCTTCGATTCCCTGACCAGCACGCCGTCGACGTACCAGCGCAAGGTGTCGGATTGCCAGTCGAAGCCGTAGACATGAAAGGCACTCGCCAAACGCCACGGGCTGATCCAGGTGCTGCCGTTGGCGACATGTTCGGTGCTTTGCGGCGTGGCCCAGAGATGGGCGTTCATGTTGTACAAACGGTCGAAAGTACCGTTCTTGGTTTTGCCACCGATTTCGAAGATATCGATTTCCGTGGCGTTATCGGGAATGCCCGTCCAGGCCAGCCAGAAGGCGCTGGAACCGGCTGAGTTCATGGGTTTTGCGCGTGATTCGTAGTAGCCGTAGAACCCGCGATCAATCGTGCGGACCATGGCGGAGCTGTAGTCCTTATAGCCCAGCTGGACGTATTTCTGCGGCAAGGTTTCCTTGCGAAAAACGATGTTCAGGTTGCCGTTGCCCAGCGACGCATTTTGCGGGGTGAACAGCGCCGGTTTGCGCCCGAGCGAATCGGTACCGCTGGCATCGTTGACGTGCCAGCGCGCGGGGTCGAGGCTGGTGCCGTTGAAGTCGTCGGAGAGTTTAGGGTCGAACACCCAGCGGCCGGCGTTGGCCTGGTCCGACAACGGCAGGTTGGCGTTGGTGAGAACGGGCAATGCCCCCAGCGGGCCGACTCGCGTCCAGGTATCAGCCGACTTGGGGATGGCGACAGACCATTTGGTCGCCAGGTATTGGAAGGCTCGCTGGCGTTCGGCGAGGGAGGCAAACGGACGGTCATAGACCAGCACTTCGGCAATGTCGCCGTGGAAGTTTTCGTCACTGCCCAGCGCATTACGCCCGACCCCATACGGGCCAATCGGCACGTCGTTGAGCTCCAGCACTGAAACCGTCGGTTCGTAGGCGCTGGGTTGCGACAGGCTGATGGCGAAGTTCGGCAGCACGTTATCGTTGTCGGCGCTGATCGGCCGCGAGCTGAACAGTCGCTGCCACGGGTCGGCCCCGGCGTGTTCAGGCAAGCGACGGGAGACAATCAGCAGCGTCACCGGGCCTTTGGCGGTGCGCAGGCCTTTGCCCAGAAACGCGGAGCCGCCATTGAACCGAACCACCGGATGGCCATTGATGCCGTCGGCCACCCGCAGCGGTCGAGCGGCGACGGCCGCACCGTCCACTGCCGCGTCATTGGCTTTGCCGGACTTGTCCCGCCAGCGCTGAACACGGTTCTGCGCATCGGCGATCACTGTCGACGCGTCATCTGCATCCAGCCACAGTACCAACCCGGTGGTGGGTGGAGCCGGCGCCGCGTTGCACGCCAGCGAAACCGACAACAGCACGAGCAATAAGCCTTCCTTGAGCCCCCGCATCACTTCACCGCAGACAGGGCTGGCCTTCCGAAGTCCGACTGATAGCCCTGCGGGTTGCACGACTGCCAGCGCCACGTGTCGACGATCATTTGCTCCAGATCACGCTCCGCGCTCCAGCCCAAATCACGCACGGCCTTGCTCGGGTCGGCCCAGAATTTGGCGATGTCACCTTCGCGGCGCGGGGCGAAGCGGTAGGGGATGGTGATGCCGGTGATGTCCTCGAAACTGTGAATGATCTGCAGCACGCTGTAGCCAATCCCGGTGCCGAGGTTCCAGGAGTTGACCCCGCCTTGATTGTCCAACACCTCCAGCGCCTTGAGATGGCCGTTGGCAAGGTCGACCACATGGATGTAGTCGCGCACGCAGGTGCCATCAACCGTGGGGTAGTCACAGCCATACACCGTCAGTTCCGGCATGCGGCCAATCGCGACTTGGGTCAGGCACGGCAACAAATTGTTCGGGCGACCGTTCGGGTCTTCGCCGATCATTCCGCTTTCGTGGGCGCCAATCGGGTTGAAGTAGCGCAGCAGGGCGATGCTCCAGCGCGGATCGGAGTGGCACAGGTCACCGAGCAATTCCTCGATCATCAGCTTGGTTCGACCGTAAGGATTGACCGGTTTCCCGGTGCCGAAATCTTCGGCAATCGGTGAGCGTGTGGGCTCGCCGTACACCGTGGCCGAGGAGCTGAACACCAGTTTGAATACGTTGTTGCGGCCCATCGCCCGGCACAGGTTGAGCGTGCCGGCAACGTTGTTGGCGTAGTAGTCCAGCGGCTTGCGCACGCTTTCCTCGACGGATTTGAGGCTGGCGAAATGCACCACGGCGTCGATGTCGTAGCGGCTGAAGAGGTCGTCGAGCAGGATCGAGTCGCGGATATCGCCATTGATGAAGTCGACCCGGGTATGGGTTAACAACTCAAGGCGCGCGATGGACTCTCGACAACTGTTGCACAGGTTGTCGAGCACCACCACGTGGTGCCCGGCATTGATGAGCGCCAGGGCGGTATGGGAGCCAATGTAGCCGGCCCCGCCAGTGATCAGCGTAGTTTTGCGCATGGTGAGGTCTTCCTGTCTCAGGGACTGAATTCAGCGAGCGGTGAAAACCGTTTTGAATTCTTGCGGCCAGCGCGGGTGCAACACGCTATAGGCCACGGCGTAGCTCAGTGCGCCGACAACGATGGTGCAGATCAGGTGCAGGTAACCTTGGAAACCCAGCCGTGGTGACACGAACAGGACGGTCGCGGCCATGACCAGCGAGGCGATCACGCTGCGGTAATTGGAGTCGAGGAAGCGCCGCCAGCCATAACCGATGGCGGTGTTCAGCCCACGGATTTGCAGCGGCGTGATCACCAGCATCCGCGCCAGCAGCGCCAGCGCCGCGGCCATGCCGCCATAGAGATTGCCGAAACCGTAGACCAGCGCCAGCGCGAGCAAAGTGGTTGCCACTTCGGCCTTGATCGTCAGGTGGCTGCGGTTGACCGCCACCAGCGCGGTGGTTGCATACATGGCGGTGTTGCCGATGGCGGCGGTGCAGGCCAGCACTTGCAGCATCGGAATGGCCTCGGCCCACTTGGCGCCGAAGATCAGCAGGATCAAGTCCTGCGCCGTGAGGGCGATGCCGATGAACAGTGGCGTCAGCAGGAAGCCGCTGACGGCGGTCGAGTCACCGATGATCCCCAGCAGCCGCGTTGGTTCGGCGCTGCGCCGGGCAAACACCGGCAGCGCGTAGCTCATCAGGCCGTTATAGATCGCGCTACGCGGCAGGTCGATGATGCGCATCGCCATGTTGAACATGCCCACCGCATTGGCGCCGGCGGTCATGCCGAGGACCACGGTGACCCCGCGTTGCAGCGTTTGTGAACTCAGTGCGTTGATCGCCACCGGCGTGCCAGCCTTCAACAGTTCACGCAGGAACGGACCGTCGATGAGGAACGGTATGCGCCGTCGCTCGCCGAGCATCAACACGATGATCGAGACCAATTCCATGATCACGGCCTGGGCAATCACCGCCCAGGCACCCAACCCCAGAAGCGCCACCGCCACACCGGCAACGCCGCCCACGACCTTGCCCAGCAACGTACGGGAGGCGAGCATCTTGAAGTTGCCGCTGCGGCGCATTTGCGCCACATAGACCCTGGCCATCATGGTGAACAGGATCTTCACCGAGGCGATGGCCATCATCCATTGCAGCACCGGGGAGGGCGTGTACAGCAGGGCCGCGCCGGTGATGACGACGATGGACGCCAGGCTCACCAGCACCGCAGCCCAGAACGCCGTGGCGATGTGTTTGTCCTCCAGTCGCTCAAGCCGCACCAGCGGATCTTCCAGCACCGAGGAGTAAATCAGTCCGATCAATTCGACGATGGCGATGATGACCGTGCCCACCCCCAGTTCTGCCGGGGACAGCAATCGGGCGTACACGACAAACGTGATCATGGACAGGAAGATCAGGCCGAATTTCTCGGTGAAGATCCAGATCAATGTAACCAGACGATGATTGGCCATGGGAGCGGGACCGGATCAATGAGCGGTGGTCGACTCGGCTGCCTTGCGCAAGGTTTTTGCCCGCGCATAGAGGTAGCGCAGGGTCTGTTTGCCACGGCAGAAAAACAGCGTCTGCCAGGAATGTTCAAACATGCTGCGGTATACGCTGATCACCTGCGAATGCAGACCTTGTCGAGAAAACGAGTCGAGAAATTCCGCATGGTTGGCCAGCACGAAATCGATGCGCTGCTGGCGGCTCAGTACGGCGCCATAACGCGCCAGGTACAGCTCGATGAACTTGACCTTGTGCGGGTAGTACTTTTTCGGCTGGGCGGTGATGTTGTTGCTGTTGATCTCGCGCCGGACCAGCACCTGCGGCACCGTGCGGATTTCCCAGTACTCGGCGATCCGCGTCCACAGCAAGCGGTCCTCGGCAAAGTGCAGCGACGGGTCGAACCCGCCGAGTGCAGTCACCACTTCGCGTAGCACCAGCACTGCCGAGGTGCCGTTGACGATGTTGGCGTGAATGAAATCGTCGAAGTGCCGGCCGCATTTGTGCCGCTCTTCGACTTGCCGGGTGCCGTCGCTGTACTCGATCAACACGTCGCAATCAATCAGCCCCACCGAGTGCCCGAGGCGGCAGAGCTCTTCATACAGCGCCAACTGTTTTTCCAGCTTTTGCGGGTGCCACTGATCATCGGCATCGAGGAATGCAATAAAGGTTTCTTCGGAGCGGAACACGCCGCGGTTGCGCGCGCTGGCGGGGCCTTCATTGGCCTGGCGCAACAGGGTCAAGGGGAATGGCGCGACATAGTCGTAAACGATCTGCGGCCCGGCGTCGCCAGAGCCGTCGTCGATGACGATGACGTGATCAGGCCGCCGGGTTTGCTCGCACAGCGAGTCCAGGGTCTGGCGGATGCTGACGGCGGCGTTGTACATCGGGATGACCACGCACACCGTACACGGTGCTGGGGAGACTGGATTCAGCACGGGCGTTGCTCCTTGTGGATGACCTGGGCCGCTGCGCCATGGCGTGCGGCGTCAGCGGGGACGTGGTGCACGGTGGCCGGTGAGTGTTCAAACGCTTTGGCGTGGTGGTGCCGGAATGACAATGCCAGGGTGCAGAACACCAGAAACTCGGCGGAGCGGTAGTTGGGGATCACATACGCCACGTAGTTGGTGACGGCGAACAGACCGATAATCACTAGGGCGCTGGCGCGAAACTGCGCGGATTGATTAGCCGTCACGGCGCGGTATTGCTTGATCAGCGCTTCAGCGAGCAGCAGGCCCAGCGCGGTCAGCTGGATGATGCCGCCGTTGAGCAGCGTTTCCATGTAGCCGCTGTGGGCGTTGCCGATATAGCCCCAACGGGTAATGAAGGCGTCCGCGTCCGGGCTCGACCAGAAGGCGCCGTAGCCGTAGCCCTTGAGGAATTGACTGTCGACAAAGGGTGCCAGCAGCTCCCAGATCATCGTTCGGTCGGTGAGTGACGGGTCACGCCCCGCCATCTCCAGCAGCACCGCGAAGTTGCTGTAGAGAAAAAGACAGACCAGCAGGTAGAGCAGGGTGCAACCAAGGAACATCAGCTGCGATCGGTTCATGCGCAACCGGATCAGCGTCAGGAAATAGCCGTAGCTGATGGTGCCGGCAATGATCAGCACCACCCCGGTCGCTGACTGCGCGAGCAGGATCGCGATCAGCGAGAAAAACGAGCAGAACAGCGCCCAGCGGTTGCGCTGGCGAATCATCGGCAGCAACAGCAGGATCGCGATGGCATTGATCCGTGCGCCGGCGTTCTTCTCCATGAAGATCCCTTTGAACGCGCCGTCGCGAATCCCCCCGGAAATGAACGCCGCACTGGGCATCACCAACGCGAGAATCAAGCCGATCAACGCCGCCACGCCAATGGCACAGCCGAGCATGAAGGTGATTTTTTCAAGGCTGTAGTTGTAGGCGATGAAACCGGCAAAAAACACCACGCTGATCATCGCGACAAAGCGTTTGAGGCTGAGCATCGGGTCGAACGACCAGCCGATGGAGGCGATCACACAGAGCAGGAACAGCAGCAGAAAGAAGTTGCCACGGTAGAAACTTTTACTGAGGAACACCTTGTTGCGAATGAAGAAAAACAACGGCACCAGCAACGTGATCAAGCCGCAGACCTGGTTGGTCACGTTGCCTTCGAGGTCTTTGTCGATGTCGTCGAAACTCGAAGCGCCGCCCAAACCAAGGACAAACGAAATCACCTGGATGTAAAACAGCACACCGAACAAGGTGAAGCCGTCACGCAGGGTGGAATAGCGGATCTCCAGTCTGTTCATGGCGAGGGGCTCCCGAGCAGGGCGGTGAGGTAGGTTTTCACCGCGCTGGCGTTCATGAACCGGGCCGCCGCATCGAGGCGGGCCTGGCGGTGTACATCGCGTGGGGTGGTGAGTTGCAGGGCAATTGCCTGCGACAGTGCAATCGGGTCGTCGACCGCCACCAGAGGGGCTACGACGCCATTGATCAGGATGTCTTGCGGGCCATGGGGGCAACGGGTCGACACTACCCGCGTGCCGGTGGAGAGCGCTTCGACCAGCGCGTTGGGGCTGCCTTCGAAACGCGACGACAACACGAAGCAATCGGCGGCGGCCACTTCCGCCAACGGGTCATGGGTGTACCCCGGCAGGTCGATCCGATCCTCCACGCCCAGTTTACGTGCCTGCGCCAGCAAACGATCGCGCAATCCGCCTTCGCCAAAAATGATCAGGCGCGCGTTGCGATTGGGCAGTGCGGCGAACGCGGTGATCAAGGTGTCGAAACCTTTTTGCGGCGCCAGGCGACCCACGGCGACAATCACCGGGCTGGACGCTTCCAGCAGCCAGCGATGGCTGGGCGGGCGCGGCGGCTTGTCGCGAAAATCGTTGTCGAGCACCGGGTTGTCGGCAATGGTCACGTCCTGGCGACGGGCAATGGTGGTGTCGATCAAATCCTGGGCGACGCCGCGTGACACGCAAATCACCGGGTTGGGAATCAGCCGATACAGCAGCGGCGCCACCCGGTAAGCGATCCGCACCATGAGGTCGGGGTTGACGTGCTTGTCGTGGGAAAACGCATTGCGCTCGCTGACGTGCAACCGGGCCAGCGTCCCCGACAGCGCGGCGGCAACGATGGCGACCACGTTGACGTGAGTCAGCGCCGCCAGTTGCGCGT
Source organism: Pseudomonas oplopanacis (assembly GCF_057128725.1). Classification (NCBI taxonomy): domain Bacteria; kingdom Pseudomonadati; phylum Pseudomonadota; class Gammaproteobacteria; order Pseudomonadales; family Pseudomonadaceae; genus Pseudomonas; species Pseudomonas oplopanacis. Next base: position 178,185 of record NZ_JBSKHV010000001.1, on the reverse strand, counting down.
CGAAACGGTTTTGCCGAAGGAAACGCGCCAGCGCCGGCACCGCCCGTGAACTGCGCGGGCTACCCAGTTCAACCTTTTTCACCCGGGGGTCGAGGTTAGCCACGTTGAGGCCGCCGCCGGTGAGCATCAGCAGGGTCACGTCATTGCCCGCGTCCACCAGCGCACCGGCCAGGCGCGTCATCATTTTTTCCGCCCCGCCTGCGCTGAGGTCGTGGAGGATAATCAGTAGCTTTTTCATTGATTCCACACCTGGTAATACGCTTGTGCGGCGTACTGGCTGGTGTACTGGCGGATCGCGTCGCAGATCATGTCCTCGTTGATCGCCACCTGGCCCTGCAAAAACAGGCTTTGCAGCATGCCTTCGGCCAGCGCCGGCACGTCGTTGACCTTGACCAGTTGGCCGAGTCGACCGTGGTCCAGCAATTCCCGAGGCCCGGTCTCGCAGTCGCACGCCAGCACCGGCGTACCCAGCGCCAGGGCCTCGATCAGCACGGTCGGCATGCCTTCGTGCACCGAGCTGAGAATGAACAACCGCGCGTTCTTAAGCAGCGGATAGGGGTTGCTCAGGAACCCGGTGAAATGCACCCGGTGCGCGATCCCCAGGCGGTTTGCCTGAATGAGCAGGGCTTCGCGCAGTGGACCGTCACCGGCGATCACCAGATCCGGCACGGCTTCGCTATGCAGGGCCATGGCATAGGCGTCGAGCAGCAGGTTAAAGCCCTTGGGCTCGACCAACCGGCCCAGCCCCAACCAGTAATTGCGGGGGACTTCGGTGGGTAACGGGCCCTTGCCGGCGCGCAGCAGTTGTTCGGTGATAACCGCGTTCGGGCAATAGCGGATGCGCTGCTGCCCCCACGGCATCATGTCGACCAACGACTGGCGCAACACAGTGGACACCGCCACCACCTTGCCGCTGCCACACAGGTACAGCGCGTAGAGCAGGCGCAGGCTGGCGGGGCCGGTTTTCTGTTCGGTGCAATCGAGGGTGGTGTGGCGGCTATAGATGACCTTGCACGGGCTGCCGAGGGTGGCGAACCACGTACACAGGTTGGCCTGCTCCTTGGCGGAAATCAGGTGGGTGACGCCCTCTCGGCGAATCAACCGGCGCAACTGGACGATCGATTTGAGCATCCCCCACAGGCCGCTGCCACCGCCGTCATTGAGGCTCTGCACGCCTTCAGTGTCCGGCGTGTCGCCATTGATGACGAAGAAGCTCACCCGTTGGCCGTCCTTGAGAAACTGCTCGGACAAGCGCTGTTGAACGCGCTCGACGCCACCGCCCGATTTGAAATCCTTGAGGATGAACAGAATGTGCATGGTCATTCCCCGACACTGATGGTGACTTCGCGCCGAACGACCATCGCCAGCAGTTGCAGGAAATTGCTTGGGTAGTCGACGAGGTAGCGCTTGATGGTGTGCGGCTCGCGGTACATGCGATAGAACGCGCGCAGGTGCAGGCGATTGATCGCCGCCGGGTAGTACTGACGCGTGGCCATGGCCTCCTGGCGAATGAACCCGCCACAGGTAAAGGCCACGCCGCGAAACCCGGATCGCTGCGCGTCCTGCTCGAACTGTTCCTGCAATCCGGCGCCGAGACCGACGATCAGGATGTTCGCTTCGCTGCGACAGATCTCGGCCTGAATCCCTTCGGCCTGAGCCGCATCGAAGTAGCCATTGTGGTAGCCGGCGATGATCAGCTGTGGATAGCGCGCCTTGATCTTGCCGATGAACAACTCCAGTTCGTCTTGCCGGGCGCCGACGAAATACACCCGTTTGCCCTGTTGTTCGGCGCTGCCGAGCACCGGGTGAGCGATGGAAGTGAAGTCGAAGCTGACCCGGCCGACGTTGCGCCCGGTGACCCGCGACATGAACGCTGACATCAGCATGCCGTCGCAAAAGTAGGCGACGGTGCCCGGGGTGTGTTTAAAAAAGCTGCTGATGGAGGCGAAGTTGATGAAGGAGTACGCCTGGTTGGCGTCGAGCAAGGTCGGTGAGTAATGCCTGACGATTTTCAGCGTGATCATGGCCCGGCCCCCTTCAAATCGCGGCATGGGTCGGCCGACCCACGGACACGTAGGTAAAGCCACGTTTGCTCAAGCGCTGTGGGTCGAACAGGTTGCGTCCGTCGAAAATCAGCGGTTGCTTGAGCCGCTGGCTGATCAGGTCGAAGTCCGGCGCGCGGAACGCTTGCCACTCGGTGACGATGATCAAGGCGTCGGCATTTTTCAGCGCCGCTTCTTTGGTGCCCGCCAAGGTCAGGTCATCGCGCGAGCCGTAAATGCGCTGGGTTTCTTCCATGGCTTTCGGGTCGTAGGCCTGGACGTTGGCACCGGCGTGCCACAGGGCTTCCATCAAGACCCGGCTGGGGGCTTCGCGCATGTCGTCGGTGTTGGGTTTGAAGCTCAAGCCCCACAAGGCGAAGGTCTTGCCCCGCAGGGCACCGTCGAAGTGATTGAAAATCTTGCTGTAGAGGGTGGTTTTCTGGTCGTTGTTGCGTGACTCCACGGCCTTGAGCACCCGCGCATCGATGTCGACGCTGGTGGCGGCGTGAATCAGCGCCTTTACGTCCTTGGGAAAACACGAGCCGCCGTAACCGAGGCCGGGGTAGATAAATTGATAACCAATGCGCGGGTCGGACCCGATGCCGTGGCGGACCATTTCGATGTCGGCGCCGAGCTTTTCGGCGATGTTGGCCATTTCGTTCATGAAGCTGATCTTGGTCGCCAGCATGCAGTTGGCCGCGTACTTGGTCAGCTCGGCGCTGCGAATGTCCATGACGATGATTTTTTCGCGGTTGCGATTGAACGGTTCGTACAGTTCGCGCATGACCTCTTCAGCGCGCGGGCTGTCGGTGCCGATGACGATCCGGTCCGGGCGCATGCAGTCTTCGACCGCGCAGCCTTCCTTGAGAAATTCCGGGTTGGAGACCACGTCGAAGGTCAGATGACCGCGATCGTTGTCCGCCAGCACCTGTTCGATGCGTGCGCGGACCAGGTCGCCCGTGCCGACGGGGACGGTGGATTTGTCGACGATGATCTGGTGGCGATCCATGTTCTGCGCGATGGTTTGCGCCACGCTCAACACGTACTGAAGGTCGGCCGAACCGTCCTCGTCGGGCGGTGTGCCGACGGCGATCAACAACACATCGCCATGCTGCACGGCGCTGGCCAAGTCGGTGCTGAACTGCAGGCGGCCGCTCTGGTAGTTGTCGCGCACCAGGGTTTTCAGGCCCGGCTCGTAGATCGGCAAGGTGCCGTCCTTGAGGGCCTCGACCTTGGCGGCGTCGACATCCACGCACATCACGTTATGGCCGACTTCTGCCAGCGCGGCGCCCTGGACCAGGCCCACATAACCAATACCGAATACGCTCACATTCATGATCAAACCTCGGGTAGTCGAAGCAGGGGGTCAGTAGATGTTTTTCGAGAACAACGTGAAGGGCGTCTTGATCAGAATCTTGATGTCCAGCCACAGCGACCATTGGTTGATGTAGTTGAGGTCTTGGGCGACGCGTAGCTGCATCTTTTCAACCGTCTCGGTTTCGCCGCGATGCCCGGTGACCTGCGCCAGCCCGGTAATGCCCGGCTTGAGGCGATGTCGGGCCATGTAGGCGCGGACTTTGCCGGTGTAGTAAATGTTGTGGGTGACGGCGTGAGGGCGGGGGCCGACCAAGGCCATTTGGCCGAACAGCACGTTGAACAGTTGCGGCAATTCGTCGATGGAACTGCGGCGCAGGAAGCGCCCGACCGGCGTGACGCGGTCGTCTTCGCGGGTGGCCTGGCGCACCTCGCGGTCGTCGTGGACGCGCATCGAGCGAAACTTCCAGACCTTGATCACTTCGCCGTTGCAGCCGTGGCGGTTTTGCTTGAACAGCACCGGGCCCGGGGAGCTCAACTTGACGGCCGCCGCGACCAACAACAGCAACGGGCTGATCACAATCAGGGCCATGGCCGCCAGGCTGCGTTCGAACAGGTCCTTGCAAAACAGGCTGGCGGGGTGCGAGCTGATCAGGCTTTCGTTGAGGTAGATCGCCGGCATCCGCTCGATTTCCGAGATCGAATGGTTGAGCAGCACCATGCTGCCGAAATCCGGGATCCAGACCACGTCGACGTTCATGTCCAGCAGGTCGATGTACAGCGCTTCGATGGTCGCGGCATGCGCCATCGTCAGGACGATGTAGACGCGCCGCACGGCCAGGCGGGTGATGATTTCGCGAATGCCGTCGACCTTGCCCAGCAGCGGCAGAATGCTCGGCGCCGGGCCGCTGTCGTCGGCGGCGGCGATGAAACCCAGGACCAGCGCGCGGTTCGGACGGGACAGCTTTTTCGCCAGTTCATGGGCGGTCGGGCAGGTGCCGATGATCACCGAACGGCGTTCCTTGCAGACCATGCGCGAGTGCAACCGGGCGAAGTAATGCAGGGGCAAAAAGCTCAACGCCTGGACCAGGAACCCCAGCACCGCCCAGACCATGATGACCTGGCGCGAGTACGTCGCACTGGTCTGGGTGATGAAGGCAATGGCCGCCAGCACGGCCAGCAGGATCAGCCAGCCGGCAAGCAATCGGCCGAGCCCGACCAACAGGCCATGACGCTTGTGGTAGACCTGCATCAGGCTGTAGATCGGCACCGAGCCGAGCACCGTCAGGATCAGCAGGATGCGGTAATCGCTGGTCAGGCTGCCGACGCGCCACCACACGAGCACCATTAACAGTGCGGTGGTCAGCGTCATCGCGCACAGCCACTGGCCCCAGAAGGTCAGGCCCCGGCGGTGGGTCAAGTGAGCGGTATAGAGCGGTGTCATGGGCTTAACCTCAAGGCAGAAGTGATGCACCAGCACAAAACGGGCGGACACGGCGTGGCTCCCGCAGGCTTTTCCGTAGCTCGGCAGAGGTGAAGCAGCTGTTTTTGTTTTGGCAGAGGTGACGCGTCGACTGGGTCGCCCCGGTGTTACCGGGGCGCGAAGTCGTAGTTATAGAAAGTGCGGGAGTGGTTGTAGCCGTACTTGCGCGCCTTGCGCAGGTCGACCTGGTTGAGCACGGTGCCGAACACCGGTACGTGGCTTTGTTGCAGCATCGCGATGCCCCTTTGCACCTGGCTGATCGGCGTGCTGTCGGCCTTGACCACGTAGATCACGGCGTCCGAATGCTGGGCCAGCAGCAAGGCGTCGCTGATCATCTCCGCCGGCGGCGAATCGATGATGATGTGGCGGTACCGCGACTTCAGTGCTTCGAGCATCCGCGCCATGCGCGGCGAGCTGAGCAAGTCCTGCGGCGGTGGCTGGCGCGCCGGGTTGAGTGCGTCGGCGGGGGACGGCAGGCGCGGTGCGGTGAACAGGTCCACCGAGGGCTGCAACATTCTGCCGGCCGGCAGTAAATCCAGGTTGCCCACCGAGACGATGCAGTCTTCGAGCCGCGCCGTGCCCGCGATGACATTCGCCAACCCGGGAGCATCCGGCGGGAAGTCGAAGTTCAGCGAAAGGGTCGGCTGACGCATGTCGGCATCGATCAGCAGCACCCGCTCAAGTGACGTGAGCGAGCTGGCGAGGTTGTTGGCGATGGTGCTTTTGCCCTCACCGGCCACGGTCGAGGTCACCAGCACCACCTGCGACGGCATCTCGCTGCTTTGCAACATCAACCAGGTGCGCAGGTTGCGAATGGTCTCGGAAAAACGCGGGTTGTCGTTGTCCTCGAACAAGCGCGCCAGTTGCCGGCGGCTTTTCTTCATCACCAACGGCACGACGCTGAGCAATGGAATATTGAGCGTGCTTTCGACCGCATCGTCGGTCTTGAAGGTGTTGCTCAGGCTGTCGAACAGCAGGGCCAGCGCAACGCCAACCAGCGCGGCCAGCAACCCGACAATGCCCACGATCAGCGTTTTGCGTGGCTTGCTGGCTTCCATCGGCACAATCGCCGGGTCGACGATGCGCACTTTGGTCGAGTCCATGTCGGCAGTGGCGGCGGTTTCCTTCAAGCGAGTGACGAAGGTTTCGTACAAGGCACGGGTGCTGTCGACCTCACGCTGGAACTCGCGCAACTGAAACTCTTTGCGCGCGATGTCCTGGATCTGCGCCTTGTTGCTGTTGAACGATTGGCGGATCGAGGCTTCGCTGGCCGAGGCGAGCTGGTATTGCCGCTCGATCCCGGCGACCACTTGCTGCACCTGCAATTGCAGGGCGGTGGTGGCGGCGCGCAATTCGGACTGCGCGGAAATCAGGCTCGGGTGTTTAGGCCCATAGCGCCCCGACAGCTCATCGACCTTGGCTTGCGCTTTGGCCCGGTCCGCCTGGAATTGCTGGACCAGCGGGTTGGCCAGCACCGCGGGAACGCTGGAGAGCCGACTCAAGTCGCCAGTGCTCAAGGCTTTGGCCTGACGGTATTCGCTCTCGGCTTCGGCACGGGTGCGGCGGGCGTCGACCATGCGGCTGCCGGTCGCCTCCAGTTCGTTGGCGCTGATGGTGGAGACACCGCCGACATCGACCAGCCCTTGCTCTTCGCGGTAACCCTGGAGTTTTTTCTCGGCCACGCGCAGGTTATTGCGCAGCTCGACCAGTCGGGTGTTCATCCACGCGGTGGTGGTCTGCGAAGACTTTTCGCTGGTGTCGATCTGGCTGTCGGTAAAGCCTTGGGCCAATGCGTTGGCCGCGGCGGCGGCGAGATCAGGGTCCGGCAGCTCGACCTCGATGTTCAGCAGTTGGCTTTTGCCGACAAACTTGACGGTGGTGTGCAGCATCAGGTTTTGCGTGACCTGATTGAACACGTCTTCCTCGGTTGGCGCGTCCTTCACCGGCAACAGCATGCCCAGTCCGGGTATCCATTGATCCAGGTTGAGGTCCGCCAGCCATTGGCGCGGGGTGAACCACGGCGCCGGTTGCTGGCGCGGGTCCGTGATCGGGTTGGTGGTAAGGCCGAGTTTTTTCACCGCTCGCTCGGCCAGGTCCCGGGATTCCAGGAGTGCCTGTTGGGTCTGCAAGTAGTCGGTGGCATTGCTGCTTGAATCCTTCACTTGCTGGAAGGACATCAGCGGCGGCGTCTTGTCGTTGAACAGCAACGTGGTACTGCCGACGTATTGCGGGGTGATCAAAGAGACCGCCGCCACCGCCAAGGCAATGCTGAGTACCACCAGCCAGCCGATTTTCCATTTCGCGCGCCAGATCACCCTCCACAGTTTGAGCAGATCAATGGTGTCCCTGTCTTCGCTGTGCTGCTGATGCAGGTGCGTTTGCAGAGGCCGTTCGACGTAGGTGCTAGGGCTGTTGTCCATGATTAGAAAAAGCCTTGTGCAATGGAAATGGTGTCGCCGGGGGCAATCGTGGTGCCGCGTGTTACTTCATCGGTGAGGGTCTGGCCGCTGTCGCCGCGCACAATCGTCACGCGTTTGATCGAGGCGCGCTCGGTCAGGCCACCGCCCAGGGCGATGGCTTTTTCAAGCGTCAGGCCGGGCACGAACGGGTAGCTGCCAGGCTTGGTGACCTCGCCGTTGATGTAGAACGAGCGGTATTCGATCTGACTCAGGCTGACTTTCGGATCGGTCAGGTAGCCCTGCTTGAGCCCATCGACGATGACCTTTTCAAGTTGGCTGGGGGTGAGACCCTTGGCGGAAATTTCACCCAGGAATGGGTAGGAAAACGTTCCCGCATCGTTGAGGCGGACCCTTTTAATGCTCAGTTCCGGCTCGCCGAACACGGTGATGCGCAAGACATCGCCCGCGGCCAGTTTGTACTGGGTGCCGGGGTCCGCTGCGTACGTAGTGGGGACAAATGCCAATACGAACAACAAGCCAAGAGTGTGTGAGTTCATGGCAAAACCCTCCTATAGGCTTACGTTGAAGCTGATCGAAACAACGTTGCGGGTGTAGCTTTCATCTTCGGCATCCGAGTTGTTATCCCGGTAGCGATAGCCGAGTTCGATATCCAGCCATCGGCGCATGGCGTATATCAGGGCCAGGTTGTAGTCCTGAAGATCGTCCTTGCGGCTTTGGCCTTCGTAGACATATTGGCCGTAGCCGGCCTGGGCCACGGTGGTGATGCGTTCGGTCCAGCCATGGCGCCAACCGACCTGGGTGAAGGTCGATTTCACCGCGTCGGCGCCATCGTCACCCTCGGCGAGGGCCTGGCGGGCGACGAAGGTAAAGGTCGAATAGGTGCGCGGCTTGTATTGCAGATCCACTTGCCAAGTGGGGTTGTCGAGGTCTTTGGATTCGCTGTTGTCGAAATTCTTTTTCTCGTAACCAATGCGTACTTTGCCCGAGGTGCGTGCGGTGAAGTCCCATGTGGCACCGCCCAGAACTGCGTCGGATTTACTGCTGCGCGGGCTGTTGGCTTGCAAATAATCGAAGTCCGTATGGTCGTACTCCAGCAAACCACGGGTATTGCTGCCAATGCGGTGATACCAAGTGGTGGTCACGCCGGTGGTATTACGTTCTTTGTCGTCGTTGACGCCATCGCCATTGGTGTAGCGAAGCTCTGCGTAGTTGGCGCCGACATCAATCTGGTTATCCGCACTTTTTGCGCCGTAGGTGTACAAGCCGCCCACGCGTTTGTTGTTGAGTTTGTCATTCTCGTCCGGGACTGCTGTCGATTCCGTGCGCTCCCATTTTCGGTATTCGGCTTCAAGTTTCAAACGGTGCCGGTCGGTGAACTCCATGATGCTGTCGGCTCGCACCCGTTGTGCCGTATACGAAGCATCCGACTCGTCGTGGTAAATGTACTGAGTGGGCTGCCAGATCAAGCGAGTGGCACTGTTACGGTCTTCCGCCTTGAGTTCGAAGGAAGGCGCCAGCCGGGTGATCATGGAAGATTGCGTATTGTTTTCCAGTTCGCGAAAGTTGTCATCGTAACTTTCTGAGAATAGGAAAGTTGGGGTGAAGTTAAAGCCGTAAACATCGATATTTTGTGGATTAATACTCCAGGCCATCCCTGGATAAAGAGAGGCCATGAGCAGTGCAACAGGGCAGCGTGACATCAAGGCCATATCATAGCTCCTGAAGAAAAGCATATAAGGCAAGCAATTAGTTATTAAGTTGTATGGGTGTGCTCTGACGTCCGAGATCACGCAGTGGGACGCAAATGGTTTGATCGCGATTAAGAAACTGCATCAGGATCATCACGCGCTCATCCCCCTGCGAGGACACGAAGATGCCTTCCAGTGTCGACAGTGGCCCTCGGATGATTTGCAAGTGTTCGCCGGGTTTCAGGTCTTGGTCGACGTGTGCCTGCGCCGATTCAAAACAGCGCGCGCGCAAATGCTCGATGACGTGCTCTGCCACCGTCGCAGGACCATGATTGAATTCGACAATACGACTGACGCCGCGGGTGGAGCGTAGGGGCGCCCAATTGTCGTTACGGCTGAGGTGGATAAACAGATACCCAGGGAAGAGCGATTCCAGCACCCTGCGCCGCTTTCCGCGTATCACGCGTTCAGTCACCAGTTGGGGGTGGAAGATCACATAGTTTTGTTGCAGCAGGTTGAGGTGGGCACGTTCATCCTGACGTGGTTTACATTGCAACAGGTACCAATTAGACCGTTCGGAGCTATGTGCTGGCATGCTGGTAAACTCTGTGAATAGAGAAGTTTAGGCAGGCAGTGGCTCTATTGAGGCCTAGGAAGTGTTAGTCGAGCAGATATGTTTTTTTATAGAGTTATGCAGTTGTGTATCAATAATGAATCACAAAACGCCTCACGAAAGGGCACAAGCCAATGACGTGACGCTATACCGTGCAGTGCATTCGGCATAAGCCTGACTTAACTTTGTCTTGGGCAAAGCTACCGCACGGTCTGCACATCGGACCCGCATAAAAAAATAGTTCGGAAGGGGGCCTGAAGAACAGTCGCTAAACAGATAGTCCGCACTCGCGTGCTGTTCCAATAGACCGGTGTATTTATCGACCACTCTAAGCGAGCTGTCAAACGTTCCTTGTCAAAAAATATGCCTTTTATCCGCTGGTCATTTTGCTACTGCTCAAGCAGTTGTTTTTAAGGAAGATTTTTATTTCGTCGGGCCAATTAAACTTTTGCTGTTACTGGTAGTCATGCGATATGGATATAACCCCCCAACTGTGGGGGATATTAAGTAGTTAGCGCCGAATCTGGACCCAATGCAATTGCAAAGCTATAACTATCACCTTCATGTGCAGACAGCGGAGCAAGGCACTATGAGCGTTCTTGTGACTGGCGCCGCAGGGTTCATCGGGTATCACACGGTCAAACGGTTGTGCCTGCAAGGCCTCGAAGTGATAGGCATCGATAACCTCAATGACTATTACAGCGTCGAACTCAAACAGGCCCGGCTGAAACAATTGAGCGTGCTGCAAGGCTTCCGTTTTCTGAAAATGGACATTGTCGACAAGCCTGCGTTGATGGCGTTGTGCGACGAACATCACTTCACCGAAGTGGTGCACTTGGCGGCGCAAGCGGGGGTTCGTTATTCGCTGGACAACCCGGACGCCTATGCGCAATCCAACCTGGTGGGTTTCCTGAATGTGCTGGAAGCCTGTCGACACTCTCCGCCTGCGCACCTGATCTACGCATCGAGCAGTTCGGTGTACGGCGCCAACAACAAGCTGCCGTTCAGCGTCGATGATCCAGTGGACCATCCGGTTTCGCTATACGCCGCAAGCAAACGTGCCAATGAATTACTCGCCGACAGTTACTGCCATCTCTACGGCCTGAAGGCCAGCGGCTTGCGCTTCTTCACCGTGTACGGGCCTTGGGGTCGCCCGGACATGGCGCTGTTCAAGTTCACCGAAGCGATCCTCAAGGGCCAGCCGATCGAGGTGTTCAACCATGGCCAGATGGCGCGTGACTTCACCTATGTCGACGACATCGTCGAAGGCATCGCCCGCTTGCGCACAAAGCCGCCACTGGCGACCCATGAGAGCGGGGGCGTTAATCGCCTCTTCAACATCGGCCGTGGCCAACCGGTCGCGTTGCTGGATTTTATCGAGTGCCTGGAGGCGGCATTGGGGATCAAAGCGCAGCGCAACAACCTGCCGATGCAAGCGGGCGACGTGATCAAGACCTGGGCCGATGTGTCGGCGCTGGCGGACTGGGTCGACTTCCGCCCGCAAGTGGGCGTTGAAACCGGTGTGGCGCAGTTTGTCGAGTGGTACCGGGATTTCTATCAGGTGTGAAATCACTTCAACACAAAGTCCACCGGTTCCAGCGCCGGTGGAAGCTGTGTTTCCCCCATTGCGGTGAGGATTTCCCGTTCGATGGTGCGCACGATCGCATCCAGGGGCAGATCGTTTTCGTCGCGGCCAAACGGGTCCTCCAGTTCGTCGCCAATCGCGTCCAGGCCAAAAAAGGTGTAGCTCACAATCGCCGTGAAAATCGGGGTCAGCCAGCCCAGGGGTTCGGCCATGGCGAAGGGCAGCAGGAAGCAGAACAGGTAGCTGGTGCGGTGCAGCAACAGGGTGTAGGCAAACGGCAATGGCGTGTGTTTGATCCGTTCGCAGGCGGCCTGCGCCTGGGTCAGGTGCGCCAGATGATTGGTCATGATCGTGTAGCGCCATTCGTTGATCACCCCGGACTCGCTGAGCGCCGAACACTGCTGGCCTACCTGCAGCAAAATGCGTCCGCTGAAGTCCGGCGCGTTGTCCTTGGGGATCGGGTCGAGCCAGCGGCCACTCGCCGCCAGTTCGTTTTCCTGACGCAGTTTGGCGTTGAGCGCATGGGCGAACCCGCACAAGTGACTCAGCAGGGTGTTGCGCGTGTCGGCGTCCTTGATGATCACGGTTTCGCGAATCATCGAACGAATCGCCACGATCACATCGCCCCAGGCTTTGCGGCCTTCATACCAGCGGTCATAACAGGCGTTGTTGCGAAAGCTCATGAAGATCGACAGCGACAAACCGAGCAGCGTGAACGGCGTTGCGCTGACTTTGGAAAAGTAGCTCGGGTGCAAGGTCTCGACCAGCACGATGACCGACGCCAGCAGCGTCACCATCAAACTGCGCAGGGCAATCCGTTTGGCGATGGAGCCCTTGATCGCGCTGAGGATGTTGATGAAATTCGGTTTGGGTCTGACGATCATGGAGTTCTGCCTTCAGGTGTTTCGCGTCGCGCGCAGGCTAAGAGCTTGCGAGCGGTGAGTCCAATCACTCTCGATGACTGCGTGATCGATGCTGTCTATGAATGCGCGCGTGCTCATAATCCGTCACGCATCAATTTGAGGTATTCGGGACTGTCGGAAATGGAGTTATGTCCGGTGTCCGGTATCACCTTCAACGTCGCTACACCGGGGGCGAAATGAGTGTAGAGCTGCTGTGTGCTGGAACGCGGGATGACCTCATCGTGGCTCGCGGCGATCAACAACGTTGGCACCGTGATGTGCGCAGCGTATCGCCAGGAGTCGAAGCGGTCCTGCAACAGCCACTTCACCGGGAACCAGCGGAACTGGCGCCGGGCGAGGCTTTCCAGGCTGTTGTAGGGCGTGATCAGGATCAGCCGCGAAGCCGGGCGCTGGCTGGCCAGGCGCACGGCGACGCCCGAGCCGAGACTGCGTCCGACCACGGCCACATTCGGATGGGTGCTGTAGACCTTGTCGAACAGGGTCAGCGCATCCCGCGCAATCGCCTCTTCGGACGGCGAGCCGCTACTGCCGCCGAACCCGCGATAGTGCATCAAGTACAGCGCATGCTCGGGGAACGCCTGGGAAAACCCGGACAGGCTGCGAGACACATCCTCTGCATTGCCACCGAAATAGATCAAGGCGTTCGGGCCGTCATGAGGCCTGACCGACACCTGTACTTGCGCATCTTCGACGTTCAGCGTCAGCAGCGACGCGGGTGTGGCGAGGGCGCTGGGTTGCGGGTAATAGATCAACGCGCGCTGAAACACGAACAACGCCGCACACAGCGCCAGGTACAACGCAGCAATGATGACAACGAGAAGCGTCAGGGTTCTGAACATTCGACTAACTTTAGGGGGCGACATTGACGGCTCAGGGATCGAGGTCCGGTAACACAGGATCGGTGCCAGAGTTTAGTTCAACGGTAGCGGGGCACGCCGGGTTGGGCCACACGGGCAATACGATGAGCCACACTGACGATTACACGCGTCGACGATTTCTCACGCTGGCTGCCGGTGTTTCGGCGGTTTTCACCTTCGATCGGGCTTTTGCAACCTCGGCGCCGTCGACGGAAACAGGAGGCAAGACCATGCTGACCCGCGCCATTCCCTCCAGCAACGAGCCATTACCCATCGTCGGGTTGGGCACGTATCGCGGTTTTGATGTCGAGCCTTCCAGCCCCGCGTACAAACAATTGCCGGAGGTGCTCAGCGCTTTGTTCAAGAAGGGCGGGACGGTCATCGACAGCTCGCCGATGTATGGCCGCGCGGAACAGACCACCGGTGAATTGCTGTCGATCCATGAACCGCGCTCGCCGGCCTTTCTCGCCACCAAGGTGTGGACCCGTGGCCGCGAGGAAGGTATCGCGCAGATGGAGCAGTCCTTTAGCCTGCTGCAAACCGACCGCATCGACCTGATGCAGATTCACAACCTGCTGGACTGGCAAACCCATTTGCCGACCTTGCGCGAATGGAAGGAGCAGGGGCGGATTCGCTACATTGGCATCACCCATTACACGCCGACGGCCTATGAAGAAGTGGAGGCGGTGCTCAAGGCCGAGGCCGTGGATTTCTTGCAGATCAACTATGCGCTGGACGATCGCGGTGTCGAGCAACGCATCCTGCCACTGTGTCGCAAACGCGGAGTGGCGGTGATCTGCAATCGGCCCTTCGGCGGCGGCGGTTTGCTCGAACGCTTGAAAGGCAAGCCACTGCCCGGGTGGGCCGCACAAGTGGGGGTCACCAGTTGGGCGCAACTGGCGTTGAAATTCCTGCTGTCCCATTCGGCGGTGACCTGCGTGATCCTTGGCACCGGTAATCCGCGTTACATGGCGGACAATGCCGGCGCCGGTTTCGGGCCGATGCTCACGAATGCGCAGCGCGAGCAATTGATCGACATCGTGCGTTAGGGACGCGGGTAAAACCGTTGCGGGATGTCTTGTTCAAACGGGTAGAACGAGAAGTAAGGCCTGGCTTCGTCGATCACCCGCTGCACGGACGGCCGGGTCATCAGCCGCTCGAAATAGGCGTTCAAGTTGCTGTGTTCTTCAGGCATCCGCTCAAGCGTACTGGCATAGAAAAGCGCCGGGGCCGCTGAACAATCGGCCAGGCTGAACTCCGCGCTGGCCAGCCAGGAATTGCTCGCCAACTGGCGGTCGAACATGCTGTAGACGGTCTGTAGCGTGGCGCGCTGTTGGGTCAGATTGCCATTCGCGCCGAGGATGCGATCCAGGACAATCTGTTGCAGTGGCGTCTGAAGGTAGTTGTCGCAGACCCGGTCCCACAGACGAACCTCCAGCGCGGTGTCCCAGTTGCCCGGAATCAGTCGGTTTTGCCCGGCAAAATAGTGATCCAGGTATTCAATGATGATCGTCGACTCCGCCACGTCGCACTGGCCGGTGTGATCATGAATGACCGGGAATTTGCCGATCGGCCAGAGTGCCTGCAACTCTGCTTTTTCAGCGGCGTTGCCCAGATCAATGATCCGCTTGTCGAAGTCGACCGCGTGCTCATAGAGCGCGATCAGCACTTTGTGGCAGTACGACGACAGCGGATGGTAATAAAGCGTCAGGGACATCTTCAGCGCCTCCCGGGAAGTGACCAACAACAGCATAGTCGCCGCCCGCGAGTAAAACCGCAGCCTGGGTGCCATCGACGCCCTGGCTGCGTTTTTCGCTTAGCGGCGGTCCAGCCACACGGTCTGGGCGTTGCAGAACTCGCGCACGCCGAAGTGCGACAGTTCGCGACCAAACCCGCTTTTCTTCACGCCGCCAAAGGTCACGCGGGGGTCGGAAGCGCTGTAGCCGTTGATGAACACGCCACCGGTTTCCAGTTCGTCGGCCATCTGTTGGGCGAGCGCGACGTTGGCCGTGAAGACCGTGGCAGCCAGGCCGAACTCGCTGTCATTCGCCAGTTCCAGCGCATGCGCGGCGTCGCGTGCGGTGATGATCGAGGCTACCGGGCCAAACAGTTCCTGCTTGAACGAGGTCATCTGGTCGGTGACATTGGCGAACACGGTCGGCTCGTAGAAGTTACCCGGGCCTTGCGCCTTTTTGCCGCCCATCAACAAGGTCGCGCCTTCTTCCAGGGTGGCACGCACTTGTTGATCCAGTTCATCACGCAAATCAAACCGCGCCATCGGGCCGAGGTAGGTGTCGGTGGCCAGTGGATCGCCGACCACCAATTTGCCCGTGGCCTCGACGAATTTACGCGTGAATTCCTCGACGATGCCTTGCTCGACGATCAAACGCTTGGCTGCCGCGCAAACTTGCCCGGTGTTCTGGTAGCGACCGATGACGGCAGCTTTGACCGCTTCGTCGAGGTCGGCATCATTGAGCACGATAAACGGATCGGAACCGCCCAGTTCCAGCACGCATTTCTTCAACGCCGCACCGGCCTGAGCGCCGATGGCCATGCCGGCGCGCACGCTGCCAGTGAGGGTCACTGCGGCGATGCGCGGGTCGGCAATGGCAGTGGAAACGCCATCCGGCGTGACGTTCAGCACTTCGAAAACCCCTTCAGGGAAATCGGCGTTCTTGAAGGCTTCCAGCAGCAGGTAAGCGCTGCCCATGACGTTGGGGGCATGTTTGAGCACGTAGGTGTTGCCGGCGATCAACGCAGGAACGGCGCCGCGCAGCACTTGCCAGATCGGGAAGTTCCACGGCATCACCGCCAGAATTGGCCCGAGCGGGCGGTATTCGATGCGCGCCTTGCCGCCTTCAACCAGCGTTGATTCGGCGTTGAGCATGGCCGGGCCGTGTTCGGCGTACCACTCACAGAGTTGCGCGCACTTTTCGATTTCGCCACGCGCCTGAGAGATGGGCTTGCCCATCTCCAGGGTGATCATGGTGGCCATTTTGTCGGCGCTGTTGCGCAGTGCCTGGGCGAGGGCGATCAGCAATTGCGAGCGTTGTTCGACAGCGGTTTTGCGCCAGACGCGGAAACCAGTAGCGGCGCGCGACAACGCGGCTTGCAGTGCTACTTCGGACTCGAAAGGGTAGTGGCCGATTTGCTCGCCGGTGGTCGGGTTGATCGAAATGGCGTGGGTAAGGCTGGAAACGCTGGTCATGGCACCGTCCTGCTAGGTGGGAATGCGCTCAGGTTACGGTGGCATTTGTTTTTCGGAAACTGAATAATACTGAGCGTATCGTTCACGTTTGGAGAATGACTTGGATCTGGTTCAGCTGGAAATCTTCAAGGCCGTTGCCGAGCACGGCAGCATCAGCGTCGCCGCGCAGCACATCCACCGCGTGCCCTCCAACCTGACCACGCGGATCAAGCAGCTGGAACTGGACCTGGGCGTGGACCTGTTTATCCGCGAGAAAAGCCGTTTGCGCCTGTCGCCGGCCGGTTGGAGTTTTCTCGACTATGCCCGGCGTATCCTCGACCTCGTGCAGGAAGCCCGCGCCACCGTGGCCGGGGAAGAACCGCAAGGCTCGTTTCCCTTGGGGTCGCTGGAGAGCACGGCAGCGGTGCGCATTCCCGAGTTGCTGGCGGCCTACAACCAGAAACACGCCAAGGTTGAGCTTGACCTGTCGACCGGTCCTTCGGGGACCATGATCGATGGCGTGTTGGCGGGCCGGTTGGCCGCCGCGTTTGTCGACGGGCCGGTGCTGCACCCGGCACTGGAAGGCGTGCCGGCGTTCGAGGAAGAGATGGTGCTGATCGCGCCGCTCAACCATTCGCCGATCCACCGCGCGCAGGATGTGAACGGCGAAAACATCTACGCCTTCCGCTCCAATTGCTCGTACCGGCACCACTTCGAGAGCTGGTTCAGCAAGGACGCGGCGGTGCCCGGCAAGATCTTCGAAATGGAGTCCTATCACGGCATGCTCGCCTGCGTAAGCGCCGGTGCCGGCCTGGCGCTGATGCCGCGCAGCATGCTGGAAAGTATGCCGGGGTGCACGACGGTGAGTATCTGGCCGCTGTCGGAATCGTTCCGCTATTTGCGCACGTGGCTGGTGTGGCGGCGGGGGACGGTGTCCCAGAGCTTGACCATGTTTGTGCGGTTGCTGGAAGAGCGTGGGGTGGTGCAGCGGCAGGTCTGAGCCCATCCCGCTCCCACAATTGATCTCCACTGATCACAAATTGTTTGGCTGACAAAACTCCCCTGTGGGAGCGAGCCTGCTCGCGAAAGCGGTGGGTCAGGCAACATCGTTGTAGCAGGTCAGTCCGCCTTCGCGAGCAGGCTCTCTCCCACAGGGGGGACGGGGTGGTCAGGGGGATTTGCTGGGGCTTGCAATTCCCTCAGCCTGGCCTGAAAACCACTGCATGATCAGCGCGCACGCCGGATGCGAGGCGGCCGAGGGTTGCAGGCACAGCGAATAACATCCGCGGGTCTTCAACGGATGGCCGAACGGGACGACGAGCACCCCTCGCTCGATCGATTCCTCGGCCAGGGTCAGGTCCGTCATCGCCACCCCCAGTCCGCGTGCGGCGGCGTCCAGCGCCAACTCGTCGAGGTTGAAGGGGATGTGCCGGTAGTGCTCCAGCGACTGGCCACCATTGGCCGCCAGCCAGTCGATCCACGCTTGTTTGTCCGCCGAACGATGCAGCAACGCAAACCCGCTCAGGTCCTCCACCGAGTTCAGTGGCCGGCTCGGATTGCCGAGACCGGGAGCGCACACCGGGATCAGTGATTCCTCGAACAAGGTCAGGCACGTCGGATCGCTGGACGGCTCGGGCAGATAGAGGATGTACGCGTCACTGTCGCTGGCCGGCTCGACGATCTCGGTGGCCACCGTTTCGATCGACAGGGAAACATCCGGGTGATGGCGATAGAAATCGCTGAGTTTCGGCAGCAACCAACGCACCGCCAGCGACACATGCATGCGAATGCGGAACGTGCGTTTTTGCGGGGACAGCCGATCTTCAAGGGTCTTCAGTTGCTCGAGAATAGTGCGCGCGCTGGCCAGCACCCACTCACCCTCCGGCGTCAGTTGCAGGCGGCGACTGCTGCGCACAAACAGCGCCACACCAAAGTGACTTTCCAATTGCTGGATCTGCCGGCTGACGGCGCTTTGGGTCAGGCACAGCGTGTGCGCCGCTTGCGTGAAGCTGCCGGCTTCGGCGACTTCCACCAGCGCCTGCATGGCCTGGAGATTGGGAACGTGGCGGATTTTATCCATGCGTTTTCAGAATGGCTCGATGATTTTATAACGTTGGTTGTATCACCGAAGACCTAATAGATTCTAGCCCTGACGGCCGCCATCAGACATCGCCTATGCGATTACCGCATGCGCAGGCCGGGGAACGACACTCCAGGCAGGTGATGCATGAAAAATGAATGTGGCTGGATCGCCCAGGTTCAAAGCGCCCCGGCGCGTGATCGTCTGAGCGGTGCGCAAAAAGCTGACTGGCTGATAATCGGCGCCGGCATTACGGGCTTGAGCGCCGCCCATGCCCTCGCACAATTGCACCCGCAGGCGCGCATCGTGGTGGTCGACCGCCAGCGCGCCGCGCAAGGCGCTTCGGCACGCAATTCCGGGTTTGTAGTGGCTCATGAACATCCGGGCAACGAAGAGTTGCTCGGCAGCGCCGGGTTCACCGAATTTGAAGTGGACACGACGATTTCACGCACCGCCAGCGCTGAAGTGCGCGAGATGATTGCCCGTCACGGCATTGAGTGCGACTTCAAGGATTCCGGCTATTTCTTTGCTGTCAGTGATCCGCGCAAATTGACCCACGTCGAGGAAAAGCTGAAAACACTGCGGGTTCTGGGTGCTGCTGCGCAGTTTCTGGAAGGTGAGCAGCTGGTGCAGAAACTCGGCACCCGGCATTACCGCGCGGCGATCTGGTGTGGCAAAGGCAACGCGCTGCTGCAACCGGCGAAGTACGTGAAGGGCTTGCTCGATGCGCTGCCCCAGTCGGTCACTGTTTACGAAAACACCGACATCACCAGCCTTGAGCGTCTGGGCACAGGACGGCTGCGGGCCAACGGCGTCGAGGGCAGCATCGAGGCGAAACAGGTGCTGGTCTGCCTCAACGCCTTTGTGCCGCGCGCGGGCATTCAGGACAGCGGCACCTTTGCCATGGAACTCAGCGCCAGTCTCACGCGGCCGCTGACCGACGCCGAGTTTCGCGACATGGGCAGCGTCGAGCCGTGGGGCGTTTTGTCCACCCGTCCGCTAGGCGCCACGGTGCGGCTGACCCCGGACCGTCGCGTGATGATCCGCAATACCGCGGAATACCGCTCCCGGGATTTATCCACCAGCGAGCTGTCGATCCGCCGCCAACACCATGTGCTCGGCCTGCAACGGCGTTTCCCCTGGCTGGGCGAGCAAGACATCCACTACACCTGGACCGGTCACCTGAGCGCCTCGCGCTCCGGGCAGCCGTTTTTTTCGCAGGTGGAAGAGGGCGTATTTGCCGTGGCCGGCTGCAACGGTTCCGGCGTGGCGCGCGGCACGTTGTGGGGGCGGTTGCTGGCCGAACTGGCGTCGGGTGTTGACTCACCGATGCTCGATTCAGTGATGCGCAGGGCACAGCCCGGTTGGCTGCCGCCCAAACCTTTGCTCGACATCGGTGCCATGCTTCGGATGCGCGTTGAGGCCATCCGGGCAAAGACAGAAATCTAGACATCTGCTTATCACAAAAGAACAAAAAGGTGA
This sequence comes from Pseudomonas oplopanacis, assembly GCF_057128725.1. Classification (NCBI taxonomy): domain Bacteria; kingdom Pseudomonadati; phylum Pseudomonadota; class Gammaproteobacteria; order Pseudomonadales; family Pseudomonadaceae; genus Pseudomonas; species Pseudomonas oplopanacis. The sequence continues at coordinate 158,511 of NZ_JBSKHV010000001.1, read as the reverse complement.
TTGAACATGCGCGTTAAAACGATCTCCCTGATGGCCTTGCTCACGACGTTTTCGGCAACCACGTTTGCCGACGAACAGGTCAACATTTCCAACTGGAACGGCTACATCGCCGACGACACCCTGGTCAACTTCACCAAGGCAACCGGGATCAAGGCCACTTACGATATTCACGACAGTAACGAAGTGCTGGAATCCAAGTTAATGACCGGCAACACCGGTTATGACGTGGTCAGCCCGTCGAACCATTTCCTGTCCCGACTGATCAAGGCTGGGGCAATCCAGAAACTCGACAAGAGCCAACTGCCGAACTGGAAAAACCTTGACCCGGCATTGATGAAAAAGCTCGAAGTCAACGACCCCGGCAACCAGTATGGCTATCCGTACATGTGGGGCACGGCGGGCATTGGCTACAACGTCGAGAAGATCAAAGCGATCTTCGGCAACACCGACATCACCCATTCCTGGAAAATGTTTTTTGATGAAGACAACATCAAAAAGTTGAGTGCGTGCGGGGTGGCGATTATCGATAACCCGACGCAGGTGCTGCCGATCACCCTTAATTACCTGGGCCTGCCACCGCACAGTCACGAACCGGCGGACTACAAAAAAGCCGAACAGGCATTATTCAAAATCAGGCCCTACGTACAGTACTTCCATGCCTCCAAGTACATCAGCGACCTGGCTAACGGCAATGTCTGCGCGGTGATCGGATTCAACGGCGACATTGTGCAAGCCGCTGCCAGTGCCAAGGAAGCCAACAACGGCATCGACATCGCGTATTCGATTCCGGACGAAGGTTCGACGCTGTGGTTCGATATGGTGGTCATGCCCAAGAGCGCGCCCCACGAGAAGAACGGCTACGCCTACATGAACTACCTGCTGACGCCGCAAGTGATTGCCAACATCAGCAACAGCATCCATTACGCCAACCCTAACAGTGCTGCCGATGCCTACGTCGTACCGGCGGTGAAAGAAGATGCCGCGATTTACCCGCCGAAAAGTGTGCTGGATAAACTGTTCACCGTAGAGGAACTGCCAGCGGCTATCGCACGGCTGAGTACTCGGTTGTGGACCAAGTTGAAGACCAATACCTGATGAACGTTGGGTCCCGTTATCGGGACCCAAGTCACCGCTTCAGAGTGCGCGTTTCGGCAGTCTCCAGTTCGGCCGAATGAAATGGCAGGTGTAGCCATTGGGCACTTTTTCGAGGTAATCCTGATGCTCCGGCTCGGCCTGCCAGAACGGGCCGGCGGGGGCGATTTCGGTCACGGCCTTGCCAGGCCACAGGCCGGAGGCATCGACATCGGCCACGGTGTCCTCGGCGATATCGCGTTGATCTTCGTTGCGATAGAAGATCGCCGAACGGTAGCTGAGGCCGATGTCGTTACCCTGACGATTGGCCGTGGAAGGGTCATGAATCTGGAAGAAAAACTCGAGGATCTGGCGATAGCTGATCACCGTCGGATTGAACTCGATCTCGATGGCTTCCGCATGGGTGCCATGATTGCGGTAAGTGGCGTTGGGCACATCGCCGCCCGAGTAACCGACCCGGGTAGACAGCACGCCGGGCATTCGCCTGATCAAATCCTGCATGCCCCAGAAGCAGCCGCCGGCCAGAATGGCGGTTTCGGATTGCGTGGTCATAAAACTCACTCCTCAGTGTTGATCGATTTGACCCGATTATTGCGCAGCCTCGCGACTACTTTCTGCTTCTTTGTGAATTCATCCGGGAGGCACGTGGAGGAGGGCAATGAACGAACAACGAAAAAGCCCGCACAAGGCGGGCTTCGGATTTCGAGTAGGTGGCCAGTGCTGGTTTCTGGCTTACAAGGTTTATCAGGACTCTGACAGAACAGTGTTATGTACTTCTGCTTCACACGGCGTAAGGGCTGGGTCTCAGCGCGGAGACCTTTCTAACCGTGTACCCTTCGGGACGTGCCCCACGTCTCCTTGCTATCCGCTTGCGCATCAGTCTGCGTCTTCACCTACACCTTGAGAATAGCAAAGCATGCGCTGTGTACAGCGCCGTTTTTAGACCGATTTCGTCCTGTGAAAAACACCGCAGGACGGAAAACTGCTATCGGCACAGCCCACCCCGCAAGGCAGGCTGATCCAGCGGGCCGGATCAAGCCAGATTGATCTCGACATCGATGTTGCCACGGGTCGCTTTGGAGTACGGGCAGGTTTGATGAGCGGCGTCCACGACGGCCCGAGCAACGGCTGGATCCAGGCCCGGCAGGCTGACATTCAGGCGTGCCTGGAGGAAAAACGCATTCTCGGTTTTGCCCAGGTCGATTTCGGTATCCACCGCGACATCGCTCGGCAGGGTCACTTTCAATGCCACCGCCGCCTTACCCATGGCGCCGATGAAACACGCCGACCAACCCGCCGCCAGCAACTGTTCCGGATTGGTGCCGCTGCCCGAAGAACCGGGCGGGGACAGCTTGATGTCCAGGCGTGCATCCGAACTTTTGGACTGACCATCACGGCCGCCGGTGGTGTGGGTTTTGCCGGTGTACAGCACGGTGTCGATTTGATTGATCATGGCAAGTTCCTGCTGAGGGTTGAGGGCTTGTGAGTTCAGGTCGCGGGTTCAGGGAAGTCCTTGCGACGTGGCGCACTTTTGCACCCTCATGTCGTGCGTATGTGTCTGGAACCGGTCGTTGTGTATCGCTGTGTAAGATCACCGGTGAACATACAGATCGATACAATTCTGCCCGCCGGAATCGCATCTGGTAGGCTTCTGCGCCAGATAACTCCCACCTTCAGGCGCCCTCAATGTTCAACATTCGTGTCATGACCCTGGACGATTACGAGACGGTTATCGAACTGATGCGGCGCACGCCAGGCGTCTCGTTGCGTGACGCAGACTCGCGTGAATCCACCGCCCGTTATCTGCAACGAAACCCCGGGTTGAGCTTCGTGGCTGAAGTCGGCGGGGCGGTGTGCGCTTGCATCATGTCTGGCCACGACGGGCGTCGAGGTTATTTGCAGCACCTGATCGTTGAACCGGTGTTTCGGCGTCAGGGCATCGCGAGTGGGTTGGTGGAGCGTTGCCTGTCGAGTCTGGAGTCACTTGGCATCCTTAAATGCCATCTCGATGTGTTCAAGACCAATGAGGCGGCGGCCCGCTATTGGCAGCGTCAGGGCTGGACGCTCAGGACCGATATCGATCGGTACTCGTTCACCCGGTCGGGCAATGCAAACGCCTGACCGGGTGAGTTCGGCTTCAGCGCGAGTGCTTACTTGGGCGGAACGAAGTTATCGAGCATTCGATTCACCGCCAACTCCCCCAGCATGATGACCTGCTGCAGCGCCAGCACGGTACTGCGGTGGGTGCCCTCTAACAACGCCGCCACGTTGCTGGCCATGACACTGGCCGACGCCAGGTTCTCGCAGGTTTGCACCAGCAAGGTTTCATGGTCGACATCCGGGGCAATCATGTAAATGGTGCTGGGTTTGCGTGGGATGTCGTTCATGAGTGCCGCCGGGTTGAGGTAGAAATCGAGGGCACGCTCGGCGGCGGCATGGAGTTTTTTGGAATCGAGGGATGAGTAGGGAGAGGCCGGATCGGTTTCGGTTTCGGGTGAGTCGGTGTCGGGTGGGTTGGGCGTTACCTTGAACATAGATGAAACTCCATATGGGATTATCGGAGCCATCACCCTCGCTACCAAACGAAGGGTGGTGACCATACGAAGGTTGGTAGACCGGCCCACATGGAAAATCCGGCGCGCCCGAGGGCGCCCTGCGCATGGCCACCATAAAAACGAATGCCGAAAAAGCATCTGTAAAAGGTGACGTTATGCGACATGTGAAGGACGGGCTACCAAACCCGATCGCTGTTTTTCAGCGACAGGGAAACGATAAAACCCAAGCCATCGACGCACAAGCCGGCGGATTCTGGCTTAGCCGTAGGTAACGGCGCAAGGTCTTGTAGCCTTTGGGAAGTAACTTCGGGTGTCTTTAAACAGGCGCCATTAAACGCGTGAAAGCTTTCCAGAGATCGAGGAAATGTCCGACATCTTTTTAGATAGCGTAGAAACGCGATTTTCGTCCCGATCCTGACAGTCAAACCTGCTCTCAGGCCCCATTGTGTGTCCGGGGCCGAGCGGCCAATTGTGAGCGCGGCGTCAAGATGGCCAACGCAACCGCCACTATGAAGAGCGCCGGCACGTCACCTGCCAGGTGCCCCATTTGCTCCGGCTGGGTGACCGCCTGGACGGTCATGATTCCTCCGTGTACGGCGCTAGACCACACGGTGAACCAGATCAGGCTCAGATTGGCTAATGGATCACGTGCGGCCAGGATCAAGAACACGCCAAGTGTGGCGTAGAGGCCAACGATCATCATCGGGTAATCCGAGTGACCGACGTGCCAGGCCCAGCCGGACGGCCAGAACAACATAAGGGGGTAGAGAGCAAGGCACGCGAGGCCAGCCAAAACCAGAACGACGCGCAAATACCTGAGGCGATCGACTACGGTCATGGCGGACTCCTCTTTGGGCCTGACTCTGAATTGACCCCAAGTGGGGTGACAACTAACACCTTCACGGGCTTGGTGGAGAACATTTCTTGTTCTGTCGTCTAGCCCTGACTAGACCGGGCATTGTGACAGTCGAGTGTCTGCTGAAGGGGTATATACACCATGGACGGAAAGCCCAATCTGCTCAATCAGTTCCGGCAGTAGACCAAGCATAGCTACTCATTAGCTATCGCTCCGTCCACCGGCTGCTGCTGGCCGTTCTCAGCCTGTCATACAGGTGGAAAGTCTTCATACGATTTCGGAAGGTATCCCCAAATCCTCAGGACGTCAGCGCGCACCTCAAACTCGAATCCAATTTGTGCGACGACCTTCGATATTTCGTTTGTATGGTCAATGGTTGTACGTGCAAGCAGCCTTCCTTTTGAGGGCACTGCTTCCGACAAGCCAATGTCGAACCATTCGACAGACGCAAATGGGAACGGCAGATGGTAAAACCACTCGACATCCCACTCTGAGAAATATCCTGTGACGGACTTGGATCGGTAAGACGGACGCCAACCTTGAAGCTGGCGGAAATGATTGATCAGCTCATCCCACTTGGTATTGTTCGATGCGCTGGCCAGGTTTCTCGCAGCTACGGCAACATGGATTTTCTTCCGTGTTACATCATCATGGCCCGCTCCGGACCTCGGTAGTTCGCTCATGTTCAGTCCTTTCGATTTTTTGGAGTTCAAGAATGGATGGGCGCTTTTGGCTGGCTGTCGCGAAGGGCAACTACCGACCCATTGCAGCCGTTCGGCTACAGCCCCCAACTGATTGCAGTCACGTACACGCACCGCTGGAGGCCTTGAAAATAGTGGTGCGGTGAAGGGAGTAGAAGTATTCATAAAATACAGGATGTCCGGGGTGTTTTTACATGCTGGTGTACAGGTGGGTGTACAAAAACTCTCCTATAAGCGCGAGCGACTGTTGTCGTGTCGTTCGAGGTGACATTGCTTTCTCTATCCCGCATATTGTCGATGAAGAAGATGCTTAATATCATCTGCCGCAGGCGTTTGGCTTCGATGACGTGCAGCCACGTTGTCCAGCACAAGGGTTGTGCCGGACACCGAACTGCGCCGCCAGGCGGGCACAGAGAAGATCGGTAATACACTCGGCGGCCGGGAGCTCCAATCCTATGGCCACATAGTGTTTGCCATTGCTGGCACAACATAGGAAGGGGCGAGTGATGCCACCTTCCAGTCGCCGGATGATTTCCACCGCTTCTAATGTCGTTCCCCACGGCCATTGCAGGCCCTTATGAATCAGCCTGCCAGGCGATACTGGTCTGCATCCTGCTGCACCATGCCCAATTCTTCCAGGGCGTCCAGTACGGCTTGAACTGGGAGCTTGGGCGAACGCTTGAACTGGGCGGCAAGTGCGTTGGCGGGCAGTGGGCTTTGGCTGAGGGCGTGGCGCACAGCGGCGACTTGTTCGCGCATAAGTTTCGGCCAGGTGAGCTTACCTGTGGTTGCTGCGACAGCAGGAGCGGACTCGAAATACGTTGTATCGTCCAACTCGGCTTCGCTTTGCTCGAACGCGACAGTAGCGCTGGGGTTCTGGTACTCGGGCCGCAGCCAGCTGATATGGCCGCGGGCTTCCTCAGCGGCTCGCTCACTGTTCAATGCTACCAGGCGACAGAGCAACTCTTCCTCGGCCGCGGCCTGAGCTTCGGGTTTATCTGGTAGTGGGGTTGTAGCGCTAGGTTTGCCCACCAGCTGTGCGGCTAAATCGTCCCAGCCGTAGGCAGCAAAGACGTTGCGATCCAGATCGTCGTGCAGCTCTCCTTGCAGTGAGACCAAGCCCTGTTCGTGGATGGTCTTTTCTTCTGCGTTGACCGAAGCTAGCTGCCTTGTATTGGACTGATGATCACAGCAGTTGGAGGATTAAATGACGATGCCATTTGAACGTACCAGATCTGTCGCACAAACTCATGCTTTCCTGACGGATCTTGCATGCGATACGGAAGTGCCCGAGCGCATTAGACAGAACGCTCAATTCCTTTTGCGTCATTTTCCCACTAAGCGCGACGTTCTACTGGCTGGCCGAATTGAAGAGGAAGCAAGAAAACGAGGCTTAGGCGCATTTAGTACTGTGTTTAGCTCCTCAACTGAAGACTGGTAGTCGCCCGTGATAACAGGCAGCTAACGATGGGTAGGCTTTGGGTCGTTTTCAGCCAGTCGTGGTAGGCAGAAAACGGCCAGAAGCCGCCGCTGGAGCTTAATTCGAGTTCAAAGGGGCGCGAGACACCAGGTTGACCAGGCCAGGCTCAATCATAGCTTGCCTATCAGCGATACGAACCCCGTAAGGCTATCTGCAATCCTTTCCACGGACTCTTCTGGAGCGATCCCATCGAAACAAACGATAGGCCAAGGTGGAGAGTTTCCTCTGAAATCGAAAGCTACAAGCTCACCGGCACCGTTACTACCGAACACAAACAAATCTGGAGCTATTTGCTCATAGAACAAAACCTGCTTGGGGTCGGCCGCAACCTCCGCAGAATCGAGAACGAAGTTAAATGGACCAACAGGTAACGGCCCCTCGCCACCATTGCTGAAGGTCAGCAACTGGTAGTACTCATCAGGGAGCACATGCGGTACAACCGCTCGCAACGCGGCCAACGCATCATCAGAAGCCCCTGGTGATCTATGCCACTCTCCAACAATTTTCAATTCTTCAGCTCTCAGTTGATTTATCGCCAGTCGTGACGCAGGCAGCCGAAGGCTGCCTAAAACTCATATCTTTACACCATTACCGTCGCTGCTCATAAGCGGATGGCTTTACTTCCGACAAGCATACGCATGTCGAAGTAACGTCCAAGGCACCATGGGGTGAAATTCAGGATCACTGGCCACAGTCTCGATGATCGCATTGGGTAGATTTCGGCTAGTCGTGACTGGCAAAAATCGACCCATACAGGCCTGTCGTGCGACCGGCAGAAAACGACCGATTGTGTTGAAAAAGTCGGCCATGGTTTCCGCAGCTGAAACGTACGCGTCCGAGATTGAAATCTTTACTTTCGTCAGAGGTTTTCAGACGCAGATTTCACGTAGCAGCGTGTAAAAAAGGCGTTTTCACCGGTCAATGATCGGGCAGTTTTGGATGGCCGACTTTTTCAACAGAATCGACCAAAAGCAGTCAGTCACGATAGCTGCGGTCGACCCAATACGAATTTTCTCGTAGGCAACTAATGATCTGAAGCGCTCATCGTTAGATGCAATAGACTTAATGTAGGTTGAGAGTTCGAATCTCTCCTTCACCGCCACATTCAGTAAACGCAAACCCCTGATTTTCCTAGAGAAAGTCGGTGGTTTGTGGTTTTTTGCGTCTGAAAAATGCCTATATGGGACTGATATGGGACTGGAGTGTCTTTTTTCGGCCTAGCAAATACGAGCCGCATCTCGTTGATCGCAGTGCCTAAAATCAGCGTTTACTACATTCAATCCATGGAACCGACGACTGCCGCCGGCCAACTGAAAGGAATACCCCATGACTTGGTTCGGCTTCGTCGGCAATTTGCTCGCCGTCGCGCTTATTGAGTACGTAGCGTTTGGCGCCTATGGCGAATTTAACGTGCTGCGCTGGCCGCTCGTCATCTGGCTCTGTTATGGCGCCACGCTCGCCATGTTTGTGGCATACCTGCTACCTGAAGTTCGGGAAGCCCGGCGCAAGGCCAGGGCGCGTGATGCATAGCGCCCATTGATCGCACCGGGAAAACTCTACCTCTAACCGGACAAATTTCCCCTGAAAGGAACCCCGCGATGACTGTCGATCCCGACGAAGCCCTGAAAGCCCGCCGTCTGGCGCGATTGCGCGAAGAGCTTGGCTACCTGCTGGACGAAGACGATCCCCACTCTCGTGCCTGGCGTCAGGGTATGATCAATGGCCGCATGTTGGAGCTGAAAGAACTGGGGATTTTCGAACAAGACGAGTTCGACGCATTCAATGCCGAATTCAATGCAGCACTGTGGGCCAAAAAGACGGCGGAAGGCTGACCCGCAGCGTGTCGAAAAACGCGGCATCCGTTAAATCCAAAGCAAAAAACACCGTCGATTGGCGATGGAATTAGACGCAGGAAAATTGAATGTACCAGTAATGAGATTGTGCCCAAAAGGCTCCTGAACCTGAGGTAATGACAGCGCCACCCTCCGCATTTGAGCCTTCTGAATCAATTCTGTACGCACCATTGCACGCGTCGTGCATCTGCTTATAAGCATCCTCACGGCGCTGCTTACGTACGAAGTCAGCACCATCATTCAGGTATTTTACTAAACCCCCTCTTGAACCTTCATTCACCGGTGCAAATGCGGATCCAGAATTTGGCGAAGAAACCATATCAGCAGACGTGCAGCCGGTTAGACCTGCGACGATGATGGCGGCGAGCAGAGCTTTGACGGTTTTCATGTGCTTAACCTCCCCTTGGCGAAAATAAACGCATCTCTGTACTGGCGCTCTGCAATCAAATTAACAGCATCACAGCGAACGACCCATACATTGGTAATTTTACTGATTCAGAGTTCTTTAAGTCGCTTCGCACGCCTGGTGACCACCAAGTAACCAATACCGGCTCCTATCGCCATCAATGCAGTCGCAACCAAAAGTGCAGCCACCGCTGCTCCTTCGTTACCCGTTGCATGAATATCCAGCTCCGCCTCAACCCCGCCAGGAGCAGAGCAACCAAAATGAATGTCGATCATTTTTTATCCTTACATTTAATCTGAATTAATGGTTGTCCCCAGTCGCTACCTGGAGTTTTCTGCTATTTTTTTTCATTATTTTCTTTCACGTAGGAGGCGATCACTCCTCCGATGAGGCCTCCTAAAACGTTACCGAAAACAGGGATCAAGGAGGTCAAAGACGCAGCAGTGAAGACCTTCGTCGAGGTTCCCAGCGGTTCTAAATTGATTCCTTTTTTTATTGCTTCCTGCTCTGCGGCTTCGGCAATTTCCAGAATCCGACCAGGTGTTTGCCCTAAGGCTTTGGCCACCAGTCGCAACTGATCGATAGATAATCCGCTTTCCCCTTTTTCAACCCTCGACCATGTTGAAGCCCCTACCTTCACAGCCTCAGCCAAATCGGCTTGCTTCATGCCTTTGAGTGTTCTTAGCTTGGCCAAAACAGCCCCAAGGACAGCCGCTGATGTTGTAGCCGCATTTAGTTCGCTCATTGGTACAGCCTTCTTGCGTGATGAATCTGAGATCCAGACTACATTCAAAATATGTAATGTGCAATATATGCAAGTTGCCGGTTTTGAATACGCTTGGTGTGAGTGCTGCGAATAACGGCGTTTTCGTTAAGTGGCACCACTCATCTAAGCCCACCCTGGTGGGCTTTTTTGTGGCCGCTGGACGCCAGAAATTGGAGGACTGGCCTACCATCACCCACAGAGGTGGCTTGACCCGTCGTCAGCCCGGTACTCGAGAATCCAGCCCTGTGACCGACCTACGTTCTCGCCTGCTCCGCGTCCTCCAATCTCCCCCGGTGCAGATCGTCCCCTTGAGCGGTTTCGGGGTCTTGTTTATTGCGGGTGCAGTGCGAGATACCCCTAGATACGGTCTCACGGTTAACCCAGTAGGCCTCGCGATAGGCGTGGCCCTGCTGGTTGCCGCCCTGTGTATTTACAAAGCCTGGAACCGCCAAAAATGAAAAGCGGCATTCACGAGGACGCGTTGCGCGTGATGCTCGATGTCGATCGGGATCATGCCCTCGGACAGTCGGCGAACGGGAGCGGCTGGAAATGGGAATAAGCATGAACGACTCCTTGGTCGCGTTGAACCTGCCGGCGGCGGTGCGCGCCCAGGCGTTAAAATTGTTGGAGCGCATTCAGCAGGCGCGCACGGCGGACGAGCTGTTCAGCGCCGCTGATCGCGTCTGAAGGTTTTGTCCTGGGTTTGGAAACCGTCAAGGCGCTGAGCGCGGCGAGCCTGGAAGGCTTGTATGTGGCGTTCGACAACGCGGCCACGGCGCGGCGCCTGGAGCATGAGCAGTGATTGGCGAAGGTATTCACGAAGACGCTCTGGTGCACCTGGTGCAACAACACGCGGTGCGTGAATTCCTGGTGACCAAGGTCGTCGGGAGCTCCTGAAGACTAGCTTCAACATAGAAGAACTCCTCTTTCAAACAGACGCGCATCCGTACCGCAAGTAATTGACCTCTATCGGCCGAAAGTGACCTGTTCTGAACGTCCGAATTTGGCCGTTCTCTGCCGGTCATGGCCACGCAGCGTGATGGTCAAGTCCGATGGAAATGATTGATCAGGTCGAATGCAAATGGGAGGGCAAGTCCGTGCAATTACCCAGCGGCACCTTGCGGCTCATTGAAATGTAATTGGGCCTGCAGACGTTTCAACTTCAGACCGAAGGATTATGAGTCGCCGACTGATGCACCGAGGTGAGTAAAGTCTAGGTTAGGTAGGGGTAGGGTAAAATAGTCCTAGCCAATTGATTACACGTAGGTTTGGCTAGTATTAGATAGGAGGGTGAAGCTGGGCACTGTACCGCTGCTGTATCTCCATTGGGCTTCGCGCAAGCGAGTTTGTCCAGGAGCCGGCAAAGTGAAGTTGGTCATCTAGCTGTAGCGCTCTATCAGGGATCGGTAGTAGCCTTATGCCTCCATATGCATTGGGTTTCGTTATCCCATTATTCGGGCAAAAACTGATGAACAATATTCAAAGGAGCGAACGAATCATTTCTTCGCTTAATGATCGCTCGCAAAACATGTACGACATCTTGTTCGGTTTTCAAAATACCGCAATCGATAGCTCTGAGATAATTCGGCATCTGCACGGTGAGGCACCAGGAAAAGAGAGAATCGAAGCTCTTGAAAGGGAACTCTCCAAGGAGCCTGAACTGTTGGAGCTTCTTCGGTACGCTTTTAGGGGGCACATCTTAGGAGGAGATCTTGGTCTTTAGATAATGAGGTCTTCCTCTTTGTGGTGAAGGAGAGGTGTACTGATTGCCGCCGCAGACGCAACACCGACCAGAGGAACGCCGGCTCGGGATTAAGCTGATGCGGCGCTGACTGTTTGGCCGCCCTGGCGTGGTAAATGCCGGTGTATTGCTCGGCATTGAGCTGAGGTGAACGGCACGTCGGATCGCCCATCGTTTGAGCCGCCGCATCAGTCAACTTAACTGGGCTTTGATAAAGCGCTGCCCAAAAGCACAGGTCGCCCCTCTTATGTTCCTGGCGATCAAACTGCTATGTACGGTTGTTGAGTGGCACAAGCTAGCGGAAACTCTGATGCATTGGCGCGCTCGTGCCACAGCCACTATTGTGACGTCCATCTCATCGTACATTTTGGATTGCCCAAGCCCCCTTATTAGGGAGCTTCGAGTGAAGAAGTCCAGTATTTGTTTTTAGGGGAACCTGATGGAAGCTCTAGGGCAGCAACTTCGACCGGTTGCAATGCGAATCAGTCAGTACTTCCGTGACTTTCTAGACTCGGATTTCAAGCGTCAACAAGCTCCACGCCGCCGAATCGTGCTGACAACCGATACCGGGTTTAGGTCGGGCATGCGTACATCGCCCTATCCCTCCTTAGACCGCGACCTATGGAATCTGCTGGGGCGCCCCTCAAGCGAGAACCTGACACTGACGATCGATCCACGGCGCTACACGCGCCCGATCAGCGATGTACTTCGCAAGGTGATTCAAGAGCAGGTAAATGCCATCCCGGCGTCATCTCTAGAAACAGTGCATGCCTCGGTGGAACAACTAGCCGTAGAGTCCTATGCAAAAGCAATTGAAGACCCAGAACAATGGGTTGAGTCAGTTCAGGACCACTTGGGAAGTAAGGTCGCCGAACACATCATTAAGCCCCTGCTCGCGCATCTGGATGGTCCACTACGCAACCAAGCGTACTGGGTGATGGATTCTCTTTTCGCCGCAGAGAAGGATCTTGTCGGTCGTGTCTGCGGAGACTTGGTCCGAGTACTGCCGGAGTTGCTGGCGAAGCTCCTCGCTACCCAAGACTCAGCCCCATTACAGGAGGCGATTCCACAGTTCCTGACACTAGAGGGAACACGCCAGGCGCTGATGGCGTTCTTTGAAGGATTCGTGGCTGCTGATGCTTATCACGAGTTCCGAGACCTGGAAACCTATGTTGCCACGAGCGACGGTATGCAGCTCTACCTGTACATGGGTGCGGTAAAGTACGGTGGAAACCAATACCCTCTATTCTTTATTCCCATCGAGGTACACAGGCAGGAAAAAGGTACTGGCTACACGCTAAAGCTGCTCAATCAACTTTATACCAACCGCAAGGCGATCGACTTTGTTCTGCAGGAACTGGCTGCAGGGCTTGAGCGTGCGTGGGTTTCTCCGATCCCTGAACGAATCCATTACATCAAACCTGAACAGTCCATTTTCGAAGAAGCCCGTGTACTGTTCCAGCGAGTGGCCAATGCAATGGATCTGGGCGGCAAGATCAACCTGTCATCCTCTGCTGTCGATACCTCGACCATTGCGGCAGGATTGTCCAGCTCCCTGTTCCTAGCCGCTTACGAACGATCAGATGAGGCGCTGCTCAACGACTACGAGGAGATACTCGAAGCCCTAAATCACGGTGGATCGGCTGTGGTTGAACTGTTCGAGGGTATCGTCGGAGGCGTACTACGCGAAAACCCCAAGTCCATCGCTGCGGCCGTAGAGTCTGAATGGGATGCGCTACCGATGGTGGATCGCATGGTCTTCGACTCGCCCATCCCACTGAATGAGGAGCAACGCAAGGTACTGATTGCCGTGCGACAACCGGAAGGCAAGATCGTTGTCGTCTCCGGCCCACCAGGTACAGGCAAGAGCCATACGATCACAGCAATTGCAGCCGACTGTGCCTTTAATCAGCGTTCCTGTCTGGTGTTGTCTGATAAGACTGAGGCACTAGACGTGGTCTACGACAAACTGTCGGAAGCCATGTCTCGCGTGCGCCACGATAGCGACTTCCCGAACCCGATACTCCGTCTCGGCCAACAGGCCCACAACTTCCGCAAACTGACCTCGAATCAGGCGGTCACCCAGATCGGGGCCTACGCCAAGGCAATGAAGGCGAATCAACCCAGGCTCGAGGAGGAACGCAAAAGCCGGTCGGAGAACTTGAAGGAGCAGATCAAGCTGACTGTGGCTACTTTGGGCGCTATCGAAATGTCCAGCGTGCAGGCGATGCTCAAGGATGAAACCGAGCTCTCTGAACTGGCACCGTCAGTGCTAGAAGTGTTGAGGCGTGCAAATGGAGCGAGCCTGATTCCGGAGTTGGAAAGCATCAGTGAGCACCTAGAGGGGGTGGAACAGTACCTTATTGAGGTCTTCTCTGAGGGAGATTTCAATGCGCAAACCCTTTGGAACAGGACGCGTAGGGATGCCTTGCTGGTGGCGTTCACTTACGACAATCCTGATGTCCCATGGAATCTGTTCGAGTCGATGTCGCCACCTCAATTGCGCGCGCTTGGCGAACTGTTGGTCCACTACGACCAGCTGAAGATGCCTATATTCGGCTACCTGTTCCGCGGCGGTCAGGTGCGCGGTATCGAACGCCAGCTTAATACCATGCCCGTCAGTAGCCCATTGCAACTCAAGCAACAGCAGCCGATGCTGGCAAATCTCGTGGCGACGGCAAATAAACTGCGACTGAAGCTGCAAAGCGAAGATTTGGAAGACGAATTCGAAGTTTGTTATCGACTGTTCGCCCGAGGAAAAACGCCCAAGCTTAACGCCGACAACACGTCAAAAATCATGGCAATACTGCGTCGTGTCGATGCGCAAATTGTGGATGTACTGCTTGAACAACCAAAGGACGATGCCCGTCTCTGGCCCCTTTCCGTTCGGTTCCTGCTCGGGTGGTTGCGCACCCGCCACGCCTTCGCATCAGCCCCCCAGTACGATTATGCAGGTACCAAGACTCAACTCGAGCGACTCAACACTTCGGTCATGAATGCGCACGTAGATACGCGCTTGCTGAACTTCATGGAGAACTATCGCTCAGACGCTCGGGCTCTAGCTGGTGTGATCGCTAACCGACAAAAATTTCCAGAAGACAAGTTCAAACATGTGCGCGAGAGCTTTCCGGTCATCATTGCCAGTATTCGCGAGTTCGGTGAGTACATGCCGCTGGCCCATGACATGTTCGACGTAGTGGTCATTGACGAGGCCTCTCAGGTCTCAGTTGCCCAGGCATTGCCAGCATTGCTGCGCGCGAAAAAAGTTGTCGTGCTGGGCGATGACAAACAGTTTTCAAACGTGAAGTCGGCCAACGCCAGTATCGAGCAAAATGACAAGTATCGCAGCGAGCTGAAAAACTATTTCACGACTCACGTCAGCGGTGCAGCCGATGCTCTGCAGCGGCTGTCGATGTTCGACGTTAAACGTTCCATTCTTGAGTTCTGCAATCACGCTGCCTCTTACTCGGTCATGCTGCGCAAGCACTTTCGCTCGTATCAGGAGCTGATCGGATACTCTTCGGGCACTTTTTACGGGCACCAACTGCAGGCCATCAAAATCCGCGGCATCCCGGTCGACGAAGTTATCCGCTTCGACCAAGTCGACCCGACTGACAAGAAAGTGAGTCGAGGAACCAATGAAGCGGAAGCCGAATTCATCCTTGAACGCCTCCTTGAACTGGTTGAGGAGGAAGTCCCCCCGACCGTAGGCATCATCTCGCCCTTTCGTGAACAGCAGACCCTGCTGTCCAAGAAGCTGTTCAACCATCCCCGAGGGGCAGACTTTGAACGCCTATTGCGGTTGAAGGTTATGACTTTTGACAGCTGCCAAGGCGAGGAGCGGCACATCATTTTCTATTCGATGGTAGCGACTGCAGAGGAGGACGCGCTGAACTATATCTTCCCGGTCGAGCTGAATGATGCTGAACAGGCGGTGGAGCAAAAACTGAAGGTACAGCGACTTAACGTTGGCTTTAGCCGCGCCCAAGAAATGATTTGGTTTGTCCACTCCAAGCCACTGAACGAGTTTCGCGGTGCCATTGGGCAAGCGCTAAACCACTATGCGAATATTCTTGAGAACGCAAGCAGAATACCCTCTGCTGAGGACACCGATCAGTCCAGCCCAATGGAAGCAAAGGTCCTAGAGTGGTTCCGCCAGACAAGGTTTTATCAGGCCAACATGGACGCCATCGATGTGTTTGCTCAGTTCGAAATCGGGACTTATCTCAAGCAACTTGACCCGACCTATGAGCATCCAAAATGGCGAGTGGACTTCCTCGTAACCTACCAATCCAGCAAGGGACCGATTCAAATCGTAATCGAGTACGACGGCTTCGATTTCCACTTTGCCAAGGGTAAACACGTTCATGTGGGCAATCACGAACGATACCTGAATGAGGCCGATATTGAGCGTCAGCTAACGCTGGAGAGCTACGGCTACCGGTTCCTGCGCATCAATCGCTTCAACTTGGGCGATGACCCTGTCGCAACGATGTCCGAGCGCCTGTATCAGCTCGTGGAGATCGCCGTGGGAGAGCAGATCTCAGAGGCGGTCAACCATATTCAGTCTCAGGCTCAAGGCCTAGCTAACAAGGACCTCAAGCCGTGCTCGAAATGCGGCCAAATTAGGGAAAAGGCGGATTATTACGATCCGGCGCTAGGTGGTGGGGCTGGCGGTTATGGCCGAGTTTGCATGATATGCAAAGGTAGCAAGGCCAGTCCCCTGGTAGGGAAAACAACACAGCGCCGTTTTCGCAAAAGCCATCGCTGGGGATAACGTCTAGAGTACGGCCACAAACGGCGGCCCTATATCTACGTTGATCGTTGGATGTCCCTTCTGATCGATAGAATTCGCTCGAATGCACCCACTTTTCGGCAGGCACTGGAGTGGAGAGGTCCTGTCTGATGAGGGTATGGTGAGGCGTTCACTCATAGAGGCGAGCTTATGTCTTTCGCGGCTGACCAGAAATAACCGTCGCGGTGGGTGGTTAGACTTCCGTCTGTTCCGCCATTCCAGAGCCTCATCAAACTGAGAGAAAGGGGCGGCGCCTCATCAAGCTTACTTGACCATCTTCACAACTGAAAAAGTCGAAGACCTCCGAGAGATTGCCAACAAGGTTCCCTTTGTATCAATTCGCAAGGGCAATCGAAAAACAGAAGCCGGATGAGTTATCCAAATTCTTCGGAGTGGTTGGGCTGAATCGATAGACGATACTTAATAAGGAAAAGCTGATAGCTTTCTTCGCTGAATCGACGACTGGTGACTTTGTCACTTGAAATGCATCGTCAATAAAATCACGATCACCACACCAATCCCAACGAGCCACCTGTTTTGAGCAAGGACTTCATTCTGCATCTGCACGATGGCACCAGTCACTTCTTGTCTGATGGCGTTAGCATCGGCTGAGGTGGCGAGGATAATAGGCTCATCAAAATCTACTTCAGGTGCTTCAGCCTCATCATCTACAAGCGAGCTAGTGATCGAAAAGCTTTTAACGTGTGGGCGTGTATCAGCGTTTTCCCATATGATTGTCTTATCATCAATACCGTCCCCCATTTTTCTTGTTTCACTATCAAGATCAAGATCGTAACTGTGCTTCAGGCTGTTAACTGAAACATAGATCAAGCTAGGTAGTCTGCCAGACTTCAATGTGTCATAGGCAGTCTGAAAGCATAGCGAGTCAATAGCTATCTTAATTAAGCACTTCTTCGGGACATTGGATCGCGCGGGGTGGTACACATCGTATAAAGGTTCGGATGAGCGTGAAAGCAAGCCAATGTATCCTATTTCTTCGCTGAGCGTATGCGATTGGTTATTTATTAGTTCAATAGTCCAATCAGAATAGCGCAGTGTGTAATAGTCCCCGTTCAGTACTCTGCAGCCGTCTGCGAGCTTCACGGTTAAGGTAATGGTTCGAATTTTTGCTCCATCACTATTTAGCCTGATAGTAATGGATGCCTGCTGAGGGCAAAAGGAAAGACGTATCTCTTGTTCCATGCAGCACCTAACATTCAAAAGGGGGGATGATACACAATAGCAGTGTCACCTGAGCGTAGCGTGGAAATAGGTCTGTGCCCTTGTGGGCATGCCTGAGCTGATACGCGCAATCTCGTATTTATTTGCGTTTCCCGCTTGATAAGTGACACCCATAGTGCGACTACTATTAGTAGTACACCCTAAATGATACAGGCCCCCATCATGTTCATTCGCGCATACCTCCGAGCATCCACCGAAGAACAAGACGCCAGCCGAGCCCTGGCATCGCTGGAGCAATTTGCAACCGATCACAATGACGTTATTGCGAGCGTGTACCTAGAGAACGCTAGCGGTGCCTCCGCGGATCGGCCCAAGCTGCTGCGCTTACTCAAAGACGCGCGAAAGGGTGACGTACTTTTGGTTGAGTCAATAGACCGACTGTCCCGCTTGCCAGTAGAGGATTGGCAAAAGCTCAAGGCCGCGATCGACTCCAAGGGGTTGCGCATCGTCGCGCTTGATCTGCCAACCAGCTACCAAGGAATGCAGGACACCAAAGGCGACGAGTTCACCGGAAGGATGCTGGGAGCGATCAACTCTATGCTGGTGGAAATGATGGCAGCCATTGCGCGCAAGGATTACGAGCAGCGCCGTGAACGCCAGGCCCAGGGCATCGATAAAGCTAAAGCTGCTGGTAAGTATCAAGGCCGGCCAGTAAACGCGGATTTGCACAAGCGAGTGATTGAGTTGCTGGAAGCCGGCCTTGGAATTCGTGCGACTGCTCGACACGCTAGTTGCTCAACCACTACGGTACTCAGGATAAAAGAACAGCAACCACAATGAATGTATTTGAGTTCATCAAAGGCAAATCATGAAGATCGAAGAACTACTCAATGGGGCGACCAGCAATCAGTTCTTTAACTCAAACCTAGCGGCGCTCGACGCTGCAGTCTGCGAAGCGGTGGCGGTCGGTCAAGCAATTGGGCCTCAGATGGGAGAACCGCATATTGGGTATTCGACTCATATTTTTACCCGACTCTGCTCACATGCAATTTCGCTCTTACGTGCGGTGCCGCGCTCGCGCTGGACAAGAGCAGACTTTGAAGATTGGGACTTTGGGTGCGCCGCAGGTCACTGCCGCGCGATTATTGAGGGCTTCCTGCTTTTCCGCTATCTGATCGAGGAGCCAGGTTCAGATCCGGAGTGGTCAGCCAAGTTGAATGTAATGCACCTGAATGACTGCACCCGCCGGATTAAGTTGATGGCGAACATAGATGCATCTGAAGAAGTAGCTGGATTTATGACTCAGGCCGAAGAGCTGAGAGAGCGCCTCCGAAAAAATGAATGGTTCGCGGATCTATCAGCTTCGGTACAAAGAAGATCCCTAGCTGGTGACAACTTGATGATACCGAATCGGGACGAAATGCTGGAAAAGGTGAACTGGGATAAGAAGACCTTCTACTTCTTTTGGGATCTGCTTTCCCAATACGCCCATGTGCTCCCCATATCGTTCTATCGCATTGAGCCCAACGGCCGCGGAACAGGCATAGAGAACGATTGTGACAAGTGCTACATAGCGCTGGCGATGCAAATGAGTGCAGACGCGGTGGTAGATGCTACAGATTTGCTGGTTGGTTTGTTTCCTTACGCTGCAGAAGCCAGAAAAGGAACGAAATCTAAATTTTCCCCTGGTCCTCGCGCCAACCGACCGAATTTCCCAATGCAATCGAAGAGACAAAAATAAAACCTTTTGCTGTCACCCTGCTGACAGGAAGATTTTGATTCGATGGCCAGCAGAGCCGAAAGCCTTGTTTTGTATGGTGTCCCAGGGCAGGTTCGAACTGCCAACCTTCCCCTTAGGAGGAAAAGCGCCGTCGCCTAGTTTGACTGTCCTCCTGCACCGGCTCATATGACATAAGCGGCCCAATGGTTTTCTCCCGTCGTTCCATACTATCATTGCGCCACTAGTGAGTGGCCTGATGTTGAATTGGGTATCACGACTCATAACCATAAGGAGATTGATCTATGCGCTTGCTGCTTGCCCTGATATTGCCATGGCTGACATTTTTCACCATTGGAAGGCCGATTGCCGGTGTAATCTGCCTAATCCTCCAGATCACGCTTATGGGCTGGATTCCTGCAACTATTTGGGCCGTGTATGCCCTGAGCCAGTACAATACCGACAAGAAGATCGAACAGTTTCTCGGGCGAAGAATGTAATAAGGACAGAGCGCGACCGGCTGAAGTTTTCGCGGCTCCAGTCGCTGTGAGCAATCCTCAGGGCGTATAGGTGGGTAAAGCTGGGCACTGTACTGCTGCTGACGCTCTGCTTAGTAGATTGCCGCCGGCCGATTCACTGACAAACGTTCTTTAGCACTTCGTCGATACCATCGAGGTGGTAGATCCATCCCAAGGGCATGTCAGCCTGAGTCATGCCGGGAGTGATAACCATCATCTCGTGGGCGCTTTTTAATTTACCGGGCACGGCAGAGCCGGGCAGCGCATAGAGAACGCCACTCTTGCGATTGATACCCCACTGCTCGGTAAACTCTCGGCCATTATCAACCCGGAAGGTCAACGGCCATCTATTAATTGAGGCAGCTGATGGAGTGAGCATGTGAGGCAGCGCGTCGATTGTGGTGGCACTCCTATTAAATGAGCATTTAACCGTGAGGGCGTTTTCAGCGATACGAGGAGTGTCGATCATGTACATGGCCTGTGTATGTGCCGTTACAAATTTTCCCTGCTTGCCAGTATTGGGGTGAACCTCAAGTGATTCCTGTTGCGCCCAGTTACCTATGATTTTGACGTTGTTTTCCTTGGAGATTTCCCGACACTGAGGTGCACCAGGGCCAGACATGATGTCGCAAAAGTCAGCAGAGGCTAGTGTGGGTATGAGAGCCAGGATGGTAATCGCGAGCTTGATTGATTTCATGAGCTATTTCTGATCGGTCTAAGTGGATCTGAGCCACTATTTTGACATCAATCCTCAAAAATCGCTAACGACACAACACCTTGAAGATACCCAATACCAGCCAATAGGTGATGCGCGACTAGGTCATCTCCTATGCACTTCCAGCGAGAATGTCAGCTTAGCTAACAGGATGTGCATGATGTCATTTTGAGGTTGTTTTCAGGGTGCTTTATTTTTAACGCAAAAGGAATGCCCCTCCATGGAACACTCTGGATTCGCTCTTGCTCTCTCCTCTATCGCCATTGGCTCAGTATGTGGTCTTTACCGCCAGTATGTGGTCATGTTCGTTAGCGCCTGTGTCTGGCGCTCCTAATGGAAAGTGGTGAGTCTGCCCACCATTGGGTCTCTACATTCGGCCAAGAATTGTTCGGGTTTTTTACGTGCAGTCTGGTGGCTGGCCATGCTGGCTTCTTCGCTTCTCGCTGGATCCCGTGGGTCCGGAACTCCCTAGTCGTCAAGTAGATCGTGGATGCTTCTGAGAAAGTAAATGTTGGGGGAGTGGGCGGGGGCGGCGCATGCCCCTTATCCGGTGAAGCGGATGCCTGGGTCATGCAAGGTGTCTTGGGCAGACGCTTACCTTTAATGCCTGCAGGGGATTGGGGTACGTCAATGCATCGCGATTCTGCGGAGCATGACCAGTGCAATAGGCAACCGATCTCCTCATTTGGCCGGGAATGCTGAGATTTTGGATTCATCGACATCGACGATGGCTTTTTGCCATAATATGACTTGGCCTTAAAGCAACCTGATATGACAGGGACGCTACGTGTCTAGGGTAGTACAGGGCGCGA
Organism: Pseudomonas oplopanacis; assembly: GCF_057128725.1. Taxonomy (NCBI): domain Bacteria; kingdom Pseudomonadati; phylum Pseudomonadota; class Gammaproteobacteria; order Pseudomonadales; family Pseudomonadaceae; genus Pseudomonas; species Pseudomonas oplopanacis. The sequence continues at coordinate 137,322 of NZ_JBSKHV010000001.1, read as the reverse complement.
TTGTTGCGTTCGCGAATACAGACAGGAGTCCTATGTGCTGGCTCATTACCGCTGTTGCGGTACTGGGCGCAGATGCTTCTGCCCACTCACTGGACGCTTGGCAACAGGGCGTCATCGATTGAACGAAAGGATGTTATGCGCACTTTTTTAAAGTTAGTGGCAGTTGCTATCGCCGGTTCAATTCTTGCTGCCTGTGATGGCGAAGACTTCACAGGGGCTTACCGGTTTAAAGACTCAAGTATGCAGGGGGACATGGTTCTCAATATTCATGGTGATGAAGCAGAACTCTTTGGGGATAACGAAAACGGTATCAAACCTTTGGGTAAAATGAGGGTCTCGGTAAAAGATGGAAAACTTCTTCTTGATGATGTGACTGCTACTACGCGCATAGCCATGAAGCGTAACGTCGATGAGCGAAGCCTTGACTGTCTTAACTGCAAGGTAATCGGCGCGAGGAAGGACGAACTGGTTTGGAAATATGACCCTAAAGGGCCATATGACGTAGGGCAGCTGCTGAAGGATCAGGCCCGCAAGAATGAGGAAGCAATGAATGCCGCGCTGGAAAAAATTCAGCAGGACGCTCTGGAGCAAATTAGACGTGATGCACAAGCCCCGAAGCTGACGCCTTATGAAGGTGACTGGGTCTATCAACGCACCACGAAAAAAGACCCATTGACCATCATGACCATCTGGAGCAAAAGCCAGATCAAAAGCTGGTCCTTCAACTTTGATAAAATTGATTCTCGCTTGGGACACGAGGTTCCCAGGTTCGAAGTCACGGACGCTGGCTTGAAGATTGGAGATGGCCCTAAAGCTCACCTGTACACCCTCAGCACCGACAGAACGATACTGAGCTGCATGGACTGTACGAAGTCGGAGCGTTGGGCCAAGGCTGATCCTAAGAAGGATCTCAGTGACCGTCATTACGCCCGCCAGATGGCCGGTAACCCGTGACACCCGGGTAACAACAACCTGCCGTGTGATCGGCGAATGCCTAAGTGCAGTCGCCCGTCGTTGTCAGATCAACCCAAAACATGGAGGCAGACTATTACCGTACTCCGTACAAGTGATCTGCAGAGATAGTTCGCGCCCTTGCAGACGCGTTGTCAGTCAATTTCCAGGCTTTGAATGCTTATCTATGAGAGCAGAGAATTTCTCAAGCGGAGTAATAGCTGCATGAGCCTCAACAGCGCCGAGGAGGGCTGCCTGGTCTGAAAGCTCGGATGGATGCCCTAAGCTGACTAAGTTTTCGGTCATTACCTCCAACCAAGCAAGGAACCGGGCGTTCTGAGCCGGCATACTACATCGACCGCAAATCAATGTTGTGGCTTGCCTCCGGAACGTAACCGTCTGGTAAACACGCCTGTCTGACGCTATCGCTTATGTCCACTTAGGAGACCAGTGGAAAGCCTGGGTTTAGTGATTCAGCGCCGACAACTGACGATTTCAAACGGTTCTCTCATTCGGTGGGCCTCTAATTATCCTACCCAATCGACGGAAGCAGGCGGCTGGTCAACTGTTCAGATTCCGCTCCTCGCTAGACACCTCAATCTTGAGCCCACACACTATCCCCCCCCAAAAACTAAGGATGGATATATGAGGCCGATGTACATCGTCGCGCTTTTGCTACTCGCGCTCGTGGGATGCACAACAGTGACCAGTGATCGCGTGCCGGATGGCCTTTGGTATGCTAAGAGCGAAGAACCCGATCAATTTCACTATCACGTTTACGTGTTGTTTCTGGACGATAGCCACTTCACATGGTGGCGCACCAAAGAGACGTACGACGTGGTCATGAAACGATGGGCGTACTACACCCACGATCATCCGGGGGTCAAGATCCTGACCAACTACACCCGAGAGGGCGATCAGTTGACCGGCGAGCGACGCATAAGCGACAAGGGCGGCCCGAGCATGAAAGCTAACACGTTCATCCAAACTTTCACCGGGCGCTTTAACGGCGACGCGCTCGACATGACGGTGGAAGCGCACACGACCTACGACGATGGCCCCCCTTCGCCGACGGTGGTTGTCCGATGGCCCCTGAGGCATTTAAGTCACCCGCCCGTGGAATGAGCCCGTGGTTTAACGTTTGGCTAGCACGCATTGCGTTGTTAAACGGGCACCCACTTATGCGGCAGCAGTTCGCTAATTTCACTTGCCCGCTGTGTAGGCAGGCGCGTGAGAACGTCCTTCAAGTAGGCGTACGGATCATGCCCGTTGAGTCGTGCAGACTGGACCAAACTCATGATCGCAGCCGCGCGTTTTCCGCTGCGTAACGAACCTGCAAACAGCCAGTTTGAACGCCCAAGTGCCCACGGGCGGATTTGATTTTCGCACCAGTTATTATCAATGGGCACAGCACCATCATCGAGATAGCGCGTCAGCGCTATCCAGCGATTGAGACTGTAATCCAAGGCTTTGGCGATGGCCGATCCCTCAGGCACAAGCTGCCTTTGGGCAATCATCCAGGCATGAAGTACGTCGATAATTGGCGCTGTTTTCTCTCGCCGTATTCGCTGCCGGTCGCCTGGCTCCAGATCGCGAACTTCTCGCTCAACTTCGTACAAGGCCGCGATGTAGTGCAATGCCTTTTCGGCGATCTGGCTCTTGTTGGTCGCGTGCAAGTCGAAGAACTTGCGCCGTGCATGGGCCATGCAGCCGATCTCCGTAACACCCAGTTCAAATCCTGCTTTGTAGCCAGCGAAGTCATCGCACACCAGCTTGCCGTTCCAGTTACCTAGGAAGTTCCGGGCATGCTCGCCAGCGCGGCTCGGGCTGAAGTCGTAAACGACCGCCGCCATATCGGAGAACTGGCTGGTGGCATAGGCCCAGACGTAAGCGCGATGAGTTTTCTTCGCGCCTGGCGTCAGCATTTGTACCGGGGTTTCGTCGGCGTGGACGACACCATGCGTCAGCACGGCTTCACGCAGCGCGTCCACCAGCGGCTGTAATTGCACGCCGCAGTTGCCCACCCATTGCGCCAAGGTCGAGCGAGCAATAGGTAGGCCGGCGCGGCCGAAGATTTTCTCCTGCCGATACAGCGGCAGATGATCGTCAAACTTGGCCACCATGACGTGGGCCAGCAGGCCAGCTGTCGGTATGCCTTTGTCGATGACGTGCGCCGGTACCGGCGCCTGGATCAACGTTTCGCACTGTTCACAGGCCCATTTCCCACGGATGTGGCGCTCGACAGTGAAGACGCCCGGTGTGTAGTCGAGCTTTTCGCTGGCATCATGGCCGATACGCTTGAGAGCGCAGCCGCATTGGCAGTGGCTGTTTTCCGGTTCGTGATGGATCAGTGTGCGAGGGAACTGTGGCGGCAGCGCAGCGCGCTTGGGTTGCTGGCGTACTTTGCCTTCAACGGGTTCCGGTTGCAGCGCTTCAAGCTCAGCTTCGATGGCGGCGATATCGGTGTCGATCAAGCCGTCGAGCAAGCTTGCTTGATCCGGACTTAGTTGCTCGCTGCGCTTGGCAAACTTGAAGCGTTTGAGCAACGCGATCTCGTGGGCCAGCTTCTCGTTGACCGACTTGTGATGAGTAATTTGCTTGTCCATCGTCTCGACACGCTGGATCAACTGCGCCGCCAAGGCACGCAGTTCTTCAGGGTTTAATTGATCGAGATTCGGATGCGAAGTCATGCCGCCGATTTTGCCAGAGCGGGCTAGTGGCGGCGATAGACTGATGGGCTAATTGCGTTGGCAAGCGCGCCATTGCAGACGAGTTAGAGCACCGTGATAGCTCCTCCAGAACCGACGCGTTGCCAAGGTAAACCGAGCACCAAGGCTTGAAGTTGCTCTGCATCTAACTCGACTTCAGAACCATGCCGCACGCCCGGCCAAAAGAAACGTCCCTGATTCAAGCGCCGAGCGGCGAGCCAAATCCCTACACCGTCATGCACCAACACTTTCATACGATTGGCGCGGCGATTGGCGAACAGATAAGCACAGTGCGGCTTCGCCGCACCGAACACCGCCACGACCCGCGCCAGCGCGGTTTCAGTGCCGGCGCGCATGTCCATGGGCTCGGTGGCGAGCCAGATGGTGTCGATGCGGATCATCGCGTTAGTCCCCGGACGAACCGCGCACAACCCTCAGGATCGTTAATCGGCCAAGTCACGACAAGCTGCCCTTGCCCGAATGGCACATCAATTTTGATCGTGGGATCGGCACGCGTTTGGGCGTTCGGATCTAACGTCAATGGGATGAAAGCTGGCAGGTTTTTACCGCCTAGGTCACGGTAAAGCGGTATCCATTTACGCACCAGATTGGCGTTGATGCCGTGGCCCAGCGCGACGCTTGCGATGGACGCACCGGGCTGCAAACATTCCTGGACGACCTGGGCTTTGAAGGATTTGGGGTAAGAGTGTCGTTGTTGCATGGCAATCCGCTTGATGGGCTAGAAATGGTGTCCACTTAAATAGGTGTCCACCATCGCCCTAAGCGTTGGGGTCAGGAAGGTGTGTTGGCCGGACGCATACTCCGGAACCACCAAAGCGGTTGCTAGAATGCTAAAGCCAGAAAAGGCGAGGGGAGGCACGTCCGTAGATCCGCCTCCCCTTCATCCAACAGCAGGGCACCCCAGTGTTGTGACTGCAAATGCTCCTTCTCAGCGCCCCGTTTAAGCTGCATCGTGCCACTATATTGGAGTTTTGGTGCGTGTCAATAAGCCACTATCCCGGTAAACGATGGGGCTTTTTTGATTGGTCACTTTACTCATATCCGACAGCCTGACGCGCAGAAAAGAATGATTGACGAGCGTTTGTGAAACTCTTCACATCACCGCCGACAGGCCAAACTCGCGAGCTAGATTGGCGCGCTGTAAGGCCACGTCAGATGACAGGCATTCACTCCAGCAGCTGTTAGCGAGCTTTTGCCGAGCCACTTCTGGCGTCTCTGCCAAGATGTACAGCAGGCAAGCCCGAACGGGCTCATGATTCGTCATCAGGGCCACGGCGCGGATCGCAAAATTCTCAACGGCGTCGCGATCAACCCAGCTCGTGCTGGTCATCAACGCCATTTCTAATTGAAGAAAACCTGACTCGAATGCGGTATTCCAGCTTGAGCATGTCATAGCTTCACGCGCCTCCTCTGGGATCTCACCTATGGCTAGCAATAAGGCTTCTTGAGCCATTTTATCGGGGGAGAGCAGGGCTACTGCTCGAATTGCACTATCGGCGCGCCTCATGTCGATTGCTCCTATGACTGAATGAAAAACTGCGATGCGATCAAGCCGATACCGAGGCCTATCAGGACACTGAAAAGCTCTCTAGCTAAACGTTTTTCTTGCCGGCCTCGCAGGACATAAATGGCAGTCGCGGTTGCCAGTAGTGCCGAAGCACCCCATACCAGCTGGCCCGTTAGGAACCCTGGCCAAACCGGCACCGCAGCTATCAGCGGAATGCTCAGGAGCAAGGTGGCCAGCCATCCGAATCGGATTTGAGTTGAGTTCACATCAGGCCCTCCCGCAATAAGGAACGTTCGCCGGTGAAAGCTTTTCCAGCAAGCTTTGATACCAGTACAAATGGATTTCCTCGAGACGGGCGTCCAGTCGATTACGCTTGTTCAGCTCAGCCAACACCAGATCAAAGGTGAACACATCAATGTTCGGTGTTTCCATCAGCCGGATTTCAATGGGCGTTTCCTGTTCCCAGTCAAATGTTGGCAATCCACTGAGCTGCGGACGCAAATGCTGAGGGTCTCCTCGTAGCACCCAACACAATCCTGGCCAAGGAGCGAGAGCATCGAATAAATATCGAAGGTCTAACGGACTGTCCCATGTTTTGTTCCAGTCTGCGGTCAAGTAGTCCTCAAACGTAAGGCTCATAATCGGTTCCCAATAGGTCGCGGAAGGCCACATGGTTCCTGAACTTTTTGCGTGCCAGAAGCACTTTCGCATTCCCAATCTTAGGATTTGAAATCAACTCGGCATCAGCACGAACGAAATTAATTCTGTTCATCGTGATCCGATAGTGACTTCGGTTTCTGACTCCGAGGAGTCCGCCCTTGGGCGAATTTTTCGTTATTGCTAGCTGGGCGGGAGCTGTCAATGTTGGGCCGAGTGGGGTTTAGGCTTGGACCACTGTAGCTGCCGCGACCTGCGCCTCGAGCGGTATGCTGGACCGCACGCCCACTCGCAACAGATACAGCGGGACGAACACTAGGATTACTGTTTCCGCCACCGCCACCGCCATTATTTTTCCCAGACTCACTTGCCGGAGTAGCGAACTTGAGTGCGGCTTTTTTTAATCCGGCAGCCGACGCTGCCAGATCCGCCGTCGCTTTTATGGCCTGCGGTCCGGTGATCGCCTGCGAGCGAGCAGCGCCAAGCATGGCTGTGACGGCGACTCCGGTGAGTTTGGTGGAAATCCAGCTAGAGGCCGCTAGCAACACGCCAAAAACCATCTGAATCATGCCGTACACCATATCGATGTCAGCTCCACCCCCCTGCCAACCTGCCGCGGATGCCGCTTGGGCAAGCGCTGCACTGCTCATTACCACCGACGAACTCAATGTAATAAGGTGTGCGAAAAAAACGCATAACACTGGAAAGATCAACATCGAGATCCATCCCGTCAGGCTTTGAACACCTCGTAATGGGGAGAGTAGAAAAGCAAACGGTCCGGCAATCAAAACCAGCCAAAAAATGCCAGCCATCGCCCCCACAAACAGCGGAAGAAGTGTTTGTAACTCGAACCATGCAAGCGCGTTTTTCCCCAATTGCCAGGTCGATATCGTGCCGGAAGCGATGGAGTTGAGGCCGTCTGGAGCTACTTTTTCCCCGCCGGCAAAAGTCGCTTGTTGGACACGCATCCAGGCTTTTTGAGCGGCTAATACACCCGTATCACTATCGCTGCTTTGCCCGCCTGATGCTTTCATGCTGCCGGTCTCTACTAACCCGTTGTAGGCTTGCTCGGCGGCAAATTGGGCAACCTGATAAGCTTCGACGCAGCTTTTTGGAACGTAGCCCAATGCTGCGTCCTTGCCGCCTTCTTCAGGCTGCCAAGCGGTGACATTTTGAGCCATCGTCGCCGCTAGCTCGCCGGGTGCATCGCTCACCTTCAAATAGCTGGGCTTGGATTCCGGGTTGCCAGAGACGATCCCCGTCCAGTACTCCCTAGTGGGTAGTGCATAGGCTCTGGAGGTTACAAAAGGTTTCGCGTCTTTCTCTAAGGCGCTTATCCCCTCTGCTCGGCGTTCTCGAATCGAACCAGCATCGAGAATGCTGTTAGCCATGTTTTGCATTGTCTGCATCTGCGACCACGGCATGCTGCCGATGATCTCTTTCGCACCTTGGCCAACGATTTTCATCTGCGCAATTCGGCTGACCTTTTCTTCCGGTATGCCCAGTCCGCCACCTCCCAATAGGCCAACCGCATGGTAGGCCTCTATTGAGGTGCCATCGGCAGAGTCCCTAAATACGCGCGTGGATGGCGAACATTGCTCGTTGTAGTCCCGAATCAGCCGTGCCAAATCGCTATTGGCATATTGATTAGCCGAGCGCTCAACGCTGTACTGAATCATCGCCGAGGTCGGGATGAAGGCCCCGTCGACGTGCAACTCAGTCATGATCTTGCTGATCGCTGCATTTAGGGTTTTGTTGAACGACATTACCACTGAATAAGCAATCCGCTGGCCATGGGTTGCCTCGATCGTAGAGCCGCCTGTCAACGTCATGGTAGTTGGGCTTAAGCCATAGGTAATGACTAGAAAAATCGCCGCCGAACTGAAAATTGCCTTGAAAGGTCCATCGGCTGGCAGGCGAATAAGCGCGATGATCAGAGCGATGAAACCGACTGCTGACAGCCAGCCGTTGATTGATTTGCCGATCGCAGAAAAAAACGGTGCAGTCGCTACGATCAAAAAATCAAGAGCACCGTCAAACAGTGCGAACAGCCATTCAAGGCCAGCGAGCGAATCAGCTCCCATTATTGTTTCCCCTTATCAATGGCCTTCGCCTTGGGAGCAATCCAAATGAAAAGAAGGACACCAAAAACCATTCCTGGCGCATGCCCAACGTATGGCACTTGATCGATGCCATACCGGGCCAGCCAACCGAAAAGTCCAACTACCACGACCATCCCCACAATTCGAAGAACTCTCATTTGCTTGGATTCTTCTTGGGTGTTGCGGTTGTTCATTTCTGAGGTGTTGCCTCCGTTATTATCAAGTCGCTTGAACAGCCGGGCGATCGTTTGTGTCGGCTTGCTGCCGCCTCTTGTCTTACGTGCAGACTGCTGCGGAATTTCGTGATTACGCATGTCCAGGTGTCCCTTTAGATGTTCTGCCAAGCAGTTAATCTCAGCAAAAAAGTGGGCGTCAGCCAAAACAGGGTCTGGAAATTCACCCATGTTGAGGCCGATTTATTTGCTTGATCCGAGGTACACGCTGGTAATTGATGTTCGTTCGTGACCGAGCTCCAGCGAGATGAGCTGCCGCGCTTCGCGATCGCTTAAGCCCGCATGGGTTGAGGTTGTGAGTGACGGTATTGCTCCGACCTGACCAAGCCAACCAGGCTCGGCTCCGCCGATCAGTTGGCCTTGTTCGACACGCTCCAGAGAGGCCTTTACCGCGGGGGCTTGTTTGCCGGTGAGATCCAAATAACGTTGTTGTGCGTAATGATGGCGCAGGCCGTGCATACGAGTCAGTCCAGCTGCACGAGTCTGATCTTCGTAGCGCCTCATGTGCTCGCGGTAGCTCAGGTGAGCAGGGATCAGACTGGCATTGCCGGCAAACGCGCTGACCTCATCCAATACCATCCGTTGGAGCAGGGTCCGAACGGGAATGGATCGAGCCTTGCCGCCTTTTGTCCAAGACGCCCTCAGTTCGATTCGGTCGCCTTTGTCGGCGATCACAGCAATAAATTTAATCGCTTCTTCTCGGCGCAGGCCGAACGCCGCCTGCAGCCGCAAACTGTGACGCACATGCTGATCAGTAATTCTTTCGAGATTGGCCGTCGGCAAATCGCGGGCCTTGCTTTCCTTGGCGACGTAGGTGCGTCGAGCGATGCCCAACTCGTCGTTAGTGATTCGCGCGACGCCAGCACGTCCTGCTTTTTCGAGCGCCCAGCGCAGATGACTCATCCGGTTTTTTAAAACACCATCGCTGATCCCGCACCCTTGCCAGTGGGCTACGAGTGCCTGCAAATGTCGCTGGCCAAACGTTTCGGAACGTAAATTCCGATACCCCAATTCTCGCAAGTGTTTCGCACTTAATCTCAGCGTCGCTGCACGCGCCGCTTGAGTTGAATAAGACCCGTCGCGGTTGTGCCGTTGCTGTTGGGAGAAGTCCCACGCCAGTTTGTTCATTAGTCCATCCCATCCGATGCCGGAAATCCACAAGTTGTTCGTCGAGTTCGAAACGCCACAATTTCGGTAAGTGTTGGTTCCTGTCCCGGCCGAAGAATCGGGGGGAGCTGAGCTTTCGCTCAGGAGCGGAACGGCGTTTCCACAGGTGGCCCAAAGGGGCATCGGCTACGGCATATCCCGGGGGAACTGCGGTAACGATAGGCAGGCGCTTGGTCCCATAGGATTAGCTGCAGCCGCCATCAGCTGTGTGCGGTTTAAGACCGCAATCTCGTCGAGCATGGATCGACAACCCAACAAGTTCTGGTTGGTGAACGGGAGCCCGAGCGCCATGCTGCGCCGGGAGGACTTGCTCCGAGGAGTGCGCCCATTACTGATTAAATCCCTAGTCTAATCAGGCCTATTGTCGCGGTGGGCACGACTCAGTTTTTCGTCCGGAGCTGGACGTTTGCTCTACCTCCCAAACCAGTAGTTGAGCGATCTACTGGTTGGTCCGGGTTTACGACTTGGTTGTCGGGTGGTGAATCGCATCAGGTCGGTTACCAATCCGATCGATGTTGCCGCGCCGTGCACCTGCAGTAGCGGGTGAGCGACTTGGCGACGGCGCGTGATCAGAAAGGCTGATCACACGCCATCTCTCATCAGAGGGGCCTCAAGAAAAAACAGGAGGCCCCAGGGTGCTGATGATGAGAATTCGTAGGCTATCACTAGCGTGTCACTGAGCAAGTTAACTCAGAATTACGCAACGGAAAAGTCGAAATGGTGTCTAGAAATTCACTAGGTTTATCGAGTTGTGCAGGGGCAGCCTAGCAGTAAAAATTATATAAACACCGGCAGGCCTAGTCCCTCTCGAGGAAACTGCGCGCTGAGCTCCGTTCCACGGCAAAGCGAATAACTGCGTTGTTTCTGGGTTTGTGTCGGCTCGCTCCGCTCGCCGATTGGGGCCGCGTTGCGGCCCTTCGCTTCGCGTCACTACCGAGCTGTAGTGACGCGAAGCTCCAAAGCTGCGTGAGCCTATCCCCGAAGCCCCCCCTTTTATCCCCGAAATGCCCTGAGTCTCCCTGAAGTACACCTCATTACCCCCCGATTTTGATCAAGAAATATGATTAGCTGTGCCATCAAACAGCTCTCCCAATTATGGACGCCTATCAACCCGAATTAGAAATCTGCAGGCAAGGATGAGAGGAACGTTAATCTTTTTCTCTGTTAGTTCTCTCTCTTTATGTCGCTCAATGGTGACCTAGGTTGGCGCTCACGGATGAGCTACGTCCTAAGTCACTGATGATCTAGCTCACTCATGGGCTAGGTCATCATCGTCAGAGCGATTGCTGTGAAAATTCGCATCCTCTATTTTTACTTTTCCCGCTCTAAGCATATGCTTTTCTAGTGTTCTCCCCATCGCTGCTGGGAGCGTGGAGCTAACAGCGATGCCAGGAGATGCATTGCTGACGAAGTCTTCATTGGTGGGGGGGTGTACTTCAGTTTTAATTAACTGATTTTGTTCATTTATTTCTATTTTGATAGTGGGTGAAGAGGTTGGAAGCTTTCCCGTGATCAGAATTTTTTTGATTTCGTTTGCTCGTGATTTACTAGTTTTTCCTGTGTAGAGATACGTCGCTGTAGCGATTGCTTTACCCTTCAGCGTGAGTGGAATTCGCTCGAACACTCGATAGATGCAATTTTGGCCAGGTGTCCCCTCGCTCGTGACGTAACCTTTCCTTTTCAAGTCAGTGAGACCACGTTTTACGCTGCTGATAGACAGACCGCAGTGGTTTGCAATGCTGCTATGGAATATTTCAGTCTCTCCCGAGTGATAATTCACCCCCATTTTCAACACGACATAAATCTTAAATGCCGCGGGACTTAGCTCCTTGAAATCGCTGCTGGTAATCATTCCTCTTTGGATTTTGCAGAACCAAAGAACTGATTCCGGTTTTGGCTCCTTGGTCATCAGAACTCTTCCCCATTGCTGAAGGTTGCCGATGCTCGGGCAGACAATTTAGCCTGTTGCCAAGCAGCCAATTCTGAGGAAACGAAAACGACACGCGCTTGACGCGCGGTGCCATCCTTGATCGGTCGAGGGAAGGTGATATCGGCTGCCATGAGCTTGTACAAGCCGCTACGCGACTTGCAAAGGAGCTTGCAGGTTTCGGCCAAACTTAGCATTTGGAATGGTGCGTCGATGTGCATCTGTAGGTCTCCGTTTGATCGGATACCTATCGTAATGACGAGGGTTATTCCTGCCAGTCAAACTAAGGGCTAGTTTTTCAGCTGACTTTTTTGCGTTGGTGAATCAACGGATGATCCTGCCATCAAACTCAGCTCGTTGTGCAGGTGTCATACCTTTTTCTAGGCAGTCTAAATAGTCGGCATACCACTGCACCATGACCTGGCGCTGCATGAGGTATTGAGCTTTGTTGTAGATGCCCGCTACTCCGGCCTCAGTATGTGCCAGTTGAGCTTCAACATGAGCTTTGTCCCACCCATGCTCGCGCAGCAGGGTACTCGCGGTGTGACGAGTGCCATGGCCGACAAGTTTTCCCCGGTAGCCAATTTTTTTTAGTGTCAGGTTGATGGTGTTTTCGCTGATGACTGCTTTTTTTGACCCGATTCCAGGGAAAAGATAACGACCCCTTCCCGTACTCCGGTGCAGCTCTCGTAGCGCCTCGACGGCTTGCGAGGACAGTGGTACCACATGGTCGCGCTTGCTTTTCATTTTGGCGGCTGAGATCGACCATGTGCTTCTGTCTAAATCAAATTCTGACCACTCGGCCCATCTCACCATTCCGGGGCGAGATGCAGTCCATAGACATAACCATGTTGCGGTGCGCGCGGGAGTACGGCTAGTACTGCCGCGAAGTGCTTTCAAGAAAGCAGGAAGCTCGGGCTCCAACAAATGCGGGTGCGGAACAGCCGCTGGAGTTTTTGTGGCAATCGTTACGAGTTCGGCGGCCGGATTGACTTCACACAGTCCTCTGGCAATCGCTTGACTAAAAATCTGACGCAGGGCTACGCGAATTTTATCCCTGGTATTCGTTGCACCTCGAGCTTCGATTTTCTCTTGGAGGAGGGCACATTCTCTTGGGCTGATTTCGGCTATAGGGCGCTCCCCGAGAGCCGGCAAGATATCGTTGTCCAAGTACCCTCGCATCAGACGTAACGTGCTTTCGGCAAGTCCGTCATCAACCTTGCGTTGATACCAATAGGCTACGGACTCTCGAAACGGATTTAAGGTGGCTGCAGATTTCGCCGCGCGCTCCTTCGCTTTATGTTCGACTGGATCGACACCTCTGGCCACTAGCTCGCGTAATTCAATGGCTTTTTGACGTGCGACTTTGGCGGGGGTGTCCGGGTATGCCCCGAGTCCATGCCAGCCCCATCGACCATCAGGTTTTTTATGGCGGAGTAACCATCCCTTCTGACCGTTTGGCTTCACACGAAAATACAAGCCGTGACCATCAAGCTCCCGGTACTCCTTGGTTTCCGGCTCTAGGCTAGCGAGCGCGGTGTCAGATATGGGGCGCTTTTTGATGTCCGCACGCTTCATTTGTGTACACCAGAGTTATGTGTTTTTTTTAGTGTACAGCTGGGTGTACACCGATCACAACCGTATGGGGCATCAACCAAAATCATGCGGACACAAAAAAACCGGCTAAGAGGGCCGGTTTATTTGCTGTTCAGCTGCTCGCCGGAATATGCGGGAACATGCTGGAACAAGGAAGTGGAGCGGGTGAAGGGAATCGAACCCTCGTTATCAGCTTGGGAAGTTGATAGCGGGGACTTCGGCGTCAAGGATGGTGCTGTAGATGAGAGAGGGAAAGTTCGCGTGTCTGTAATCAAGCAGCAAGCGAATTTTGATCTCTCTAGGGATTGTGTTGTCGATATGTTTCTTGGTTTTCGAGGATTCGAGCAATGCAGTCTTGGAATCCCATCATTATGTGATACGCATTATGGTTGTGGTATTGAATTGTATTTTTATGATTCGCATATTTAACAGATAGGCCAACAAACGTTGGGCAGTCCGCGCCGATTGAGTTGTACGTCTCGTCATTTATTAGGGAGTGTTTGAAACCATTAAATAAGTCGTTCGATATCTTTAAAAAGTTAGTGGTGTCTGGCAGGTATGTAGTGCTCCCTAAAATAATTTCTTTTACGGGGCTGTTATCTGCTTTTGGTGAAAGCAGCGAGCCAATTGAGTCGTAGTTAATTATTTTGGTTCTCTCAATTGTAGTGAGGTTAACTAAAATGTCAGTTAATTGGACTAGTGAGTCTAGAACTTTCCTCATTATGAAGATAATAGACTCAAGCTCCGTTTTAAATTCATATATTAGGCTTGGTGAAAAAGTGAGATCTCCGCGATTAGGGGAGTCCAGAACAATCGGGGAGTTACCAAGTAAAATGGATTTATGCATTTCTAGGCATTGGGAGAACTTCTTGTTAATAATTTTTAATGATTGGGAGATTCTCATCCCTATCATGGGGCTGCTCAAAAGCACAGGTATCGAAGGAAACTTTATGAAGTCATATATCGACGAGTCGATAAATTGGAAGGTGTCTGCTTTTCTATTTGCATCGTAATTAATTTCTTCAACAGTTGGCCGCCAAAATTCGTCCTTCACAATGGTCCATTTTCCATCCTCAAAAACCGGGATTTCATCTGGTTGGCACTGATCAAGTGGAGGTGGCACGATCGTTGAGCCAAAAGGAATCGACAGGCCCTGAGCTGCGTCTTCTTCAGAAATATCTGACCGTTCTTCCGTGTAGAGATAAAACTTATAGTGCGTCTGAAAGTGGTGCAGTTGCATGTGTGATCATCCGAAGGTTTTAAGCTGATTTAATGGTGGTGAGTCGATTAAACGAATTTAGAAGGTATCTACTTTTTATGTAAGACCTAACCCCTTGAGTCGAGCTAGCCCTTGTTTGATATGACCAGCGTTTTAGCCAATAGTGTCAAGCGCACCATGCACGTTACCGCCCACGTGTTCAGCGGTCTGGACTCTATACCTTGGTAGCGAGCTTCCGCCACTCATCGAAGTTAGCCCTTGCGGGTATAGCCCAATTGCTTTCGCCACAACCACTAAGCTTTCTCATGCCAAGTGATCGAACTTCTGAGGCCTCCTCAAGTAAATCGGGTAAGGTCTTCCAGAGCATTTCGATGATTCGTAAGTCCGGTACGATGCCTTTATGCGCTAGCTCATTACGCTTTTCACGCGCCAGATTAAGTGTTTTCTGAGATTCTTTGCTGATGATCTTTGATAGTCGTAAAAGCTTGTGTTTTGTCGAAATTTTGTCAAGGCCAGGACGTCTTTTTAAATGCGTATGGCACGCAAGAACACGAGCGGGGAGACTGCTCTTGTTCTGGACATAGAACTCTGTCCATAGATGCTCCGTGATCTGCTCCACGGCTATCCAAAGATTATTGAGTGCGTCACTGTTATTTCGATACCCCATGGCGGTGTAGCCATTCAAAAGAAAAAAAGGGGAGAGGTTATGGATGGCGTTAACGACTTGTTGGCCCTGACTGAAAGCCGCTTGTATCTCCGTCACCATCAACACTCTTGGTGTTACCAAAGGTTGGAGCCGGTCGCTTATGGCTGCCCAGTTCAACCGCAGTTGGGTATGCAGGGATGATGTGTAGGCAAAAAGCCTTATCTCGTCCCGCAACGTACCAATGACAAGAGCATCCGAATGAAGCACCTCCGCATGGACACCGCCCAGCAAAAGACTACAAAGAATCTCGTTGAGCTTGCTAACTCCGTCAGCCTTACTTGGAAAATCCATGCATTGGGGAATGGCTATTGCCCCGTCATAACTGATAAGTGCAGGTATTGCGCTCAACGTGCCTAATGGGAGAGCTGTAACAATTTCCGCAAGTTTATTGCCATCGTAAGAGTTTGCATTGATCTGATCGAGGGAGATGTTCAATCCCGATTTTTGATCACGATGGACTGCCGTATATGGGTGCAGATAAGCCATCCATGCTGGGTTGTACGAAGGAACACTTGATACGGGCTGTGTATAGCCCGGCGGCGCCTCTTCCCGCTTAATCCAACCATCCTGATACCAAACATGTGAACCGTCGGGCTTCGGCTTTATAGCTTCTGATAATGTCGTTGGATTTTTTCGGTTATTCAATACCCAAGGATCGACGTCATCCTCAAATGCATAGATTGCACCCGTTTCCGTATCTTGGTAGTGCTTCATCTGATTTCCGTCCTTGCACCCAAAAATTTCACAAAATATTCCCTCGTGTTCAGGTTGAGCGTGATGGTGTCATAGGCGGCGCGATTATTCTCGAATAAGCGAAAGGGCTGATTCATTCTTCGAAAGTGTCCGCTTTGGGCCGGTTGTTGCCAGTCGCGAATCGCAGCAAACAACCCAATATAGCCGCCGGTGATGACCGCTAGAAATTGGTCAGAAGCCGACGGGTGGCTCGTGTTTAACTTCATCACGAAACCCACCGGATCCGTACCCGGAAATGATATGAGCGAACCTGCGCTCATATCACCCAGTAGCCTTTAAGGTCACTGCTTCTGCAGGTCTCCAGGCTTCCACGCCTTGTCGAAAAACGCCTTGGTCGGCCCATACAACCGCAAAATCACGAAATAGCCTTTGCCTGGCAAAGTACGAATCCAGTTCTTGCCTTCGCCCGGTGAATCCGGCCCGAAGTGTACGTCGATCGACCCGTCGGCATTCACCAGCGGTTTGTCCATGGTGTTCAACGACGGGAACGGCTGGCCGTTGTCCACGCCTGAGGCGGTGATTGAGTCGTACACGGTGACCGACCAGAACAACGCCGCCGGGATGCCTTTGGGCAGGTTGAGCGTGTAGGCGTTGCTGCCCGAGAGGAACTCGCCCTTAGCGTCGACGAACGTGGCCGGGTACTTGGCCCCGACGTTTTCCATGTTGACCGCCATGCCCGGGCTGGCCGAATAGGCGTTGGTGAAGAAGCCGGTGCGCGGGTCGATGTAGTTGAAGGTGTCGGCGGTGAAAGTCGCGTTGCCCGGGAAGACGTTGAGCCACTTGCGGTCCGGATACCAAGTGCCATTGGTGACGATGGTTTGTGGTGTGTAGGAAGTGGCGTGGCCCATTTTGCTCGCGGTTTTCGCGGCCTTGTCGAGCAGATCGCGAGTTGCCGCGTCCGGCTGGAACGGCTTGCCCTTGATGATGCCCAGGGCGGCGAGCATACCGCGCATTTCCATGTCCTGCGGGTCGACATATTCATGGTCGATAAACCGCGACAGCATGTCGAACGCGCTGCCATCGGTGGGGTAGAGCATGTTGATCGGCGTTTGCGAGGCGTTGGGGAACTCCATCTTTTTCGCCGTGGCTTCTTTGCCCAGCGGATAGATGCGCGTCTGTTCCATGAGCTTGACCGGTGCTTCCAGCTGTTTCGGGTCCTTGAAGAAGCCGCGCCAGAACACAAACACGTTGTAGGTGCGCGAACGGTAGGTCAGGTAGCCGGGAGGTACGTCACCCTTGTAATCCGGTGGCAGTACCAGGTACTTGGCACCCTTGCCTTTGTCCGGTCCTGGCAAGCCGACGTCGCCGCACCACTGGCGGCCTTCGATCTGGCCTTCGGAGCAGATCGGGCGCTGGAAGAAGTCGTCGAGAATGCCCTGCATGCCCGGCGGCACTTCGATCACCATCGGCCCGTCCTGCTTCAGGTCCAGGTAGCCCATGGCGTAGATCACGTCCGAGTTGGGCGTGGTCACCAGGGTCTTGGCGTTGAGCCGGTCCTTCCAGATTGGCAGCACGTTGTAGCCGGCGCCGAAGGTTTTCTCCGAGGCTTCTTTCATGGCAAACATGTTCAACGCAGGCAGCGCCCAGATATAGCTCTGCACGGCGCGCTGGAACAGCAGTTCATTCTTGAGCTGAGCCACGCCTTCGAGGGTTGGATAACCGCCGGCGAAGGGCAGGTCGGCCAATTGTTCATAGTGCGTGGCTGCCTGGGCGCCGAGGCTGACCGAAACGGCCAAGGCCAGTGCGGTCAGCGCTTTCTGGCTGCGTTCATCGTCGAAAACCTTTTCAATGGGTTTTCAGCACGGCCGGTGGAGTCCAGCTGCCGTCGAGGGCATCGGCTTGCGGCCAGTAGGCGCGGATGTACAGCGAGAAATCCGCGTCCTTTGGCGACGGCAGCCAGTTGCTTTCTTTGTCCTTGCCCGGCGATTCGCTTTGCACGTAGAGGGTCAGCGAGCCGTCAGGATTGGTTTGCAGGGATTTGTTCTTGGTGCCGATGGAGAAGCGCTTGAGTTCGTTCGGCGAGAAGAAGTGCTGTTCGTTGTACAGCGTCAGCGACCAGAAACCCTTGACTGGCGGCAGCTTGCCCTTGGCAAAGGTCACGCTGTAGTTGTTCTGGCCATTGAGGCGCAGGCCGGACTGATCCAGGTCCTGATAGAAGTATTTGGTTTCTTTCTGCTGGTTCACGAAGATATTCGAGCGTGCCACGGCGGTACGGCTGAAGTAATCGGTGCCGAACGCCGCGCCGTTGCTGACAGTGCTCCAGTGATCCGGCAGCTGCAGGCCATAGTTGCGGAACTGCAACAGCGGGTCGATCACTTCGCTGTCGGCTTTTTTCGCTTCGTCGATCATCGCTGCACGAAGTTGCGGGTCGGCTTTGGCGATGGCCGCGAGGGCCGCCATTTGTGCGTAGCGGGCTTCTTCACCCGGCAACGGCTTGGCGTCCTTGAGCAGGGCCGGCAGTTCGTCGAAGAACTGCTCCGGGATCACCCACTTGGTTTCGGCTTTGCCATCCGAGGCCTGGCCCGGGAATTTCGGCAGTTTGGCCCAATTGCGCTTTTTGACCTTGCCGTCATATTGGGACAATGGGTACATGTCGATACCGGCCAGGGCCGGCTGCACGGCCTGGCGATCGGCTGCCGTGTCGTCCTGAAACACCCGGGGAATGACGAAGCCAGTGTTGGTACGTGCCCGGAACACTCGGGTAATGCCTGGGGGCACCTTGCCGTTCCAGTCCGGGCCGACCAACAGGTAGAAACCTGGCTGGGTGTTATACATCTTGCCCAGCTCGGCGAAACTGTCGGAACGCAGGTCGACCACTTGATACACCCAGAAGCGGCCGTCGAAGTCCGGTACTTGCAGCACCACGGGCTCAAGGTCCAGGGCGATGCTGCCAGCACCGTACACGACGTCCTGATTCGGACAGGCTACCAGCCGTTCGGCCGGGTCGATGTAGTCGCTGAGCATCGACAATCGGTTGATCGGGGCCACCGGCACGATGCCGCCCATCAAACCGGGTTCGGGCAGGTCCTTGAAGGCCTGGCGACGATTGAAAATATTGGCCATCGGCCAACCCCAGAAATACGCTTCGCGCGCCATCATGCGCACATAGGGTTCGGTCACTTTGGTGCCGGCGACAGGCCCCGCGACGGAGGCCGGGGCATCAGGGCTCTGGGCAGCCAGCGCGGAGGTTGCGGCGAGTGTACTGACGAGCGTCAGTGCGAAGAGGGCATGGCGACGAGGCAATAGATTCATACAGCATCCTTACTTGATGAACTTCACCTGATGCAGGTGATTCGGCTGACAAGATAACCCATCTTCTTCGCGTAATCATGACCCTCTGGAACGACTGTTATTCGCCGTTAATCACCTCCTGCAAAGGGTCGCTTGTGGCCGATGACTGCCTGAATCGATAAAGCATCTGATACGCCTGCGGTCAGCCATCCCACGCTCACTCAGCCAACCCAGCCCGCCGCAGTCCCTCCGCAAACCGTGCAAGATCCTCCGCGCGCTGGATGGGCAACCAATCCCTCAAATTAGAAACCCGCAACAACGGGTCCAGCTCTCGCAGGTGCTGCATTGCCTGCTGCGCGTTATCCATTTGCCCGCTGAGCGCATAACTGGCCGCCACCAGGGCCACCGGGGCCAGCAGATTGGGCAAGTTGCCCAAGGCTTTTTCCGCCCATTGCGTCGCGAGGTCGAAGCGGCCGGCGAAGAAGTGCGCGAGCGACATGCCGATTTGCATCCTGAACATTTCGGGGTCCACCGGACTCAAGCGAACGGCATGGGTCAAGTCCTTGATGGCGCCTTCTGTTTCACCGCGCAGTGCACGCAAGATTCCGCCCAGGAACCAGGCGGGGGCGAGGTTGGGATTGAGCAGCCGCGCCCTGTCGAGCAGCGCTATGCCGCCATCGACATCACCGGCCAGATGAGCAAGCGCATGCCCGCCGCGCGTCAACGCGACGGCATCGTCGCGTCCGAGTGTCACCGCCAGGCGCGCGAGCCGTGTGCCTTCGGCAATTTCTGCCGGCCGGTCAGTCATCCAGCCATTGAGCTTGCGCCAGAAGTGGCACCAGGCGGCCATGCCATAGGCCGAGGCGAATTCCGGATCGAGTTCTACGGCTGTGTTGAACATCGGCAGCGCATCCGCGATGGCTTCACGGGTGCCGCTGTGCAGTTTTGCCATGGCCCTCAAGTAATAATCGTAGGCGTCCAGGCTTTCGGTGGGTTTGCGTTTGGCGCGTTCGATTTCTGCCCGTTCCAGTTGCGGCGCGATGGCCCCCACGACACTTTCGGCGATTTGATCCTGCAACTCGAAGATGTCGTCGAGCAGGCCTTCGAAGCGTTCCGCCCAGATGTGCGTGCCAGTGGTCGCGTCGATGAGTTGCCCGGTGATGCGCACTTTGTTCGCGCACTTGCGCACGCTGCCTTCGAGCACGTAGCGAACGCCCAGCGTCTGACCGATGCCTTGGATGTCCACCGCCTGACCCTTGTAGGTGAAGCTCGAATTGCGCGCGATGACGAACAGCCAGCGGATCCGTGACAGGGCGACGATGATGTCCTCTACCACGCCGTCGGCGAAGTATTCCTGTTCGGGATCGCCGCTCAGGTTCTGGAAGGGCAAGACCGTGATCGAGGGTTTATCCGGGAGGAGCAGCGCAGAGGCGGACGTTTGCGTGGCGGCCGCGTGTTCGTCGATGTCGGGTTGTCGTGCTTGGTCGCTATTGCCGATGTGGACTTGCCCGACGAAGCGGTAACCCTTGCGGGCGACCGTGCGGACAAGGCGCTGCTCTTCGCCTGTATCGCCGATGGCCCTGCGCACCGCATTGATGTGGCTGGTGATCGTCGATTCCGAGACGATCCGGCCGCTCCAGACGGCCTTGAGCAAGTCGTCCTTGCTGACAACGCAATCGCGGTTGCTCACCAGATACAGCAATAGATCGAAGGTCTGTGGCCCGACGGCCACGACGTGCCCACGCAAGGACAATTCCCGGCGCTCCTGATCGAGCACGAAGTCTTCAAACGCGAATGGCAAAGCGGGCTTCCCCTGGCAAAGCGCCTTCAACTCCGTGTCCCAGGCCGCTGGCGATATTTAGTTGAGATTGATAATACGGCAGCTCGAAACCCGCTGCATGGTCCACGATGACGATGGACGAATAACCACTTCTTTGGACGCAAATCCAAGGGTTCATGAAGGGAAATCCAAGCCCGCTGCAAGGATTTGCCGTGCGCGTGCGCGCAACCTCTCTACACCGACGCAATGGTTGCAGTCGACACGTGGAGAATAGCCATGAAGATCGTTGTTATCGGAGGCTCCGGCCTCATTGGATCGAAACTTGTGAACACCCTTCGCGAGCGCGGCCATGACGCGGTCGCCGCCAGCCCCAGCACGGGCGTGAACAGCATCACCCGTGAAGGCCTGGCTGCAGCGATGGATGGCACTGACATCGTTGTCGACGTGGCGAACGCACCGTCGTGGGAGGACCAGGCGGTACTCGATTTCTTCGAAACATCGACGCGTAACCTGCTGGCTGCCGAAGCGGCCTCCGGGGTTCGTCATCACGTAGCCCTGTCGATTGTCGGCAGCGAACGCCTTCCCGACAGCGGTTATTTCCGGGCCAAGGTCGCGCAGGAAAACCTGATCAAGGCGTCCGGCATTCCTTACACCCTCCTGCGTGCCACGCAGTTCTTCGAGTTTGTCGAAGGCATCGTCCAGTCGTTCGCCGTAGGCGAGGAATTTTGTGTTTCGCCGGCGCTGATCCAGCCGATCGCGTCCGACGACGTAGTGGCGGCGCTGGCCGAAGTCGTGCTGGCTGCACCGGTCAATGGCACGGTTGAAGTCGGCGGCCCGGAAGCCATGCCGATCGACGAACTGGCCCGGCGTTTTCTGCGGGCCACTGGGGACGGCCGCAAGGTCTTGCCGGACGTGCACGCGCGTTACTTCGGTGCCGTGCTCAATGATCAATCGCTGGTGCCGGGCAAGAACCCACGGCTGGGGGCGATCCGCTTCGAAGACTGGATAGCTCGATCGAAGGCCCGGTAACGGCTCGCACCCTCACATTCCCACCCACGAAGGAGCCATCCCATGCTTACTCGAATCCTGTTGGCCGCGGCCTTCGCAGCGCTATCGATCAGCGCAGCGTCCGCCGCTGAGCCGCCCCACGGCAAGGTGACGGTCGTGTTCGACCGTCCCATTCCCAATCTTCCTGGCAAGAGCATGAAAGGCGTCGTCGTCGAGTATGGGCCGGGCGCCGCGTCGCCATCCCACACCCATCCGAAAACGGCCTTCATCTATGCAACCGTCCTGGAAGGCTCATTCCGCATCCAAGTCAAAGGCCAGCCGGAAAAGATCTACCACGTCGGCGAAAACTTCGTAGAGGAGCCGGGTTCGGTGCACCTGGTCAGTGCCAACGCCAGCGACACCGAGCCTGCACGCCTGCTGGCGGTGTTCGTCCTCGACACCAACGAAAAGGAACTCGTCACACCGATCAAGAAGTGAGCCGGTCAACGCGCTCATGAATGTTCGACAGCCGGGCGGCAATTGGGCGGCTTGAGGGGTATTGCCAGACAAAAAAAAGCCGCCCAAAAGGGCAGCCCAAAAAAAAGCACGCGGTGTATGGCGTCAGTATTGTTGTCGCAAGGTTACAGAATGATGACGGTTGGGGCGTTTGCGCCCCCGTCGGTCTCAATACACCTGCGGCACGATCAGTTCCGGTGGCGTCGGGCTGCGCGTGTAATGTTCCTGGCGCACGCGTTCCGGGAGCTCGATTACCGGGGCTTGCACTTCTTCATACGGCATCTGCCCCAACAGGTGGTGGATGCAGTTGAGTCGGGCCTGTTTCTTGTCGTTGGCCTGCACCACCCACCATGGCGCTTCGGCGATGTGGGTGCGATCCAGCATGATTTCCTTGGCCTTGGTGTAGGCCTCCCAGCGCCGGCGGGACTCCAGGTCCATCGGGCTGAGTTTCCACTGCTTGAGCGGGTCATGAATGCGACTGAGGAAGCGCAGGTGCTGTTCCTGGTCGGAGATCGAGAACCAGTATTTGATCAGCTGGATGCCGGAGCGGGCGAGCATCCGTTCGAACTCCGGCACGGTGCGGAAGAATTCTTCGTATTGGTCGTCGTTGCAGAATCCCATGACCTTCTCGACGCCCGCACGGTTGTACCAACTGCGGTCAAACAGCACGATTTCGCCAGCGGCCGGCAGGTGCGAGACGTAACGCTGGAAATACCACTGGGTGCGTTCGCGGTCGTTGGGTGCGGGCAGGGCGGCGACCCGGCAGACCCGTGGATTGAGCCGCTGGGTGATGCGCTTGATCACGCCACCTTTGCCCGCCGCATCGCGTCCTTCAAACAGGATCACCACTTTATGCCCGGTTTTCACCACCCAGCTTTGCAGCTTGACCAGTTCGCCCTGCAGGCGGAACAGCTCGCTGAAATAGCGGCGACGTTGTTCTTTCTCGCTGCTGTCACCTACGTGCTCATCGAACAGCGCGCTCAGATCGTGTCCGTCCTCCATCAACTCCAGTTCCAGCTCTTCGTCGCTGTGGTCGAGCAGCTCACGATGGATACGTTGAATCAGGGTGTCGTTGTCTAAAAGCATGGTCCGAGTCCCGACAGAGGTGGAAGTGGCCATGCTAGGCCTGGGGATGTGACGGACAAATGACGATGAGGCCATGGCGAAAAAAACCGTGGTGTCATCTTGGTGTCACCTAACCCATGGCAGGATCCTCGCAAACCGTCTTGAACGCTCAGCGGAACTCCGTCCGCGGGCTGATGAAATTGCCAGGAATCCGCCCCATGAAAGGAGACGCTTCCCTGTTTGCAGCCATTGACCTGGGCTCCAATGCGTTTCGCATGATGATTGGCCAGCCGGTCAAACGGAACCAGAAGTGGATGATCCACGAGGTGAAAACCCTGCGTGAACCGGTCCGTTTGTCGGAGGGTTTCCAGGGCGGTGCGCTGGATGAAATGGCACTGGACCGTGGCTGGCAGGCGCTTTCGCGATTCGGCAAAAAATTACGTGGCTTTGAACCCGGCCGGGTGCGGGCGGTGGCGACCAGCGCGGTGCGCGAGGCTGACAACGCACAACTGTTTTTGGCCAGTGCCGAACGTCATCTCGGGTTTCGGATCGATGTGATTTCCGGGCACGAAGAGGCGCATCTGGTGTACGCCGGTGTGGCCCATTCGATCCCCAGTCCGTTAAGCATGCGACTGGTGGTGGACATCGGCGGCGGCTCCACCGAGCTGATTCTGGGCCAGGGCACTCAACCGCTGTTGACCGAAAGCATTGCGATTGGCAGCGGCACCTTTGGCGCGCGTTATTTTTCCGGTGGTTGCATCACTGCCCCGGCGCTGCTGGAGGCGGAGCGGGTGGCCACGCTGCAGTTTGAAAAAGTCGCGCGACGTTACCGTGCCCTGGGTTGGCAGCAGGCCATCGGCTCATCGGGGACGGCACGCATGCTCGCCAAAGTGCTGAAGGCCAACGGCATGAACGACGACGGCGAGAGCGGCATCACTTACAGCGGTCTTCTGCGCCTGTCGTTGCGCCTGCTGGAAGTGGGGCATGTGAAACAGCTCAAATTGGCCGGCCTGCAAAACCATCGCTTGAGCACCTTGCCGGGTGGGCTGGTGGTGATGCTGGCGGCATTCAAGGTCTTTGGTATCTCGCAGATGACGCCTTCAGAGGGCGGGTTGAGGTTCGGGGTCCTGCATGGCCTGATGGCCAGGCATTGAACCCCGAACCCCCGTTCTAGACACCGTCAATCAGGCGAGGCAACGCCAACGGGTTTGCGTCTCGCAGCACCTCAGGCAGTAGCGCTTGCGGAAAGCCCTGGTAAGCGACCGGGCGCAAGAAACGTTCAATCGAGGTCATGCCAACCGAGGTAAAGCGGCTGTCCGACGTGGCTGGAAACGGGCCGCCGTGAACGGTGGCAAACGTCACTTCCTGCGGATGCGCGAAGGCATTGACGACGATGCGTCCGGTGCGACGCTCCAGCACGGGCAACAAGCGCTGCGCCAAGGGCAAATCCTCGACCTCAAGGTGCATGGCCGCCGACAACTGGCCGCGCAACGAACGCGCAACGGCGAGCATTTCTGCCTCATTCCTGACTTTCACCAACAGCGCTGCCGGGCCGAATACTTCTTCGGCCAGCAGCGTTTCGCTCAGGAACTGCGCGCCATCGACTTCCAGCAACGCAGAGGCGCCATCCAGCGCCGCACTGGCCGGTGAACCCTCGGCAATACGCCGTGCCCCTGCGTCCTCTATCTGGCCAAGACCGTTGAGATAGGCTGCGTGAATGCCGGGTGTCAGCATTGGTCGCGCCAATGTCTCGTTGACGCGTTTGATCATCGCGGCGCGCATCGCCTCGAAACCAGGCCCGTCGATGGCAATCAGCAGTGCAGGTTTCAGGCAGGCTTGCCCGACGTTGACCAGCATGCGCTCGATAAAGCCGTCGCCGATCAACGCACCTTTTCCAGCCTGAGCATGAGGCAGGATGAACGTCGGGTTGATGCTGGTCATCTCGGTGAACACTGGAATCGGATCCGGACGCAATTGCGCACGGCGATACAGCGCCATGCCGCCACGTTCCGAGCCGGTGAATGTCACCGCTTTAATCAGCGGGTGATCGACCAGCGCTTCACCGATGGCGTTTCCGCCACCGCGCACCATCGAGAACACACCTTCAGGCAGACCGTGCGCTTGCACGGCGTCGCGGATGGCCCGCGCCTGAATTTCCGAAGCCCCGGGATGCGCGTTATGCGCCTTGAGGATCACAGTCGCGCCGGCGGCCAGTGCCGAAGCGGTGTCGCCGCCGGCGACCGAATAGGCGATGGGAAAGTTGCTCGCGCCGAAAATCGCCACCGGGCCGAGGGCGATCTTCTGCAAGCGATGGTCCATGCGCGGACGCGGCTGACGATCAGGTTGTGCCGGATCGATGGCCAGTTGCAGGAAGCGTCCTCTGCGCACGACATCGGCAAACTGGCGGAACTGGGTGGCGGCTTTTATCGCTTCGCCCTCCAGTTGTGCCTCTGGTATGCCGGTTTCGAGTGCGGCTCGGGCCGCCAGCGCCCGGCGGACTGCATCGAGATTGTCGGCAATGCTCTCGAGGAACGCGGCGCGGCGCTTGAGCGAGGTGTGGCTGTAGACATCGAACGCCTCATCGGCGAGGGTCGCGGCCCGGTCGACGTCGGCCACGCTACCCAAGGCGAAATCCGGTTCGATCAATTGGTTCGTGGCAGGGTTGAGCGCCTTCATAGTTCCTTCAGAACCGGGAACATCACGGGCGCCGATCAGGAGTTTGCCTGTCAAAGTCATGGGCGGTCACCTTGGGTCAGGGTGGCGATGAGCTCTGGCGTGGTCACAATGGCATGGGCGAACGTCGGACCGTTCAGTTCATGGGCCGCGTGCATCATTTCTGGCTTGAAGGCGGCCGTGGCGTCGCGCACCAGGGTGACGTGATAGCCAAGTTCCTGGGCGTAACGGGCGGTCGCCTCGATGCAGGTATTGGCCAGCAAGCCGACGATGATCACGTGGGTGATGCCTTTCTGCTTAAGGCGGAAATCCAGGTCGGTGTTGGCAAAACCGCTCGAGCCCCAGTGCTCCTGAACGACGATGTCGCCTTCTTTGGGCGCGAAATCCGGGTGCCATTCGCCGCCCCATTCGCCGCGAGCGAAGTGATGCATGTGCATGATCTTGCACTGGCTGGGGCTTGGGTGATCCCAGTTTTCGTAGTCGCCTTTTTCCCAGCGGTGGTGCGGTACGATGACCACCGGAATGTCGAGGGCGCGGACGGTGCGATCGAGTGCGCGCAAGTTGTCGAGCAGGCCGACTTGCGCGGCGATCGGTTCGATCAGCGGATAGACTTTGCCGCCTTCGGAGAGGAAGTCGTTATAGGGATCGACCAACAGATAAGCGGTTCTGTCGAGAGGATAGAGGGCTTTTGACATGGCGATGTTCTCCAGGAATGTTGATTGACCGATGTCCGGCGCTTGCCCGGACATCATGTTGATATGATAATCATAGTAACTGTAAAAGAGGCAAGACCGCATGTCGGTAAATACACCTGTTCCTGAAACCCTGTGCCCGATTTCACGGGCCGAAGCCGTCGTCGGCGACCGCTGGACGGTTCTGGTGCTGCGCGAGTTGTTCATGGGCAGTCATCGATTCGACGAGATCCAGGCGCAAACCGCCGGGACCCCGCAAATGATCGCCACCCGTCTCAAGCGTCTGGAGGCTGACGGGCTGGTCGCGCGCCGCGCCTACAGCGAGCGGCCGCCGCGCTACGAGTACCACCTGACACCCAAAGGCGATGCGTTCTATTCGGTGGTGCTGGCACTGCGCGCCTGGGGGGAAACCTGGTGCAAGTCAGAGGAGGAGGGGCTGGCGGTCGTTTACACCCACGCCACCTGTCGCCATCCTGCCGGGCTGGGTCCGGTGTGCGCACATTGCGGCGAACCGTTGCGCCGTGGCGAACTGATCAGCACACCCAGCGAAGCCTACGCAGCCGAACGCAAAGCACGACGTGACGCCTTCAAGAGTGGGCGCGGGGCGGATCCGGTCACAGTGGTTCAGGATCAATGAGCGCATTGAAGTGAGATCCCCGGTGAATGTTAGCTGTCTGGTGACGGTGGGCATTTCTTCAGATAGTCGGTCTTCACGGACGCCTGTTTGTATCGCTACGTATCCCCGGTGCCGGCAGCCAACTTCGCATACAAAACCATGGCCTGCGTGACACGAGCGGGATACACCGCACCCTCTAAATGGGCTCAACCGCATTGGCGGCAATCATTGGAGAATCGCGATGTCCCGTATCACTTCCCGCAACACTGTTGGCCGGTCAGGCATCGCCCTTGCCGTACTTTCATTGGCAGCCTTCGCGAGCTTTTCGCAGGCTGGCGACGCAAACCACGAAACACAGCCTGCGAAAAACTGGCAGGCCGGCATCCACCGTACCGATCTGGTGCGCAAGGACCTGGGTGCCGCCGAGCGTGAAGTGATTCAGGTGCGTGTCGATTTCGACGCTGGCGTGGCCTCGCCTAAACACTCGCATCCGGGCGTGGAAGTGGCTTATGTCATCGAAGGTTCGTTTGAGTATCAACTGGAGGGCCAGCCACCGGTCACGCTCAAGGCGGGCGATTCGCTGTACATCCCGGAAGGCACGGCGCATGTCGCGAAGAACGTCGGTGGCGGCAAAGCGTCGGAGCTGGCGACGTACATCGTGAAGAAAGGCACGCCGCTGCTGGTGCTGGAAGAGTAAGCCGTGTTTGCCCGATCCGTTGCATCGGGCGATTCCGTCAGCGCTGCCCCGGCCAACCCGCCTGGCGCAATGCCTTGAGCAGCGTATCCGCATCCAGTCCCTTCACCGTATGGCCGTTGCCTTCCACCGTGTCAGACGCCAGCAGCGCATTGATGATGGCTTCTTCCACGGCCTCAGTGGCGGCCAGAAACAACTCGCTGATGTGATCGTTGTTGACCATGCGCAGGTTGTCGCAGGTGGGCGCGCCTTTGCCTTCATAGGCGGCGGGCGGCACGTGCTGGTTGCCGGTGGCGAAGGCGATGAAGATGTCACCGCTGTGGTCCTCGTTACCGCCACCGGTGCGGGCCAGTCCCAGGCTGGCGCGCTGTGCGAGGCGTGTGCATTGGTGCGGCAACAACGGCGCGTCCGTGGCCAGGCACACGACAATCGAACCCATGCCCGGATACGGCAGCGAGGCTTTGAGGAACGGCGAGTCGACCTGTTCCATGTAGCGTCCGACCGGGTAACCATCGACGCGCAACTCGTTGCGAATGCCGTGGTTAGCCTGGACGATGGCGCCGACCGTCCAGCCGCCTTGCGCAGGGCTCAATCGCCGCGAGGACGTGCCGATCCCGCCTTTGAATTCATGACAGATCATTCCGCTGCCACCTCCAACGGCGCCTTCAATCACGGGTCCGTCGACGGCATTGCGTTGGGCTTGGGCCACATGCTCGGGTTTGACGTGGAAGCCATTGATATCGCTGAGCAAGCCATCGAACGTCTCCAGCACGACTGGCATGTTCCAGTACAGACGGCCGTCATCGGGCTGGGCTTGTCGGTCCAGCGCAATCAGTGCATCGCGCACCACGCCGAGACTGTGGGTGTTGGTGAAGGCGATCGGGCTGGTCAGCAGGCCGGCTTCGCGAATCCATTCAAGGCCAGTGGCGTCACCGTTGCCATTGAGCACGTGCACACCGGCAAAGCACGGTTGCTGGTTGGTGGAACCGGCACGCGGTTCGATCAGGGTGACGCCGGTGTGGATGTCGCGGCCGCTGTCGGTGCGGCCACGCACTTCACTGTGGCCGACGCGGACGCCGGGTACATCGGTGATGGCGTTGAGAGGGCCGGGTTGCAGTTGGCCGAACTGAATGTTCAGGTCACGGGCACGTGGTTTCATGGGGTTTCTCATCTTCAATTCGTGGCAGAAAATTAATGTGACCGGGTTGTGATCAGGGCGCTGTTGTGGCGAGGGAGCTTGCTCCCGCTAAGTGCGAAGCGCCCCTAAAAAGCCGGGCCTGCTGCGCAGTCCAGCGGGAGCAAGCTCCCTCGCCACAGGTGTTCGACGCACATCCACTTACTGACCGTTCTTGACCTTGCTCCAGACCCGCGTGCGCACCCGTTCGGTCGCAGGTGGCAGCGGTTGAAGGGTGAACAACGTGGCCAGCGCTTCAGCCGACGGATACACCGCCGGGTTGGTGCGGGTCGCTTCGGCCACCAGCGGCGTCGCGCTGCGATTGCCGTTGGGGTAGTTCAGGTGATCGCTGACCGGGGCGATGACTTCGGGGCGCATCAGGTAGTCGATAAAGGCCAGGCCTTGTTGCGGATGCGGTGCGTCCTTGAGCAGCACCAGCGTGTCGAACCAGACCGGGGCGCCTTCCTTCGGCAGGCTGTAGGCGATCTTCACGCCGTTGTTGGCCTGCTCGGCGTTGGTCTTGGCTTCCAGCATCGCGCCGGACCAGCCCACCGCCACGCAGATGTTGCCGTTGGCCAGGTCGCTGATGAACTTGGACGAGTTGAAGTACGCAATGTGTGGGCGCAGCTTGAGCAGCAGCGCCTCGGCCTTCTTGTAGTCTTCGGGGTTGGTGCTGTTCGGTGGCAAGCCGAGGTAGTGCAGGGCGACCGGGAGCATTTCCGACGGCGAGTCGAGCATTGCCACGCCACATTGGCCGAGCTTGGCCAGGTTCTCTTCCTTGAACACCAGGTCCCAGGAATTCACCGGCGCCTTGTCGCCTAGCGCCGCGCGGACCTTGTCGATGTTGTAGCCAATTCCGTTGGTGCCCCACAGGTACGGCACCGCGTACTGGTTGCCCGGATCGTTGTTGGCGAGTTTCGCCAGCAGGTCGCTGTCCATGTTTTTGAAGTCGGGCATTTGCGCGTGGGGCAACGGGGCGAGGGCGCCGGCCTTGATCAGCGTCGGCAAACTGAAGTTGCTCGCCACCACCACGTCGTAGCCGCTGCGGCTGGTCAGCAGTTTGCCTTCCAGCACTTCGGCGCTGTCGAAGGTGTCGTAGACCGGTTCGATCCCGGTGTCGCGCTTGAAGTCGTGCAAGGTGTTGGGACCGATGTAGTCATACCAGTTGTAGACATGCACCGTCGGGGCATCGGTGGCCATGGCCGACAACGAGACGCACAAACAGGCGCCCAGTCCAAGATTGATATGCGAGCGGTGACGACTCATGATGCGGCACTCCTGGCCTGCTGCAGGCCGGTGATGAACAGGTGCTTGCAGCGTACTGGCAGGCGGGGGACTCACCCATTCCCATCATGGGTTACTCGAAAGGGGTAGTGCGTGGACGCATTGTTGAAAGAGCTGCCGGTGCACCAGTCGCTGGCGCGGGTGTTTGGCGCGTTGGGACAGGACGGTTTCTGGCGGGCGTTGGTCGACACGTTGCGGCTGCTGGTCCCGCTGGACAATGCGTTGGTCGCGGTGATGCGCTCGGGGCGGGTCCCGCGTTTGCTGATTGATTTCGACTCGAAGGGCGGTGCCGCCGAGCACGAAGAACTGGCGGACTACAGCGCCGGCATGTACCTGCTCGACCCCTTTTACCAGGCCGCTTGCGCCGGTATTGCCGAGGGCCTGCACAGCCTCGAATCGGTGGCCCCCGACCAGTTCCAGCAGAGCGAGTACTACCTGAGCTACTTTCGCTCGGTGGTGGGGGCGGACGAGTTGCAGTTCATGGTCAATGTGGATGGCGCGGTGTTGGGTTTGTCGCTGGGACGTTCGACGCGATTCAGCCTCGAAGAGCAGGGCCGCCTGCTGTGTGTGCGGGACTGGGTGCTGTCGGCGATGCGCCGGCATCTGCAATTGATGCCACCGGAAGGCGCAACCGCTGAACCGGTGGCTGGCGATCTCGCGACGTTGCTGGATCGCTTCGACGCGCGCCTGTCGGTACGGGAAATCGAAACCGCCAGGCTGATCCTTCAGGGCTTCTCCAGCAAAGCCATCGCCCAGCACATGGGCATCTCACCGGAGACGGTGAAAGTGCATCGGCGCAATGTCTATCACAAGCTCAATGTGACTGGGCATGGGGAGTTGTTTGCGTTGGTGCTGCAACCGCGTTGAACACGGCAGCACTCACCAGATCCCCTTGTGGGGGCGAGCCTGCTCGCTCCCACAGGTAAAGCAAGACTCAATCGCCCAGTTTGAACACCAACGCCTTCAATCCGCACTCAACATCCGCATCCGCAAACTCCGGCGGATTCTCCAGCCGCTGCTCAAAACGCAAACTCGGCGCTTCACGCATCACCCCGTCGATCAAAAAGTCAGGCCCAAACGCCGGGTCATTCATACAGGCCAGCACCGTGCCTTCAGGGCTGAGCAATTCCGGTAACCGGCGCAACACACGCTGGTAATCCTTGGTCAGCAAAAAGCTGCCTTTCTGAAAGGACGGCGGGTCGATGATCACCAGGTCATAGGGCCCCTTGCCAATCACCTTGCCCCAGGACTTGAACAGGTCATGGCCAAGAAAACTGACCTGGCTCAAGTCGTGTCCATTGAGCCGGTGATTGTCGCGCCCACGGCTCAGGGCCGGGCTGGACATGTCCAGATTGACCACGTGCTCGGCGCCACCCTCAATGGCGGCAACCGAAAAGCCGCAGGTGTAGGCAAACAGGTTCAACACGCGCTTGCCCTGGGCATTGGCCCGTACCCAATCACGGCCGTAGCGCATGTCGAGGAACAGCCCGGTGTTCTGCTTGCGGCCCAGGTCCACGCGATAACGCAAGCCACCCTCGGTGATCGTCATCTCGTCAATCACCTCGCCCAGCAGCCATTCGGTGGTGCTTTGCAAAAGGTAACGATGTTGCAACAGCAAGGTGTGCGCGCCGGATTGTGCCCACTCGGGTGACTGGGTGATCTGTATCAACAGTCGTTTCAAATCTTCCAGCTGCGACGCTTCCGGTTCTTTGAACAGCGCGACCAGCACCACGCCCTGCAACCAGTCGACGGTCAACTGCTCCAGCCCCGGCCAGCAGCGGCCACGGCCGTGAAACAGCCGGCGGGTTTCCGCAGGGGCCGTTGCCAGGGCTGTCAGCAGGTTGGCGTGGAGGGTGGCAAGTGCGTCTGAGTTCATCGGGCTGGGTCGGCAATTTGAGGGGGCGGCATTTTAACCACAATTGCGGGTGAGGCGTGTTTCAACGCGTCGGGAGTTATCACGTTTAATTTAACTCTACGTGAGGATTTGGCGATCAATCGGCTCCCATACTCGGCTCCAATGATCAATCGCAGGGAGCCGGACATGTCGCAGTTATCTGCTACACCCGCTGTCAGTAGCCATCCTCGCTGGTTACGCCTGACCCATTGGCTGAACGCCTTGGCCGTGCTGGTCATGGTCACCAGCGGTTGGCGTATCTATAACGCCTCGCCGATTTATGACTTCAGCTTTCCCAAATCGATCACGCTGGGCGGCTGGCTCGGCGGCGCATTGCAATGGCACTTCGCGGCGATGTGGTTTCTGGCCATCAATGGCCTTGTCTATCTCGCTATCAACCTGTTCAGCGGTCGTCTGAAACGCCGTTTCCTACCGGTCTCGCCCAAAGGTGTCCTGCATGACCTGTGGGCCGCATTGCGCGGGCGGTTGAGCCATGCCGACCTGAGTCATTACAACCAGGTGCAACGGGTGGCGTACCTGTTCGTGATGGTCGACATCGCGCTGTTGGTGATGTCCGGACTGGTGCTTTGGAAATCGGTCCAGTTCCCGCTGTTGCGTGAACTGCTGGCGGGCTACGAAGGTGCACGACGGGTGCACTTCTTCGCGATGTCGCTGTTGGTGGCGTTCGTTGCGGTGCATCTGGTGATGGTCGCACTGGTTCCAAAAACGTTGTGGGCCATGATTGCCGGTCGCAAGGAGCGGGTATGAAAAAGCCTAACCAAAGTTCCGGCCTGGACGAGTCATCGATCCTGACAGACGCCCGAAAAATCCTCGCCCCGCAGATCACTGACCGCTCGCGTCGTTCGTTCCTGCTGCGTGGCCTGACCCTCGGCGGCGTGGCGATGTTGTCCGGCTGCAACATCACCGACAACGAAAGCGTAGACACTGCATTGTCGTCCATGTCCCGCTTCAACGATCGGGTGCAAGGCTGGTTGTTCAACCCCAACGCCATGGCACCGACCTACCCGGAATCCATGATCACCCGGCCGTTTCCGTTCAACGCTTTCTACGGCATCGACGAAGCGCCGACGGTGGAGGAGGAGAGTTACCGGCTGGAAGTGACCGGGCTGGTCGGTGACAAACACAGCTGGCGCCTCGAAGAACTGCGCGCCATGGCGCAGACCGAACAGATCACCCGGCACATTTGCGTTGAAGGCTGGAGTGCCATCGGACGTTGGGGAGGCGTGCGGTTCAGCGACTTCCTCAAGCGCGTTGGCGCCGACACCGGTGCCAAATATGTCGGTTTCAAATGTGCAGACGATTACTACACCAGCATCGACATGGCCACGGCGTTGCATGCGCAAACCTTGCTGACGCTGACCTATGACGGCGCGGTGTTGCCTCGCCAGTACGGCTTCCCCATGAAGCTGCGCATGCCCACCAAGCTGGGCTACAAAAACCCCAAACACATCCAGGCGATTTTCGTCAGCAACACCTACAGCGGTGGCTACTGGGAAGACCAGGGTTACAACTGGTTCGGTGGCAGCTGACAGGCAGCTTCACTCGTCCGCAACCTGAGCTTCAAGGAGTTACATCATGAAAAAGTTAGCGACCGCCGTACTGTCCATGTGCATCGCACTGGGCGCCGCCAGCGTTTTTGCTGCCGATACCACCAGCAGCGACAGCATGAGCAAAGACTCGATGTCCAAGGATGCAATGTCCAAAGACACGATGAAAAAAGACACGACGATGAAAAAGGATTCCATGGCCAAGGACACGATGAAAAAAGACAGCATGTCCAAGGATGCAATGTCCAAGGACAGCATGAGCAAAGACGCCATGAAAAAAGATGCCACGTCGCAGTAATTCAATACAGCTCACCCCCCTGTAGGAGTGAGCCTGCTCGCGATTGCGGTTGATCAGCCAGAGTTGTATTGCCTGACACTGCGCAATCGCGAGCAAGCTCGCTCCCACAGTTCCCCGCCATTACGCCCAAGGGTATGACCTGAACTCATACCCTCATGACTTTTAATGGTTACAGCCCCGCCAACCCCCGGTGTTAAAAAATCGCAAACCAGCTCATCAACAACAAAAAAGAGCGTTTGCAACCATGACTCATCATCACTGCCGCGTCTTCGCCAGCGACCTGCTGCGCTCTTCGAACCCCGACATTTGCCACGCCAGGCCCGCTGCCTGCGTGCGTTTCTGATCAACCTCAACTCCCTGAAGAGTAACGACTCATGAAAGAACTCGACCTGTACATCGGTGAAGGTTTCGAAGGCCCGGGCGTGAACGCCGCGCACATCAACATCCTGATCGGCCCGCGCAACGGCCCGGCCGGCCAGGCGTTTGCCAACAGCCTGGCGTCGCCAAGCCAGGGACATTGCCCGTTCATGGTGATCGCCCAGCCGAACATTCCGGTCAAGCCAATGACCCTTTACGTCAACAAAGCCGCGATCAGCAGCGACCTGCACGGCAATGCCACCTGGGGCGCGTCCCAGGCCGGTATCGCCAAGGCTGTACTCGAAGCGCTGCTGGACGGCACCTTGCCGCCGGAAGCCGAAGACGAATGGGCCATCGTCACCGCCAACTGGGTCAACCCGGCCTGCGATGACCTCGATGCGGTCTACCTGAATAACTACAACGCCTGCCGCACGGCAATCCGTGCCGCGCTGACCGGCAAGCCGGAAACCGCGCAACTGGCGGATGTGGTCAATCACATCAGCAACCCTTTCTACACACCAAAAGCCTGAGGTCCGCGCCATGCAATACATTCGTTTGGGCAACTCCGGCCTGCAAGTCTCCCGCCTGTGCCTGGGCACCATGAACATGGGCACCCCGGACTGGAAACCGTGGATCTTCGACGAGAAGAAGAGCGAGCCAATCGTCGCGCACGCCCTCGACAACGGCGTGAACTTCATCGACCTCGCGGACTTCTATTCTGCCGGCGTCGGCGAAGAAGTGGTGGGGCGTATCGTCAAGCGCCTGGCCCGTCGCGAAGACTTGGTCATCACCACCAAAGTCGGCTACGGCACTCGCAATGGCATCAACGCCAGCGGTCATTCGCGCAAGCACATCATGGACAGCATCGACGCTTCGCTGAAGCGCCTGAACATGGATTACGTTGACGTGTTCATGCTGCATTACTTCGATGTGAACACCCCGGTCGAAGAAACCATGAGCGCCATGAACGACATCGTCCGTTCCGGCAAGGCTCGTTACATCGGCGTCTCGACCATGCTCACCGGGCAATTGGCGAAAATCCTCATGGCCTGCGAGCGCAACGGTTGGGTCAAGCCGATCAACATGCAGCTGCAATTGAACTGCGCCTACCGCGAAGAAGAGCGCGAGATGATCCCGTTCTGCCGCGACCAAGGCCTCGGCGTCTCGGTGTTCAGCCCGCTGGCCCGTGGCTTGCTGACCGGCGACGTGCAGTCGACCCGCAACCAGACCGACTTCTTCACGCAGCAGATGTACAGCGACGAAGCCTCGTTCGAAATCGCCCATTCGGTGCAACGCGTGGCTCGTGCCCGTGGCGTGTCCAACGCACAAATCGCCCAGGCCTGGGTGGCCAATCATCCTGGTGTGGATTGCATGCTGGTGGGGGCTGACACCACCGAACAGTTCGATAGTGCACTGGCCGCGCTCGATACCAGGCTCGACGCCGAAGAACTGCACGAACTGGAACGCAATTACACCCCGTGCGACGTGATCAACGATTACACCGCCGGCAAACGTATCTTGCGTTCGTCCCGTCCGGGCCTGGAACGCTTCACCTTGACTGAGGCTGTGGCATGAGCGCGCTGATCCGCACGGGTAATTTCATCGACGGCCAATGGTCGTCCGGCGGCCCGACTTACCCGGTGCTCAACCCGGCCAACGGCGAGTTGATCATCGATGTACAGAAGGCTGGTGCCGAAGAAACCAATCGGGCCATTGACGCCGCCAACCGCGCAATACCGGCGTGGCGCAAGCTCACCGCCAAGGAGCGCAGCCAGAAACTCAAGCGCTGGAGCGAGCTGATGCTGAGCAACCAGAAGGACCTGGCGACCCTGCTCAGCCGCGAACAAGGCAAACCGTTGGCCGAAGCCATGGGCGAGGTTGTCTACGCCGCGAGTTTTCTGGAGTGGTTTGCCGAAGAAGCCAAGCGTGCTTATGGCGACGTGATCCCGAGCCACAAGGCTGATGCGCGGATCATCGTGGTCAAGGAAGCCATCGGTGTGGTCGCCGCGATCACTCCGTGGAACTTCCCGTTGGCCATGGTCACGCGCAAGGTCGGCCCGGCACTGGCGGCCGGTTGTACGATGATCCTCAAGCCTTCGGAAGAGACGCCGCTGTCGGCCTTCGCCCTGGCGGTGTTGGCAGAACAGGCCGGTATTCCGGCGGGGGTGTTCAACATTGTGTCTGGCGATGCGGTGGCCATTGGCGGGGCGCTGCAAGCGTCGAGCATCGTGCGCAAACTGTCGTTCACCGGCTCAACGCGCACCGGCAAATTGCTGATGCGTCAGGCGGCTGAAACCCTGAAAAAGGTCTCGCTGGAACTGGGTGGCAACGCGCCGTTCATTGTCTTCGACGACGCCGATCTGGATGCCGCCGTCAAAGGCGCGATGGCCTCGAAATTCCGCAACACCGGACAGACCTGCGTCTGTGTGAACCGCTTCTTCATTCAGGACGGCGTCTACGAAGCCTTCACCGGCAAACTCGCGGAAGCGGTGGCGGCGATGCGCGTCGGCAGTGCGCTGGACGGGGAAACCGAGCAAGGCCCGCTGATCAACGCGACGGCGCTGGCCAAGGTTGAACTGCACGTCGGCGATGCGCTGGAGAAGGGCGCCAAGCTGTTGTGTGGCGGCCGTCGTCATGCGCTCGGCGGCACGTTCTACGAGCCGACCATCCTCGCCGAAGCCAGCAGCGAAATGCTCATCGCCCAGGAAGAAACCTTCGGCCCGGTGGCGGCCTGCTTCCGCTTCAAGGACGAAGCCGAAGTGCTGCAAAAGGCCAACGACACGCCGTTTGGCTTGTCGGCTTACTTCTACAGCCGCGACATCGGCCGCGTATGGCGCATGGCCGAAGGCCTGGAGGCCGGCATGGTCGGGATCAACGAAGGAATCATTTCCACGGAAGTGGCACCGTTCGGCGGCATCAAGGAATCGGGCCTCGGTCGCGAAGGTTCGAAGTACGGTCTGGATGACTACCTGGAAATCAAATACCTGTTGATGGGCGGCCTCTAACCCCCACCACCACTCCTACAAAAACAGCGATCGGTTTCATTTCTCCGTCAATAACAACAATTGGAGATTTACATGTCCGTACAACCGGTAAAAATCGACGACCTGCCCATCGGGCGCTTTCACCTGAAAATCGCCGGCCTGACCTTCGGCGCACACTTCACCGACGGCTACATCCTCGGCCTGATCGGCATCGCGTTCACCTTGCTGAGCCCGCAGATGCACCTCGATGCGTTCTGGCAAGGCCTGATTGGCGCTTCGGCCCTGATCGGTCTGTTCCTCGGCAGCCTGTTTTTCGGCTGGATCTCCGACAAGGTCGGCCGCCAGAAAATCTTCCTGGTCAGCTTCGTGCTGATCACTATCGCCTCGGTGATGCAGTTCTACGCCGAAACCGCGATGGGCCTGTTCCTGTGCCGGGTATTGATCGGCATCGGGCTGGGCGGGGATTTCAGTGTCGGCCACGCCATGCTGGCCGAGTTCGCGCCGAAAAAACATCGCGGCGTGCTGCTCGGTTCGTTCAGCGTGATCTGGACGTTCGGCTACGTTGCCGCGACGTTTGTCGGTACCGCCATGCTCAGCCTCGGCGATGACGCCTGGCGCTGGATGCTGGCGTCTTCGGCGATCCCGGCGGCGTTGATTCTGATTGCGCGCATCGGCACGCCAGAGTCGCCGCGCTGGCTGGTGAACCAGGGCCGGATTGCCGAAGCACGGGCGATCGTCAAGAAGCACCTGGGCGCCAACGTCGAACTCGACGAAACCCAATCCACCGAAACCCGTTCCGGCTACGCGGTGTTGTTCAGCCGTGAGTACCGCAAACGTACCGCGTTCAACTGCCTGTTCTTCGTCTGCATTGTCATGCCGTACTTCGCCATCTACACCTTTCTGCCGTCGATTCTGCAGAAAATGGGCCTGGCGGAAGGTTTCGGCACCGAGCTGATGCTGAACATGCTGCTGATCCTCGGCGCGTTGATCGGGATCTGGTGCACGATCAAATTCTCGCGCCGCGGGTTCTTGATCAACTCGTTCATCATCCTGGCGGTCGCGTTGTTCATGTTGGCGGTGTTGCCGAGCAGTGCAGCGTTCCTGATGGTGCTGGTGTTCGGGCTGTTCACGCTGGTGTTGTCAGCGGTGAGTAACCTGGTGGGCGTGTTCCCGGCCGAGAGCTTCCCGACTGAAGTGCGGGCCAGCGGGATCGGCCTGGCCACGGCGGTCAGCCGTTTGGGCTCGGCGATCAGCACGTTCCTGTTGCCGGTGAGTGTGGCGGGTATTGGCTTGAGCCCGACGATGGGGATTCTGGCGGCGATCCTGGCCATCGGCGCCTGGCTGTCCTGGGCGTGGGCGCCAGAGACCAAATCGCTGACACTGAGCCAGGCGTGCAAGGCGCAGAGCCCGGTGGAGGGTGGTGCTGCGGTGGCGGTGAAAGTCCCAGCCCCGATCTAACTGACTGCCAAAGTTCCACTGTGGGAGCGAGCCTGCTCGCGAAGACGGAGTGTCAGTCACCCTCAATATTGACTGATCCACCGCTTTCGCGAGCAAGCTCGCTCCCACAGGGAATGTCGGTGACTCTAGGGATTGCTGACCAGTCCCAACCAATCGGTAAACAACCGCACTTTCGACAACCCCTGCTTGTCATTCGCCACATCCAGCCAATAGCCATACGGACCGATCACCTCCACCGGGGTAATCGGCAGCAGGCTGCCATTGGCCAGTTCCTTTTCGATCATCTGCCGGTCAATCACCGCCAGCCCACCTCCCGCCAGCGCGGTGTGGATCACCTGATCCAGCGTGCTGAATTCCAGCCCTTGCCCCGCATCGACATCATCGCGCCCCATGGCCGTCAGCCAGTTTTCCCAGACCTTCAGGCGTTTGCCATCGTGCAGGATGTGCAGCAGCGGAAAGCCCCGCAGATCCGGTGGCTGACCGTCGCTGAACAGCTCCGGGCTGGCCACGGCGATGTGCCGTTCCATCACCAACAATTGGCTGCTGCAATGGCTGTTGGCTTCGAGGCCAAAGCGGATGTGGCAGTCGATTTCGGCGAGGCTGTCGTGGCTGGCCTGGTTGGTCACACTCAGGCTGATGTCGGGATAACGCTGACAGAACACGCGCAAATGCGCCGACAACCAACGCGTCGCCCAGGTCGGTGGCGCGAGGATTCTCAGGCGCTGGCGCAGGTTGGGCACGCGCACGGCTTGCAGGGCGCGTTCAATGTGATCGAAAGCTTCCGCGAGATGCGGGGAGAGGGCGATGCCGGAGTCGGTCAGCGATAAGCCCTGGGGCGTGCGCACGAACAGCGCGACGCCGAGGTAGTCTTCCAGCTGCTTGATCTGGCGGCTGACTGCGCCTTGAGTGACGTTCAGGCCGAGCGCTGCCTGGCTGAAACTGCGATGACGCGCGACCTCTTCGAAGACGCGCAGCATGTTGAGCGAGGGCAGTTGACGCATCGAAGGTGGACTCCGTACCGGCCTCAGGTGTTGCGTCGGGCCGGTTTATTGTTTTGGTGGCGGTCTCTGTGGTGCCTATCTGACTATTTGCCAAAGGTTGATGCAAGTGTTGATTCGTCCTAAAGGACGCTAAATAAATGGAATCAGAAGTAATACCCAACGTTCACATACAACTGATTCTCCCACTGATCACTCCCGCCAGCCCCCAGACTCTGTGTATAGCTGCTACCCCCGATATACGGATCATTCTTGCCAAACAACCACTCTGCAGCGACCCACAATTTACTCACCGAAAACGAACTGCCCAGAATCATCCGCTCCGACGTCTTGAACTCGCTGGCGGATTTATCGAAGGCGCTGTAGTTGGCGTACAGCTTGACCCCGCTGACCTGATCGAACAGGTATTTCCCGGCCACGTCGTAGCTGAGATCCGCCACATAGAGATTGCCGCGGCTGGCGACGTTGTACGTGCCGTCATAACCGCCAAGAGTCACCAACTCATCAGTGCCAGGATTGCGCGGCGACATCTGTTGCCGCGCCGCCTGCAATTGCACGCCCCATGGGCCGTTCTTGCCCAGGTAGTGAATGGCCACGGCGTTGCGCCGGCCATCATCATTGGTGTCCTTGTTCTCCAGCGATGAGCTCAGGCCCGAGAGGCCAATTTCCGATTTCCACGGTCCCAGGTCCAGTGCCTTGGCCACCCGAAGCACCACGGTGTTGCGCTCCTGATTGTTGCTGCCGTCGGCGACGTAGCTGTCGGCTTCGGACACCACGCTGGAATAGGTGACCCCGTTGCTGGTGCCTTTGCCTTGCCACGCCGGGCGCAAGTAGTAACCGGCCTGGAGGTTCCAGTCGCCCGATTGCTGGATGTATTTGGCGCCGACCTGTTGCACATCTTCCAGGCCGATGACGTTGCCCAGGGTTTCGTAGAAGGTGCTGCCGAAATACGGCTGCAAACCGAACGGCACCGTGTTCAGGCCCACTTGCACTTGCTGGTCGGGATTGAACTTGTAGCCGGCCCACGCGAACTTGGCGAACTGGATATCGCCGTAATTCCTGGTGTACTGATACGGATAGGACCGGCCATAAAAACGATATTGGGCTTCACCGATCCAGGTGTCGGAGTTGTATTTGGCGCTGAGGAACATGGTGTCCAGGCCGAATTTCTGAATGTCGCGATCCGGGTCGTAGTCCCAGCGCGCCCGAACTGCACCGCCGAGGTCAAGATTGTCGGTCACTTGCACGGCCATGGCAGGGGCCGCAAAGGTGCAGAACAGAGCGATGTACAGAGGACTGAGGCGCAGGGAAGCAGAGAAGGGCATGGGGCAGCTCTCGGTTATTTTTATATGAGATGCCGGCCAGTCTTGCGATGAACGGTGGGTTGAACAAACGATTAAAAATGCACGGGAACCTTCCTTCGATGCATGTTACTTAGAAAATCCTGTAGGACAATGCGTAGCGGCCATGGGATGCTTGGTCGATCAGCTAACGTCCTCGAGTGCTTTTCATGAAACGCAAAATGCCCGGTCTTAATGCCCTCAAGGCGTTTGAAGTGGCCGGCAGCACCGGTAGTTTTACCCGCGCCGCCGAGTTGTTGAACGTGACCCAGAGTGCGGTCAGTCGCCAGGTGCGTCAGTTGGAGGAACAGTTGGGCAAGAGCCTGCTGGAGCGCCGCCACCATCACCTCGAACTGACCAGCGCCGGCAAAGTGCTGCTGCGGGCGTTGCATCAATCCTTCGACAAGATCGAGCTGACGGTGCGCAGCATCCAGCAGAAAACCCATTCCAATCGCCTGCACATCAACGCGCCGCCCACCTTTACCAACCGCTGGCTGATGCCACGTCTGGGGCGGTTGCGCGAGAAGCATCCCGAGCTGGAACTGAGCATCACCACGCGCTTGCAGGACAGCCTTGCGGAAACCAGCACCCTCGACTGTGCGATCCGTTTCGGCGACGGCGAATGGGATGGCCTGGACAGCTCGATGCTGATTCAGGAACGGCACATCGCGGTGTGCGCGCCGACCTTGTATGCGCGGGAGTGGAGCGAGCAGGGCATCGACCTCAATCGCCTGACATTGCTGCATGTGCTGGCTCGGGAGGACCAGCGCTACCTGACCTGGAAACACTGGCTGGACGCCGCACGCATCACCGGGGTCGATACCCAGGGCGGGTATGAATTCGACCTGCTGGACCTGGCCATTCGTGCGGCCGTAGACGGCTTGGGCATCACCATCGCCGACTGGCACATGGTCGCCCCGGAACTGGCCAGCGGGCATCTGACCCAGGTGCTCAATGTGCATGTGGAAGGGCACCAGTCCTATTGGCTGGTGACCCGGCCGGAGCAGACCCTGATGCCGCAATTGCAGGTGTTCAGCCAGTGGTTGCAGGAAGAAATCTGGCTGGCACAACGGCAGCTCGAACCCTCAACCGCCGCTCTCTAACCCACACAAATCCCCCTGTGGGAGCGAGCCTGCTCGCGAATGCGGAGTGTCATGCACTATCAATGCAGCGGATCCACCCCCTTCGCGAGCAGGCTCGCTCCCACATGGGACTGCGTTCTTTCGAGGTAACCTGCGTTTTTCGAATGTTTGCCCGCTCAATAAATCGTTTGTTCAACCCGCTCAGGATGCCAAGACTGCTCGAACTGGATAAAAACAACGATGGGCGATGCACATGCGACTCGAGCGAAATTTTGTTAACGGCCACTTCATCGAACCTGCCAGCGACGCGCTGATCGCAGTCTATAACCCGGCGACCGAAGCACTGGTCGGCCACGTCTCGGCAGCCACCGCTGTCGAAGCGGTCAACGCGGTAGAAGCGGCTGCCGCTGCGCAAAAGGTCTGGGGCAAACTCACCAGCATCGAACGCGCCGAGCACCTGCGTTCCTTCGCCGATGCCCTGGACGCCTGCGCTGAAGACATCGGCGCCGCTCTGGCCGCCGAATCCGGCAAAAGCGTGGCCGATGCCAGTAACGAAGCCCGTTACGCCGCGCAGATCACCCGTTATCACGCTGAATGGGCCCGCCGCATAGAAGGCGAGATCATTCCCAGCGACAGCCCGAACGAAAACCTTTTCCTGCACCGCGAAGCGATTGGTGTGGTCGCGTGCCTGATTCCGTTCAACTACCCGGTCTATACGCTGCTGCGCAAAATCGCCCCGGCGCTGATTGCCGGCAACACCGTGGTGGTGCGCCCGAGCAACAACACACCGACCTCGGCCTTTGAAATCGCCAAGGCCGTCGCGCAATCCGGACTGCCGGCGGGTGTGGTGAACATCCTGACCATGGATCACGCCACCGCGGCCGCCGTGTGCACGCACAAGGCTGTGGGCCTCATTACCTTGACCGGCAGCGTCAACGCCGGGCGCATCGTGCTCGATTACTGCAAGGCCAATATCGCCAAGCCATCGCTGGAGCTGGGTGGTAAAACCCCGGCGATCATCGAAGCCGACGCCGACCTTGAAGCCGCCGCGACGGCCATCGTCGCCTCGAAAACCACCCACTGCGGCCAGTTGTGCACGGCGGTGGAGCGGGTCTACGTGCAGGAAAGCGTCTATGAACAATTTCTCGCGCTGCTGAAAGCGAAAATCAGCGCCGTGAAGTTCGGCGACCGTGCCACCGACGCCAGCCTGATGGGCCCGTTGGTCAACGCCAGTTCGCAGCAGAACATCCACGCCATGGTCGAGCGCGCCATCG
Organism: Pseudomonas oplopanacis; assembly: GCF_057128725.1. Classification (NCBI taxonomy): domain Bacteria; kingdom Pseudomonadati; phylum Pseudomonadota; class Gammaproteobacteria; order Pseudomonadales; family Pseudomonadaceae; genus Pseudomonas; species Pseudomonas oplopanacis. The sequence continues at coordinate 93,810 of NZ_JBSKHV010000001.1, read as the reverse complement.
CGGACGGCGCGGTCCTGGAAACCGGTGGTTTTATCCCGCAAGGCAACGGCCATTTCTATCCGCCGACCCTGCTCAGCAGCTGCCGCCAGGACATGGAAATCATCCAGGAAGAAATCTTCGGCCCGGTGCTGCCGGTGCTCAAGTACCGCGATATCGACGAAGCGCTGGCGATGGCCAACGACCATCAGTTCGGGCTGTCCTCGGTGCTCTACACCGAGAACTACCGCACCACGATGAAAGTCGCCAACGCCATCGAAGCCGGCGAGCTGTACGTCAATCGCACTCCGGCCGACCCGTACCAGGGCTTCCACGCCGGCTGGAAACGCTCCGGCCTGGGCGGCGATGACGGCAAGCACGGCATGCTCGAATTCACCCAGACCCGTCTCGTAGTGATGAAGTACTGATCCACCGGCCACACGCCTCACGCAACACCCATAAAAACAATTAACAGGGCCACCCGGACCACCGGGCGGCCAGAGGTCACCTAGATGTCCAAGCAAGCATCCACTGCTGCCGCTGTTCAGGGTTCGAATGCGGGTTCAATCAGCCAGAGCGACAAGGGCAGTCGCTATGTCCAACTGATGTTATTGGTGCTGGCCGCCGGTGCGATCTACCCGATCCTGTACCTGCGCCAGGTCTACCAGACCACCATGCTCGACGTGTTCCAGATCAACCACAGCGAGCTGGGTTATCTGTATTCGATGCTCGGTACGATTTTCCTTTTGAGCTATTTGCCGAGCGGTTGGCTGGCGGATCGCATCGCCCCACGCTTCCTGATTTTCTTCTCGCTGGTGGCCACCGGTGCCTTGGGCCTGTGGTACTCCACCGCGCCGTCGATGACCGGTTTGATGATCATCTTCGGTTGCTGGGGCCTGACCACCGGCCTGACGTTTTGGGCCTCGGTGCTCAAGCGCGTGAAGATGATTGCCCATCACACCGAGCAGGGCCGCTTCTTCGGCATCCTCGATGGCGGTCGCGGGCTGGTCGAAGCCTTGCTGGCAACGGTTGCGCTGGGGCTGTTTGCCTTCGCCACCGAGACGCGCGGCGAGTCGGCGGCTGAAGGCTTCAAGCACGTGGTCTACCTGTATGCCTTCACCTGTATCGCCATCGGCTGTGTGCTGGTGTTGATCAAGGACCCGAAGTCGATGGAAGACACGGCGGCGGTGGAGAAGGGCAAATACAACCTGCTCAGCGACCTGACCACCCTGGTGAAAATCCCGGAGCTGTGGCTGGTCACCGCCATTGTGTTCTGCGGTTATCACATCTTCTGGGCCACCTACAGCTTCTCCGATTACCTGCAGGGCGGCGGCATGACCGCGGTCATGGCCGGCACGATCACCACGATCAAGCTGTGGATGCGCCCGATTGGCGGCATCGGCGGCGGCTGGCTGGGTGACAAGTTTTCGAACATCTCGGTGCTGATCGTGGCGCTGTTCTGCGCGACGTTGGCGATGGTCGGCCTGATCGTGTTCCCGGCGCTTAACAGCATGGGCCTGCTGGTCGGCACAGTGATTTTCATCGGCCTGATGACCTATGCGATTCGCGGTTTGTACTGGGCGATCCTCGACACCTGCAACATTCCGCTGCGCATCACGGGGCTGGCCATCGGCATTGTCTCGGTGGTCGGTTACCTGCCGGACGCCTTCATTCCTTTGATCAACGGCTACCTCACCGAGCATTTCCCGGGTGCCTTTGGTTACAAGCTGTATTTCGGCTACATCGCTTTCGTCGGCCTGCTGGGCACTCTCGCGGCGCTGACCTTGCGTGCTCGTATCAATCGTAAATCCCTGATCAAGACAGGTGCCTGAGATGAAAATCGTCGCCCTTGAAACCCATATCGTTGCCGTACCGCCACCGCACATCGGCGGGATGTACTGGCTGTTCGTCAAGATCAAAACCGATTGCGGCATCGAAGGCGTGGGCGAGATCTACGCCGCGACCTTCGGCCCCAAAGCCATGTTGCCGATCATCGAAGACGTGTTCGAACGCTACTTGCTCAACCACGACCCACACCACATCGAACGCTTCTTCCGTCAGGCTTATTCGAGCGGTTTCACCCAGCGTCCGGACCTGACCATGATGGGCGTGGTCAGCGGCCTGGAAATGGCCTGCTGGGACATCATTGGCAAAGCGGCGAACAAACCGGTCTACGAATTGCTCGGCGGCAAGGTCAACGAGCGCCTGCGTTCCTACACCTACCTCTACCCGGTGAACAGCCAGGGCGAGTATGACTACGACGACCCGGACCTGGCCGCCGAGTGCGCCATCGAGAACATGAACAAAGGCTTCACCGCGGTGAAATTCGACCCGGCCGGGCCGTACACCGCGTACTCCGGGCATCAGATTTCCCTGGAAGTGCTGGAGCGCTGCGAAACCTTCTGCCGCAAGATCCGCGAAGCGGTCGGCGACAAGTGCGACCTGCTGTTCGGCACGCACGGGCAAATGGTGCCGTCCTCGGCGATTCGCCTGGCCAAGCGCCTGGAGAAGTACGATCCGCTGTGGTTCGAAGAGCCGGTGCCGCCAGGTCAGGAAGAAGCCATGGCGCAGGTCGCGGCCAAGACTTCGATTCCGATTGCCACCGGTGAGCGCCTGACCACCAAGTACGAATTCTTCAAGCTGCTGCAAGCCGGCGGCGCGTCGATTCTGCAGATGAACGTCGCCCGTTGCGGCGGTCTGCTGGAAGCGAAAAAGATCGCCAGCATGGCTGAAGCCTATTACGCGCAGATCGCCCCACACCTTTACAACGGGCCGATTGGCGCGGCTGCGAGTTTCCAGTTGGCGACCTGCACACCGAACTTCCTGATCCAGGAAAGCATCATGACCTGGGGCGGTTTCCATGCGGAAGTCCTGACCAAGCCGCTGCAATGGGAGGACGGCTACATCATCCCGTCCACCGAACCGGGCCTGGGCGTGGAACTGAATATGGATGTGGTGCGCAAGCATTCGCCGTATACCGGCGAGCGCCTGCACCTGCAAATGGCGCCGACCCCGGCGGACGTCAAAGACACATCGCCAGCCAGAGGCTGATGGGATACCTCCTTTACGGACATGGCGCAGTGCCCTAGTGGGAGCGAGCCTGCTCGCGAAAGCGTCAGGTCAGTCAACATTGATGTTGAATGTGCTGCTGCCTTCGCGAGCAGGCTCGCTCCCACAGGGTTCGCGTTTTGACTGATGGATGGGTGGTTTTTTTGTACAACGACTTACGCGGTAACCCTGCATGACTTACGACTACATCATCGCTGGCGCTGGCGCCGCAGGCTGCATCCTGGCCAACCGGCTCTCGGCCAGTGGCAAACATTCGGTGTTGCTACTGGAAGCGGGCGGCAAGGACAGTTCCTTGTGGTTCAAGATTCCGGTCGGCTTCGCCAAAATGTATTACAACCCGACCTTCAACTGGATGTATTACAGCCAGCCACAAAAGCAACTGGGCAACCGCGAAATCTACGCACCACGCGGCAAAGTGCAGGGCGGTTCGGGCTCGATCAACGCGATGATCTACGTCCGTGGCCAGGCCCACGACTTTGACGATTGGGCAGCCAACGGCAATGAAGGCTGGGGCTTTAGAGATGTACTGCCGTATTTCCGCAAACTGGAAAACCATCCGCTGGGCGACAGCGAATACCACGGCGGCAGCGGTCCGATCAGCATCACGCCGATGAAGGGCCAGACCCATCCGATCTGCGATGTGTTCCTCAAAGGCTGCGATGAACTCGGCTACCCCCACAGCGACGATTTCAACGGGCCGAAATTCGAAGGCTCGGGTATCTATGACGTCAACACCAAAAATGGCCAGCGTTGCTCCAGCAGCTTTGCGCATTTGCACCCGGCCTTGAGCCGACCAAACCTGACCGTCGAGCATTACGCGCTGGTCGACCGAGTGCTGTTCGACAATGGCCGCGCGACCGGGATTTCGATCACCCAGCATGGCGTGGTGCGAACCTTCACCGCCAACAAGGAAGTGATTCTTTGCGCCGGCGCGGTGGACACGCCGAAGATCCTGCAACTGTCCGGTGTCGCGGATCAGGCGCTGCTGGCCAAACACAAGATCCCGATGGTCAAGCACCTGCCAGCGGTGGGGCAGAACCTGCAGGATCACCTGTGTGCCAGCTATTACTACAAGGCCAATATCCCGACGCTCAACGATGAACTGAGTTCGCTGTTCGGTCAGTTCAAACTCGGTTTGAAGTACCTGTTCACCCGCAAGGGCGCGCTGGCGATGAGCGTCAATCAGGCCGGCGGATTCTTCCGTGGCAATGAGCAGCAAACCGATCCGAACCTGCAGTTGTACTTCAACCCGCTGTCGTACCAGATCCCGAAAAACAACAAGGCCAGCCTCAAGCCGGAGCCGTACTCGGGTTTCCTGTTGTGCTTCAACCCGTGCCGGCCGACCAGTCGCGGGCACATCGAGATCGCCTCGAAAAACCCACGGGACGCGGCGCTGATCGACCCGAACTACTTGAGCACCCAGAAGGACATCGACGAGGTCATTCAGGGCAGCCGCTTGATGCGTAAGATCATGCAGGCACCGGCGCTCAAGGGCATCACTGTTGAAGAAGTGTTGCCGGGGCCGGTCGTCGAAACCGACGAGCAGATGCTGCAGTATTTCCGCGAAAACAGTGGTTCGATCTACCACCTGTGCGGCTCCTGCGCCATGGGTTCGGACGAGCAGAAGTCCGTGGTCGACCAGCGCTTGAAAGTCCATGGTCTTGAGGGATTGCGCATCGTCGATGCATCGATTTTTCCTAACGTGACGTCGGGGAATACCCACGCGGCGGTGTTGATGGTGGCCGAGAAGGGCGCCGACCTGATTTTGCAGGACGCCTGATTTCACAACCTCTGTGTATCAAAAATGAATTTCCGCCAAGTCCGCTGCTCATACCTGATAGGCAGCGGATTTATTGCGCGAAATCATGGGTGTATTCAGGGAGTGTTGAAATCATGGGGCCAGTATCGACGGTGGGCACGAACGTAACTGGCGGGTTGATTCTTGTGGTCGAGGATGACCCGCTGATCCTGGAATTTCTCTGCGAAATTCTTCAGGAAGAGGGGTTCGTGGTTCAGCCACAAACCAGCGCGGACGCCGCTTCTGTGTACCTGGAGCAGCACTCGGACAACGTCCGCCTGTTGCTCACCGACATCACCATGCCGGGCAAGCTCAATGGCGCTGACTTGGCCAATCAGTTTGGCGACCGCTGGCCCGACAAGCCGATCATGATCATGTCCGGTTTCGAAACCCCGCAAAGCTCCGGTGTCCGGCATGCCGTCTCGTTCATCAAGAAGCCCTGGGCGCTCGGCCAATTGCTCGACTGCGTCGAAGGCGCCTTGAAGTCAAAACCCCTTGGCTGAAACGTTGTTGCGCTGCATGAGTCCGTCTCGCCAGTAAATGCTACATTGCCCGGCACACCCGCCAGGCCTTGCGAGAGGAAGCTCATCCTTGTCTGCTCATCGATCCGTTTTCAACACACCGTACCGCGCGTTCCTGTTCGACATGGACGGCACCGTGCTCAACTCCATTGCCGCCGCCGAGCGGATCTGGACGATCTGGGCCGTGCGCCATGGGGTGGAGGTCGCGTCGTTCCTGCCAACCATTCACGGCGCCCGCGCCATTGATACGGTGAACCGCCAGGGTTTGCCGGGCGTGGATGCCGAAGCTGAAGCCGCGTGGATTACCGAGGCGGAAATCGAGGACGTGGAAGGGGTTGTCGAGGTGCGTGGGGCGGCGGAATTTCTTCGGACCTTGCCGGCCGGTCAATGGGCGATCGTCACGTCCGCACCCAGAGCGCTGGCGTTGCGCCGGATGGCGGCGGCGGGAATACCCGAGCCTGAGGTCATGGTGACTGCCGAGGAGGTCAGCGCCGGGAAACCGGATCCTGCAGGTTACCGGTTGGCGGCCAAGCGGCTGGGTGTCGAGGTGACGGACTGCCTGATCTTCGAAGACGCCACCGTAGGCATTCTCGCGGCAGAAGCGGCGGGGGCGGATTTGGTGATCATCACCGAGACGCATGAGCATCCGATCCAGACGCAACATGCGACGTTGGCCAACTATCAGTCGGTCACCGCATCCGTCGATCCCGACCACTCTCTGCGCCTCAAACAAATCTAAATGTGGGAGCGAGCCTGCTCGCGAAAGCGGTGGATCAGTCGATATTGATGTGACTGACCCACCGCATTCGCGAGCAGGCTCGCTCCCACAATGGTTCTTTGTACTCGCTAATAGAGTCCGGGTATCAGCCGCCATGTGCTGGCGCAATAACTGTCGTATTCCCCGCCAAACTGCGCCCTCAACAACGCTTCTTCCGAGTGAATCCGCGCAATCAGCGGAATCACCGTCAACGCCGCCAGCAGCAACCCGACACCCGAACGAAAGGCCAGCGCCCAGCCCACGGCAATTACCAGCATCCCCAGGTAACTGGGGTTGCGCAGGCGCCGATAAATCCCGTCGGTAACCAGCGTGTGCCCCGGCTGAATCGCCACCAATCCACTGAAACGTTTGCCCAATACAAACACTGGCCACAAGCGAAGTGCGCCACCGAGGCAGAACAGCAATGCGCCGATCCAGCGCAGGCCTTCACCGCCAAAGGTCCAGAAGTCGATCCGGTCGGTGTAGGCCGGCAGGAATCCGCTGAGCAACCCGATCACCCCGAACGCCGGAAGCACCCAGCGATTGGCCCGGTCTTCACGTTCACCGGAACTCAGATTGACCTCGGTGAACAACGACAACACGGTCATCACTACGGTTACGAGGGCAACCACCACCAGCGACCCATGCGCAAAAAACGCCGCAAACCCGCCCATGCCCCACACGGCAAGACCGAGGTAGGCGAGGGTGCCGACGATGGCGAAGAACGCCAGTTTGGCCGAGATTTTCATGGCGCAGGTTCCAGGTCTGGACCGATACGTTGAGTGTAGATGCTCAAGCTGTTCCGCCGGATTGAGCTAGCCTCATCTGACGGTCGGGTCAAGCGAAGGAGGGACAATGTGGCCTTACAAGCGAGCGAGCGAGAAGACCCGAAACGATGGCATCACCAGACATTCCATGGTGCTGGCGATACTGCTTGCCGTCATTGGCGCAGGCATCGTCGCGTGCGCTTCACGTCCGCCATCCTCGCTTTCACCTTATTCAGTGATCGTTCTCCCGCGGACATCGTCATCGCCAGGTGAGCTGAGTGTGCGATTCATGGGCGTGTCGACCCTGATGCTCAGCGATGGACAGACGTCAATCATGACCGACGGTTTTTTTTCCCGGCCGGAGCTGTTCAAGGTATTGCTCGGTCGGATCGGGCCGGACAACGAACGCATCGATGCGGCGTTGCACACCCTTTGCAATCCGCGATTGGCCGCAGTGATGGTGGCGCACTCCCATTTCGATCATGCGCTCGACTCGGCGGTGGTCGCATCGCGTACCGGGGCCGTGTTGGTGGGATCGGCATCGGTGGCCAATATCGGCCTGGGGGCGGGCCTGGCGCCAGAACGAATCAAGTCCGTCGACACTCAAGGTCCTTTCAGGTTCGGCGACTTCAAGGTGCAAGCGTTCCAGTCGCCACACTCTCCTGACGCGAAATTCCCCGGGACCATCACTGCGCCGCTGACCGCTCCCGCCAGAGCCAGCGCGTACAAGGAGGGGGGCAATTACTCCTATCTGATCGACCACAACGGTTTGCGGATTCTCATCCATCCCAGTGCCAACTTCACCCCGGGCCTGTTCAAGGGCGTCAAGGCAGACATCGTGTTTCTGGGCATCGGCACCCTCGGCAAGCAAGACCTGCGGTTCGCGCAGGACTACTGGCATGAAGTGGTGCAAACCACCGGCGCGCGGTTGGTGATTCCGATTCACTGGGATGATTTTTTCGAATCACTCGACAAGGGCTTGCAACCCATGCCTGAGTGGATGGACCCTTTCGATGTTGCGATGCAGAGACTAATGCCGATGGCCCTGGCCGATGGCGTGACCCTGCGATTGATGCCGCTGTTTGAGCCGGTCGATGTGCGGGCAGCGCTGGCGGTGCACTCGCGTTCAGGTGTTGATGTCGGCCCTGGCATTGCGCCGGATCACCTGCGGCGGTTGGCCGAATGCCCTTAGAAAGGCTTCGCGCATGCGGCGTCTATCCGTGAATCCGGCTTCGGTGGCGATCTGATCGAGGGTCAGGCGCCCGCGTTCGAGCATCTGCCGCGCCGCTTCCAGCCGCAGGTTTTCGATGGCTTTGGCCGGCGTCTGCCCGGTCTCTGCGCGAAAGCTGCGGCTGAATTGGCGCGGGCTCAGGCGCGCCACGTCGGCCAGTTGCTCCACCGACAGCGGCGAAGCCAAATGCTCCCGGGCGTAGCCAAGAACGGTCTGAATACGGTCGGATTTTGGTGCCAATTCCAGCAGTGCCGAATGCTGGGACTGGCCTCCCGCACGACGTTGGTACATCACCAGCTTCTGCGCCACGGAGCGCGCCAGTTCGGCACCGTGATCCTTCTCGACCATGGCCAGCGCCAAGTCAATGCCGGCGGTCATGCCGGCCGAGGTCCAGATCGAGCCGTCGACCACGTAGATGCGGTCTTCTTCCACCTTGATCGAGGGAAACCGCGCTTGCAGGTCCCGGGCATAAGCCCAGTGCGTGGTGGCCCGCCGTCCGTCGAGTAAACCCGCCTGGGCCAGCACGAACGCCCCGGAACAAATCGATGCCATCCGCCGTGCAGTGCTCACGTTGTCGCGCAGGTAGGTCAGCACGCTGTCGGGCGCCTGTTCGACGATGCAGTCGCCACCGACCACGATGACCGTATCGAATACCCGCTCACCGAACGCCTGGGTCCCGACGCTTAATCCCCCGGAGGCGCGCAGCGTGCTGCCATCCTCGGAGATCACGTTGACGTCATACAGCGTCTCGCCGGCGCTGAAATTGGCGTACTCGAACACCGGCATCGCGGCCAGCGCCATGGACTGGAAGCCCTCGCATACCACAAATGCCACGCTAGTCATTGCCAGACCCTCAAAAGGACATGTCCTGAAAACGTACTTTAAACGTCATTTGAGACAAGTGTAAGAGTCTCTATAACTGTTCACACCCGGCGAACTGATCGCCCCACTGTGAAGGAAACTCGACATGGCTCTCTCATCCAAAGGCACCGCACTGATCACTGGCGCTTCTTCGGGCATCGGCGCGGTGTATGCCGACCGTCTCGCCCGGCAAGGTTACGACCTGATTCTAGTCGCCCGCAGCCAGACCAAACTGAACGCGCTGGCGAACCACCTGAGCAACGAAACCGGGCGCGCGGTGGAAGTGGTCGCTGCCGATTTGAAAGTCAAAGCCGATGTGCTGCGGGTCGAGGAAATCCTGCGTAACGACGCCAGCATCACCTTGTTGGTCAACAACGCCGGCGTCGGTGCTGTCATGCCATTGTTGGGCAGCCCGGTGGATGAGATGGAAGACATGATCACCCTTAACGTTACCGCGCTGATGCGTCTGGCATACGCCGTGGTGCCAGGCTTCGTCGCCCGTGGCACTGGCACCGTGGTTAACATTTCGTCGATCGTTGCCGTCGCGCCAGAAATCCTCAACGGCGTATACGGCGGGACCAAGGCTTTCGTGTTGGGCTTGAGCCAGTCGATGCACCACGAACTGGCGGATAAAGGCATTCGTATCCAGGCGGTATTGCCCGGTGCGACCGCAACCGATTTCTGGAACGAGGCCGGCAACCCGGTGGAAAACCTGCCGCAAGAGATCGTGATGTCGGCGCAAGACATGGTCGATGCCGCGCTGGCGGGTTTGGCAAACGGCGAAGTGGTGACCATTCCGAGCCTGCACGATGGCGAGCAATGGGACCGTTATGAAGCCCAGCGCCAGACCCTTTCCGGGTTGTTCGGCAACTCCAGCGCCGCACCGCGTTATCGCTAAACAAGGGGTCAGGGCGTCGCCAGTAATTTCGGCCATGACACAAAACCTGTGGCGAGGGAGCTTGCTCCCGCTGGACTGCGCAGCAGGCCCATCTTTGGGGCCGCTTCGCTGCCCAGCGGGAGCAAGCTCCCTCGCCACAGTGTTCAGCGCAGGGCCGTGAGCTGGGCAGGGTGAACTAAGCTTGGATAAGAAGGGTTCACCTTTGGGACACCCGCGATGCTTCACATCAAGACACCGTTGATTCTGCACTTGGGCCTGTCGACACCGACCCGACGGATCTGGTTGAAGATGGAAAACCTGCAACCCAGCGGTTCGTTCAAGCTGCGTGGCATGGGGTTTCTGTGCAGTCAGGCCAAGGCGCAGGGCAAACGCCGAGTGGTGTGTCCTTCGGGCGGCAATGCCGGGTTTGCCACCGCCATTGCTGCCGCGAGCCTGGGGTTGAGCGCCTGCATTGTGGTGCCGCACACCACCCCTGAATCGACCCGCGCGAGGATCCGCAAAACCGGTGCTGAAGTGATCGTGCACGGCAAGGTCTGGGACGAGGCCAATCAACGCGCCAAAGAACTTTCACAGGATGCTGACACCGAATACGTACCGGCCTTCGATCACCCGGTGTTGTGGGAAGGGCACAGCACTCTGGTCGATGAAGTGCTGGAAGTGTGTCCTCAAATGGATGCGATGGTGACGTCGGTGGGCGGCGGGGGCTTGCTGGCGGGAATTCTCACGGGGTTGATGCGCCATGGGCGCACCGATTGCCGGATCATCGCTTGCGAAACCGAGGGTTCGGCTTCTTTCGCGGCGGCCATGAAGGCTGGGCATCCGGTCCGGTTGCCGCGCATCGACACTGTGGCGACCTCGCTGGGCGCGGCAAAAGTTGCGCCCTGGCCGGTGCAGCACCTGCGCGATTTCCCTCACCAATGCGTCGTGCTCAGCGATGAGGACGCGATCATGGGCGTCGTGCGTTTCGCCAGCGACCTGCGTGCGGTGTGTCATTGGCGGTGGCGTACCTCGACCATCCCGCCATAGCCGATGCGCACGACGTGGTGATCGTGGTCTGTGGCGGGGTGAGTGTCAGTGCGCAATTAGTCGCCGGGTGGGCACGTTTATCCGCAGGGAAAGCGAAGTAGGGCTGGAAACGCTATCCAGGTGTCACAAGCCCCACCGCTGCCTTCATTCCCCCTGAATCAGAATGGCCCGAGCCAGGTCTTCATCAGTGGCGTTGAGGCCGGGATTGTCCTGACGGATTTTTTTCAGCACCGATTCCAGATAAACCCCGCGAATCGCACCACCACTGGCGACGAAGCTGGAGGCGTCATCCCGGGCGGGAATCATCAGTTTATGGTCCTTGAACGTCGAGTACAGCGAAGCCGAGACCCCGGCCGACGTGGCAACATCGCCCGCATCCACTTTGGCCATAGCCGAGCCGAAGGGTAAACACAGCATCAGGGAAGAGATGATAATCAGACGGCGCATGACGGTGTCCTCTGAAAGCGTGAAGCAAATAGGAAGTACCTCATAGCTTAGGATGCGCGGCGATCGCCAGGAGTTCCTTGACCGCGCGATTTCGTTCAAAACCGCAGGGTTGCTCCAGTGGTCAACCACCGATCACGCTCTCCTGTCAGGTAGCGGCCCGCCACCACATCAACGTCGATACGCTCGCCGAGGTGAAACCGTGGCCCGGCCTGCCATGCCTGTTCAGCACCTTGTTGGCCATAACGTTCGGCAATCCTCAGGGTGAGACTGACGAACAACACATTGCGCCGCTCCACAGCTATCAGCAGGCGCATTGCGGGGTTTCCTTCGCCGGGCCGTTGTTCTCGATCACTCGCTCTCCGGCACGCTCGAGCAGTGGATAGGCGAGGGCGGCGATGTGGTGGTGGACGCGGCGATAATCGCGCAGCACACGCTGGAAGAGGTCACCGGATTCGGCCCAGGTGTTTTTGTCTTCCTGCAATTGGCGAAAGTGCTCACGGCTGGCGTGCGCTTCCAGCTGCCTGACGGTTTCCTTGCGACTGATCAGTTGATGGGCGATGGCAATGTCTTCGCGCAGGAACACGCTGATCGCCAGGCTCAGGCTTTCCAGCAAGGCGTCGTGCAGCGGGGCGATGTTGCCCAGCTCGAATGCCGAGAACTGTTCGCCACGGCGCACCCGGCGTATGGCCAATTGCGCGAGGCTGCTGCAGAGAATGTCCGCCGCGTGTTCGAGGTTGATCACGAACAAGAGGATTTCCTGGGCGCGATCGGCATCGTCGTCGCTGATGCCTTCCTTGCCGATGTCGGCCAGATAGGCACGAATCGCTGCGCTGAGCAGGTCCAGGGATTGATCGATGCGTCGTACGTCGTCGACACAGGTCGGCGCCGAGGTGTGGAACAGCTGCAACAGGCGCCCGAGCATCGCCGAGAACATATCGGCCATGCGCAGGGCTTCCCGGGCCGCGTTGGACAAACCGATGTTGGCCACTTCCAGACCGGCCTCGTCCAGGTAGTGCGGCATTCCGGGATCGACTTCCCGCACCGGATCCGGCAGCAGCCGGGTCAGGGCATTGGCGAGTACGTCGGTCAAACCGATGAACACCAGCGCCAACACCAGATTGAAACCGCTGTGCAGGACCACGACCAGCGTCGACGGATTCAGGTTCGTCTCGGCCAGCCACCCGGCAAACGGCAACACCGCCAGCGCACCGACCACCCGCACCAGCAGATTACCCAGCGGCAAACGTCGACCGACGCTGGATCCAGCGTTGATCACTGACGGCAAGGTCCCGCCAATGTTCACGCCCAGGACCAACGCCACCAGGGTGGTCGCCGAGAGCATGCCGGTCGCGGCCAGCGAGACAATCAGCAACACCACGGCCACGCTGGAATGGCAGAGCCAGGTGAGCAGCAGCGCCACTAACAGTGCAATCAGCAGGTCACCGTCCAGGCTTTGCATGATCAATTGAAACACCGGCGTACTTTCGACCCGCGCCAGGGTTGAACCGAGCATGTGCAGGGCCAGCAGCATCAGCCCCAGGCCGATCAGCGCACAGCCGACACTTTCAAAGCGTGAGTCATCGCGCAGGCGAAAGACGATCAACCCCGTCATTAGCATCAGCGGCATGAGCATCGACATGTCGAGGCTGAGCAGTTGCACCACCAGGGTCGAACCGATATTGGCGCCCAGCATCATGGCCAGTGCCGGGGCCAGCGCGAGGGTGCCGGCGGCGGTGAACGAGGTCGCCATCAGGCTGACGGCGGTGCTGCTTTGCAGGAGGCCGGTGATGCCGATCCCCGACAGCAACGCCATCCAGCGGTTGTTCAGGTTATGGCCCAGCCACTGGCGCAATGGCGAACCAAAGCCGCGCAGCAGCGCCGAAGAAATCATGTGAGTGCCCCACAGCAACAATGCGATGGCGCCTGCGAGGTTGATCAGTAGAGTCGTTCCCGACATGAGAACTCTCCTTTTTCAGTAGGGTTAAGCGCGGTTCATGTGGGAGCGAGCCTGCTCGCGAAAGCGGCGTATCAGCCAACGATGATGTTGCCTGACACTCTGCCTTCGCGAGCAGGCTCGCTCCCACAGGGGTTGGGGTGTTCAGGTCATCAGAACCACTGCTTGAAGCGGCGGATGTAGAGGGTTTTCATGACCTGCGCGAAGACGCAGTAGCTGAGCAAGGTGCCCACCAGCCAAGGGAAGTACGCCCACGGCAATGGCTGCAAACCGACCAGCGTGCCCAGCGGCGAGAACGGAATGTAGATGCCCAGCACCATCACCAACCCGGTCATCAGAATCACCGGCAACGCCGCCGTGCTCTGGAAGAACGGGATCTTCTGTGTGCGCAACATGTGCACCACCAGCGTCTGCGACAGCAGCCCTTCGATGAACCAGCCGGACTGGAACAGGCCCTGCATTTCCACGCTGTTGGCGGCGAACACGTACCACATCAGCGCAAACGTGGTGATGTCGAACACCGACGAGGTCGGACCGATCCACAGCATGAAACGGCCGATGTTTTTCGCGTCCCACTTGCGCGGTTTGCTGAGGAATTCCTTGTCCATCTTGTCCCACGGCAGCGCCAGCTGAGAGATGTCGTACATGAGGTTTTGCAGCAGCAGGTGGATCGACAGCATCGGCAAAAACGGAATGAACGCACTGGCCACCAGCACCGAGAACACGTTGCCGAAGTTGGAACTGGCGGTCATGTTCAGGTACTTCATGATATTGCCGAAGGTTTCGCGGCCCTTGAGCACGCCTTCTTCGAGCACCATCAGGCTCTTTTCCAACAGGATGATGTCGGCCGATTCCTTGGCAATGTCGGTGCCGCTGTCCACCGAAATACCGACGTCGGCATCGCGCAGGGCAGGGGCATCGTTGATGCCGTCACCGAGGAAACCCACGGTGTGACCATTGGCCTGCAACGCCTTCAGCACCCGCGACTTTTGCAGCGGTGTCAGTTTGGCGAACACCGTGCGTTCTTCGACACGCAGCTTGAGGGTGGTGTCGTCCATGTTTTCGATGTCCTGGCCGAGCAGCGGGGTGCCCGGTTCCAGGCCGACGTCGCGGCAGATCTTGCAGGTGACGACCGCGTTGTCGCCGGTCAGCACCTTGACCGTCACGCCCATGTCCCGCAGCGCAGCAATCGCCGGGCCTGCGGTTTCCTTCGGTGGATCGAGGAAGGTCAGGAAGCCGCGAATCACCAGCTCGCGTTCATCTTCGGTGGTGTACTGGTTTTTGCTCTGCGCTTTCGGGATCTCGCGGGTGGCGACCAGCAGCACCCGGAAGCCGTCTTCGTTGTACTCGTTGGCCAGAGCCAGCAGGTCTTTGCGGCGCTGATCATCGAGGGCGACAACGCTGCCGTTTTCATGGAAGTGACTGGCGATGGACAGCATTTCCTCGACCGCGCCTTTGCACACCATCAGATGATCGTCGCGGCTGTCCTTGACGATGATCGACAGGCGCCGGCGGACGAAGTCGAATGGCAATTCGTCGACCTTGCTGTAGGCGAACGGCACTTTAAACTTTGGATTCGCGTTGGCAAATTGTACCACCGCCTGGTCCATCAGATTCTTCAAACCGCTCTGGTGATGGCTGTTGAGCCACGCCAGTTCGAGGATCGCATCGTCGCGCCGGCCATGGCTGTCGACGTGGTGCTCCAGAATGATCTTGTCCTGGGTCAGGGTGCCGGTCTTGTCAGTGCACAGCACGTCCATCGAACCGAAGTTCTGGATCGCATTGAGGCGCTTGACCACCACTTTGCGCTTGGCCATGGCCATCGCGCCTTTAGCCAGGTTGGCGCTGACAATCATCGGCAGCATTTCCGGGGTCAGCCCGACCGCCACGGCCAGTGCAAACAATAACGCGTCGCTCCAGTCGCCCTTGGAAAAACCGTTGAGCAAGAACACGATCGGCACCATCACCAGCATGAAGCGGATCAGCAGCCAGCTGACGCTGCTCACCCCTCGGTCGAACGCCGTTTGCACGCGCGAGCCGACAATGGCTTTGGCCAGCGAACCGAAGTAAGTGCGCGAGCCGGTCGCGACCACTACGGCTTTGGCGGTGCCGCTGACCACGTTGGTGCCCATGAAGCAGATGTTCGGCAGGTCGAGCAGGTTCGACTGATCGGCGGCGCTGCCGGTGGCCGACTTCTGGGCGACGTTGCCCAGAGTGTCGTATTTCTCGACGGGCAAGGCTTCACCGGTGAGCACGGCCTGGCTGATGAACAGGTCGCGGGATTCGATAAGGCGAATGTCCGCGGGGATCATGTCACCCGCACTGAGTTGCACGATGTCGCCGGCCACCAGCTCGCGCATCGGTACTTCGCGAAGCGTCGCCTCCTGGCCGCGTTGTCCGCGCCGCAGCACGGTGGCGGTGGTACGCACCATGGCCTTGAGGGTTTCGGCTGATTTGGCCGAGCGGTATTCCTGCCAGAACCGCAGCAGGCTGCTCAAGGTGACCATGGTCATGATGATAATGACCTTGGTCAGGTCGGCGTCGTCGCTTTCGCCCTGGCTGATCGGCAGCCAGTAATCGGTGAAGAAACTGATGCCGGCCAGGGTCAGCAATACATAGATGAAGGGATTGTTCAGGGCTTTCAGCAGTTGGACGAAGGCGTGAGGCGGCTTGTCGTGGGCGACTTCGTTGTAACCGCCCCGGGCCAGACGGCCCTCGGCTTCCAGTTCGGTGAGGCCGTCCGGGGTTGCATTGAGGTTGGCGAGGGTGACGGCCAGGCCATTTTGGGCTTCTCGTGCGGCGCGCATCGACAGTTTGGCGTTGTCGCTGCGGGTGCCTTTGGTGCGGGAATCGGGGGTTTTTACTGTGGTCATCGCGTGTGCTCCTGCCGCTGCTTGCGGCACGACACACAGCCGGCTCAGCCAACTACAGGCGAGCGAATGTATGTCGAGCCGCAAACAAGCGATCGATGTCGGAAGTAATGTTTTGTTGTTTTAACGTTCGCTGGCTATCAACAGGAAAGTGACAGGCAGCGAACCGTCTACTGGCTTCGTCCATAACTAACTCCAATTAACTGATGTTTTAAAAGGCAATAAGAAGTTGTCGGTTTCCAATATCAGAAAACCGTTGAGGGAAGGACTTTAAAGTGCCTTCAGATCAATTGAATGTGTGGCCCGTCAGGCTCGGCTTCGCAACCGGAAGCGACGAGCGATGCGTTGACTCGGTGGTTCCTGGTTGTCGTCCAGGCTCCAGCGTTGCTGAAGTCGACCCGTCATCGGGCAGACGCGCCAGTTGGCACGCGGGTGTGCCCTGGCAGGGGAGGAAAGGCTGGAAAACGGCGCAATGGCGCGGTTCGCGAGCGTAGGCTCACGGCAGGGCTTGACCCGCATGGTCGAAGCAAAGGCGCGTACGCCGGGCATTACGGTGGTGTTGAAGTTCATAACATGCCTCTGGACCGGACGGACGCCGGTGAGGCAAGTTACGGTGGAGCATCAAGCTCTAGCGCAGCTCACCCGACCGAAAAGTCGAGTCCCGTCATTTTCTGGGTTATGTGCCAGATTCTGCAGTTTCGCAGTAACCCGACAGCGACTAGATACTGTGTCCATTGGATTCCGTAGTGAGTTGAAAAAAGGCCTTCGTCGAAGGCCCGGGCAATTTACTCAGCGAGGTGGAGTACGTCAACCTTAAAAGCCCGATTAATAGTGTATTAAATGGAAAAGTTGCACATTTGATTATTGAGTTCAGCCAAATGACAGTAAGTTGTCTTTCATGTGACGGAGTGCAGCGAGGGCCGGTTTGAAAATGAGTACAGGACAATCGAACATCGATACCGACTGCGTCGTGGTCGGGGCCGGCGTGGTTGGCGTCGATGACTTGCAGTGGCTGGATGCCGCGCAAGCCCGAGCGTTTGAACCGGCACTGTCCCGATAACAGCCTGCAACCGGCCTACAGCGGCATCCGCCCGAAAATCACCGGCCCGACCGAACCCGCAGCCGATTTCATCATCAGCGGCCCGACCGAACACGGCGTGCCAGGGCTGGTGAACCTGTTTGGCATCGAATCACCGGGCCTGACCAGTTGCCTGGCGCTGGCCGAGCGGGTGGTGCAGCAACTTACGTAACCCCGTAGCAGTTGCCGGTTATCAGTCGTTGCGATGCCGTGAGCCATGAGGGCTATGCTTTGCAGTGCGCCCATCACCATGGGAGACCTCTGATGATCAACGTACGTACGGCCCGCATGCTTGCCGATTACAAGAACTGGGCCGACCAGCGCCTCTTTGACAGCCTGGCGGCATTGCCGGCGGGTGAGGTCAGCAAAGATCGCGTGTCGGTGTTCAAGAACATGATAGGCACCCTGAACCACATCTACGTCGTGGACTGCATCTGGCAGGCCCACCTCGAAGGCCGAGGGCACGGCTTCAAAACTTCGCATGATCTGTTGCACGCCGACCTTGCCGAACTGCGCATGGCGCAGCGGGAGATTGATCACTGGTATTGCGACTGGAGCGAAAGCCAGACCGAAGCGTCGCTGGATAAACCCGTCGAATTCACGTTTGTCTCCGGTGAAAGCGGCACCATGAGTGCTGGCGCGATACTGATGCATGTGGTCAACCACGCCAGCTATCACCGTGGCTGGGTGATCCAGATGTACTTCGAGATCCCGGCCATGCCACCGGTTACGGACTTGCCGGTGTACTTGCGCGAAACTCAGCCAACGGCTTTCAAGTCGCTGCATGCCCCGGCATTGGAGCCGCCATGTGCTGTGCAATTTTCGAGCGCAACCAGCGTTCTGCCGGATCGTTATCGTTGACGCCGTTCCAGACCATGGACAGTTCGGACAGCACGATGTCAAACGGCGGGTCGTCGGCACGCAACTGGTTGCTGCCTTCGATCAACGCACACGCGGCATAATCCGGCACCGAGGCGAGCATATCGGTGCCGGCCAGTAACGAGCGCAATCCGGCAAACTGGGGCACCGCTAACACTACCCTCCGCGAACGACCGATGCGCGCCAAATCGTTATCGATGGCCCCGGTCAAGTCTCCGGAAAACGACACCAGCGCATGGGGGCGCTCGCAAAACTCATCCAGCGTCAGGGGGCCGGGGCGGTCATCGCCGCGCAGAATCTTCACGCTCAAGTCGCGCAATTTCTTGCGCTTGGCGTTGGCCGGGAGTTCCGTGGTGTAGCTGATCCCGACCGAAATCTCGCCGCTGGCGAGCATCGACGACATCAGCAGAAAATTCACCCGCCGCACCACCACCACCACGTTCTGCGCCTCTTCGCGAATCTGCTTGAGCAACGGCGGAAACAAGCCGAACTCGGCGTCGTCGGACAGGCCAATGCGAAACACATCACGGCTGGTGGCCGGGTCGAAATCCTTGGCCCGGCTGACCGCACCGGAAATGGTATCCATCGCTGGCTTCAGCTCCTGGAGGATCGCCAATGCGCGCTGGGTCGGTTCCAGCGTACGGCCATTGCGCACCAGCAGCGGGTCGTCGAACAAATCGCGCAACTTGGCCAATGAGGCACTGACGGCGGGTTGGCCGAGGAACAGCTTCTCCCCGGCGCGGGTGAGGTTTTTCTCGAACATCAGGGTTTCGAAAATTACCAACAGGTTCATGTCCACGCGGCGCAGGTCGTTGCGGTTCATGGGGATGGCTCGCAGGATTTTGAGGGTCTGTTCAGTAAAGCATCAAACCTGAATGAGTCATTAAACGGCGATGTTTAACACACATCTCCAGATACTCTCCGGGGCTACACAACCTTGCGCCGTTGCCTACGACTACGCCAGAATCCGCCGGCTTGTGCGCCTTGGGCCGGGACTTTATCGTTTGCGGGTCGCTGACAAATCAGCGATCGGATTTGACCGTCCGACTCAATCAAGGCGTACCAGTGCCCAAGAAAGTTCAGGCTTTTTGCGGCGGCTGTGCGCGGGACACCTTCGGGTGTGCCGGATACCTTGATTTCCGGTCGGTCAACCCGCGTACAGCTGCCACCTTGATTCGTTTGACCGCGGACGGTGGCGGCGCCACTAATCAAGGAGCTTCACTATGTTCAAGATCACACCCAACCCGCCAGAAACCGACACCGACGATGTTTCCCCGTACGAATCCACCGATTCCAAAAAACTCAACACTGCCGCCGACCGCGCCCTCGACTACTACCTCAAACCGGTCATTCCCAAAGACACCCCGCGTAAACCCAGCACCATTTACTTCGTCGGCCCCGACACCGATCACGAAACCCTATTGGTCAACGCCTGTGAGACGTTGGCGTCAGCGAGCGTGATGTTGAGTGACTTCGCGGGGCAACTGAACGGCCCGCAGCGCCATACCCTGCTGGGCATTCAAAACTCCGTGATGTTGGGCGAACTGGCGGTGAACCGGATGCTCGATAACGTCGATCCGCATAGCTAACGCCAAATTGTGGTGGTGCGCTGTCCTGTGGCGAGGGAGCTTGCTCCCGCTGGGCAGCGCAGCGGCCCCTGTCACTGACAATCCATTCCTTCAGGCACATCGCGTTCAATGGTTTTGGGGCTGCTGCGCTGCCCAACGGGGGCAAGCCCCCTCGCCACAAAAGCGCATGGGAACGATCATCTTGGCTCCGTCAGCACTTTGCGGAACGTCTCCACCAACGGCCGCAAATTGATCCGGTGCCACGCCGCCCACAATGGTCGGGTGAAGGCAATCCACGGCACTTCCCGTAGCACCACTCCTGGCGGAGCGTTGCGGCTCAAGCCTTTCTGAATCATCGCGATGCCCAGTCCCGAAGCCACCAGAGCCATGGCGGTGAAGGGACCGGTGGCTTCCATGCGGATGTCCGGGGTGAAGCCGGCGCGGATGCAGGCGCTGACGAAGTCTTCGCGGTTGGTGACATTCTGGTGGTGCTGCACGCCGATCCACTCTTGGTCGGCGAGGTCGGCCGGGGTCAATGTGGTCTGATTGGCCAGTGGATGATGCTCAGGCAATGCCAGCAGCATCGGGTCGTCCAGCACTTGAAAGCCCAGCAGATCCGGATCATTTTTGGCCGGTGGTTCGCTGACCAATGCGATGTCGAGGCTGCGTTGGCGCAGGCCTTCAAGCTGTTCAGTGGAGCGCAGGTTGTACAGCGCGACATGCACGTTCGGCCGCTCGACGCGCAACACGCGCAGGGCATTCGGCAACACGCCAGCGTGCATGGCGTTTTCGATGTAGCCGATGCACAAACCGCCTTCTTCGCCGCGACCGAGGCGTTTGCCGAGGGATTCCAGGCGACTGGCGTGGGTCAGCAGGGCGCGGGTTTCGGCGAGGAAGGTCTGGCCGTCGCGGGTCAGGCGGATGCGTTGTTGGCTGCGTTCGAACAGGGTCAACCCCAGGCGTTCTTCGAGCTGGGCGATCTGCCGGCTCAACGGCGACTGGGAAATGTGCAGGCGTTCGGCGGCGCGACCGACGTGTTCTTCTTCGGCGACGGCGACGAAGTAGCGCAGCTGGCGGATGTCGATCATGTCAGACCTCTGGGGACTCAAGTGCTGCGCATTATGTCTTGGACGGTCCGACCGTCGCAATCTAGGATCTGCTCAACGGTAAAGCAAAAACCGCTCTTTGTAGGAGCCGGCTTGCTGGCGATGGCGCTTAATCAAGCGATAACTGTGTTGACTGTTTCAACGCCATCGCCAGCAAGCCGGCTCCTACAGGTTCACGAGACATTCAAGAGGAATTACCCATGAGCTTGAAAGACAAACTGCCCGGCGCGCTGGGTTTTGGTACCGCACCCTTGGGCAACATGTTCCGCGCGATTCCTGAAGACGAAGCGCTCGCCACCGTGCACGCCGCCTGGGATGCCGGCGTGCGCTACTTCGACACCGCGCCGTTCTACGGTTCGGGCCTGTCGGAAATCCGCCTGGGCGCCGCGTTGTCCCGATACAACCGCGACGACTACGTGCTG
This sequence comes from Pseudomonas oplopanacis, assembly GCF_057128725.1. NCBI lineage: Bacteria > Pseudomonadati > Pseudomonadota > Gammaproteobacteria > Pseudomonadales > Pseudomonadaceae > Pseudomonas > Pseudomonas oplopanacis. Next base: position 72,582 of record NZ_JBSKHV010000001.1, on the reverse strand, counting down.
AGCAGCAAAGTCGGCCGGGTCATTCTGGATGAAGTCGAAGACACTGCGGCCCGTGATTTGGGCGAGAAAAGCGGGGTATTCGAACACGGCCTCCCGAACAAGATCGTCAATGACTACAGCGCCGACGCGACGATGCGCTCCATCGAGGACAGCCTCAAGCGTCTGCAAACCGACCGTCTGGACATCGTCTGGGTGCATGACATCGCACAGGATTTCTACGGCGATCAATGGCTGGAGTACTTCAACCAGGCCCGCACCGGCGCGTTCAAAGTGCTGACCCGCTTGCGCGAAGAAGGCGTGATCAAGGGGTGGGGCCTGGGCGTGAACAAGGTCGAGCCGTGCGAACTGACCCTTGATCTGACCGAAGCGCAACCGGACGGCTTTCTGTTGGCGGGTCGCTACACTCTTCTCGACCACGACCGCGCGTTGCAACGTTTGATGGACGCAGCCCTGGCGCAGAACGTCGAGATCGTGGTCGGTGGTCCTTACAGCTCGGGCATTCTGGCCGGTGGTGCGCACTTCGAGTACCAGCAAGCCAGCCCGGCGATCATCAACAAAGTCGAGCACATCAAACGCATCGCCGCCGCGCACGGTGTCGACATCAAAGCGGCGGCCTTGCAGTTCTCGTTAGCCAACCCGGCGGTGGCGGCGGTGATTCCAGGTTCCAGCCGTCCGGAGCGTATTGCCGAAGACGTTGCCGCGCTGTCGGCGGTCATTCCCGCCGCATTCTGGCAGGCAATGCGTGAGGCAAAACTGGTCTCCGACCGCGCGCCATTGCCGATCACAGGAGTTTGAGCATGAAGATTGATCTGAGTGGAAAACTCGCCATTGTCAGCGGCAGCACCGCCGGCATTGGCCTGGGCATCAGCAAGGCGTTGGCCGAGTCCGGCGCTACGGTGGTGGTGATCGGCCGCGAGACGGCCAAGGTCGAACAGGCGCTGGCGAGCATTCGTCAAAGCGTACCGGACGCGCAGTTGCGTGGCCTGACCGCCGACCTGGGCACTGCCGAAGGCGCCGAAGTGCTGTTCGCCGCCGAGCCGCGCGCGGACATCCTGGTGAACAATCTCGGGATTTTCAACGACGTCGATTTCTTCGATACACCGGACAGCGAGTGGACGCGCTTCTATGAGGTCAACGTGATCTCCGGCGTGCGCCTGTCCCGGCATTACGTGCCGGACATGGTCAAGCAGGGTTGGGGCCGGGTGATCTTCGTGTCCTCGGAATCCGGCATCTCGATCCCGGCCGACATGCTCAACTATGGCGTGACCAAAAGCGCCAACCTGGCGGTGTCCCATGGCCTGGCCAAACGGCTGGCGGGCACTGGCGTGACGGTCAATGCGATCCTGCCCGGCCCGACACTGACCGATGGCCTGGAGCAGATGCTCAAGGACACCACCGCCGCCTCCGGTCGCAGCGTTCGCGAAGAAGCCGATGCGTTTGTGCTGAAAGCGCGGCCGACGTCGATCATCCAGCGCGTGGCGGATGTCGAAGAGGTGGCGAACCTGGTGGCGTACATCGCTTCGCCGCTGTCCTCGGCCACGACCGGCGCTGCATTGCGGGTTGATGGCGGTGTTGTCGACAGCATGGCGATTTGAATTTTTTGATTAACAGAGAGGGTTACATGGCAACTGCATCAGCGTTTGTTGATATCCCGGCTTCGGCCGATGACGTGTGGCAATTGATCGGCGGCTTCAACTCGTTGCCGGACTGGCTGCCGTTTATTCCGAAAAGCGAACTGAGCGAAGGCGGGCGGGTGCGCAGCCTGCAAACCGCGGATGGCGCGGTGATCGTCGAGCGGCTTGAGGCGTTTGATAACGCCGGGAAGACGTACAGCTATTCGATTGCGCAGGCACCATTTCCGGCGACTGAGTATTTGGCGACGATCAAGGTTGAAGCTCAGGGGCAGGGTGCTCGAGTGACGTGGTCGGGTCGGTTCACGCCTGTGGGGGTGAGTGAGGAAGAAGTGGTGGCGTTGTTCGACGGGATTTATCAGGGTGGGCTTCAGGCTTTACGGGCCAACTACCCGGCCTGACGAAAACCCAATTCCCCCTGTGGGAGCGAGCCTGCTCGCGAAGGCGGTCTAACAGTCGGCATCTATGTTGAATGTCAGTCCGCTTTCGCGAGCAGGCTCGCTCCCACAGGGTTTTGGTTTTGTCAGGGAGATTCGGGTCAGGACTGGGATATCAGACTCTCCCGGCAATCCAGCACCAACCGCGCTCCACCGAGTTCGCTGCTGCCGACCTCCAGCGCAAACCCATGCAAACTGGCAATCGCCGCAACAATCGATAACCCCAAACCAAACCCGCTTTTCTGATTGCCACCCTCAGCCCGATAGAACCGCTGAAACACCGCTTCGCGCTCGGCCTCCGCAATCCCGGGCCCGGAATCCAGCACTTCGATCCGCGTAAACCCGCCCTCGCTGACCCCACGCAAAATCACCTCGCCCCCCGGCGGCGTGAACTTGATCGAGTTGCTCAGCAGATTCGCCACCGCTTCGAACAACAGCGCCCGGTCCCCGTTAAGCGCTGGCAACGACACTGGCAGTTGCAGCTTGAAAACCAGTTCGCCTTCTTCCGCCAGCGGCAGGTAGAAGTCGTGCAGCTCTTGCAGCAACGGCACCGGGTCCAGTTGAACAAAACCCGAGCGGCGCTGGCGATCTTCCAGCTCGGAAATCCGCAACAACCCGCGAAAACGCGCCATCAAGGTGTCGGCTTCACCGAGCACAGAATCCAGTTGTACGCCGAGCGTCGAGTCATCTCCGGCCTGCTGCTGAATCCGGTAAAGCTGTGCCCGCAGGCGTGTCAGCGGGGTGCGCAGGTCATGGGCGATGTTGTCGCAGACACCCTTGACCTCGTGCATCAAGCGCTCGATGCGTTCGAGCATGGCGTTGACGATGGTGGCGAGCATGTCCAGTTCATCGCGCCGGTTGGACAAGGGTAGGCGCCGGGTCAAATCGCCGGCGACGATGGCTTCTGCGCTGGCCTGGATCGCGCGGATGCGCCGCAGGGGCCGTCTGCGCAACAGGTGCCACCCGGCGATGCCCGGAATGATGGTCAAGGTCACGCCCCAGAACAACGCATGAAGGATGATCCGGGTGACGGCGAACAACGAACCGTTGTCGCGCACCAGCACCAGCCAGCGACCGTCGCGGGTCTGGGTCGCTACCGCATCGCAACTGTCGGCGGGCAGGATCGGGTCGTCGGAGTCGGTGCAGTCGCGGAGCATGTGGATCTTGCCGTCCAGCGGCAGGCCTTCGGGGATAAAACGCAGGGCGCCACTGAGGTAGCGATGCTGGTGATCGAACAGGCCATAGGCATCGATGCCACGAATGTCGAAGGTCATGCTGACGGCGAGGGCGTCCACCAGTTGCTCGCCCTGGAAGCGCGAAAACAGATGCTGACGTTGCATCAGCGAGTGCTTGGCCAGGTTGTCGAGGTAAGCGGACACCTCGTAGTACATGACGCCCATCAGGATCGCGCTCCAGATCACGAACAGCGAACTGTAGAGCGCCAGCAAGCGGCTGCTGGAAGAGCGCCAGCCTTTAGACGGGTTCGGCAATGACATAACCCGAGCCTCGCACGGTCCGAATCAGTGGGGCCTGGCCTTGTGGGTCGATTTTCTTGCGCAGACGGCCGATGTGCACGTCGATCAGGTTGGTGCCGGGGTCGAAGTGGTAACCCCAGACTTCTTCGAAAATCATCATGCGCGACAGAATCTGCCCGGTGTTGCGCATCAGGAATTCGAGCAGTTTGTATTCGGTCGGCAGCAGCGTCAGCAACAGGCCGGCACGGCTGGCTTCATGGCTGATCAGGTTGAGTTCCAGATCAGCTACTTTCAACGTCGTGGCCTGGGCGGTCACGGTGTTCTGGCGGCGCAGCAACACTTCAACGCGGGCGGCCATTTCATCGGTGGCAAATGGCTTGGTCAGATAATCGTCACCACCGGCGCGCAACCCGCGCACGCGCTCATCGACGTCGGAGAGGGCGCTGATCATCAGGATCGGCGTGGCCACGCCCATCGTTCGCAGCGTGGTGACAATCGCCAGGCCATCGAGCTCCGGCAGCATGCGGTCGAGGGTGATCAGGTCGTAGTCACCACTGACCGCACGCTCCAGGCCTTCGCGGCCATTGTCGACCCAGTCGACATCGAGGCCGTGGCTGCTCAGTTCGGCGACGATTTCCCGGGCGGTCACGGCGTCGTCTTCGATGGTCAAGATGCGGGTCATAGGGCTGGCCTGATTAGCGGTTCTCAATGATGTGCAGCATTTTGCCAAGAAATGATCGCAGTCTTTCTAAATAAAACTTCATGCGCTGATTATTTTGATCAATGCAGAAAACCCGCTGTGTTGAGGCATTCCTTGCAAATTGCATGAGAAAAGGAAGTTCAATCTTTATAAGCTTTTGAAAAATATAGAAATATTTAAAAGACGCGACTGGCACGCTGACTGCAATGGTGCATTTGAAGAGTTGTAACACCATCTTTCCTGCCTGGAGCGATACAACAATGAATAGATCTTCTGATGGTTTATATAACGTCGCAGAAGAAACGAGCACGCTCTCGGGTGTGTCCTGGGGGGCGATCTTCGCCGGGGCCGCTGCGGCGGCAGCGTTGTCGCTGATCCTGGTGCTGCTAGGTTTCGGCCTGGGTTTTTCGGCGGTGTCGCCGTGGGCCAATGAAGGTGTGAGTGCCAAGGGTCTGGGCATTTCAACCATCGTGTGGCTGGCGGTGACGCAAATTTTGGCGGCCGGGGCCGGTGGTTACATTGCCGGTCGCTTGCGGGTCAAGTGGTCCAACATGCACGGGGATGAAGTGTATTTCCGTGATACCGCCCATGGCTTCCTCGCTTGGTGCGTGGCGACGCTGGTGACCGCGACCCTGGTGGTCGGCTCGGTCAGCAGTGTTGTCAGTGGTGGCATGCAGGCCGGGGCCAATATGGTCGGCGGCGCAGCCAGTGCGGCCACTCAAGCCGCCGGCACCGCGGCTGCCAATACCAATAGCGATCAGTACGGCTATTTCGTCGACAGCCTGTTCCGTGACGATCGTCCGGCCGCCGTCAGCGATGACGCCGCGCGAGGCACCGTGACGCGCATCTTTGTGCGCAGCCTGGGCAACAACGGCCTGAGCGCCGAAGACCGGACCTACCTCGCACAAATGGTCGCCCAACGCACCAACCTGACCCAGGCAGACGCCGAGCGTCGTGTCGATGAAGTCTATGCCCGTACACAAAAAGCCGTGGCCGACGCAAAGGTGGCTGCCCAGCAAGCCGCTGACAAAGCCGCGAAAGTCGCTGCCTGGACGTCGCTGTGGATGTTCATCGCACTACTGATCGGCGCGTTTTTCGCCAGCCTTGCTGCGACCTTTGGCGGTCGTCGTCGGGATGCCGTTGTGTACGTGGAAACCGACACTTACGTCACCACTACCCCAGTCCGCTAACCCAGGAGAATCATCATGCGCTCATTACTGCTGTTCTTTCTTGGCGTGCCGATCCCGATCATTATCCTGATCGCCCTGTTCATGCATTGATCCGCTGAGGCTCATGCCTCTGCCGCTTCCACCTCTGGTGGAAGCGGCGTTTTGCTTTGTGGCCCCCAATAAAGCGAAGATGCCCTGCAACAGTGGGTTGTTTTTAAAAGGGGATACGTGCGTTGGACAAAAAGGAAATCAAGCGGCAACTGATGGCGGCACTCGACGCCGGGAACTCCAAAACCGCGACGTTCAAGGCGTTCTCTGGCGGGACGGTCAAGGACCGGGTACTCGCTTACTGGATCGGCGCCAGGCCGGATCCGGCGCTGCGGGAAAAACACTCGCTCAAGGTCAACATCCTGCTCGCACTGACCTGCCTTCAAGCCTTGCTGGGAGCCGTCACCGGATTTTATCTGGGCTCGATGATCGGCCCCGGTGCCGTGGTGTTTTTCACCCTGTTTGCGGCGCTGGTGCCGCTGGCGTTTGCCTGGGGGTTCTACAAGAACGCGGCGCAGGCCTACACCCTTTACATGATTCTGACCGTCAGCCAGATCGGGCGGATGTTTCAGGGGTATGAGGAAGATCCGGTGATGACAGTGGTCGGTGTGGTGATCACGTTGGCCATGGTGTTTTATGTGGCCTGGGTGAAGGCGTTGCTGTTCCCGGACCTGGGGTTTGTCGGTTCGAAAAAGGTCAAGGGGCAGTTTGTGTTTTCCAACTGATGCTCGGGTGGGGGCCTGGCATTGCACCGCGTTATCGTTCATCGCGGGCAAGCCACGCTCCCACAGGAGAATGCGGTCTACTGTGGGAGCGAGCTTGCTCGAGATGGCGGCATACCTGCCGCCACAGCACTTAAATCTTGCCCGCTTCCTGCTCCTCCAACTGATCCGACTCAAACAACTTAGCCAATTCCGCCCGCGCTTCCTGCGCCGTCTGCAACACCTTCGCCGCATCGTCATACACCGCGTGCTGGGCCTCCAACACCTGCTCATCGTGATGTTTGAAGCGCTTGATCCGCGCATCCGCCTGCGCTTGGGTGAGTCCCAGGCCAACCAGCGTGCGCCGGCTCATTTCCAGGCTCGAATAATAGGTTTCACGAATCGCCTCGGCACCCAGGTCCACCAGGCGATGCACATGCTGGCGGTTACGTGCGCGGGCGATGATTTTGATGTGCGGGTACAGCCGATGCACCACCTCGGCGGTCTTGATGTTGGTGTCTGGGTCATCGGTGGCGATGATGAAATATTCCGCCTGTTCGACCTTGGCCGCGCTGAGGATCTCCGGGCGCATCGGGTCGCCATAGAACACCGGCACGCCGCCGAAACTGCGGGACAGCTCGATGGTTTCCACCGACGTATCGAGCGCCACGAATTTGATGTTTTGCGCCCGTAGAATCCGCGCAACGATCTGTCCCATCCGGCCCATGCCGGCGATCACTACGCGCGGCGCATCGGTGTCGATGTCGCGGAATTTCTCCGGCACCACCACCGGTTGCACCTTGGGTGTATACAACCGGGCGCACAGCAGCAGCAACAGTGGCGTCACCGCCATGGACAGGGTGATGGTCAGCACCAGCAAATCGTACAGGTGCGGCTCGAACAGGCCTTGATCACGGCCGATCTTGAACACCACAAACGCGAATTCACCACCGGCCGCCAGCACGATACCCAGACGCAGCGCACTGACTTTACCCAGGCCACCGGCCAATCGGCCGACCACAAACAGCAGCGGCAATTTGATTGCGATCAACAACAGGGTCAGCCCGAGTACCGCAAGCGGGGCACTGAGCAGCAGACTGAGGTTGGCGCCCATGCCGACGCTGATGAAGAACAGACCCAGCAGCAGGCCTTTGAACGGCTCGATTTGCGCTTCCAGTTCATGCCGGTATTCAGAGTCCGCCAGCAGCAGCCCGGCGAGGAACGCGCCGAGCGCCATGGACACGCCGACCAGGTCCATCAGCCACGCCGTGCCGATCACCACCAGCAACGCCGTGGCGGTGGACACCTCCGGCAAACTGGTTTTAGCAACGATGCGAAACACCGGGCGCAGCAGATAGCGTCCACCGATGACCACCACCGCAATGCTGCCCAGTACCCGCAAACCGTGATTCAAGTCTTCAGCAGCGGTGGAGGTGTGGTCACCACCGGCCAGCAGGGGGACCATGGCAATCAGCGGGATGGCAGCGATGTCCTGAAACAGCAGGATCGCAAACGCCAATCGACCGTGGGGGCTGGTCAGTTCCTTGCGCTCGGCCAGGCTTTGCAAGCCAAACGCAGTGGACGACAGGGCAAGGCCAAGACCGAGCACGATGGCACTGTTCAGCGGCTGGCCGAAGACGAGCAGCGCCAGCACACCGATCACTGAACCGGTCAGCAGCACCTGCGCCAGGCCCACGCCGAACACCGATTTGCGCATCACCCACAGGCGTCGTGGCGACAGCTCCAGGCCAATGATGAACAGCAGCAACACCACGCCGAGTTCGGAAATATGGCTGACGCTTTGCGGATTGCCGATCAGCCCCAGCACCGACGGCCCGATGAGGACGCCGGCAAACAGATAACCCAGCACGGCTCCCAATTGCAGGCGCTTGGCCAAGGGCACGGTGAGCACCGCCGCGAACAGAAACACGACAGCGGCTTGCAACAGGTTGCCTTCATGGGGCATGGCTTACTCCAACACTCGATACGGCGGAGCGCCAAGGATAAAGGCTGCGGCCGGATGCGTCAGCCATTGCTGACCGATCTACCGCTATCGCGAGCAGGCTCACGCCTACATTGGATCTAAGTCGGGCACAAAATGTGTATTCACTGAAGATCAACTGTGGGAGCGAGCCTGCTCGCGAAGACGCCCGGACGGGCAACCCATCACTCAGATAAACGCCTCGATATGCGCCATCCCCCGAGCCACATATTCTTCCTTCTCACCCACCGGCGCGAAGTTGTGCAACACCTCCCGCGCAGCTTCAGTGCTTTTCAACCGAGCCAGAAACCACACCGCCAAATACTGCGCCGACAAACATCCACCCGCCGTGGCGATATTCCCATTGGCATAAAACGCCTGATTCACCACATTGACCCCAGCCGCCTGCACCCAGGGCTTGCTGATGGCATCGGTGCAAGCAGGGGCATCACCGAGCAAGCCGAGCCTGGCCAGCAAAAAGGTCCCCGAACACTGCGCGGCCAGTAACTGGCGACTAGGGTCAAAGCGCAACTGATCCATGATCGTCGGATCCTCAGCCACTTCACGGGTCTTGCGGCCACTGCCGACCAGCACCGCATCCGCCTGGCAGGCTTCGGCCAGATCAATGTGCGCATCAATGGTCAAACCATTCATGGACGTGACGCGCGGCGTCGGCGAGGCAATGCTCACGCGCCAGTCCTTGTCACCCAGCAGCGACACGCGGCTGAGCATGCCGTAGGCGATCAGGGAATCGAGTTCGTTGAAACCGTCGAAGGTCAGAATGGCAATGTGCATGGCGGTTGATCCTGAGTGAATTCACGCAGCCTACGCCGACCCGAGGCGCGATTCCCGGTACAGTCCGGCACAGATTCATCGCAACAGTAAGGAATGATTCACCGCGAGCACAGTCGGAGTTCAGGTGCCATGACATTACTGGAGGATCACCCATGAACTGCAAAACCCTCATCGCCGCCCTGGCGATTGCCGCTGGCGTAGCCGGTATCACCCCCATCGTTCAGGCGGCCGAGTCCCCTCAGAAAACCGTGCAGCCCGGTGTCAACAACTCCCGCGAACTGGTGATCGGCGACCGCGCTCCGGACATCTACCAACGCAGCGAAAAAGCCCTCGCCAACTGGCAGGCCAAAGGCCTGAAAGCCCCGAAGGATCAGGCGCAGTGGGTGCAAATCAATGACAAGTACATGATGGTGATGATCACCAACGGGACGATTGTGGACATCACGCCGGTGGAGCGTTAGCCATCTGCAACAATTAGCCATGGATGGTTAATTGAATTCGCCAGCCGTTCCGGTGAATCTCTGCTGCGATTTCATTGACTGGATGTCAGGAGCGGCTCGTTGGAAAAGAAACCTCTCTACCGCAAGGTAAACACCCGTACTTGGGGCGTTTGGCGCAACGACATTACGGGCGCGTATCGACACCAGCGTAATACCAAGGCTGAAATTCAGAGCGATGTGTTACGGGGTTCGATGCACGGAACGCGCCGTCATGGGTTCGATTACACGCCTTTGTTTCGGTTTTTGTTGTCCCGCGTCGGTAGGCAATGGGATGAAGTTTTCAGTGAGGCGGTAGCTCGTCTTGACAGGTCCGAGCCGGTGTTCTGGATGGTTGCCCTGCATGAAAGCGAAAGGCTTGAGACGGTGTGTCTGGGGGAGTCGAGCTATTTCAGTGGCCTGTATGTGGATGACTTGGGAGTTCTGCAGATCGTTAACCCCAAACTGACGGCGCAGAACATGACGCCTTACTGTCATTGCTGCACCCACACATTCAACGGCGTACTTTTTGGCCAACGCAAGGACAGGGGAGGTCAATCAACCCGGCTGTGAATGCCCACCTGTTCGCCCAACCGATACTGATTATTGCCACTGCGCTTGGCCTCATACATCGCCAGGTCCGCAATATGAATCAGCCGGTCCATGCTCGGTGCGTGGTCGGGGTACACCGCGACACCGAGGCTGGTGCCGATGTGGCGCTGGTCGTTGCCGATGGTGATGGGCGGTGACAGTTCGACGAAGATTTTCTGGCAGATGCTGCGCGCTTCATCCTGCAGGCTGATGCCTTGGGGCAACCCTTGGAGGATCACCACGAATTCGTCACCACCGATGCGGGCGACGGTGTCGGTTGAACGCAGGATTTTCTTCAGCCGTGTGGCGGTGGTGATCAGGACACGGTCGCCGGCCGCATGACCGTAGTGATCGTTGATAGCCTTGAAACCGTTGAGGTCGACGAACACCAGCGCCACCCGTGTAGCGCCGATGCGCGCTTGTTCCAGCGCTTCGGACAACCGCTCTTCCAGCACCAGGCGATTGGGGAGGCCGGTCAACGGGTCGAAGTGAGCCAGGTGCTGGAGGTAACTGGCGGAGGCTTTTTCCTCAGTGATGTCGCGCACCACGCCCATCATCTTGATGGTGGCGTCGTGGTCGTTCTTGACCACGTTGCCGGTCTCTCGCAGCCAGTGAATGCTGCCGTCGGGCCAGACGACGCGGTATTCCTCGTCATGGTTTTCGCCGGTTTCCAGGCAGCGCAGTTCCCCGGCCCGCACGCTGGCGCGGTCTTCCGGGTGTACGCAGGCGCAAAACAGGGCGTAGGAGGGTGTCACTTCGCCGATCTTGAAGCCGAACATGCCGTAGATCGCATCCGACCAGTAGAGCTTGTCGGTGTCGACGTCCCAGTCCCAGGTGCCGATGCGGGCGAAGTATTGGCTGCGTTTGAAACGTTCGATATCGCCGTCCTGGCGCACGGACGGGCCCTCGGACAGGCTGGCAATCAGCGCACGACATTCGACCAATTGCTGTTTCAGCGAGCGCACGCGATAGATCATCGCGATGAGCAGGGCAAGCATGACTGAGCCGATGGCTGCGCTGGTCCAGGCCAGATTCATTCAGGGATAGTCATTGAGTATTAAACCGAAGGAAACGTTGGTGCTTATGTTAGTTCACCGGACTGTTTGGTCGCAGTCGCTTTCTGCCTGACGAGCGCTAGACTTTCCGTGCACGCCATCTGCTTCGTGATCGTCCGTCTGGCAGGAGATCCTCAGCATGACTCAGGTCACCCCGTCTGGCCCTACGCCCCCACCACCTGCGCCGGAGAGCTCACAGTTGTCGGCGCACTTTGGTGGGCCGACGCTGCTGTTTGCGGCTTATCTGTTTTTCTATTCGTGGCTGCATTTGTTTTATTACTTCAAAACGTTCGGCATACCGCTGGTATCGCTGGATATCTCGCTGTATTTCTATTTGGCATTTGCCTGGACGGCTGTGAAACAGTTCGGGGGCTGGATCCCTCTCATTCTGGGCGGCGGTGCCATCCTCTATGTCGCGCTTAACGGAGGCTGGTCTTCGGACCACAAGCTGTTTGCGCACTTTCTGCACAAAGTGTTATTCGCGCTTTTTTTGGTCTTGGGTCTCTGGGGCACGTCCGTCCTGGCCGAGTACCTCGGTACGTTACAGGCCCAGCAAGTCCGCGACGGCGGTGTATTGCACCCGATTCGCCTGCACTTCGACGACAAACAGGCGAAAAACTTTCCGACTGAATTGTCGACGGCGACCGTCATCAAGGATGGTGGAGTTAAAGAAGCCGTGCTGCTGATTGAAACGGACGAGACGTATTACGTGCTGGTTCAAAAGGTACTGATGAAAACCGATAAGCAGCCGCAACGTTACGACTCATTCGGCACGGTGTACCAAGTGCCGAAGAAACAGGTGATTTACGTTGAAATGGATGTGCCCAATATGCCGCGTGTGACCCGAACATTGTTTTTAGACGAGTTCCTATAGTCACCACGCGGGACTGGACTAATGGCAGGTGCGCTATGACCAGACTGACGATTGCCCTGACCCTCGCTCTGTTCGTGAGTGCGGCGCAGGGCGAACAGATATTGAAGATGCCCAACGGCGACCAGTACCTTGGCAACGAAACCGTGGACCACTCAGGCATTTTTGTTGATTGCGCAAACAAACCCCATAGTTCGGCGGACGGCAAGATCCAGCCGACGAGCCAACGGTGTAACAACAACGTCATCGTTGTCGGGGCGCCATCGTTGATTACTCGATCACCGCTAGAGGTGGTCAGCGTGGACCCTACGACTAAAAAAATCGAAGTGATGGAGGGCAATACAGTCCAAACCCTCGACTTGAAACAGTTCCCGGACCTGCATTGGTTTGATTTCACCAAAGGAGACCAGATCGGGATTGTGACCGACCAGAAAAACAGTACGGGCAAATGGATCCTTCCTGAGGCGATCTTCGGCAAGGACTTCGCGGTCGATGCGAAGCAGAAGGAAGACAAAAAAGTCGTGGAAATGTTGTCCCACCCCGATAAAGGCACCTGAATAGTTGCCATCAAGCTGATTTTCTGGGAAAACCACGCCCCTCGAATTCTGCAAACAGATAAACACCGTCATGAATAACGAACTGCAAATCATCGACCTCCAGCCAGGCGACGGCAAAGCCGCCGTCAAAGGCGCGCTGATCACCACCCAATACCGTGGCTGGCTGGAAGACGGCACCGAATTCGACTCTTCCTATAGCCGTGGCAAACCTTTTCAGTGCGTGATTGGCACTGGCCGGGTAATCAAAGGGTGGGATCAGGGCATCGTCGGCATGCAAGTCGGCGGCAAGCGCAAGCTGCTGGTGCCTGCGCATCTGGCGTATGGCGAACGTTCGATGGGCGCAATCACGCCGAATTCGAACCTGATCTTCGAGATTGAATTGCTGGAAGTACTGACGCGGGATGATTGACTGAAAACCTACCCCCGTAGCCCTATGAAAAGGTCCAACTCAGTCGGTAGCGGCTCATTGAGCGCTATTGCGATTTGTTGGACCTGCCCGGCCGTCAATAAACAGTCCCCGTCCTCGCTTTGATCAAGGTTTTCCCAGCCCAGTACACCCAGTATCACGGCTTCTGACTCGGGCGGAACGGTGAGTTCGTATTTTAGAAAGTCACCTGCCTGATCACCTTTTAAAAATCCGCTGATCCAAAAAAAATGAGCAGGGTGCCCATCGACCGACGTCAGGTTTTGAACCAAAGGTGTCTCTGCTATACGAGCCATTAGCGTTCTTCTCTCATCCTATAAAAGCGATGCGAACGCTATCTCAATGGGCGTTTGATAGATGTAGGAGAGTTCTGAATTTGCGGCTGTTATTTCAGAGGGCTCAATCCTGAAACGCCTCCCGATACGCATACAACCCCGGCGTACCCCCAGTCATCACAAACAACACATTGTCCCCGCGCTGGAAACGCCCGTCCCGGAGGTCGGCCACTAACCCGGCAAACGCCTTGCCGGAATACACCGGGTCAATCAGCAACCCTTCAGCTCGAGCCATTAAGCGCACCGCCTCCTGCATGGCCGGCGTCGGCAGGCCGTAACCGTTGCCCAACTGACTGCCGTCGATAGCGATCCCCGAAGGCTGAACAACCGCACTGCTGCCCAACAACGCCAGTACATCCTGAGTCAATTGCCGGGTTCGGGCCGCTGACGACTCTCTGTCAGACAACACCGAATACGACTTCACCAGTGAAGTCCCCCTATCCAGCAACTCAAACCCCGCCGCAAGCCCGGCGTGGGTGCCGGCGCTGCCGTTGGGCACCACGACCTGGTTGAAGGTGAGGCACAGTTCGCTTTCCTGTTGCGCGATCTCCGCCGCGCAACGCGCATAGCCAAGACTGCCCAGCGGTGTCGAGCCCCCCGTGGGAATTACCAGCACCTTGTGCCCTTCAAGCCGAAGGTGTTCGGCACGTTTCTCGGCTTCGGCCAGCGAATCGCTGCCGCCGGCCAGCACGCGAAGGGTTGCGCCGAACAACTGGTCGAGCAGGATGTTGCCGTTGAGTTCGTAGTCCACTTCCGTTTTGGGCACCGAACGGGTCAGGATCAATTCGCAGGCAATCCCGAGGCGGGCGCACACGGCAGCGGTCAGGCGCGCATGGTTGGATTGGAGGCCGCCGATGGTGATGACGGTGTCGACGCCGGTCGCCAGCGCTGCGCCGAGATGAAATTCGAGTTTGCGCAGTTTGTTGCCACCGCCGCCGATCAGCATGTGATCATCGCGCTTGAGGAACAGGCCGATGCCTTGCGCTTTCAAACCCAGTTGCTGTTCGAGGCGTTCGGCGCGCTGGATCGGTGTCGGGCCTTGCAAAAGGTCGGCCCGGGCAAAAGAACTCAGTGACGTGTCCAGTAGGGTTTGCATCAATGACGCCTCGTTGTTCAGTGTTATTACCGTGACTCTAGGGAGAAAGCCCCGGCGGATAAACGCATCGCCGGTTATTACTCCTTTAACCTGATGTATTTAATGCAAGGCATGTTCATGAGCAAACTCAGGCAAATGGAAGTCTTCGTCGCGGTGGTCGAGGCGGGCAGCTTCGCCGATGCGGCCCATGCAGTCGGCATGTCGGCGGTGATGGTCGGGCGGCATATCCAGAGCCTGGAGAAAACCCTCAACACCAAGCTGATACAGCGCACCACGCGGCGGCAATCGATCACGACCGAGGGCCGATTGTTTTATGAAGAGGCCAAGCTGGCGCTGGAACAGGTGAAGTACGCGTTTAGTCGGGTCGAAGCATCGAACCCGGAGCCCAGTGGCCTGTTGCGAATTACCGCGCCGATGAGCCTGGGCGTGTCGTTGGTCGGCCCGTTGGTGGCGGAGTTCATGCAGCTTTATCCGCAGATTCAGGTTGAGCTGATCTTGAGCAATGAAGTGGTGGATCTGTACGAAACGTCGTTCGACCTGGCTTTCAGGATTTCCGAGCTGATTGGCGTCAATCTGCTGGCCAAGCCATTGCCGCCGTATCGCATGGTGATCTGTGCATCGCCCGCTTACCTGCAGAAATGGCAGGAGCCCACGTCCCCCGAAGACCTGCATCGGCATCGGATTCTCACGCACACCTCGTGGAATAACCGGTTTGCCTGGCCGCTGCGCAACGGCGCCAGCGAGGTGCCTTGGCCTGAAAGTGCGGTGTTGAAGAGCAATGCCCAAGTTGAAGGCGTTTGTGGATTTTGTGGTGGGGCGGTTGGTGATGTAGCGAATGTGAAGACGCTTTCGCGAGCAGGCTCGCTCCCACAGGGGATTTGTGAACAACGCAGATCCAATGTGGGAGCGAGCCTGCTCGCGATGAACGATAACTCGGTCTCAAGCCTGGTCACGAAACACCGGAATCCGCCCATTCAGTGAAGGCCGATATTCCCAGGTCAGCCGCTCCAGCGCAGACCGATGCACCAGAATCTCCCGCAACGTTGCACTGGCAATCCCCAACGCCAACACTTGCCCCGGACACTGATGCCGCCCCGCGCCGAAGGTAAAACTGCGGCGCTGCGGGCGATCCACCAAAAAAACATCAGGGCTGTCATTCAGCAGTGGATCACGATTGGCCGACGCCAACAGCAGCAAAATCACATCGCCCGACTGGACATTCTCCCCCTCGATTTCACACGGTTCAGCCACAAACCGCCGAGTGTTCTGCACCGACGGATCAAAGCGCTGGGTTTCGGCAATCAAATCCTCCACCCGAGCCTCGTGCAGCAATGGATTTCTCATCACCGCCAGCAGTGCATTACCGATCAGTCCCGCAGTGGCCTCGAAAGTCTGGGAAAACAAGCCAATCAGATTGGCGGTGAGCGTTTCTTGGTCACCGCTGAAGCGCCCACGAATCCTGGCGAGCAGCGCGCTTTTGTTGTCCGGGTCATCCAGCAATTCAACGAAGTAACCCCGCAAATGTTCAGCCGCAGCCTGCGCAGCGTCGAGTTGCGCCTGGTTGCTCAGCGGCGACAGGCACGCCACGAACTCCGCCGTCAGCGCACTGATCGTCCGCCCCTGAGCCGGCGTGAACCCCAACAACGCTGCGACCACGCACACCGGCCCGCGAAACATGGCGTTGTACAAACCGTCGGCATCCGGCGTGATCAGCCGCGCAGCCACCAGTGCATTGACTTCATTCGCGTCAATCAGCCCCAGGCCCGGCTCAATCGCCGACCTCGGGCAACGCTGCCGTTCGCCTTCATTCATCCGCATCAACTGCCCGAAGACCTTGCCCGCCATGCCGCCGGCAATCGCCTTGGGCACCGGTTCTGCGGGCGGGCGAACATGGCAATCAGGATGGGCCAGTACGGCGGCAACCGCTCGGGCGCTGCTGGCCACCCACAGGTTCAGTCCCGCGTGAAAAATCAGTCCTCCTTGGGCACGCAGTTGCGCGTAATAGGGATAAGGGTCGACATGAGTCGCAGCGATGATCGGGTCCATGGGTCGCAGCCTTGTTCGGGGTGGGGAAAGTGTTGCTACTATCTCCAGTCCCAAAGACCCTTGATTCGTCCGGGAGCGAAATATGAACGCAGAACAACACGACATCGGCGTCTCTCAGGTCGCGGCCGCCATCGCGGAGCCGGCCCGGACGAAAATCCTCTGTTCGCTGATGGACGGCCACGCCCGTACCAGCACCGAGCTGGCAGCGATTGCCGAAGTCAGCGCCTCCACCGCCAGCGCACACCTGGCCAAACTCAAGGAACAGGCGCTGGTGCGGCTGCACGTGCAGGGCCGCCATCGTTATTACAGCCTGGCGGACAAGCGCGTGGCCCAGGCGCTGGAAGCGCTGATGGTGCTTGGCCAGAACAGCGCACCGGCGTACCACTCGCGCACGCCGGATCGCCTGCAATTCGCCCGCACCTGCTACGACCACATGGCCGGCACGCTGGCGGTGTTACTGCATGACCGGATGCTGGAAAAAGGCTGGTTGCTGGAAACCGATGAGCATGCATATCGGCTGAGCGACAGTGGCGAGGCACTGTTTGAAGGGCTGGGTATCGAGGTCAAGGACCTGAGCACGCTGCGCCGCCGTTTCGCCTGCCCGTGTCTGGACTGGAGCATGCGTCGGCCACATCTGGGTGGTTCGCTGGGGGCGGCGTTGCTGCAATCTGTGATCAAGCGCAAATGGGTGACGCAGGATCTGGATAGCCGGGCGCTGACGTTGACGGCGGCGGGGCGCAAGGCGTTAGGCACGCAGTTCGATCTGGTGCTGCCGTCTTCAAGCGGTACCACACTGCCTATTGATAACAAACATCAGGATATTGCTGTTACTCATTGATTCATAATAATAACTGTCAGCAGTTCAAGACGAAAAAAAGCCCGGCTATCCAATCGATAACCGGGCTTTTTTGCTTAAGCTCAAGCGTACAGTAGCGTCAGATCAAACCTTGACGATCCAGCCCGCTGGCGCTTCGACGTCGCCCGTCTGTACACCGGTCAGCTCTTTGTAGAGCTTCTGGGTAACAGGGCCGACTTCGGTTTCGCTGTGGAACACGTGCAGGTGGTCGTTGTAGCTGATGCCACCGATCGGCGTGATCACGGCCGCGGTACCGCAAGCGCCGGCTTCCTTGAAGTCGGAGAGCTTGTCGATGAGCACGTCACCTTCGATCACTTCCATGCCCAGACGCGATTTGGCCAGCTCGATCAGCGACAGGCGGGTGATGCCTGGCAGGACCGACGGCGAGTTCGGGGTGACGAACTTGTTGTCGTGGGTGATCCCGAAGAAGTTGGCCGAGCCGACTTCTTCGATCTTGGTGTGGGTCATCGGGTCCAGGTAGATGCAGTCGGCGTAGTGTGCCTTCTTGGCCTGGGAACCTGGCATCAGGCTGGCGGCGTAGTTGCCACCGACCTTGGCCGCGCCGGTGCCTTGTGGGGCTGCACGGTCGAAGCTGGAGATCAGGAAGTTGTGCGGGGTCAGGCCGCCCTTGAAGTAGGCGCCGACCGGGATGCAGAAGATCGAGAAGATGAACTCGGGGGCGGTACGCACGCCGATGTTGTCACCCACGCCGATCACGAACGGACGCAGGTACAGCGCGCCGCCGGTGCCGTAAGGCGGGATGAAACGCTCGTTGGCGCGGACCACTGCTTTACAGGCTTCGATGAACTGCTCGGTTTCCACGAACGGCATCAGCAGGCGTGCACAGCTGCGCTGCATGCGCAGGGCGTTCTGGTCCGGGCGGAACAGGTTGATCGAGCCGTCCTTGCAACGATAGGCCTTCATGCCTTCGAAGCATTGCTGGCCATAGTGAAGGGCGGTGGAGCCTTCGCTGATGTGCAGCACGTTGTCTTCGGTCAGGGTGCCTTTGTCCCACTCGCCATTGCGCCAGTACGACAAGAAACGCTTGTCTGTCTTGATGTAGTCAAAACCCAGCTTGTCCCAATTGATGCTTTCGTTACCCATGACACCCTCTATCACTGAACAACCGCCGAAACGGTTCAAGGCTTCTGACGTTTTTTGGATGGGGACAACAATACTTCATTCCGGACCCATTTCGCAGCCCGGACTATCGGATGACTGACAGATAAATTGTGTTGTCCTTGAGATTCGCGAGCAGGCTCGCTCCCACAGGGTTATGTGAACGCCACAAATCCAGTGTGGGAGCGAGCCTGCTCGCGAAGAGGCAATCACTGCCGCCATCAAATGCGCTAGTTACAGGTGCAGAGCGTGACCGAGAGCACGCAACGCCGCTTCCTGCACAGCCTCGCCCAGCGTTGGATGCGCATGGATGGTGCCGCCGATGTCTTCCAGCCGCGCGCCCATTTCCAGGCTTTGCGCGAATGCCGTGGACAGTTCGGACACCCCGACACCCACCGCTTGCCAGCCGACAATCACATGATTGTCCCGACGAGCGACCACCCGCACGAAGCCGCTTTTCGATTCCAGCGTCATCGCCCGGCCATTGGCCGCGAACGGGAAGCTTGAAACGATGCAGTCCAGGCCGGCGGCCTTGGCTTCGTCCGGGGTCTGGCCGACCACCACCAATTCCGGGTCGGTAAAGCACACGGCGGCGATGGCGGTAGGGTTGAACTCGCGAGTTTTACCGCTGATCAGTTCGGCCACCATCTCGCCCTGAGCCATGGCCCGGTGCGCGAGCATCGGTTCACCGCTCAAGTCGCCGATGGCGTACACATTGCGCATGCTGGTCTGGCAGCGATTATCAATCTTGATCGCCGAGCCATTCATGGCCAGGTTCAGCGCTTCGAGGTTCCAGCCCTGAGTGTTCGGTTTGCGGCCGACGGCTACCAATACCTGATCGGTTTCGAGGTTCAGGGTGTCGCCATCCGGAGCCAATACTTGCAGGGAGTTACTCGAAGAATCAAAGCCTTGGACGCTATGCTTCAAGTAAAGCTTCACGCCGAGTTTTTTCAGTTCGTCGTGGACCGGCTGGGTCAGCTCGGCGTCGTACGCCGGCAGGATGCGTTCCTGTGCCTCGACCACGCTGACGTCGGCGCCGAGCTTGCGATAGGCAATCCCCAGTTCCAGACCAATGTAACCGCCACCGACCACCGTCAGCCGCTTCGGCACGGAGGTCGGCGCCAAGGCTTCGGTGGAGGAGATGATCGGGCCGCCAATCGGCAGCATCGGCAGGTTCACGCTTTTCGATCCGGTCGCCAGCACCAGGTGCTCGCACTGAATGCGTGTGTCGCCGACGTCGACGGTTTTGCCGTCGACGATCTTGGCCCAGCCTTGAATGACCTGAACCTTGTTCTTCTTCAGCAATGCCGCGACGCCGGTGGTCAGGCGATCAACGATACCGTCTTTCCACTCGACGCTTTTGCTGATGTCGAGGGTGGGCGCCGAAACGCTGATGCCCAAGGCCGAATGCTGGCTGTGGTGTTGCGTTTGATGAAACTGCTCGGCGACGTGAATCAGCGCTTTCGACGGAATACAGCCGATGTTCAGGCAAGTGCCACCGAGGGATTCGCCTTCCACCAGAATGGTCGAGATGCCCAGCTGGCCGGCACGGATTGCCGTGACATAACCGCCAGGGCCGCCGCCGATGATCAATAGTGTGGTGTTCAAAGTTTGCATGCTGCTCTCCAACAAAAATCAGTCCACAAACAGGGTGGCGGGTTGTTCGAGCAGGCCACGAACGGCCTGAATGAATTGCGCCGCGTCCATGCCATCGACCACGCGGTGATCGAAGGAGCTGGAGAGGTTCATCATCTTGCGAATCACGATCTGGCCTTTGACCACCATCGGGCGTTCGACGATTTTGTTGACGCCGACGATGGCCACTTCCGGCAGGTTCAGCACCGGGGTGCTGACGATGCCGCCCAACGCACCGAGGCTGGTCAGGGTGATGCTCGAACCGGACAACTCATCGCGGGCTGCCTTGCCATTGCGTGCAGCCGTGGCCAAACGGGAGATTTCGCTGGCGTTGTCCCACAGGCTGCGGGCTTCGGCGTGACGCACCACCGGCACCATCAAGCCGATGTCGGCCTGGGTGGCGATGCCCACATGCACCGCGCCGAGGCGGGTGATGACCTGGGCTTCGTCGTCGTAACGGGCGTTGATCTGCGGGAAGTCACGCAGGGCAACGACCAGGGCACGGACCAGGAACGGCAGCAAGGTCAGCTTGCCACGGGTGGCACCGTGTTTTTCGTTCAGGTGCGCGCGCAATTCTTCGACGGCGGTGACGTCGATTTCTTCGACGTAACTGAAGTGTGCAGCACGCTGGGTGGCGTCCTGCATGCGCTGGGCGATCTTGCGGCGCATGCCGATGACCGGGATTTGTTCTTCGTCGTTACGCTGGGCGTAAGCGGAGGACACGGTCGATGCATTCGACTGACCTTGCGCCAGGTAGGCGTCGAGGTCTTCGTGCAGCACGCGACCGGCAGGGCCGCTGCCACGCACCAGACGCAATTGAATGCCGAGGTCCAGTGCGTGTTTGCGCACGGCCGGGGAGGCCAGCGGACGGTCGTCGGCCTCGCGGGCTACCATCGGACCCTGGCAAACGTCAGCTCGCGGCGCTGCGGCTGCGGCTGCGGCCGGTTTGCTTTGCGCCACGGCTTCTACTTTAGGTGCTGCAACCGGCGCTTCTTTGACTGGAGCAGGCTGCGTCGACTCTTTAACGTTCCCCGCGCCTTCCACTTCAATGCTGATCAGGATGCTGCCCACCGCCATGACTTCGCCCGGCACACCGCCCAGCGCAATCACCTTGCCGTGGACCGGCGAAGGGATGTCGACCATCGCCTTGTCGGTCATCACATCGGCCAGCACCTGATCTTCGACGACCAGGTCGCCGACCTTGACGTGCCATACCGACAATTCAACTTCTGCAATGCCTTCACCAATGTCCGGCATTTTAATAACGTGCGTGCCCATTCAGACCTCCATAACCCGATGCAAAGCCGCGCCCACTCGGGACGGACCAGGGAAATACGCCCACTCTTGTGCGTGCGGGTAGGGAGTGTCCCAACCGGTGACGCGTTCGATAGGCGCTTCCAGGTAGTGGAAGCAGTGCTCTTGCACCAGGGCGACCAGTTCGGCACCGAAGCCACACGTGCGGGTCGCTTCGTGAACGATCACGCAACGGCCGGTTTTCTTCACCGACTTGACGATGGTCTCCAGGTCCAGCGGCCACAGGCTGCGCAGGTCGATGACTTCAGCGTCGATACCGGTTTCTTCAGCAGCAACTTGCGACACGTAAACCGTGGTGCCGTAAGTCAGGATGGTCACGTCCTTGCCAGGACGGGCGATGGCAGCGACGTCCAGCGGCACGGTGTAGTAACCGTCCGGCACCTGGGCGGCCGGGTGTTTCGACCACGGGGTTACCGGGCGGTCGTGATGACCGTCGAACGGGCCGTTGTACAGGCGTTTTGGCTCGAGGAAGATCACCGGGTCATCGTTTTCGATGGAGGCAATCAGCAGGCCTTTGGCGTCGTACGGGTTGGACGGCATGACCGTGCGCAGGCCGCAGACCTGAGTGAACATCGCCTCGATGCTCTGGCTGTGGGTCTGGCCACCGTAGATGCCGCCGCCGCAAGGCATGCGCAGGGTCATCGGGGCGGTGAACTCGCCGGCCGAGCGATAACGCAGGCGGGCGGCTTCGGAAATGATCTGGTCCGACGCCGGATACACGTAGTCGGCGAACTGGATCTCGGCGACCGGGCGCAGGCCATAGGCGCCCATGCCCACGGCGGCACCGACGATTCCGCTTTCGGAGATCGGTGCGTCGAACACGCGGGAGGTGCCGTACTTGGCCTGCAGGCCTTCGGTGCAACGGAACACGCCGCCGAAGTAGCCCACGTCCTGGCCGAACACCACGACGTTGTCGTCACGCTCAAGCATCACATCCATGGCCGAGCGCAGGGCCTGGATCATGGTCATGGTGGTCGTGGTCATGGCGGTTTCCAGCTCGATATTATTGTTGTGGTCGTTCATGTCAGATCCCCAACTCTTGACGCTGGCGCTTCAAGTGCTCCGGCATCTCTTTGTAGACGTCTTCGAACATGGTCGCGGCGCTTGGAATCTGGCCGCCGGCGAGGGTGCCGTACTGTTCGGCTTCTTTCTGCGCGGCGATGACTTCGGCTTCGAGCTCGGCGCTGACGGCGGTGTGTTCCTCTTCGGACCAGTGACCGATCTTGATCAGGTGCTGCTTGAGGCGCGCAATCGGGTCGCCCAACGGGAAGTAGCTCCAGTCGTCGGCAGGACGGTACTTGGACGGATCGTCGGAGGTGGAGTGTGGACCGGCACGGTAAGTGACCCACTCGATCATGGTCGGGCCGAGGTTGCGGCGCGCACGTTCGGCGGCCCAGGCAGAGGCGGCGTAGACCGCGACGAAATCGTTGCCATCGACCCGCAGGGAGGCAATGCCGCAGCCGACGCCACGACCGGCAAACGTAGTGGCTTCACCACCGGCAATGGCCTGGAAGGTGGAGATCGCCCATTGGTTGTTCACCACGTTGAGGATCACCGGTGCACGGTAGACGTGGGCGAAGGTGAGAGCGGTGTGGAAGTCGGATTCAGCGGTGGCGCCGTCGCCGATCCAGGCCGAGGCGATTTTGGTGTCGCCCTTGATCGCCGAGGCCATGCCCCAGCCTACTGCCTGGACGAACTGGGTCGCGAGGTTGCCGGAAATGGTGAAGAAACCGGCGTCCTTGACCGAATACATGATTGGCAACTGACGACCCTTGAGCGGATCGCGCTCGTTGGACAACAGTTGGCAGATCAGGCCGACCAACGGAACGTCGCGGGCCATCAGGATGCTTTGCTGGCGGTAAGTCGGGAAACACATGTCGTCGATGTTCAAGGCCAGGGCCTGACCCGTGCCAATGGCTTCTTCGCCGAGGCTCTGCATGTAGAACGACATTTTTTTCTGACGCTGGGCGACCACCATGCGGTTGTCGTAGATCCGCGTCTTGAGCATGGCGCGCATGCCTTTACGCAGGATCTCGACCGGTACGCCTTCAGCCCACGGACCGAGGGCATTGCCCTGGTCGTCGAGCACGCGAATCAGGCCCTTGGCCAGGTCGGCGGTGTCGGCCGGTTCAACGTCGATTGGGGGTTTGCGCACCGTGCCGGCGTCGGTCAGACGCAGGTAGGAGAAGTCGGTTTTGCAGCCAGGACGGCCCGAAGGTTCGGGAACGTGCAGGTGCAGCGGTTCGTACGCTTGGTTCATGGCTTCTACGCTCGATCTTGTGAATTTCTTGTAGTGAGCTGACCGTCATTCTTCTGTGGAAGAAATCTTGTCCTACAACAATCATAGGCCCGGCGAAGAAGAATATTTATCTCTGTTTCGTTGCGCTGGCGATCATTTGAGGATAAAAAATCTGCATAAACACAAAAAACAGGTGGTTTTGTCTCATGCGCAAACTGGACCGTACCGATATCGGCATTTTGAACAGCCTTCAGGAGAACGCGCGCATCACCAACGCCGACCTCGCACGCTCGGTCAACCTGTCGCCCACGCCGTGCTTCAACCGGGTCAAGGCGATGGAAGAATTGGGCCTGATTCGCGAGCAAGTGACGCTGCTGGATGCCGACCTGCTGGGGCTGCACGTGAACGTGTTCATTCATGTGAGCCTGGAGAAACAGGTGGAAGAGGCGTTGCAGCATTTCGAGGAAGCGATCTCGGATCGCCCGGAAGTGATGGAGTGCTATTTGATGGCCGGCGACCCGGATTACTTGATTCGGGTATTGGTGCCGACCATTCAGTCGCTGGAGCGCTTCATGATGGACTTCCTCACCAAAGTCCCCGGCGTGGCGAACATCCGTTCGAGCTTCGCCCTCAAGCAGGTGCGCTACAAAACCGCACTGCCGTTGCCGGCCAATGGCTTGACCCTCTCGAGCTAACCGAAACCCCTGTGGGAGCGTTTACAGTTTGTTGATAGGGATTTTCAGGTAGGTCACGCCGTTACTCTCGGCCGGTGGCAAATTCCCGGCCCGTACATTTACCTGAATCGCTGGCAGTAACAGGTTTGGCATGCCCAACCCGGCATCGCGTCGGGTGCGCATGTCGACAAACGCCGCCTCATCAATGCCGTCATGCACGTGAATGTTGCTTTTGCGTTGTTCGCCGACGGTAGACATGCACTGGGATTCCCGGCCTTCGGGCGGGTAATCGTGGCAGACGTACAAATTCACGCTGGCCGGGAACGCCAGCAGTTTGCGAATCGAGGCAAACAGCTGATTGGCGTTGCCGCCCGGAAAATCGCAACGCGCGGTACCCACATCGGGCATGAACAGCGTGTCGCCCACCAGGATCTGCTCACCATCAATCAGGTAGGCCATGTCCGCCGGCGTGTGGCCAGGCACATGCAGGGCGGTGGCCTTGAGATTGCCGATCATGAACGACTCGTCCGGCGCGAACAGATGATCGAACTGCGAACCGTCAACGCGAAATTCCGGCTCAAGGTTGAACAGGCCTTTGAACACTCCCTGAACCTTGCTGATCGACTGCCCGATCGCGATCTTGCCACCCAGCTCGCGACGCAGATAAGGCGCGGCAGACAAGTGATCGGCATGGGCATGGGTTTCCAGTAGCCATTGCACCTGCAACTGATGTTCGCGAACAAAGGCGATGATTTTGTCGGGCTGAACAGTGCACGTTCTGCCGGCCGCAGGATCGTAGTCCAGCACCGGGTCGACGATGGCGCACTGGCCGCCATCGGCTTCGTAGATCACGTAGCTGTAGGTCGACGAGGCAGGGTCGAGGAAAGCTTCAATCAAGGCAGGCATGGTGAATATTTCTATCTGAACAAGCACTGAGGGTAGATTCATTCTCCCTGCATTGGCCAGCACCGCATCAATTCATTTGATGAAAAAATCTGCGCGGGCTCTATCCTGTCAAACATCGATACCGGGCGTTCCCGGCCTTTTTTGTGCAGATCACGAGTGCTTTATGTTGCTGGCGAGTTTTTTTGGGGTGGTCATGGGCCTGGTCCTCGGTTTGACCGGGGCGGGTGGCGGGATTCTTGCGGTACCGGCCCTGGTACTGGGGCTGGGTTTGACCATGACCCAGGCAGCGCCCGTCGCCTTGTTTGCGGTCGGGAGTGCGGCGGCGGTCGGGGCGATTGACGGCTTGCGCCATGGCTTGGTGCGGTATCGAGCGGCGATGCTGATCGCGCTGCTTGGCGCGGTGTTTTCCCCGGTGGGCATTTACTTTGCCCATCAGTTGCCGGAAAAAATCCTGATGATTCTGTTCAGCCTGCTGATGGTCATGGTCGCCTGGCGGATGCTGCGCCGTGAGCGTAAGGACGAGGGGCCAAGCGATCACGGCCACGCCAACTGGGGGCAAAAAAACTGCATGCTCGATCAGCAGACCGGGCGCTTTTCCTGGACCGCCAAATGCACCGCGACGCTGGCGGCACTCGGCGCGGTGACGGGGGTGGTGTCCGGGCTTCTGGGCGTGGGGGGTGGTTTTCTGATTGTCCCGGCGTTCAAGCAACTGACTGACGTGCAGATGCGCGGGATCATTGCCACCTCCTTGATGGTGATCAGCCTGATTTCCGCGATCGGGGTGGTCGGCGCGTTTCACGCCGGTGTGCGCATCGACAGCCTCGGCGCGAGTTTCATCGTCGCCAGCATTGTCGGCATGGTCATCGGCCGCAAGTTGTGCGCCCATGTGCCGGCGCGAGCGTTGCAAATCGGCTTCGCCAGCGTCTGCATTGTGATCGCCGCTTTCATGCTGTTCAGGGCCGGCGTCTAGGCAACAACGATGCTTGTGACCCCCAGTCGGGTCCACAGGTGTACACCTCAAGTTCCGGGCCTTGCCGACGACCGGTCTTACACCGTTGTTGCCGTAGTTGCCCGGCCACGCCAAAGCACTTGAATATCGCGCCCAACGCAGCGTATGGCGCCGCCGGTCACCTTTCGATAATCGCTCCCGACATCTCGTCCCCTGTCGCGGAGCGCACCATGCACAACAATAAGAACGTCAAATACCGCTTGCTACCTGCCTTCGTAGCCAGTTTGTCCTCTCTTGGCCTGAGCTCGATCGCCGAGGCCGAGATCATGCTCTATGACAAAGACCAGACCACGTTTTCCACCGACGGCTACATCAACGCCTTTTACGTGAACAGCAATGTCGACCGTGCCGGTGATCAATACGACCGCCGGCAGGCGCGGGTGAAAATGGGGTTTCTGCCCAACTACCTGGGCTTCAACATGGGCAAGCAGATTGATGATCTCAAACTCGGCGCCCGGGCCTCGTTCTGGGTGACCATCAACGACAGTCAAACCAACGGCACCGACACCGCCATTGATGTGCGGCAGTTCTACGGCACCGTGGCGAACCCGGAATGGGGCGAGGTGCTGATCGGCAAAGACTTCGGCCTGTTCGCCCGCTCCAATATCCTGCTCGATGAAATGCTCGCCGGTTACGGCCAGGTCAGCGACACCCTGGGGTTGGTCGATGGCGGTGGCGTTTCATTCGGCAACATCGGCACCGGCTATCCGTATCCATTCCCGACCTCGCAGATTACCTACCGCACACCGATCATTGAAGGTTTGCGCGTCGCGGTCGGGATCATGGACCCGGTGGACACCAACGACAGCAGTCCGACGGGCAAGGCCTATCAGGAAAACCCGCGCACCGAGAGCGAGATCACTTATCAGTTTGACGTCGCCGGGGCGAAGATCTACAGCTGGGTCAACGGCAGCTACCAGACCTCTGACAATACCGATTCCACGGTCAATACCGTGACGTCCAAAGGCGTCGGCTATGGTGTGCAGGCGAAAATGGGCGGGTTGTCACTCACCGGTTCCGGGTTTCAGGCCAAGGGCATCAATCCGTTCTTCACCAACAACGCCGGCGAACCGACCTTGCGCAACGTCGACAGTGACGGCTACCTGATGCAAGGCTCCTACAAACTGGGCAAGAACCGTCTGGCCTTGTCCTATGGCAAGACCAACGACGATGGCAATGGGGTGGTCGGCAGTGGTGCGGACTACGAAACGCGGGGTATTGCGCTGTTCCACGACGTGAACGACAACCTCAAGCTCGTGGCCGAATACAACCAGTTCCAAATCGACGGTCACGACACCAGCGCCCAGAACGAAGACACCGACACCTTTGCGGTGGGCGCCGTGTTGACCTGGTAACCCTCGGTGGCGGCCCTGACTGTGCGCATCGCAGCCAGGGCCGCCACCGCTCTCATCCCATCGAAGCGTCTGACTGCTACCCAAGTAGCATTCGTTGCACGCCAGGGGTTTCGTAAACTCCCTGCTCAACCATACGCACCTGCGGGAGGCGACGATGCAGCAGGTCCAGGGTGAAGGTGTCGTCAGCGCAATGTCCCAGGCCACCGATGCCCGGCAAGTGGCGCAGGAACTGGCGCGTCAATTGCTGCATCCGCATCTGGGCTTCGTGCTGTTTTTCTGTTCCGCGGAGTATGACTTGCAAGCACTGGGTCAAGCCTTGCAAGACAGTTTCGGGGGGATTCGCCTGGTGGGTTGCACCAGCGCCGGGGAAATCACCCCGTTGGGCTATGGACGCAATTGCGTGACGGCAGTGGGGTTCGATCACCGGCACTTTTCCATTGCGCTCGAGTTGATCGACGAGATGGAGCGCTTCAGCCTGATCGATGCGCAGCAGATGGTCGAGCGCCTGGTCAGCGGTTGTCGCAGTAACACCCTGGCACCGATCAAGGGCAACAGCTTTGCCCTGACCCTGCTCGATGGTTTGTCCAGCCGTGAAGAAATGGTCCTCGCGGCCTTGAGTGCGGCATTGGGCGACATTCCGCATTTCGGCGGTTCCGCTGGCGACGACAATTACCTGACCCATACCCACGTCTACTTCGACGGCGAGTTCCACAGTGGCGCGGCGGTCGTCGTGCTGGTCAACACCTGGCTGGATTTCGAAGTGTTCACCACCCACCACATGCTGCCCCGGGCCGAGAAACTGGTGGTCACCGGGGCCGACAGCGCCTCGCGCCGTGTCTATGAACTCAATGCGGAACCCGCCGCCGCCGAGTACGCGCGGCTCATCGGCGTACCCGTGAACGAACTGGATCACCGGATTTTCGCCGCGCACCCGTTGGCCGTGAGGATCAACGAACAGTATTACGTGCGGGCCATCCAGCAGGTGCACGC
Source organism: Pseudomonas oplopanacis (assembly GCF_057128725.1). Classification (NCBI taxonomy): domain Bacteria; kingdom Pseudomonadati; phylum Pseudomonadota; class Gammaproteobacteria; order Pseudomonadales; family Pseudomonadaceae; genus Pseudomonas; species Pseudomonas oplopanacis. The sequence continues at coordinate 44,097 of NZ_JBSKHV010000001.1, read as the reverse complement.
GGACTTGAGCCTGAGTTTTTACTGCGCCGTGGAGAATGGCATCGTGCTGACCGCCATGACCCCGGGGCCCATGCTGCCGAACCTGAAAAGCCTGTTCGAAGGATTGGAGGAACGCTTGGGTGAGTTGTTGCTGACCATCGGTTGCGACTGTTTTCTCAGGCGTCTGGAGCTGGAAGTCGACGGCAGTCTCGATGAGATCGGGACGTTTTTGCGCGAGCAACGGGTGATGGGTTTCAACACCTACGGAGAACAGTTCAATGGCATGCACATCAACCAGACCTTCACCGGCGTTGCCATTGCCCGCGGCCGTGCCCCAGGACATCGCTGAGCTGCAGACCGAACTGGCCAGCCTGCGCCACGACAACCATAAACTGCAGCGCATCAACGCGGCGCTGATCGAGCGCATCGAGTCGGGCATCACCCGGGGCAATGACCCGTACGCGGCGTTCCAGCATTCGGTGGTGCTGGCCGAGCAGGTCCGTGAGCGCACCGATGCCTTGAACCAGGCCATGGCCGAACTCAAGGCCGGCAACCATTTGCTCAGCGAGGCCCGCCTGCGCGCCGAGACCGCGCATCGACATCTGATCGATGCCATCGAGAGCATTTCCGATGCCTTCGTATTGTTCGACGCCGAGCAGCGCATCGTCCTGTTCAACAGTCGCTTCAAGGCGTTCTGGCGCAGTAGCCGGGTGCGGATCAACGCGGGCATGCGCCTGACCGAGGTCAAGCGCCTGATGATGAGCAATGGGCTTTTCACCGAAGAACCGCGCGGGCATGCCGACGAGAGTCTGCTGTATCGCTTGCAGAACGGGCGTTGGCTGCAAGTCAGCGAGCGGCCGACCCAGGAAGGTGGGCGGGTGATTCTGTTCACCGACATTACCGAGGTCAAACTCAGTGAAACCGTTCGCCGCGAACAAGCCGTGGCGCAGAAGTCGCATTTGTTACAGCGGGCGGTCGATAACCTGTCCCAGGGTGTGGCCATGGTCAACGCCGAGGGCATTCTGGAGTTGTGGAACCGGCGTTTCCTCGAATTGAGCGGGTTGGCGCCGGTTGCGGCCCACCGACCGTTTGCTGAAGTGATGGTGGACAGTGAATTGAACCTGCTGACCCCGGCCAGTCACGATGGCAATGGACGGCCAGTACAGGAATGCGAGCAACGCCTCTATGACGGACGAGTCCTGGAAATCCGCACGCACCCGTTGCCGACCGGCGGTTTCGTCAACACCTTCACCGACATCACCGAACGCTATCAGCACGCCCAGGCGCTGAGTGAAAGCGAGCGCTGGATTCGCCTGATCACCGACCATGTACCGGCGTTGATCGCCTACCTCAATGCCGATCTGGTGTACGAGTTCACCAACAAGGTCTATGAGGAATGGTATTGCTGGCCCCGAGGCGTGATGCTCGGCCAAAGCCTGCGCGAAGTGCACAGCGAACAGCATTACCAGCGTCTGGAGTCTTACGTGGCGAGAGCGCTGGCCGGCGAAAGCGTGACGTTCGAGTTCGCCGAGACCAACGTCAATAATCAGGAACGCTACATGCTGCGCTCCTACGTGCCTAATCGCCTGGCCACCGGGGAAGTGGTGGGGATTTTCGTGTTGATCCGCGACATCACCGAGCGTCGCCGCACGGCCGAGGCGCTGCATCAGGCGTATCAGAATCTTGAGCTGCGGGTGCGTGAACGCACGGCAGAGCTGACCACCCTCAATGATCAGTTGTTGCGTGAAATCGAAGAGCGCCGCGAGGTCGAGTCACGTTTGCGCGAGGCCAAGCTCGAAGCCGAGCACGCCAATCTGTCAAAGACCAAATTTCTGGCGGCCGTCAGCCACGATTTGCTGCAACCGCTAAACGCCGCCCGCTTGTTTACCAGCGCGTTGCTGGAACGACGCGAACCCATCTGCAACGAGATTCTGGTGCGTAATGTCAGTAATTCCCTGGAAGATGTGGAGAACCTGCTGGGCACGCTGGTGGACATTTCCAAGCTCGATGCCGGGGTCATCAAAGCCGATGTGGCGCCGTTCGCCCTGAGCGAGCTGCTGGAAAACCTCGCGGCTGAATACACTCAGGTGGCACGCAGCGAGGGCCTTGAGCTGCATTTCATTGCCTGTTCGGCGCTGGTACGCAGTGACATCCAGTTGCTGGCGCGTATCCTGCGCAATCTGCTGAGCAATGCGATTCGCTACACCTACAGTGGCCGGGTGGTGCTCGGGTGCCGGCGCTTGCATCAGCGGTTGTTGATCCAGGTCTGGGACACCGGCATGGGCATCGCCGACAACCGCCTGGAGGAGATTTTTCAGGAGTTCAAACGCGGTGACGTGCAGCGTCCGGATCAGGATCGCGGCCTGGGGTTGGGCCTGGCCATTGTCGAGAAAATCGCCGGCATCCTCGGGCATCGGATTCATGTGCGCTCATGGCCAGGCAGGGGCTCGATGTTTTCGGTGGAAGTGCCGTTGAGCGCAACCGCGCCCAAGCCATTGCCGGCCTTGCAAATGAGCGAACCGATGCTTGAACGCCTGCGCGGGGCGAGAGTGTGGGTGCTGGACAATGACGCCACCATTTGCGCCGGCATGCGCACCTTGCTCGAAGGCTGGGGCTGTCGGGTGGTGACGGCGCTGTCGGAAGAGGACCTGGCGCGAAAAGTGGACAACTACCACGCGGGGGTTGACCTGTTGATCGCCGATTACCATCTGGACAACGATCAGAACGGCGTGGACGCCGTGGCCCGGATCAATGCCTGTCGTACATCACCGATCCCGGCCATGATGATCACCGCCAACTACAGCAACGAACTCAAACAGCAGATCCGCGAACTGGGCCACACCCTGATGCATAAACCGGTGCGGCCGATGAAGCTGAAGACGGCGATGAGTCATTTGCTCGCACGACCTTGATTCCACGGGCGCTTGTACCGGCCTCTTCGCGAGCAGGCTCGCGCCCACATTAAACAGATCAAATGTGGGAGCGAGCCTGCTCGCGAATGGGGCTACGCGGTCTAGCTGACTCAACGCCGCATGTAAGACCCGAAATCAATATCCCCTGCACTCAGGATCGCCTGCACCCGGTTGTGCACGTTGAGTTTGCGCAGGATCGCCGAGACGTGTGCCTTGACGGTGGTCTCGGCGATTTCCAGGGTGTAGGCGATCTGTTTGTTCGATTCGCCCTTGGTCATGCGTTCAAGCACCTGCAATTGCTTGCGGGTCAGGGCCTGGAGCAATTCAGGGGGGAAGCTCGGCGTGTCGTTCATCCGGCGGGGGGTGTTGGTTCGGGTGGTGCGGATGATGTCCGGGGGCAGATACACGTTGCCATTGAGAATTTGCTGGATGGCCTCGGTCATTTGCGTGCGCGGGGACGACTTGGTGATGAAACCGACCGCGCCGTAGGTAATGGCTTGCAGGACGATCTGTTTGTCCTGCTCGGCCGAGACGATCACCACCGGAATGGTCGGGGCTTCATTGCGCAGGTTGATCAAGCCATTGAGCCCATGCATGCCAGGCATGTTCAGGTCGAGCAGGATCAGGTCCAGGTCGTCGTGTTCCTGGGTCAGGGCCAGGGCACTGTCGAGGTCGGCGGTTTCCATGACTTCGGAGTCCGGGAAACCGTCGCTGATGACGTTATGAATCGCTTCGCGGAACAGCGGGTGATCGTCGGCAATCAGAATTTTGTACATAGCCTTTCACCTCATTATTTTGATTAGGGTGTGGCAACAACACGCCAGCGTAAAGATCAGGGGAAAGGCTCGGGCCGGGCCGGTGTCACGGCAAGCCCGGCCGCTTGCCAGGCATCGAGGCCGTCGCGATACCAATACAGTGTCTTATAGCCCATGGCGGACGCTCGTTTGACGGCGTTCCAGCTCAGCCAGCAGTCAGCGCGGCAGTAAAAGACCAGCGGTCGTGCCGGATCCTCGGCGGTCAATGCCTTGAGGTTACGCGCAAAATAGCCTTGCCAGTCGGGTGTCAGGTCACCGTCGCCGGTATTGGCCAGCCAGTGGCTGCCGGGCAGGTTTTCATGGGGCTGGTCTTCGATGAATTGGCCTTGCAGCCATTGGCGGCGGTAGACATCGATCAGCACCGGTGGCGGCGTTTGACTGAGCAGTGTTTGCAAGGCCGGGGTGTCAACGATGGTCGCGCCTTGCAGGCTGTCCGGCGTCGGGCTGCGGTACAGGTTGATGCGATAGCCGTCGGCGGAAAACAGCGGTGATTCGGCGTGCGCGGTACTCAGCAACAGGCAGAGCGGCAGCGCAGCGAGAGAAGGGCGCAACAGACAACGTCGGGCACGCGGCATGGGTTCGATCCTTATAGTTATGGACCTATTACATGCCAGGCGGGGCGCATTGGGAATGCGACGATAGACAGGGAAACCAGTACTAAAGTAGTAATTATTGATGGAGAACCTTTGCGGGGTCAGGTGGATTTGCGCAGGGCTGCGTGCTGTGGGTTGAAGGTGAGTATGGCGAGTAGCGTGAACACCACGGTCAACCCTGCACACACCGCCAGCGCCAGCGGATTGAAACGTTCATAAAGGGCGAACCGCACCAACTCCACTGCATGGGTGAACGGGTTCACCGCGCACAGCCAGTACAACCACTCGCTAGCCTCACGCATTTTCCACAGCGGATACAGCGCCGAGGACAGGAAAAACAACGGAAAGATCACGAAATTCATGACCCCGGCAAAGTTCTCCAACTGCCGAATGGCGTTCGACAGCAGCAGGCCCAGCGCGCTGAGCATCAACGCCACTAGCAGTAACGCCGGCAGCGCGATCAATAACCCCATGGCCGGTGGTTGCACGCCATAGAGCCAGGCGATCGCCAAAAAGGCATACACCTGCAACAGGGAAATCAGCGACGTGGCCAGCAGCTTGCTGCACAGCAGAAAGGTCCGGGGCAGTGGGCTGGTCAGCAGCACGCGCATGCTGCCCATCTCGCGGTCATAGACCATCGACAGTGAGCCTTGCATGCCATTGAACAGCAGGATCATGCAGGCAAGGCCCGGGATGATGTAGACCTCGTAAGGAATGTAGGTGTCGTAGGGTTCGATAATGGCGATCCCCAAGGCTGCCCGGAAACCGGCCGCGAACACCAGCAGCCATAACAGCGGCCGCACCAGGGCACTGAGAAACCGCGTGCGCTGCAACACAAAACGCAGCCATTCGCGCAGCACGATTCCGCTGAAGCAATGCCAGTACGCATTCATCGCGCCGCTCCTGAAGTGGTCAGGTGAGTGAAGGCCGAACCCAGGTCGCCGCCATGTTCCAGGCTCAGTGCATCGGCCTGTCCGCTGGCCACCAGCCGACCTTGATGGAGGATCAGCAAATCGTCGCTGGACTGCACTTCGTCGAGCAAGTGCGTGGTCCAGAGCACGCTGATGGCGTGTTCACTGCACAAGGTGCGCATGTGTTGATTGAGCGCCAGGCGACTGGCGGGATCGAGGCCGACACTGGCTTCGTCAAGCAGCAGCAGGCGCGGCTCATGCAGCAGGGCCCGGGCGATTTCCACCCGGCGACGGTGGCCGCCATTGAGTTCGCGCACCCGTTCGCGGCGGCGTTCGGTCAGGGCTTGACGGGCCAGCTCGGCGTCAACCCGGACACCGCTCTGACGCCGGGACAGACCATGCAGCGCGGCGTGATACCGCAGGTTCTGCTCGACGCTGAGGTCCAGGTCCAGGGTGCTTTGCTGGAACACGACGCCCAACTGCTTGAGCGCCGGGCGGGGCGCATCGCGCAATGAACAGCCGCCGACCCGGATGTCGCCGTGCTGAAGATCATAAAGCCGGGTCAACAGGGCGATCAGGGTCGATTTGCCGGCGCCGTTGGGCCCCAGCAACGCGGCGAAACGCCCCGGGGCCAGATCGAAGTTCACGTGGCGCAAGGCTTCCCGAGCCCCATAGGCAAAACTCAGTTCGCTGACTTCCAGAGCGTTCATGGCGTCACCACCACGCCCCAAGGGTAGCGGCCGACTTTCACCGATTTGCTCACCTTCAGGCTGTCGACATCAATCACCGACACGTCACCGCTGACGCCGTTGGTGGCGAGCAGTTGCTTTTGATCGGGCGTGAACGCCAGCTGCCAGACCCGTCGTCCGACCAGCAAATAGTCGAGAATCTCGAACGTCCTGGCATCGATCACCGCCACATGATTGGCCGGGCCCAGTGCGACGAAAGCGTACTTGCCGTCAGCGCTGAGTTTGATGCCCACAGGCTGGACTTTATCCGGGTGTACGCCTTTGATCTGGAAGTTCAGGGTCTTGAGGATCTTGCGGCTGGCGACGTCGAGAATCGTCACCGTGCCGCCGATTTCCGCTGACGCCCAGAGCTGTGAACCGTCCTGATTGAACTCGACAAAGCGTGGCCGCTGGTCCACCAGCGTGCTGTCGGCCAGGGTCTGGGTGCTGGTGTCGATCCAGTGCAGCATGTTGGTAGTTTCGCTGGTGTTCACGGCCCACTTGCCATCGGGACTGACGGCCATGCCTTCGGGTTCGACGCCGACGTTGATCTGGCTGAGCACTTTGGAGGTTTCGGTGTCGATCACCGTGACCAGCGCATCGTCTTCGTTGGAGACGTACAGCCAACGGTTGTTGGGGTGCAGGGCGAATTGCTCGGGGTCTTTGCCCGAGGGCAGTTCCTTGATGATCTTGCGCGTGGCCACGTCCATCACCTGGACCCGGTCGGAATCGCTGGCGCAGATGTACAGCAACTTGTTGTCATGGGACAGCAACAGGCCACGTGGGCGCTGCCCGACAGGCAGGGTGTCGGTGACTTGCAGGGTCTGCATGTCGATCAGGCTCAGGCTGTTGTCCTTTTCGTTGGACACCCACGCGGTGCTGGCGGCGGCATGCCCGGCGGCGAATAGAAGGGCCCAGGAAAGCAGGGAGCGGCAGAGCAGGGTGCGACGCATGGCGGATTCCTTTTTGTTGTCGTTCTTGCGGAAAGCTGGATCAGGGAAAGCGGCAACTGACCTCGGGTTTGTCGTAACCCAGGCTGTCCATTTCGTTGAAGGGATGAAGAAAGCCGTCCTGCGGCGACGTGCTGACCAGGGCGCGGGGCTGGACGATGGGAATCGGTTGGCGCAACTGGCCGTTCCACGGGCGATAACTGAGCTTGCGTCCCTTGAAGCCGTCCAGCGGCAGTTGATCGCTGATTTCCAGCTGACGGATCGCCATCGGTTCGGTCTGGCGCAGTTTGGTCACTGCGGCGGCGAGGCTGCGCACGGCCATCCAGGCCGCGAAATCGCGGTCGTTCATCCAGCGACCGGCGAATGCTTCAAAACGCTTTTGCAACTGCGCGGCACCGTAGGTTTCCACGGTTTTGTGCCAACCCACCGGGGTCAGCCCTTGGGTGCCAGCGACCGGGCGCGGATACCAGGTCTGGTAGGGCACGTATTCGCCGAAGTCGCCGCGTTCATCGGCCACCAGCACCACGTCATATTCGGCCGTCTGAGTGAACAGCGGCATGTCGGCCTGGGCACTGCGACGTTGGTCGTTATCAAAGCTCCAGGCCTTTTCCGCCACCAGTTGCAGGCCGAAGCGTTTTGCCGCGCGACGCAGGGCGGCGGCGTAGGCTTGATCGTCGGCGGTCGGGCCAACGATCAGCAGCGCGCGCTGCCATTTGCGTACCACCAGAAATTGCGCCAGCGCATCGGCGAGCATCGCGCGACTCGGCAGGGTGTGCAGCACGTTCGACAGGCAATCGGTGCTGCGCAAGCGGTCGTCGGGGCTGCCGGCGTTGAATATCAGGCTGTCGGGCAGGGCGGCGCTGAGCTGGCGCAAGCTGTCGGCCGGGGCGTTCACTACAAACAGCCGCAGACCCTGCGCGTGTTGGGCGTTGGCCGCATCGAGCAAGGCTTCGGGGCTGTCGACGCTGGCGCTGACCAGGGCGTAGCTGTGGTTGAGAAAACGTCCGGTGCTGTTGCTGTCGGTGATCGCCAGTTCGGCGCCGCGCAATCCGGCATCGGTCGGTTCGGGAATCACGTTCGACAGGAGCGGCCCCGGATCAGGGCGATAACCCAGGTAGCCGATCCGCACCTCCAGTGGCGCCTGCGCAGCCTGGCTCTGGGTGGCCACGCCGGCGGCGCAGGCAATCGCCAGCAGGTACAGCAAGGCGTAAGGGGCAAGCAGGCGCATAAGGCACTCCTTTCAGGTAGCGCCAGCATAGGAAGCCTGCGGAACAGAAGAAATATGCAGAAAGTACCGGTGAGCCAGTACCAAGGTCGTAAGCATTCTGCCGGTTGCGCCGGGACACCAGGCCTGTTGGCGACGTCCCTGAGGTGTGCATCCAACGCCTTACTACCAAGGGACTAGAAGGCGACCACCAAAGCAGCATGGGGTGTTGGCGATGCCGTTTCTAAGATGAGTGCCATAGCCTCTGCCAAGAGGTTTTGCGTGCAATCCTGAGGGCATAACAATGACAACAAAACGCAACGCCTTGCTCGTCGTCGGTCTGCTGGCCGGCTTTATCAGTGCGGGGTCCGTGTGGGCTCACGGCAACGTGGTGCCGCAAGCGGTTGAAACCCAAGGTCTGACACCGATCAAGGACGCCGGTGTAACGGTGGACGGCGATGGCTGGGCCGCGGCCAACCCCTATCGAACCTCCCCGGAGCACGACAGAGCCCTGGAAATCGGCTCGTCCGCCTACAACCAGAACTGTGCGGCGTGTCATGGTCTGGAAGCCAAGTCGGGTGGGATCGCCCCCGACTTGCGCATGCTCGATGTCGGTGAGGCGGGTGACGAATGGTTTGTCGAGCGCGTGCGTCATGGCGCCGTGCGTGACGGTCGGGTCTACATGCCGAAAATGGCCGATTACCTGAGCCAGGAAGCGTTGTGGGCAGTGCGCACGTACCTGGACAGCGTTCACGTCGAGGAGTGATCCCATGCGTCTGCTCGCGGTGTTGATCAGTGCGCTGTGGCTGTGTTGCCAGACGGTGCAGGCGCAGGTTCGCAACTATGACGAAATGATCGCCGCCGGGGAGCTGAAAGTGGCGGTCTACAAGGACTTCGCCCCCTACAGTTTTGAGCAGGCCGGTCAGGCCCGGGGCGTCGATGTCGAGCTCGCCGAGGCGCTGGCCAAGGCGCTCGGTGTACACCTAACATTGATCTGGGCCCCTGCCGGGGAAAAACTCGATGACGACCTGCGTGATTACATCTGGCGTACCAGTGCCTTGCACAACCAGCAACTGGCCGACCTGATGATGCGTGTGCCTTATGACCGTGACTACGCCCAGAAGCGCAACGAGTTCGGTGAAATGGAAAACGGTCATGTGGTGATGTTCGGGCCCTATCAGACCGAACAATGGCAGGTGGCCTACGATCAGCGCCGACTGGATAAGGTCGGCAGCGTGGCGGTGTTCGACTCGCATCCGATAGGCGTGGAAGTCGACAGTGTGCCGTCGTTTTACCTGACGTCGGTGTTCAACGGCATGCTCGCGGGCAAAACCCACCACTACCCGGGCGTACCGCAGGCCTTTGCGGCGATGAAGGCCGGTGAGGTCGACGCGGTCATGGCCATGCGTGGCGAAATCGACTGGCAGGTGCATGAGGCGGCCGACCCGCAACTGGCGTTGGCGCAAAACGCCTATCCGAACATGGGCAAGCAACTCTGGGAAATCGGCATGGCCGTGCACGAAAGCAACCGGCAACTGGCCTATGCCGTGGAAGAGGCGCTGGAAGGCCTGATCCGTGAGGGTGCCGTAAAGACGATCTACAGCCATTACGGCCTGCGGTATGACGTCCCGGAGATGTATCAATAGGAGCGGGTGATGAGCTGGCGAATCAAGTGTTTGTTGGCCTGCTGGTTACCCTTGGCCGCGCACGCCGCGAGTATCGATCCGGGCAAAGACCCGGTGCCCTCGGTGATGTGGGCGTTCTATCACAAGCAAATGCTTGGCGACGCTCCTTTTGTCTTCGATGACCGGGTCAAGCTGCTGGCGCCGCCGTTCGCCGAAGATGCCCGGCAGGTGCCACTGGAAATCGATGCGCGAGCGTTCAAGGGCGAGGTGGTGAAAATCTTCGCCTGGGCCGAGCTCAATCCGCTGCCGAAGATCGTCGACTTCCAGCCGCTGGACCGCGTGTTGCCGTGGTTGTCGATCCGTATCCGTATCGAACAGGCCACCCCTTTGCGCGCCGCGGTCCTGACGCGCGATGGGCTGTGGCATGTCGGTTCGACCCTGATCGATGCGGCGGGCGGTGGTTGCACCGCGCCCAGTGTGGTGCGTACCCAGCCCGGCTGGGAGGAACACATTGGCGAAGTGTTGGGCGCGCGCTATCCGCGTAATGACTTCAGCCGATTGCGCGTGCAGGTGGCGCATCCGATGGACAACGGCATGGTGAGTGGCATCCCGGAATTTTTCATCAACCATGCCGAACTGCGAAGCGCTGATGACCAGCTGTTGGCGCGGCTGGAGCTGTTTCCTGCCGTCAGTGAAAACCCCAACCTGGCCTTCGACATCGAAGGGGCAGGGCAGACGCGTCTGATTATTCGGGACAACAGCGGCAATGAATTTGATGCGTCGATTCCCTGAGCCAGAGGAGCGCCTCATGCGCTGGATACTGCTGTTGGTGTTGAGCATCAGCCTGCCGGCCATGGCCGATCTTGAGTATTCGCTCAAGCCACGGCAGATCGCCGAAGACACTTGGCTGCTGGAAGGCAGTACGGATAATTTCGCTAAGGCCAACGGCGGCAATATCGTCAACACCGCGTTCATTGTTACCGAGGGCGGGGTAGTGGTCATCGACACCGGGCCGTCGAAGCGCTACGGCGAAGCGATGCGCAAGGCGATTGCCGGGATTACGGATAAACCGGTGGTTCAGGTATTCCTGACCCACCATCACCCGGATCATGTGCTGGGCAATCAGGCGTTTGCTGATGTGCCCATCGGCGCACTGGCGGGGACGGCCGAGCTGCTGCATCAACAAGGTGATGCGCTGGCTGAGAACATGTATCGAATGGTGGGTGACTGGATGCGTGGCACCGAAGTGGTGTTGCCCAATCAAGTCGTGACGCCAGGGGTACGCAGTTTTGGGAATCACGATTTACGCTTGCTGGGCCTGGGTGGGCATACGGGAGCGGATCTGGCTATTCTCGACCAGCGAACCGGCGTGCTGTTTGCCGGGGACCTGGTGTTTTATCAACGAGCCTTGACCACCCCCAACAGCCCCGGATTGTCTGTGTGGCTGGCGGACATTGCCACCCTGCAGGGCTTGCCCTGGACGCTGATCGTGCCGGGTCACGGCCCCGTGTCCAGCGACCCACAACCCTTCGAACAAATGCGCGATTACCTGACCTGGCTCGACCAGCTGCTGCAAGCGGGGGCGGCTACCGGCAGCGACATGGCCGAGATGATCCGCAGTCCGATCCCCGAACGTTTCGCCGGGATCACCCTGAGCCGTTATGAATTGATCCGCAGCGTCAGTCATTTGTACCCGCGCTACGAGCGTGGGCAGATGACGCGGGTTGATTCCGCTGCTGCCAAGTAACGCTTGAACGCATTCGACCCGCTACTAAGGGATTAGGAATCTCCATATTGCGGGTAATTGTTGTCGGGGCGACGGCGCCCAAGAATCTGCACTACGCCGGGAAACTTTCCCGCGAATAACAAAAAACCGCAGAGGTAGCCGTCATGACTCAACCCGCACGTCGCCAGCCCTTCGTCTTGAGCCTGCTGCTCAGTGCCATGCTGTTGTCTGGCCAGGCATTGGCCGCGGTCACCGACCAGGACATTCTCCAGGACCCGAAAAACCCGGAGCAAATCGTCACCAACGGCCTCGGCGTCCAGGGGCAACGCTACAGCCCGCTGGATATTCTCAACGTCGACAACGTGAAGGAGTTGCGACCTGCCTGGGCATTCTCCTTCGGCGGCGAAAAACAGCGTGGCCAGCAAGCACAGCCGATGATCAAGGACGGCGTGATGTACATGACCGGGTCCTACTCGCGAGTGTTCGCGGTCGATGCCCGTACCGGCAAGAAACTCTGGCAATACGATGCGCGCCTGCCGGATGACATCCGTCCGTGCTGCGACGTGATCAACCGAGGCGTGGCGCTGTATGGCGACCTGGTGTTCTTCGGCACGCTCGACGCCAAGCTGGTGGCCCTGAATAAAGACACTGGCAAGGTGGTGTGGAGCAAGCAGGTGGCCGACCACAAGGAAGGCTATTCGATCAGCGCCGCGCCCTTGGTGATTAACGGCAAGCTGATTACCGGCGTGGCCGGCGGCGAGTTCGGTGTGGTGGGCAAGATTTCGGCGTACGACCCGAAAAACGGCGACCTGTTGTGGGTCCGTCCGACCGTCGAAGGCCATATGGGCTACGTCTACAAGGACGGCAAAGCCATCGAGAACGGCATCTCCGGCGGTGAAGCCGGCAAGACCTGGCCGGGTGACCTGTGGAAGACCGGCGGTGCCGCGCCCTGGCTCGGCGGTTACTACGACCCGGAAACCAATCTGCTGCTGTTCGGCACCGGCAACCCGGCTCCGTGGAACTCGCATTTGCGTCCTGGCGATAACCTCTATTCGTCGTCGCGTCTGGCGCTCAACCCGGACGACGGCACCATCAAATGGCACTTCCAGAGCACACCCCACGACGGTTGGGACTATGACGGCGTGAACGAGCTGGTTTCGTTCAACTACTCCGAGGGCGGCAAGGAAATCAAAGCCGCGGCCACGGCGGACCGCAACGGTTTCTTCTACGTGCTGGACCGTACCAATGGCAAATTCATCCGCGGCTTCCCGTTCGTGGACAAGATCACCTGGGCCACCGGCCTGGATAAAGACGGCCGGCCGATCTACAACGAAGCCAGCCGCCCAGGCGCTCCGGGTTCCGAACCCAAGGGCAGTTCAGTCTTTGTAGCGCCTGCGTTCCTGGGCGCGAAAAACTGGATGCCGATGGCTTACAACCGCGACACCGGGTTGTTTTACGTGCCATCCAACGAGTGGGGCATGGACATCTGGAACGAAGGCATCGCCTACAAAAAAGGCGCGGCATTCCTCGGCGCCGGTTTCACCATCAAACCGTTGAATGAGGACTACATCGGCGTGTTGCGCGCCATCGACCCGAAAACCGGCAAGGAAGTCTGGCGTCACAAGAATTACGCGCCGCTGTGGGGCGGGGTACTGACCACCAAGGGCAACCTGGTGTTCACCGGCACGCCGGAAGGTTTCCTCCAGGCGTTCAACGCCAAGACCGGCGAGAAAGTCTGGGAATTCCAGACCGGTTCCGGCGTACTCGGTTCGCCTGTGACCTGGGAAATGGACGGCGAACAGTACGTGTCTGTCCTCTCCGGCTGGGGCGGCGCCGTACCGTTGTGGGGCGGGGAAGTGGCCAAGCGGATCAAGGATTTCAACCAGGGCGGCATGCTCTGGACCTTCAAATTACCGAAGGACCTGGTGGCCAAGCACTAACCCAAGCCCACCGCATAACCCCTGTGGGAAACCTACGACCAAATAACGAGAGCCCTCCTGCCAACGGCGCATTCGTCCGGCAGGCGGGGCTCTCTAGTATCGATTCATCGCTTGTCGGCACGACAGGCATCGACCCAGACAGAGGCCCATCATGATCTACGCACAACCCGGAACCCCAGGCGCCGTTGTTTCCTTCAAGCCGCGCTATGGCAACTTCATCGGCGGCGAGTTTGTCGCGCCGATCAATGGCGAATACTTCACCAACACCTCGCCGGTGACCGGTGAGGTGATCGCCGAATTCCCACGCTCCAGCGCCGCCGACATCGAAAAGGCCCTCGACGCGGCACACGCCGCTGCGGATGCCTGGGGCAAGACCTCGGCCCAGGACCGTTCGTTGGTGCTGCTGAAAATCGCCGATCGCATCGAACAAAACCTGGAAATTCTTGCGGTCACCGAAACCTGGGACAACGGCAAGGCCGTGCGCGAAACCCTGAACGCCGACGTGCCGTTGGCTGCCGACCATTTCCGTTACTTTGCCGGTTGCATTCGCGCCCAGGAAGGCGGCGCTGCCGAGATCAACGAACTGACCACCGCCTACCATTTTCACGAGCCGCTGGGCGTGGTCGGGCAAATTATTCCGTGGAATTTCCCGCTGCTGATGGCGGCCTGGAAACTCGCCCCGGCCCTGGCCGCCGGTAACTGCGTTGTGCTCAAACCGGCAGAACAGACGCCGCTGTCGATCATGGTCTTCGCCGAACTGATCGCCGATTTGCTGCCGGCGGGCGTGTTGAACATCGTCCAGGGCTTCGGCCGTGAAGCCGGCGAAGCGCTGGCCACCAGCAAGCGCATCGCCAAGATCGCCTTCACCGGTTCCACCCCGGTCGGCGCGCACATCATGCATTGCGCCGCCGAGAACATTATCCCGAGCACCGTCGAGCTGGGCGGCAAGTCGCCGAACATCTTCTTCGAAGACATCATGAACGCCGAGCCACAGTTCATCGAAAAAGCCGCCGAAGGCCTGGTGCTCGCGTTCTTCAACCAGGGCGAAGTCTGCACCTGTCCATCGCGGGCGCTGGTGCAAGAGTCGATCTACGAGCCGTTCATGGCCGAGGTGATGAAGAAGATCGTCAAGATCAAACGCGGCAACCCGCTGGACACCGAAACCATGGTCGGCGCCCAGGCGTCGGAGCAGCAATACGACAAGATCCTCTCGTACCTCAAAATCGCTCAGGAGGAGGGTGCTGAACTCCTCACCGGTGGCGCCGCCGAGCGGCTTGAAGGTGACCTGTCCAGCGGCTATTACATCCAGCCGACGCTGCTCAAGGGCCACAACAAGATGCGTGTGTTCCAGGAGGAAATCTTTGGCCCGGTGGTGGGTGTCACCACCTTCAAGGACGAAGCTGAAGCGCTGGCGATTGCCAACGACAGCGAGTTCGGCCTCGGTGCCGGCCTCTGGACCCGCGACATCAACCGCGCCTACCGCATGGGCCGGGCGATCAAGGCCGGGCGCGTGTGGACCAACTGCTACCACCTGTATCCGGCGCACGCGGCGTTCGGTGGTTACAAGAAGTCCGGCGTCGGGCGGGAAAACCACAAGATGATGCTCGACCATTATCAGCAGACCAAAAACCTGTTGGTGAGCTACGACATCAATCCGCTGGGGTTCTTCTAACCCTCGGAATCAACGCAACCCCCCTGTGGGAGCGAGCCTGCTCGCGAAGACGGCATCACATTCAACATCACTGTTGACTGATAGACCGCTTTCGCGAGCAGGCTCGCTCCCACATTAGGTTTTGGATGTCCTTGAAGATCTGCAACACCCCCTACCAACGCACCCCGCATTCTCCTTCGAAAGTAGCATTCGGGCGCCCGACGCCCCGTGCATTAATGGCTTTACCGGAATCGCCCGGCACAAGAAGAGGATTGACCCATGTGGACTAAACCCGCGTTTACCGATCTGCGCATTGGCTTCGAAGTGACGATGTATTTCGCCAATCGTTGATTGCTCACCCGGCCAGCCATCGGGTTGGCCGGGCCTGCCTTCTGGAGCCTCTTCCATGCACATTCGCGTTCTCGGCTCCGCTGCTGGTGGCGGTTTCCCGCAGTGGAATTGCAACTGCTACCAGTGCGCCGGGATGCGCAATGCCAGCCTGCGGGCACAACCGCGCACTCAGTCCTCGATTGCCCTGAGCGACAACAGTGTGGATTGGGTGCTGTGCAATGCCTCACCGGACATTCGTGCGCAGCTCGCGAGTTTTCCGCTGTTGCAGCCGGCTCGCCAGTTGCGTGACAGCGCCATCGCCGGCGTCGTGCTGCTCGACAGCCAGATCGATCACTGCACCGGCTTGCTGAGCCTGCGCGAAGGCTGTCCGCATGCCGTCTGGTGTACCGAACGGGTTCACCAGGACCTGAGCAGCGGCTTCCCGCTGTTCAACATGCTGCGCCACTGGAACGGCGGGTTGCAGTGGCAACCGATCGGCCTGGATCGTCAGCCGTTCAGCATTCCTGCCTGCCAGCACTTGCGCTGGCGTGCGATTCCCCTGGTGAGCAACGCACCGCCGTACTCGCCCAACCGCGGCCATCCGCAACCGGGCGACACCATTGGTTTGTTCATAGAAGACCGACGCAGCGGCGCATCGTTGTTTTACGCACCGGGCCTGGGGCAAGTCGATGACGAAGTACTGGGCTGGATGCGGCGTGCCGATTGCCTGCTGCTGGACGGCACCCTGTGGCGTGACGACGAAATGCGCGTCTGCGAAGTCGGTCAGAGCCTGGGCCGCGAAATGGGCCACCTGTCGCAAAGCGGCCCCGGCGGGATGCTTGAGGTGCTGGAAGGTTTTACCCGCCAGCGCAAGGTGCTGATCCACATCAACAACACCAACCCGATCCTCGACGAAGACTCGGCCGAACGGGCCTTGCTGGAACGGCGCGGGATTGAAGTGGCTTATGACGGCATGAGTATCGAGCTGTAGCGGATGGCCCCATCGCGAGCAGGCTCGCTCCCACAGGGATCACCTCGAACCTTGTGGGAGCGAGCCTGCTCGCGAAGAGGACAGTCCGGGCACCGCAGAACGCGAAGGAGAATAAAAATGACTGACACACCCATGACCCCCACCGAATTCGAAGCCGCCCTGCGCGCGAAAGGCGCCTACTACCACATCCATCACCCATTCCACCAGGCCATGTACGCCGGCCGCGCGAGCCGCGAGCAGATTCAGGGCTGGGTCGCCAATCGTTTTTACTACCAGGTAAACATTCCGCTCAAGGATGCCGCGATCCTCGCCAACTGCCCGGACCGTGAGGTGCGCCGTGAGTGGTTGCAACGGATTCTCGACCACGACGGCGTGCCCGGCAGTGAAGGCGGCATCGAAGCCTGGCTGCGTCTGGGCGAAGCGGTGGGGCTTGATCGCGAACAGATTCTGTCCCAGGAACGGGTGCTGCCCGGCGTGAGGTTCGCCGTCGATGCCTATGTCAATTTCGCCCGTCGTGCCTGCTGGCAGGAAGCGGCGAGCAGTTCGCTGACCGAGTTGTTCGCCCCGCAGATCCATCAGTCTCGACTCGACGCCTGGCCGACGCATTACCCGTGGATCGACGTTGCCGGTTATGACTATTTTCGCACCCGTTTGAGTCAGGCCCGGCGCGATGTTGAGCACGGCTTGCGCATTACCCTGGCGCACTACGTCACGCGCGAGGCGCAGCAACGCATGCTCGAGATCCTGCAATTCAAACTTGACGTGCTGTGGAGCATGCTCGACGCCATGAGCATGGCCTACGAGCTGGAACGCCCGCCTTATCACACCGTCACGGCCAGCAACGTCTGGCACCGGGGGATTGCCCTGTGAGCCTGATCCATCGCGAGTTATTGCCGTCGTTGCGCCAGGGCTTTCGTTTGCAATGGGAGCCCCGTCAGGACTGTCACGTGCTGCTGTACCCCGAAGGCATGATCAAACTCAACGCCAGCGCCGGGCAGATCCTCGATCTGGTGAATGGCCGGCGCAGTGTCTCGGCGATCATTGCGCTACTGACCGCGAGTTTTCCGGGTGTGCCTGGGATTGATGAGGATGTGCTGGCATTCCTGGAGGTGGCCCATGCGCAATTCTGGATTGAATGATTCACCCGTCGGCCCACCGCTGTGGCTGTTGGCGGAGCTGACCTACCGTTGCCCGCTGCAATGCCCGTATTGTTCCAACCCGCTGGATTTTGCCCGGCATGGCGAGGAACTGAGTACCGAAGAGTGGATTCGGGTGTTTCGCGAGGCCCGCGAAATGGGTGCCGCGCAATTGGGTTTTTCCGGCGGAGAGCCATTGGTGCGACAGGACCTGGCCGAACTGATCAAAGCCGCGCGAGACATGGGCTACTACACCAACCTGATCACCTCGGGCATCGGCTTGACCGAGCAGAAGGTCCGCGACTTCAAGGTGGCCGGGCTGGACCATATCCAGATCAGCTTTCAGGCGGCGGACGAAGCGGTCAACAACATGCTCGCTGGCTCCCGCAAGGCCTTCGCCCAGAAACTGGCCATGGCCCGCGCGGTAAAAGCGCAGGGGTATCCCATGGTGCTGAACTTCGTCACCCATCGGCACAATATTGACCAGATCGCACAGATCATCGACTTGTGCCTGGCGCTGGAAGCGGATTTTGTCGAGTTGGCTACGTGCCAATTCTACGGCTGGGCCGAACTCAATCGCGTCGGCCTGCTGCCAACCCGCGAACAACTGCAGCGGGCCGAGCGCATCACCAACGAGTATCGCGCGCGGCTTGAGGCCCAGGGCCATCCGTGCAAGCTGATCTTCGTCACCCCGGATTATTACGAAGAGCGCCCCAAAACCTGCATGAATGGTTGGGCCAATCTGTTTCTCGACATCACCCCGGACGGTACCGCGCTGCCTTGCCACAGCGCCCGCCAGTTGCCGGTGCAGTTTCCCAACGTGCGCGAGCACAGCATCGAGCACATCTGGACCGATTCGTTTGGCTTCAACCGTTTTCGTGGCGATGACTGGATGAAGGAACCGTGCCGCTCCTGCGATGAAAAGCACAAGGATCTGGGCGGCTGCCGTTGCCAGGCGTTCATGCTCACCGGTGATGCCGCCAATGCCGACCCGGTGTGCAGCAAGTCACCGCACCACGGCGTGATCCTCAAGGCCCGGGAAGAAGCCGAGGCGGTGGGGCAGGGCATGGAACACCTGACGCTGCGCAACGAGAAGGCTTCGCAGCTGATCTACCGCGGATAGTCGCCCTTGTGGGAGCGAGCTTTGCGGTGAATTCAGAGTGTTCTTTGGTCTGATTGCATTCGCAGCCGGATGGTTTAGTGTGGGTTCTAACTTCCAAAACAATAAAAACAGGCTTTCCAATGAGCCAGAGTCTCAGCCAGCTGCGTAAGTTCGTGTCTCCAGAAATCATCTTCGGTGCCGGCTGTCGGCACAACGTCGGTAATTACGCCAAGACCTTCGGTGCCCGCAAAGTGCTGGTGGTCAGCGACCCCGGGGTGATTGCCGCCGGTTGGGTCGCCGATGTCGAGGCCAGCCTGCAAGCCTTGGGTATCGATTACTTCCTGTACGCCGATGTCTCGCCCAACCCACGGGTCGAAGAAGTGATGCTCGGCGCCGAGCTGTACCGGGAAAACCATTGCGATGTGATCGTCGCCGTCGGCGGTGGCAGCCCGATGGATTGCGGCAAAGGCATCGGCATTGTCGTGGCTCACGGACGCAGCATTCTCGAATTCGAAGGCGTGGACACCATTCGCGTGCCCAGCCCGCCCCTGATCCTGATTCCGACCACCGCCGGCACGTCGGCTGATGTGTCGCAGTTCGTGATCATTTCCAACCAGCAAGAACGCATGAAGTTCTCCATCGTCAGCAAAGCGGTGGTGCCGGACGTCTCGTTGATCGACCCGGAAACGACCCTGAGCATGGACCCGTTCCTGTCGGCGTGTACCGGCATCGACGCGTTGGTGCACGCCATCGAGGCCTTTGTCTCCACCGGCCACGGGCCACTGACCGATCCCCATGCGCTGGAAGCGATGCGGTTGATCAACGGCAACCTGGTGCAAATGATTGCCAACCCCACGGACATCGCCCTGCGCGAGAAGATCATGCTCGGCAGCATGCAAGCCGGGCTGGCGTTCTCCAACGCGATTCTCGGCGCGGTGCACGCCATGTCCCATAGCCTGGGCGGGTTTCTCGACCTGCCCCATGGCCTGTGCAACGCGGTGTTGGTGGAACATGTGGTGGCGTTCAACTACAGCTCGGCGCCCGATCGCTTCAAGGTCATCGCCGAGACGTTCGGCATCGATTGCCGTGGCCTGAACCATCGGCAGATCTGCGCGCGGCTGGTGGAGCACCTGATTGCGCTCAAACACGCAATCGGCTTCCACGAGACCCTGGGCTTGCACGGGGTCAGTACGGCGGACATTCCGTTCCTGTCACAACACGCCATGCACGACCCGTGCATCCTGACCAATCCGCGCGAATCCAGTCAGCGTGATGTCGAGGTCGTCTATGGCGAAGCCCTCTGACGATCAGCAACGGGCGCTGGCGGGGTTACTGGGGTTAGGCAGCCATTCGGCGCGCAAGAGCCATTACCCGGAACTGGCCGCGCGGCTCGACGAACTGGAAGCCGAGCGCAATCGCTACAAATGGTTGTTCGAAAACGCAGTCCAGGGGATTTTCCAGGCCAGCCTGCAAGAAGGCATGCGAGCCGCCAACCCGGCGTTGGCGCACATGCTCGGCTATCAGGACCCGCAAGAGGTGCTGTTTTCCCTGGCGGATCTGGCGAGCAACCTGTTTGTCGGCGGGGCCAGTGAGCTGGAAAATATCGGCGAGATCCTCAAGCATCAACGCAGCCTGCACGGGTATGAAACCCAGTTGCGGCGCAAGGACGGCAGCAGCCTCGATGTATTGATGAACCTGTTGCTCAAGCCCGATCAGGAAGGCCTGGTTGAAGGGTTTGTCGCCGACATCACCGAACGCAAACAAGCGCAGCAGCGTTTACAACAACTCAACGATGAGCTGGAGCAACGGGTCACTGCACGCACCGATGAGTTACTGGAAGCCAACCGTAACCTGCAACAGCAAATCACCCAGCGCAAGCAGATCGCCGAAGCCTTGCGCGATGCCCGCGACGCCGCCGAGGCCGCCAATCGCAGCAAGGACAAGTACCTCGCGGCGGCCAGTCACGACCTGCTGCAACCGCTTAACGCCGCGCGCTTGCTGATCTCGACGTTGCGTGAACGAAAACTGCCGGACGTTGAACAGGTCCTGGTCGAGCGCACTCATCAGGCGCTGGAAGGTGCGGAAGATTTGCTCACTGATTTGCTGGATATTTCCCGGCTCGATCAGGCCGCGGTGAAACCCGACGTTGCCCTTTATCGTCTCGACGAATTGCTCGGGCCGCTGGTGTCCGAATTCCAGTCGGTCGCCGAGGCGGCCGGGTTGAACCTGCGCGTGCATGTGGGCGAGCACGCCATCAGCACCGACTTGCGCCTGATGACGCGCATCCTGCGTAACTTCCTCAGTAATGCCTGTCGCTATACCGACGAGGGCAGCATCCTGCTGGGCGCACGGCGTCGCGGCGAAATGCTGCGCCTGGAGGTCTGGGACACCGGGCGTGGCATCGCCGCGGACCGACTGGACTCGATTTTCCTGGAGTTCAACCAACTCGACGTCGGACGCGCCTCTGACCGCAAAGGCGTGG
This sequence comes from Pseudomonas oplopanacis, assembly GCF_057128725.1. Classification (NCBI taxonomy): domain Bacteria; kingdom Pseudomonadati; phylum Pseudomonadota; class Gammaproteobacteria; order Pseudomonadales; family Pseudomonadaceae; genus Pseudomonas; species Pseudomonas oplopanacis. Next base: position 23,022 of record NZ_JBSKHV010000001.1, on the reverse strand, counting down.
GGTTGGGCCTGGCCATTGTCGAGCGCATCGGCAAGATTCTCGGTTATCGGATTCGGGTTAAGTCGGTGCCGGGACGAGGTTCGATGTTCAGCATCGACGTACCGATTTCCCATGAGATACCGCTGCCGATCCGTCAGGCTGCGCCTCAGTTGACCACGGGCAATCCCTTGCCGGGCCGACGCCTGCTGGTGCTGGACAACGAAGTCAGCATTCTTGAGAGCATGAGCGCGCTGCTCGGGCAGTGGGGGTGCGAGGTGGTCACGGCCACGGATGAATCCTCGGCGTTGGCGGCGCTGCGTGGGCAAGCCCCGGAACTGATCCTGGCGGACTATCACCTCGATCATGGCGTAGTGGGCTGCGATGTGGTCAGGCATTTGCGTGAGCATTACGGCCAGGTGATTCCGGCGGTGATTATCACGGCGGACCGCACGGATCAGTGTCGACGCTCGTTGCAGCGACTCGGCGCGCCGCTGCTGAACAAACCGGTGAAACCCGGCAAGCTGCGTGCGGCGCTGAGTCAGATGCTTGGCGTTATCTGAGCGCTCGATACTGCAGGCTGAACCCAAGTTCCGCCGACTGACCTTGCTCCAGCAACCGCAGCCCTGGCCGGCCGGGCAGGTGATGCGCGTTGACGGGGTGGCTCACTGGTTCGATGCAGAAAAACCCCAGACCGACCGGGCAGTAGAGCAGGTAGTAATCGCTTCCCGTGGCCTGGCATTCCAACGTATATCCAAGGTCGGGTTGCTGGATCAGGCAATGACCGTCCCAGTGGCAGAAACCGTTGTCGACCAGGGTTGCGGGTAAGGCGCCCAGTTGACGGAAGTCCCAATCGGCGGGCAACTCGATCAACTCGGTCGGCAGTTTCGAGCCATCGCACAACCAGACTTTTTCGGCCTTGGCCTGTAGCTGCGTGTTCGTCGTGCGCGGAAAGTAGGGGTGCAAACCGAGGCCATGCCACGCGGCGCGGTCGGCCAGGTGGGTGACCTGTAAATCGATGCTCAGCTGGCCCTTGCTCAGATGAAACCGTTGCCGGGCGCGATAAGCGAACGGCGTGCTGCTGTCGAGTTGCAGGACCACTTCGTTGGCTGATTGCGACACCACTTGCCACGGTTGCTGCCAGGCGCTGCCGTGAATCGGCAGCGGATCGGTGAGGCTGTTGGGCGTCAAGGCCAGCCAGCCCTCGGGGCAATCGAAACCACCTTCGGCGATGCGGTTGGACCACGGCGCCAGGGGATAGCAACCGAGTTTGCCCGGCAGGCCAGTGTTCAGCGCCTGGGCGTCATTGTGACGGAGCAGCGGTTGACCGGTGCTGCGAACCGTCCAGTTGACGAGGCTGCCACCGAGCTCGGGCGCGAGGGTGAGGTGGGTCAGTTCGTCTTCGAGTTCGAGAAGTGTCATTGTCATTGTGAAATGCCTGGCTCAATGAGGACATCGTGGCGAGGGAGCTTGCTCCCGCTCGGCTGCGAAGCAGTCGCCAATAAAGCTGCCTCGTTACAAATGAAAGATTGTCGTGGGCCGCTGCGCGACCCAGCGGGAGCAAGCTCCCTCGCCACAGGGGGCTGGGGCTTATCTTTTAAATGCAGTCAGGGAATCATTGAACAGCGGTTCCGGCAACCCGGTGACACCCGGATCGAGGGCAAACACACCGCCGGCCAGCGACTGCTCATCCTGGTCGTCACCGGGGCGGATCGAGGTCACAAACAGCGTGTCCAGGCGACTGCCACCGAAGGCGCACATGCTGGGTTTTTTCACCGGGACGGCGAGGGAGCGATCCAGTCGGCCGTCAGGGGTAAAGCGGTGAATCACCCCGGCGTCATTGCCGCAGATCCAGTAGCAACCGTCGGCATCCACCGCCGCACCGTCAGGACGACCGGCGAATTGATTCATGTCGACAAACAACCGCCGATTCGACGGCGTGCCGCTGTCGAGGTCGTAGTCAAAGGCCCAGATTTTCTGAACGTGAGGATGCGAGTCGGACAGGTACATCGTCCGCCCATCCGGGCTGAAACCCAGGCCGTTGGGAACGATAAACCCGCCCAGTCGTGCCTCAATCGGCCCGTGTTGACCGGCGCTGTAGCGGTAAAGCGTACCGTCCGCCGCGTTGGCGCCCATGTTCAGCACCATGCTGCCCGCCCAGAAACGTCCCTGACGGTCGCAACGACCATCGTTCAGACGCATGTCCGTGCGGGCGTGGTCGACGTGGGCGAGCAATTGACTGTCGAGGCTGCCGTCAGTGTGCGGGTGCAGATGGAAGAACCCGCTTTCCATCCCGGCCACCCAGCCACCGTCGCGGTGGCGGGTGATGCACGCGAGCATTTCCGGCGCGGTCCACGTATCGACTTTTCCGCTCGCGGCACTCCAGCGTTGCAGGGCGCCGGCAGGAATATCGACCCAGTACAGGGCGTTTTCCTCAGGGACCCACACCGGGCATTCACCGACAGCGTTACGGGCATCGACAATCAATTCGGCTTGCATGGCCACTCATTCCCTTGGTTTTTTGTTGTTGGGGGTCAGTCGCCGAACGGACCCGACGCGACAAACGCACCACCCTGGTAAACCATCGCCGGGTCATCAGCGGCCGGCATCGGTTGGGCCTCGACTTTTTCGCGGAATACTTCGGAGTTGTCCTGTGGTTGATAACCCAGGCCGGATGCGAAGCGATTGTCCCACCAAACGTTCTTGTTGTCGGACACGCCATACACCACGGTGTGGCCGACGTTCGGGGCGTACAACGCGCACTCCAGCAATTGGGTCAGGTCGCCGAAGCTCAGCCACGTGCTCATCATGCGGCGGTTTTGCGGTTCTGCGAACGAGGAGCCGATACGCACGCTGACGGTCTCGATGCCGTAGCGATCGAAGTAAAAACTGGCCATGTCCTCGCCGTAGGACTTGGACAAACCGTAATAGCTGTCCGGGCGACGTGGGGAGTGGGCGTCGATGACCTGGTCTTGCTTGTAGAAACCGATCACGTGGTTGGAGCTGGCGAAGATCACGCGCTTCACACCGTGGCGGCGCGCGGCTTCGTAGATGTGGAACACGCCGCAGATGTTGGCACCGAGGATCTGCTCGAACGAGTGCTCGGTCGAAACGCCGCCAAAGTGCAGGATCGCGTCCACGCCTTCGACCAGTTGATGCACGGCCTGCTTGTCTGCCAGATCGCACGGCACGATTTCTTCGCGGTCATCGATGGCCGGGGCTATGTCAGCGATGTCGGACAGGCGAATGACATTGGCATAAGGGCGCAGGGTTTCGCGCAAGACTTTACCCAGGCCACCGGCGGCACCGGTCAGCAGCAGGCGATTGAAAGGGAGGCGGGTGGTTGTAGTAGTCATGGGAATCCTGGACAAACAGTTGTTGTTATTGAGTCGTTGTAGGTTGTCGTACGACTTTGCTGAAGTATCGTAAGGCTCTCCGGGTCTTGTCAACGCGACGTTGGTTGAAATGGACGGAGGGTCGTTTCTCATCATAAACACATTAATTTTGTGGCGAGGGGGCAAGCCCCCTCGCCACAGGGTTCATCCCAGTCAGTGAAAGATTGCTATTACAACAGCGAAATCGGGTAGTTGATGAAAATACGGTTCTCATCGAATTCGTTGGTGCTGAAGCTCTTGCGAATGCTCGCGTTACGCCATTTGACGTTGAGGTTTTTCAACGGCCCGCTCTGTACGGTGTAGGCCAGTTCGGATTCACGGCCCCATTCTTCGCCGTCGGTGATCGTGCCGGTGTGTACGTTATCGCCGCTAATGTACCGGTTCATCATGGTCAGGCCGGGAATACCGAGGGCAACGAAGTTGTAGTCGTGGCGCACCTGCCAGGATTTTTCCCTGGCGTTATCGTAGCTGGAGTTGTAGCTGTCGTTGGCCAGGGTGCCGCCGCTGGTACCGTTGACGCGCATCCATTGATCATCGCCGGTCAGCTTTTGCAGACCGACATAGAAAGTGTTGCCGCCGTATTTGGCCGAGAGCATGGCGAACGCGGTTTTGTTGTCGAGATCGCCGGCCAGGGCGCTGCCGTTTTCCTTACCGATGAAGTAACCAAGGTTGGCGCCGAGGGTCCAGTCGCCAAGCGGTTGGGTGTGGTTCAGGTTGAAATACTGTTGCTGGTAGATGTCGCTGAGCTCGTCGTACCAAACGCCGACCTGAGTGTGTTTGTCGTTGAACGTGTATTCACCGCCGCCGAAGTTGAAACGATCTGAGGTGATGGAGGCGGATTTGCCGTTCATGAACATGTCATCCATGCTCGAGTCATTGCGCGGGCTGTTTTTCTGGAACTGGCCGCCATACAGCGTCAGACCGCTGATCTCGGTGGACGTCACCTGGCCACCGCGGAAGGTTTGCGGCAGGGAACGACCATCATCGGAGCGCAGGATCGGAAGCACCGGCATCCAGTCACCGATCTTCAACTCGGTCTTCGACAGCCGGGTCTTGAATGCTACGTCGGTGCGACCGAAGGTGTCCGCCGGGCGGCCATCATGGTCCAGCGGCAGCAGTTGGGTACCGCCGGTGCCTTTACCGCCATCGAGTTTGACCGAGTACAGTCCCAGCACATCCAGGCCGAACCCGACGGTGCCCTGGGTGAAACCGGATTTGGCGTCGAGGATGAAGTTTTGCGTCCACTCTTCAGCCTTGCCCTGCGGATACGCCGGGTTGGTGTAGTTGCGGTTGAAGTAGGCGTTGCGCAGGTTCAGCGTGGCCTTGGCGTCGTCAGTGAACCCTTCGGCATGGCCGGACATCGGCAGGGCGAGGGCCAGGCCGCTGCAACCAATGAGGCTCAGGGTATGACGGCGTTTGAAAATCGGATTTGGGGTGCGGGCGGACGAATTGCGGACGAGCTTGCTCACTGTGACGCTCCCATACTTCTTGTTGTTTTTATTTTTGTCATACGTCGTCGTACAACATTGCCGGCGATTATTTGCGAGGGCTTGAGGGCTTGTCAATCAGAAGTTGTACGATGACCTGTCGCCATTGGTCTGGACACAGAAAAACCCTGTGGGAGCGAGCCGGCTCGCTCCCACAGGGATTGGATTATCAGGCGGAAATCATGGGGGGCATGGTGCCGAGGAGGGACACGGCTGCGACCGCGCCCATGCCCAGCAGCCATTCGAGAATCACGCTGGTTTTCAGTGTCGACAGACGCTGCTCGCAATCGTTGATGCGCAGGCGATTGAACAGCGCCAAACCGAGCATCGCCGCAATCAGCGCCACTTTGATCAACAGGATCAACGCAAATCCAGTGAACAATGGTGTCGGCCAAAACACCCCGGTCAAGACCCGGACGTTGATCAACCCTGTGATCAGCAATCCCGCCACCAAGGCGTAACCGACACCACTAAACCGCTGCAATATCGCTTTGACGGGTTGCTCTGCCGGTTGACGCAAGATCATCACCAACAGCATCAATCCGCCGAGCCAGGCGCCCACGCAGGTCAGGTGAACGACTTGGTTGAGCATCAACAATTGGCCATTGAGCCCGTCGAGCATTGCGCCGTGACCGACCGGCGCGAGGGTCGCCAGCAACAGGCTGGCGAGGCCGATTCGCAGCGGCATGTTGGCCCGCCACGGACTCATCAGCAACGCCACCAACACCCCATTGAGCAGCAAGTGCCAGCGCCAGACCTGGCCAAAAAACGTATTGCCCAACACCAGGTGCAGGGTCGACAGATCGAACGCCGCGTCCCACGCACCGGCCATGCTCGCGGTGATCAGCAGCAACCAGGCAACGCCGCTGCCCAGCGCCACCGTCGCCAGCCAACGACTGGTCAACGCCAGCTTTCGATCCAGGTGTTCAGCGCTGCCGTTGAGCAACAACGGCCGAAACACCCACGCCCCGAACAGCATCAGCACCATGGTGAAATGCACAAAGCGACACAGCACCATCGCGCTCGTCATGAATTACTGGCCAACCTTGAAGCCGTAGGCGCCTTCGCTTTTGTGGGTGTCGACGGACACCGCGTGCCACTCGACTTTGTAGGCGCCCGCGGTCAGCGGCGCGGCAGGCGTGACGATCAGGATTTTCTTGTCGCTGCCTTCGGTGGCGAGGCTCTTGAGCGGCACCGCGACGCCGTCCTTGGTGATCGTGACCTTGGTGAACGTCGCTTCAACGCCTTCGGAAAATTCCAGGCGCAACTCTAATGGCGCGCTCACGGTGCTGTCGGCGGCCGGGGTTTGGCCTTTGAGATGGGCGTGGGCCCATACCGACGAAGCGGCCAGCAGCGAGCCGAGGAGGGCGGTGGTGACCAGGGCTTTCTTGAGCATCGTGAATACCTCTGAGGCAGGTTCGAAGTGACGCCAGTTTACCCGCCGACAGCTGAGTGTCGAAGTTTCGTTTTAGCCTGTCGCCGTGACGTGGAGCCGGATGCTAGTCTTGGTCAACGCTGGCGTCAGGGAGCCCTCATGGGCAATCACAAGATCGGGATTCGTCGCAGTAACGTCGAGAAAATTCTGCTGGGAGCGGAAAAGGTCTTCGCCGAAAAAGGCTTTGGCGGCACCGCCATGGCCGACATCGCTGCCGAGGTGCAACTGCCGCGCTCCAACCTGCATTACTACTTCAGCACCAAGACCGAACTGTACAGCGCGGTGTTGTTCGATCTGCTGGAAGTGTGGAAGCAGGACGCGTTGTGCTTCGAGATGTTCGACGATCCGCGTGTGGTCCTCAGCAGCTACATCCGCGCCAAGATGAACCATTCACGCAGCCGGCCTTACGGGTCGAAAGTCTGGGCTAACGAGATCATCCACGGCGCGCCGACACTCGGTGAGGCGCTGGACGTCAGCCTGTACGACTGGGCGAAGATGAAAGAAGCGAAAATCCGTCAGTGGGTGTGCGATAAACGCATCCTGCCGGTGGAGCCTTCGAGCCTGCTGTACATGATCTGGGCGTCGACCCAGCACTACGCGGACTTTGATCATCAGGTGAATATCCTGAATGATCACCAGCCGTTGTCGGACATGCAGTTCGAGCGGGCGGTGCAGACGGTGACCAGTGTGATTTTGCGGGGGATCGGGTTGGAGCCGTGATTTGTGCGGTGTTGCTGTAGGCCCCTTCGCGAGCAGGCTCGCTCCCACAGTTGAAATGCATTCAAAATGTGGGAGCGAGCCTGCTCGCGAAGGGGCCAGTTCAGGCGCAGCAAAACTCAGACAGCTACATGGTACGGATTCCTCGGATCATGATTCCAATCCAGAAACGGCTTGCCCGTGTCCATCGGCACCATCTCGATGCAATCCTGCACCGGGCAGGTAATCTGGCACAGATTGCAGCCCACACACTCCTCATCAATCACTGAATACTGATGCGTCCCGTCCGCCTGCTTCACGCTGGCAATCGCCTGGTGCGACGTATCCTCGCAAGCAATGTGGCAGCGCCCACAACCGATGCATGCTTCCTGATCAATCTTGGCGATCACCTGATAGTTGATATCGAGGTACTTCCAGTCCGTGGTATTGCCCACGGCCCGGCCGGAAAACTCCGAAATACTGGCGTAGCCCTGACTGTCCATCCAGCGTGACAAACCGTCCTTCATCTCCTCGACAATCCTGAAGCCGTGCAGCATCGCCGCCGTGCAGACCTGCACCGAGCCGCTGCCCAACGCAATAAATTCCGCCGCATCGCGCCAACTGCCAATGCCGCCAATGCCAGAGATCGGCAGGCCCTGGGTCTGCGGGTCACGGGCGATTTCGGCGACCATGTTCAGCGCAATCGGCTTCACCGCCGACCCGCAATAACCGCCATGGGTGCTTTGGCTGCCCACGACCGGGTTGGCGACCATGCGCTCGAGGTTGACGCTGGTGATCGAGTTGATGGTGTTGATCAGCGACACCGCATCCGCACCCCCGCGATGGGCCGCGCGGGCGGCGACGCGGATGTCGGTGATGTTCGGTGTGAGCTTGACGATCACCGGCAGCGAGCAATACGTCTTGCACCAGCGAGTCACCTGTTCGACATACTCCGGCACCTGGCCAACGGCCGCGCCCATGCCGCGTTCCGGCATGCCGTGAGGGCAGCCGAAGTTCAGTTCGATGCCGTCGGCGCCGGTGGCTTCCACCAGCGGCAGGATGAATTTCCATGACTCTTCAACACAGGGCACCATCAGCGACACGATCAACGCGCGGTCCGGCCAGTCCTTTTTGACCTGGGTGATTTCCCGCAGGTTGATCTCCAGCGAGCGGTCGGTGATCAGCTCGATGTTGTTGAAGCCCACCACCTCACGGTTGGCACCGAAATGCGCCGAATAGCGCGACGACACGTTGACCGCCGCCGGGTCTTCACCCAGGGTTTTCCAGACCACGCCGCCCCAGCCTGCCTCGAAGGCGCGGACCACGTTGTACGCTTTGTCGGTCGGTGGCGCGGACGCAAGCCAGAACGGATTGGGCGCTTTGATGCCGGCGAAGACAATCGAGAGATCGGCCATTTACGCAGCCTCCACGTTGAGCATCAATTGAGCGTTGATCGCCTCGGCGGCGCGTTTGCCATGTTGTACGGCTTGCACGGTGAGGTCCTGATCGAGGCTGGTGCAGTCGCCGCCGGCATACACGCCGGGGATGCTGGTGCGCAGCTGGTCGTCGACCTGAATCCGTTCGCCCTGACGCTTGAGTTCACGGGCCAGCGGGTCGGCGAGGGCGCTGCCGTCAAAGGCCTGGCCGATGGCTTTGAAGATGGCGTCAGCGGCCAGTTCGAAGGTTTGTCCAGTGGTTTGCAGGCGGCCGTCCACCAGATGCGTGCGGGCGAAGCGCATGCCGCGCACCTTGCCTTGGTCGTCGAGCAGCACTTCTTCCGGTTGCGCCCACGTCAGTAAACGCACCTGATTGGCCTTGGCGATGTCCTGTTCGTGACCGGTGGCGCCCATTTCTTCAACGCCACGGCGGTACACCAGATTGACGTCGCGAGCGCCGAGACGAGCCATTTGCACGGCCATGTCGATGGCGGTGTTGCCGGCGCCGAGGACGATGCAGTGATCGGCCAGCGGCAGTTGCGTCAGGTCATCGGCCTGGCGCAGTTCGCGAATGTACTCGGTGGCGGCGAGCAAGCCGGGCGCCTCTTCATGGGCCAGGCCGAGTTGTTTGCTGGCATTCAGGCCGAGGCCGAGAAACACCGCGTCGAATTGTTGATGCAAGTCGCTGAGGGTCAGGTTGTCGCCGAGTTTTTGCCCGTGACGGATTTCGATGCCCCCGATTTGCAGCAGGAACTCCAGTTCCTTTTGCGCGTAATCGTCCACCAGTTTGTACTTGGCGATCCCGTATTCGTTGAGGCCGCCGGCCTTTTCCCGGGCTTCGAAAATCACCACGTCATGGCCATGCATCGCGCTGCGGTGCGCACAGGACAAACCGGCCGGGCCGGCACCGACCACGGCGATGCGTTTGCCGGTTGAGGCCGCACGCGGGAACGGGTGTTCGCTGAAGTGCGCATTGTCGACGGCGTAACGTTGCAGCAAGCCGATCAAGACCGGGGCGCATTCATGGTCGTTGTTGCGCACGCAGGCTTGCTGGCAGAGGATTTCCGTCGGGCACACACGGGCGCAGCTGCCACCGAGAATGTTCGCCGAGAGGATTTTCTGCGCGGCGCCCTGAACGTTTTCTTGATGAATATTGCGGATGAAGGACGGGATGTCGATCTCGCTGGGACAGGCGTTTACGCAGGGCGCGTCGTAGCAATACAGGCAGCGCGAGGCTTCGAGGTGAGCCTGGCGGTCGTTGAGCGGCGGCGCCAGGTCGGTGAAATGGCCGGCGAGGGCGGCGGCATTCTCGTAAGGATGCGGGAGGTGGTTCAGGGTCTTGATCACGGTAGTGGCCTCACGGTGATGGAGGTGCTGCCTCTGGTGGGCATTGGTTTTTGTATTGCCAGTTCTGGCCCCTTCGCGAGCAGGCTCGCTCCCACAGGGGAACGCATTCCAAATGTGGGAGCGAGCCTGCTCGCGAAGGCCGCAGGCCTCGATTTCAGCGTTTCACAGCAGTAGGCCTGTTCAACTCAGCCCGCTTTGTCAGCAAATCAAACACCGCCGGATACGCCGGCCGTTCGACATACCGTCCCGCCCCCCGCTCGGCGCGCAAATCACCATCGGCCCAGACCACGCGGCCCTGGCTGACGGTGTGGCTCGGCACGCCGCGCACGGTCTTGCCTTCAAAGATGTTGAAGTCGACCTGCTGGTGATGGGTCTTGGCTGAAATCGTCCGCGTGCCTTCCGGGTCCCACAGCACCAGGTCCGCATCGGCGCCCACTCGAATCGCGCCTTTGCGCGGGTAGAGGTTGAAGATCTTCGCAGTGTTGGTAGAGGTCAGCGCCACGAAGTGCTGCATCGACAGACGCCCGGTGTTGACCCCCTCATCCCAGAGCACCGCCATGCGGTCTTCGATACCGGCGGTGCCGTTGGGGATTTTGCTGAAGTCGTCGCGGCCGGCAGCTTTTTGCTCGGCGCAGAAGCAGCAATGGTCGGTCGCGGTGGTGTGCAGGTTGCCGGACTGCAAGCCATGCCACAGTGCCTCTTGATGGCCGCGAGGACGGAAGGGCGGGCTCATCACGTAACCGGCGGCGGTCTGCCAGTCCGGGTGTTGGTAAACGCTGTCGTCCAGCAGCAAATGCCCGGCCAGCACTTCGCCGTAGACTTGTTGGCCCTTGCTGCGGGCGTAGGTGATTTCGTCGAGGGCTTCTTTGGTCGAGACGTGCACCAGATACAGCGGCGTGCCCAGCGTCTCGGCAATGCGGATCGCCCGACTGGCGGCTTCGCCTTCCACCTGCGAAGGCCGTGACAGCGGATGCGCTTCCGGGCCGGTGATGCCCTGGGCCATCAATTTGCGTTGCAGGTGATAGACCAGCTCGCCATTTTCCGCATGCACGGTCGGCACCGCGCCGAGCTCCAGGCAACGCTCGAAACTCGCCACCAGCGTGTCGTCAGCGGCCATGATCGCGTTCTTGTAGGCCATGAAATGCTTGAAGCTGTTGACCCCGTGGTGGCTGACCAGCTCCGCCATCTCCTCGCGCACCTGCTCGCTCCACCAGGTGATCGCCACATGGAAGCCGTAATCCGAGGCTGACTTCTCGGCCCAGCCGCGCCACTGGTGAAACGCTTCCATCAGCGATTGCTGCGGATTGGGAATCACGAAGTCGATGATCGACGTGGTGCCACCGGCCAGTCCTGCCGCCGTGCCACTGAAAAAATCTTCACTGGCCACGGTGCCCATGAAGGGCAGTTGCATGTGCGTGTGCGGATCGATGCCGCCGGGCATCAGGTACTGGCCGCTGCCGTCGAGCACTTCGGCACCTGCCGGAACATCAAGATTATCGCCAATGGCTTTGATCACGCCGTCGGCGCAATAGACGTCGGCGCGATAACTTTCATCATGGGTAATAACGGTGGCGCCACGGATCAACAGAGACATTCCGAGTTCCTCGCAGGCAATGACCGGCTTATGCCGGTTCTAGGTGTTTTATATAAAACTGCCGCCAACAGGTGTATTCCTGTCAACGCTGTCAGGAATTGAAGCTAGTCTGAGTTTATGAAATCAGCAAGAATATTTTTTATAAGCTTATATCTGTTTTAACTATTTGATTAATAAGGATTAAATACACAAATCACCAAAATGGTGAGGCTTCTCACCATTTTGACGCACTTGACAGGTTCCAAAAATAGACGAGATTTTCTATGTGAAATCAGCCGCTTGAGGATGGTCTATGGTTGATGCGCAACGTTTCAAAAAAGTTTGATGCACCAGTTTGAGTCCTGACGATTCGGACAACTTGCCTGGCATTCAGCCTGAGTGAACAGGCATGTCGCCGAAGACTTGCTGGATATATGAATAAAAACAGTTGGTTGTAACGTTTTATGGAACTGCCCGATGCGTAATCGAGTGGACCGGCACGTTTATTGATGTCCCGGCACCTTGATGAGCAAAAAATAATTCAAAGAACAGTGGAGCGGCCATGCAACAGATCAGATCGCAAGTGACCGAGCGCAACGGTTTATATGAACTCGAAGCCGGCAGCGACGTCCTCGACAGTCCCCGTTACAACCACGACATGGCACCCACCAAGTTGCATGAGCGAACCTGGAACAAATGGCACATCACCGCGCTGTGGATCGGCATGGCGATTTGCGTGCCGACCTACACCTTGGGTGGCGTGCTCACCGCGTATTTCGGGCTGTCCGTGGGTGAGGCGCTGCTGGCGATCCTGTTTGCCAACATCATCGTGCTGATCCCCCTGACGCTGAACGCTTTCGCCGGCACCAAGTACGGCATTCCGTTTCCGGTGCTGCTGCGTTCGAGCTTCGGCATTCTCGGTTCCAATATTCCTTGCCTGATCCGCGCCCTGGTCGCGTGTGGCTGGTTCGGGATTCAGACGATGTTCGGCGGGTTGGCCATTCACCTGTTCCTGGGCTCGGTATTTGAGGGCTGGAAGTCGTTGGGCGGCACCGGCGAAGTCATTGGTTTCATGGTGTTCTGGGCGCTTAACCTGTGGGTGGTGATTCGCGGCGCCGAGTCGATCAAATGGCTGGAAACCCTGTCCGCGCCGTTGTTGATATTGGTCGGTGCAGGCCTGCTGGTGTGGGCGCTGCCGAATGTGTCGATGACCGAGTTGCTGGCGATCCCGGCCAAGCGTCCTGAGGGCGCGAGCGTGGCGGGTTACTTCGCCGCCGGCCTGACCGCGATGGTCGGTTTCTGGGCCACCTTGTCGTTGAACATTCCCGACTTCAGCCGCTACGCCAAAAGCCAGAAAGACCAGATCATCGGGCAGATTATCGGCCTGCCGCTGACCATGTTCCTGTTCGCCTCGCTGGGCGTGGTCATGACCGCCGCTTCGGTGAAACTGGTGGGCGTGACCGTCTCCGACCCGGTGACGCTGATCGGGCATATCCAGAGCCCGGTCTGGGTCGCGCTGGCCATGGCGCTGATCATCATCGCCACGCTGTCGACCAACACCGCGGCCAACATCGTGTCGCCAACCAACGATTTCCAGAACGTCGCGCCCAAGTTGATCAACCGTACCAAAGCGGTGTTACTCACCGGGGTGGTGGGGTTGTTGCTGATGGGGCATGAGCTGCTGAAAAAGCTTGGGTTGATCGTTTCAGACCTGAGCCTGGAGACGGTCTACTCCAACTGGTTGCTGGGGTATTCCAGCTTGCTCGGGCCGATTGCCGGGATCATGGTGGTGGACTATTTCCTGATCAAGAAACAGCAACTGGACCTGGCCGGGTTGTATCGCGATGACGTTTACCCGGCGTGGAACTGGTTCGGCTTTATCGCGTTCGGTGTGCCGGTGGTGTTGACGCTGCTGTCGCTGGGCAGCGACGCGTTCAGCTGGTTTTACAGCTACGGCTGGTTTACCGGCTCGGCGTTGGGTGGGGTGATTTATTACGGGTTGTGCTCGTTGCGGCCTAGCCCCTCTGTCGCGAAATCTGCGGTGTAGCGGATGGCCCCTTCGCGAGCAGGCTCGCTCCCACATTAGGAATACGGTCCCCTGTGGGAGCGAGCCTGCTCGCGAAGACGGCCTCGACAACACCAAAGCACTACCAGAAAAAATCTATAACAACTGCCTGAGGAGATCACCATGAACGCAGCCGTAGACGTTCTGCAATCCACCCATCAGCACATCAACCGCGACCGCCTGTGGCAATCCCTCATGGAGCTCGCCAAACTCGGCGCCACGGTCAAGGGCGGCGTCTGCCGCCTGGCCTTGACGGACCTCGATCGCCAGGCCCGCGACATCTTCGTCAACTGGTGTAAAGACGCCGGCTGCACCGTCAGCGTCGACGCCGTTGGCAACATCTTCGCCCGCCGTCCGGGCCGCAACCCGAGCCTGCCACCGGTCATGACCGGCAGCCACATCGACACCCAACCCACCGGCGGCAAGTTCGATGGCTGCTTCGGCGTGCTGGCCGGCGTCGAAGTGCTACGCACCCTCAACGACCTGAACATCGAAACCGAAGCGCCGCTGGAAGTGGTGGTCTGGACCAACGAAGAAGGCTCGCGCTTCGCCCCATGCATGATGGGCTCCGGGGTCTTCGCCGAAAAATTCACCCTCGAAGAAACCCTTGCCAAGGTCGACGCCGAAGGCATCACCGTGGGCCAGGCACTCAACGCCATCGGCTACGCTGGTCCGCGTCAGGTCAGCGGCCATGCGGTCGGCGCTTATTTTGAAGCGCACATCGAGCAAGGGCCGATCCTCGAAGACGAGCACAAAACCATCGGCGTGGTGATGGGCGCGCTCGGCCAGAAGTGGTTCGATCTGAAACTTCGCGGCGTCGAAGCCCACGCCGGCCCGACCCCTATGCACCTGCGCAAGGACGCCCTGGTCGGCGCCGCCGTGATCGTCGGTGCGGTCAATCGCGCCGCGCTGGGCCATCAACCCCACGCCTGCGGCACCGTCGGTTGCCTGCAAGCCTACCCGGGCTCACGCAACGTCATCCCCGGCGAAGTGCGCATGACCCTCGACTTCCGCCATCTGGAGCCGGCACGCCTGGACTCGATGATCGCCGAAGTCCACCAAATCATCGAAACCACCTGCGATGAACACGGCCTGACCTTCGAACTCACCCCGACGGCAGACTTCCCGCCGCTGTACTTCGACCCAGGCTGCGTCGACGCGGTGCGCAACGCCGCGCAAGGCCTGGGCTTGTCGCACATGGACATCGTCAGCGGAGCAGGGCACGACGCAATCTTCCTCGCCGAACTCGGCCCTGCCGGGATGATCTTCGTGCCATGCGAAGGCGGCATCAGCCACAACGAAATCGAAAACGCCGCGCCGGATGATCTGGCGGCGGGGTGTGCGGTGTTGCTGCGGGCGATGCTGGCGGCGTCGGCGGCGATTGCCAGCGGTGAACTGGCGGCCTGAAATGCCTGACTTGGGGATTTTCATCATGCGTAATCCGGGCAAACTGGCGGGGTTGCGGGATTCGTTGGACATGCAGTCCGGCCCCGACTGACACCCCTCGAAACCTGTGGGAGCGAGCAAGCTCGCTCGCACAGGTTCTTTGCACGATCCCACTCCTGCGCGGTCGTAATCTTCACTGGGCGCCGTGCATGGGTGCCGCTAAATGTGTGGAGATCCAATGAGCCAGGACGTCCTGAGCACCGAAACCAATCGTCGCCAGCTACAGCAGATTATTGCCGGTTTGTCCGACGGCGTGATTCTGCTGGAGCTCGATCAGACGATCCTCTGGGCCAATGACGCAGCGCTGGCCATGCACGGTCTCGGGCAGATCAGCGAACTGGGCGCCAACGCCCGGGAGTACGCCAAGCGCTTCGCCTTGCGCTATCGCAACAATCACCCGGTGCCGAAGGAAAATTATCCGATCAGTCGCGTCGCCCGGGGCGAAACGTTCAGTGATGTGCTGGTTGAAGTGAGTCCGACCGGCGATGAGGAGCGCCTGTGGGTGCACCGGGTGCGCAGCATGGTGCTGGCCGACAGCGCCGGTGAGCCGGAGTCGCTGGTGCTGATCATGGACGACGTCACTGAATGGGCCAGTGCCGAGCAGCGCTTCGAAAAGACCTTCAATGCCAACCCGGCTCCGGCCGTGATCTGTCGCCTCAGTGATTTGCGTTACATCAAGGTCAACAGCGGTTTTCTGGAGATGACCGGTTTCACCCGCGATCAGGTGATCGGCGTATCAACCTATGAACTGGACATCCTTGAAGGCGCCGAAAAGAAAGACCTGGCCATCGAGCGTCTGCGCGAGCACGCCACGATTCCACAGATGCAGGCGGAGTTGCGTTTGGCTGACGGTGGCAGCAAACAGGTGATCGTTGCCGGGCAGCCGCTGGAATTGAACGAAGAAGACTGCATGCTGTTTTCGTTCGTCGACATGGAGCCCCGGCATAAAGCCGAAATTGCCCTGCGCCAGAGCGAGGAGCGCTTCGCCAAGGCCTTTCGCCTGACACCGGTGCCAACGCTGGTGTGCAGCGCGCAGGATCAAGTGGTGATCGACGTTAACGAAGCCTTTCTCGACACCCTGGCGTATCCCAGTGAGGAAGTGCTCGGCAAGACCCTCGCCGAGATCGACTTCATCGACGACAAGGCCGCACGCACGCAGCTGTTTGCGGCGCTGGAGAAGGCCGGGAGCCTGGACCGCGTCGATGTCAGGGTCCGCAAGAAAGACACGCTCCTGATCGACTGCACGATCTCGGCCGACACCGTGAATATTCAAGACAGTCCCTGCTATTTGTTGGTGTTGATGGACATCACAGAACGCAAACGCACCGAGCTTGAACTGGTCGCGGCGATCGAGGAGGTGATGAAAGATGCCTCCTGGTTCAGCCGTACGCTGATCGAAAAACTCGCCAACGTGAAAAGCGTCAACTCACCAAAGTTACCCAGCGTGTCCTTCACCGACCTGACGGCTCGCGAGCGCGATGTGCTCGGCCTGATCTGCGAAGGGCTGGCCGACAAGGAGATCGCCGTCCGCCTGAAACTGGCGCTGAACACGGTGCGCAACCACGTGTCGACGGTGTATTCCAAACTGGACGTTCACAGTCGCAGCGAGGCGATCGTGTGGGCGCGCGAACGCGGATTGTTCTCCAGTGAATGGCGCCCAAAGGGCCAGCGCTAGGGTGCAAATGCACTAGCGCAGGCGGTGCAAATGGGGGTGTTGGTGCCAGACGCCAGTCCTTAGGCTGTCAGGGTGCGAAAGGAGTCTTTGACCCCTTCGCGTCCTCTACGAAACAGCTCAAGGAACTGCCCTATGTGTCGCCCACTCAACAGCGTTTCAATCGACGAGGTTGCGAGTCAGCCGAAGGGAGAATCGCAATGATTTACCTGACGCAATTGCGTACGCTGCTGGAGCAACACTTTTCACCTCGTGCCTGCGAATGCAGCGTCTCGGGAGACAACTCGGTGACGGTAAAGCTGTATCACCCGGACTCGGGTGAGGTCGACCTTGTGGTCAGCGGGTTGAAGGTGTCGAGCCTCAGTTCGCCGCAAGCGGTGGCGTCGCTGATTGAAGAGCTGCGTTACGAGTTGCAGAGCAATAGTTTGCATCGCCCAGGCGAGAATCAGTAAGAGCTGTCGTTTTTCGGGATAAAAATCGGCCTGAGGGGTTCATTTGCTGGCATTGGCCGGTAGCTGGGCTATAAGAAATGCGAGGGTAAAATTTTCTGTGACCGCTCCGCGACTTCGCGGTGTTGTTGTCGTGTCGCGGAAAACGTCGATTACTTACCACAGGTCAGCCTATGAACAGTCTTGGAAAACGTGCTTTTTCGCCGCTGTCGCTTGCCTTCTGCATTGCGATCCTCAGTGGTTGCTCCAGTCCGCCGCCTCCACCACCTCCGCTTCCCCCGGTAGAACGCCACTGCGAAAAACTCGACAATACCGAAGTGTTGGGTGAACCGAGAGCGGAGAATGGGCAAGTAACCCGGATGACTACGACTACGCGTTGCATTACCCAATAAGTCTGGGTGCTTGAATAATTCTGCCCAGACTGCCGAAGCTTCTGGGTAAAGTCTGATAGACCGAGTTGCCTGCTTCGCGAGCAAGCCCTCTCCCACAATGGATCACAGCAATGGTGGGAGCGAGCTTGCTCGCGAAGAGGCCCGCCCGGACACCCGCTATCTATCTGAAAAAATATCCATGAAAAAGGCTACCCCGAAATTAATGCCGGTCAGTTAAGAAATTGCAGGCAAAACATACTCGTTGCTGGAACGACTTCTACAGTTGGCGCACTCAGTTCCGCCGATTCATGGGTTAAAGCTTCCGGGGCAAGAACAGGTTTTAATTTCAAATAGCTCTAAAAAACTGTCAGTTATGACAGGTGAAGCCAAGTACCCGAACGGCTACAGTCTGTTTTCATTGGGGCAATTGGAGCTTTGATTATGGACAGCAACAAAGCGCAGAAAAAACTCACTGTTGTAATAGGTGTAGGGAATCCGATAGAGCTTAAGGGGAGCTTTGGTAGGGGCGGTGAGCGAAAGGCAACCCTTGTTAGTTTCGATGATACGTCTGTATCTATCCTGAGCCCATATTCTATGTTTGTTAATGGGAAGCAGGTGCCTGAAGTAATAAAGTTCTCAACTATCGATTCAATCTTGAAGAATGGAAGTGAAGTTCCTGATATTCCTGATTTTTATGAGTTTCCTAGCAAGCCTGATGATTTTAAATTTTGGAATGATGGATATTTGAAAGCTCATTTTGTTACTGGCGTTTTAAAAAATATTTATTTTGAAGAGGTTAGTGAATATGTAGATTATGATAAAGTTGGTGTATTTGATCCATTGAGTGCTGAGCGTGCTATTGAGTTTGTAGCTTATTTTAGGCGTAAAATTACTCCGGAAGAAGCTGTTATGCTTGATGCCGCTCTTGAATTTAAAATAAGCCCTGGAGATTATATTATGCTTGTGGCTGCCTTCGAGCGTGCTCTAGTTGGGTTTTCTTTCTCCAAATAGTTAGTTGGTATGGCTGCGACTGTTGCGCCTAGACAATGAAAATTCGATGCTCATACTGACATAGGGTTCGAATGCTCAGTCTGCCGAGAAGCCCTGTAGGTCTAAGTGTCCAAGGCTTTTCTCGTTTCCAGAAATAAAAATGCCAGTCAGCTTAACTGACTGGCATTAGTTTCAAGGTTGCCTTGTGCTCACCCTGCAAATCAAATCAGGACAAAAACCCACCGTCCACATTCAGCGAAACCCCAGTGGTGTAGCTCGACGCATCACTCGCCAGATACAACACCGCGCCCGCCATTTCACTCGGATCAGCAACACGCTTGAGCGGAATCTGCTGCAATGCAGTCTTCAGGATCGCATCGTTCTTGACCAGCGCCGAGGCAAACTTGGTGTCGGTCAGGCCCGGCAACAGGGCGTTGCAGCGGATGCCGAACTGCGCGCATTCCTTGGCGAACACTTTGGTCATGTTGATCACAGCGGCCTTGGTCACCGAGTAGATGCCCTGGAAGATGCCCGGCGAGACGCCGTTGATCGAGGCGACGTTGATGATGCTGCCGCCACCGTTTTCGCGCATGATTTTGCCGGCTTCCACCGACATGAAGAAGTAGCCGCGGATGTTGACGTCGACGGTTTTCTGGAAGGCGCTGAGGTCGGTGTCCAGCACGTTGCAGAACTGTGGGTTGGTCGCTGCGTTGTTGACCAGAATGTCGAGACGGCCGAACTGTTCCTTGATGCCGGCGAAGACCTGGCTGATCTGTTCCATTTCACCGATGTGGCAAGCGACGGCGGTGGCTTTGCCGCCGGCGGCGATGATCGCGTCGGCCACATGCTGGCAACCGTCGAGCTTGCGGCTCGAGACGATGACGTGGGCGCCTTGCTGGGCCAGGAGTTTGGCGATGGCTTCACCGATGCCACGGCTGGCGCCGGAAACGAAAGCGATCTTGCCGTCGAGGTCGAACAACTGAGTCTTGGACATGGGGTTCTCTTATGAAAAGTCTTGTTATTGGGCCAGGCGCGTAATCAAAGGCTGGATTTCTGGATGACTTGCAGGCTCATCTGCTCCAGCAGTTTGTTCATGTGAATGAACTGCGCGAAGCGTTTGTCCTGGGTCTGACCATGGAAGAAGCGGTAGTAGATTTGCTGCACGATGCCCGCCAGGCGGAACAGGCCATAGGTGTAGTAGAAGTCGAAATTGTCGATCTGGATGCCCGAGCGTTCAGCGTAGTAGTCGACGAATTCACGGCGGGTCAGCATGCCCGGTGCGTGGCTGGGCTGGCGGCGCATCAGCTGCACCGGTGCCGGGTCGCCGGCTTCGATCCAGTAGGCGAGGGTGTTGCCCAAATCCATCAACGGGTCGCCGAGTGTCGTCAGTTCCCAGTCGAGCACACCGATGATTTGCATCGGGTTTTGCGGGTCGAGGATCACGTTGTCAAAGCGATAGTCGTTGTGGACGATGCTGGACGTCGGGTGGTCGGCCGGCATCTTGTCGTTGAGCCAGGCTTTGACCACGTCCCACTGTGGTGCGTCCGGGGTCAGGGCTTTTTCGTAGCGATCGCTCCAGCCTTTGATCTGGCGGGCGACATAGCCTTCGGGTTTACCGAGATCACCCAGGCCGTAGGCGTTGTAGTCGACGCGGTGCAGTTCAACGAACTTGTCGATGAAGCTTTTGCACAGGGCTTCGGTTTTTGCCGAATCCAGACCCAGTTCCGGCGGCAGTTCGGAGCGCAGGATGATCCCGTTGACCCGTTCCATCACATAGAACTCGGCGCCGATCACCGATTCGTCGGTGCAGTGCACGTAGGCTTTGGGGCAGTACGGGAAGCCGTCCTTGAGCTGATTGAGAATGCGGAATTCGCGGCCCATGTCGTGGGCGGACTTGGCCTTGTGGCCGAACGGCGGGCGACGCAGGACGAATTCCTGCTCAGGGTATTCCAGCAGGTACGTCAGGTTCGACGCGCCGCCGGGAAACTGGCTGATCTGCGGCAAACCACTGAGGCCCGGAATGTGTGCCTTGAGGTACGGATCGATCAGGCTGGCATCAAGTTCTTCGCCAGAGCGGATACGGGTGGACTGGTCAGTAAGCGCCATGCTTATCCCTTCTGCTTATTTTGGAGGCCTGCGACTATTGGCTAATCTAATCCGCGCACCCGGCACCCACAACCATGAACGGCCCTTATAGGTGAGCGTGTTGCCGGGCAATCATTGCTTTTGATACACCTGTTTGAATGAACCTCAAATCACAGCGCTGCTCAGCGATGACGGCAGTTCGATGGGGGTCAACACCGGGTTGCCGGAGAAGAACGCCGCCAGATTGCGTCCCACCAGTTCGACGGTGCCTTGTGTCGCTTCCGGGGACAAACCCGCCACATGAGGTGTCAGGATCACGTTGGCCAGCGACTTGAGCGCCTCCGGCACATGCGGTTCGGCATCGAACACGTCGAGTGCGGCACCGGCAATGCGTCGTTGCTCAAGCGCACTGATCAGATCGGTGCTGACGATCACGCTGGCGCGGGCGATGTTGACGAGGAACCCGTTGGGCCCCAAGGCCTCAAGGACAGGCTTGTTGATCAGGTGTTTGGTGCCAATGCCGCCAGGGGTGGCGATGATCAGGAAATCCGAGGTGCGCGCCAGTTCGGTGGGCGTTGAGCAGAAGGTGTAGGGCACATCGCTGCGATGCTGGCGGTTGTGGTAGCTGACCGTCATGTCGAAGCCATTGGCGGCGCGTTTGGCGATGGCCATGCCGACAGCGCCGAGGCCCAGGATGCCCAGGCGCTTGCCAGCGAGGGAAGGGCGCATGATCTTTGGCCACTCACCGCGACGCACCGCCGCATCACAGCGCGGGATGTCACGCACCAGCGCCAGCAGCATGGCCATGGCGTGGTCGGCGACCGATGACGCATTCACCCCGGCACCGTTGGTCACTGTAATGCCGCGGTCGGCGGCGGCTTGCAGGTCGACGTGTTCGTACCCGGCGCCGATCACGCAGATGATCTTGAGATTGGGCAGGGCGGCGATTTCATCGGCATATAGACCCAATGGGCCGCGTGTCAGCACGGCATCGATCTGCGCGCCATGACGGCTGATGGCCGCCGCGCGTTCGGCGGGGGTCGGGGCAAGTATCAGGTGGAAACCCTGATGTTCGAGAATCGGCAAGTAATCATTGATGGTTTCAACCAGTACCAGAACGGTTGCAGGCATGCTGCGCTCCTGTGGGCATCGGAATTGTCGGGGCTCGAACGTTGCTTCAGATTGCGGGCTCCCGAACAGTTTAGCAACGGCCAACAGTCGCACACGCGGATGTTCAGTTTGATGAACCCTTTGAGGTCAGAAAGGTGCGTGCGGCGTCGAGAATTTCATCCGATACCGCCTCACCGCGGCTGGCGCGGGCCAGGGTCAGCGCACCCACCATCAGCGAGTACTCCACCAGCGCCTGTTGCCGATCGGCATCAATATCGCCTGAGTCCAGCAGCGAGCCATAGGATTTCAGCAACCGGTTGAGCCCCTCCATGAAGGTCTGACGCAAACCACTGTCGGCCGCTTCGTGGCACATGTCCCCGGCAAAGGCCGCCACCGGGCAACTGTCCCCCGGGTTGTCGCGGCTGGCCTGCGACAGGTAAGGCTCGATCAGCGCACGACGGGCGGCATCCTTGTCGTCGACATGGGCGGCGATCCGTTCACGCCAGCGTTCAGCCGACTGCTCGAACGCCCGACCACTGGCTTCCTGCGCCAATGCCTCCTTGGACTCGAAATGCCCATAGAAGCCGCCATGGGTGAGGCCTGCGGCGCCCATGACGTCGACGACACTGATGCCGTGCACGCCTCGCTCGCGAAACAGCCGCGTGGCGGCCTCGACGATGATTTCGCGGTTGAGGTCGGCTTGCTTGCGGGAAACTCGGGGCATCAGTGGCTCACAGGTATAAAAGGTGGGGAATCAAAGGGCGTATTGGGCAATCCCGTTGCCGAACGACCAGTTCTCTTTTTTCACTTCCACCAGATTGATGAAAACATCCTCCAGGCGTACCGCCAGTTCGCGATTCAGGCTCTCGGCGATGGTTTTGTAGAGGAGTTTTTTCTTCTCGTCCGTGCGGCCTTCGCTCAGCGTGATCTGGATGATGATCAGATTGTCGGTGCGGTCGATGCCCAAGTATCCGGGGTCGAAGATGAAATGGTGTTCATCGTGTTCCGTCAGGATCTGGAAGTTATCGTTCTCCGGGACCGCAATGGCGCTGTGCATGGCCGCGTAAATCAGCTGGCCGGCGCGTTTGGCGAAGGTAGGGTCTTGGTGTTTTTTGATGTCGACACGAACCAGTGGCATGGGATGTCTCCAGAAAAAGGCTGGTCAGATAAAAATACATGACGGATGTCCTTTATCAAGCGAAAGCTGTTGTCTGGCGATGAAACACCTGCATGTCTTTGTGGGTGGCCAGGAGGCTTTGCTGATACCCCGAAATCAATGTGGGAGCGAGCCTGCTCGCGAAAGCGGTGGCTCAGTCGACATTGATGTTGAATGTCAGTCAGCCTTCGCGAGCAGGCTCGCTCCCACAGGGGATCTGTGTGGGGCGAGGGATTTGCTGACACCCCGAAACCAATGTGGGAGATTCTATGGTTGAGGGGAAGCCCTCAACTGGTTTTCGATTGGTATTCGCTCTGCCCGTTCAGCAGGGCG